>JAKFXL010000064.1 GCA_021731365.1 Gammaproteobacteria bacterium | reverse complement strand
ACTGTCTTTGGCCTCGGCTGCGACCCACTGGATGGCCAGGCCGTCGAACGTATTCTTGAACTCAAACAGCGACCACAAGAGAAAGGGTTGATCCTCATCGGTGCCAACCTGCAACAGCTGCTGCCCTACATCGACATACAAGATCAAACACAACTCAACAAACTGACCCAGGCAACACCCCGCCCCACCACCTGGATCTGCCCACTACGCAGCGACGTGCCACGCTGGCTCTGCGGCAAACACAACTCCATCGCCGTGCGTATCACCACCAGCCCTGTCGCCCGCCAACTCTGTCAGCAGCTCGGCAGCGCCATTGTCTCCACCAGCGCCAACCCTGCAGGGCTCACCCCAGCCCGTTCACTGCTGGCAATACACCGTTATTTTGGTAACCGTCTGGATGGTGCCTTAAGCGGTTTAAGCAGCACCAAAACAGCCCCCAGCAAAATTATCGATCTCATTAGCGGCAAAGTCATCCGCGAGTGACCGGACCGCCTCACATCACCCAACCCTCATCCCGCAATAAGCAAACATCTACCTAAGCAGGTCAATGGCCACCGCCTCGGCACAGAGATCCAACCCTGGAAACAGGTCTATTGCACAAACATTAATAAAGGCTTATTATTTTATTAGGCATTATTTATGTTCGCCCTGTTTTGTACTGGCGCATCTGCTAACACAAAACACGCATCCATAAAAACAACATGCTAATCAGAACCCGCTGCTAGTCCACGGATGGTCTTGCGTAGGTTTCAGATACTTTGCCAATCCTAAACTGACAGGGTCTATGACGATGAGATATCCGAATAAACGTTATTACGGCCCCGTCATAGCACTGCTGATGTTACTTACAGCCACCGCCAGCGCCGAGTTTTCACTCAACTTCCAGCCCCAACTCACCCGACTGGGTGATCCGGAGTGGTTAAATTTCAATTGCAATCGCCCCAGCGCCCCCGGCGGCGGTTTTGAAAAGTGTGATGAAAATGATGAGTTCCGTAGCAACAATGGCCGTGATACCACCCCCTTTTTGATGGAACGGATTCGCGACACAGCCACAGGCGAGCAGTACTACCACACCATCGTTGGCCTGCCCAACAGCGACTTTGTGCAGGAGGCCTACATCAAAATTACCCGTTATATGAATAAGGATAACGGCGGTTTCAGCACACTGCCCCAGACAAAGGTGGATGACTTAGGCCCCATATCAGACTCACTTGGCAACTGGACACCCATCGATAAAGGCCCGGACAACGCCTACGACCCACTGGGTCCGGCCAGATTCTCCGGCAGCGGTACCGCCAACCCCAAAAGCACCCAGTTTCGTCAGGTGATCAACAGCGGCGGACTCTATCAAGAGGTGACCAAGGCCAGTTTCGATAAAAAACAGCGCATCACTCAGAACATCAATGCCGGTGCGCTGAGCCATCAGTTTGATTTGGATATGAGCAACAGCACCTTTGATCAGGCCAACATCGCTGGCGTGATGCTCAAAAACCAGATGAGCATCCGTGACGGGGCCTTTGTCAGCGACTTTAATATCAACAACATGCCAACGGGCAGCAGTAGCAGCGTCAACATCACGGGCGGTAAATATCTCTACAGCAAACGCTACACCAGCTCCATGACGGGCAGCAGCTTTGAAAATGAGTATGTAAGCAGCACCGGCAACCACTTCGATACCTGGACGGAACTCTGGAAAGAGTGGCGCAACCCGGCCCAAAACGCCAGCCACCTCTATGGCGGCGGCGGGAATGACTAAGGGACACGCAGAGTCCCACCATCAGGGAACGGCCCACATCTGATACACCTAATTTAGAGACGTATACTATGAGCCACCACACCTCACATCCCCTTATCCGGTTAACCCTCTGGGCACTGCTGGCCAGCGCTACGGTCGCGGTGGCCAACACCAGCGTCACCATTAAACAGCTGACAGACTCCCGCTCTGCCTCCGCCTTGCACTATGAGGCGCGAGATCCGGACATCGCCAAAGATGGCTCTGCCATCGTCTTCACCGCAAATGCTGATTTAGTCCCCGGCAGTAATCCTGACCATCTGGACAACCTCTACATCATGGCCAGTGACGGCTCCGCACTGCGCCAGCTCACCCACGCCACCAGACCCACCACCCCCGTTGATCGCACCGCCTACTACACCACCAGCACCCCGCCCCGGCTCTCCGCCAATGGCAAGGTGGTGGTTTTTGCCTCCTACTTTGATCTGACCGGCGAGAATCCCCCGGAGTTTTTTGCCGATGCCGGTTACTACCTGCCCAACTATCAGATCTTCACTATCAACAGCGATGGCAGCCAGCTCCGCCAGCTCACCCATGGCAGTGGCGGGCACTCCATCAAACCACGCATCTCAGACGATGGCCAGACCATCGCCTTTGAATCGACCCAGGATCTGATTGCCGGACAAAACAGTGACCATACCAAAGAGATTTTTGTCATCCATGCCAATGGCACACAGCTGACACAGATTACCCACGGCGTGCCCTACCCCACCGGCAGGAACATCCGCAGCGACGACTCACGCAATGTCGCCCTCTCCGGCGACGGCAGCACCCTCGCCTTTGACTCCTTCAACGACCTGCTGCCCCCCATGAACGATGACTGGAACAACGAAATATTTCTCTTCGATCTGGCAGGCTATCAGACCCAAGGGGCAACTTTCAGCGCCCTAAAGCAGTACACAACCCAGATAACCAATACCGATGTGGATGCCCCCGTCCACGTCCGGGCTGAAGATGCCTTTGAACCCAGCCTCTCCTACGACGGCCGCTGGATCGCCTTTTCAGGGTGCATCAACCCTGACGGCGAAGGGGTTAACACCCCCAACCGCACCGTTCCAGGCAGCAACCCGTTTCTTGCCGATGTCATCTTCATCGCCCAACGCAGTGGTGGCGGATTGCGCCAGCTCACCTTCAGCGACGATGCCAACGCCTACACCAGCGGCTCCGGCTGGAGAAACAGCGATGATGACGCCCACTGGCCCGAGATCAGCGCCCAAGGCGACAAAATTGTCTTTAGCACCCGCTCCCGCGCCGACCTGGCCGCCGGATCGAAGAAGTATGAGCTTGCCATGATCGACCTCAACGCACCTCTCAACGCGACAGGCCGTCCCGTGGTTAAACAGCTCACCTTTGCCGGTACAGATGGCAGTCGGTTACGCCCCAGCATCAGCGCCGATGCTAAACGTGTCACCCTCCATACCAGCAGCAACCTGAGCGGCGGCAATAGTGACCTGAACAGCGAAATATTCCTGATTGAGTCCCAAACGGTACCACCTGCCACCCCCGTTATTGAAGCCAC
>JAKFXL010000001.1 GCA_021731365.1 Gammaproteobacteria bacterium | reverse complement strand
AGTCCTGCATCATCAAAATTCAATACTGCCTGTTTGCCTGCGGCCAATGCCACTGAACCAAGATTGGCGGCGATGAGGCCACTGTTTTTTACCCGCTTACCAAGTAGCGCTACATTGCCGCCGAGGGCGGCGTTAATGGTGCCACGGTTGATCACAACGCCGTCGCTATTACCTGTACCGTTGATCACTTCGTTAAACAGGTAGTCTCTGTTCATGAAGTCGCTGGTTTTAATATCAAGGGCGGAGGCGATGATGCCGCCGACGTTGATGACCGATTCTGGAGTAAAGAATATTCCGTTAGGGTTAACCAAAATCACCTGACCATTGGCGTCGATGCGGCCACGAATCTCGGAGGCTGAATTGCTGAGGATGTGGTTGAGGGAGACGGAATTTTGATTCGGTTGCAGGTACTGCACCCGCTCATTGGTACCAAGGTTGTAGCTCTGCCAGTCAATCGCCATGTTCTGGCTGTTTTGCTGGATGGTGGTGGTAAGACCACTCTGGCTGATGCTACCTGCACCGCCAGTGACTACGCCGCCTTCGGGTCCGGCGTAAAGGGGGGATGTGCAGAATATGGAGATGAGCAGCAGTGCCTGCCTGACTGGTACGACCTGTAAACCGAGTGGCGCTGTATGGGCCACTGCGTTTTTTTGTCTGCTCATGTTGTTGTCCTGTGTTTTATAATCCGGTTTTTCTACGGTACTTAATTTTTTATTCTTTTATTCAGGAAGAATATATTTCCCGCTATTCCGCCGCTAATAATGCAAATCAATAACACAACTAACGAGTATAGATAAACAGTGCTTATATCATCATCACTTTTAATGTAACGAGGCCCATACCATTGAGCGAACCCCCCAATGAGAAGATAAGCAATCGTTCCAGCAAAGAGCGCCCCTCCAAAAATGAATAATAGTCGCTTCATGGTATCGCCCAGAACCAAATGGACTCTGCCTTGCGGTAATCACTCCAGTAGCCATCCCAAGAAACGTGTAGATGAATGCGTACCCATGATTTCCAGTCAGTTAAGCGTGTCCCATCCCATAGATCAATATGGTCTCCCTAATTTCCAGGACCATAATAGTTCTGAAAGAAGATAATTCCCCGCTTCCCTTTTATCTTTTCAAATGCATCCTTGCCTGAAAATTTCTGCACCATCGGCATCATCACGCCACTGCCTCTGCCAAAGGGGGAGGTTAACCAGTTGGCCAGCTCTTGGGCGCGAATGGCATATTTTGGTTTTCCCTTTTGCCAGGAGAGCTGCCCCTTGAATGTTTTAACATTGCCCCCTGAATGTACCAATACCGCATAGAGGTTAATGGCGCACTGGTTTTGGTAAGTGCCTTTATCCAGCAGCGGGGCCTCGCCTTTGACGTTGGGGTGGTTGGCCCAGAGTTTTGAAAACGACAGCATTTGTATCTCTCCTTGAAAGCACGTTGTTCCCTGCTTAAAACATAATCCGCAATAAAGTCAGACTATTTAATATTCCTTATATACGAACTCCGCAAACCCTGCTGACTCTCCATTGGAAAATGCCACCAATAGCAAGTCATTAACAACAGGAGCCGCAGATACCGATAGATGTGTCACCAATCCTGTGTAATTTGAGCGACGGGCCACTTCATCACAAGCAGAAAATGTTATATCAAATAAATAAATAGCACTGTTAGCAACGGGGGTAATGCTATTTCCGTCAAACCGACAGTTAGCAAAGTATCCGGTAATAGCAGGATTTACATGCTCTATCCCTCCGCCCTCTAAAACTTTGTACATTATTCTCGTATCAGAGGCATACGGCAAATAAAACGCCCCACCCCAATAGCTTCTGGTCACCGTGCTCACCACCCGCGCCAACGATGCCGCCTGTGCGTTCACTGGCGTGTTGTACAGCACATCAAACGTGCCATTGCCCGCGCCACTGCCTGCCAGTGTGCCCATGATTCTGGAGGCGCTGGTGATGGTGCCACTGACGGCGACTGGGGTGGTGCTGGTCCGTGCGCCACTTTTGTAGAGGGTGACGCTGCCGCTGTAGTTGCTACCAGTGATAGTGATGGTGCCGTCGTAGAGTAGCTGTTCTCCCAGACTCATGAGCATGAGGCGGTTGCCGTTGACCATGGCCCGTAGGTCGGGGATGTTGAGGTTGCTGGTATTGTTGTCGGCTTTGACATCAGCACTGCCGGTGTAATACCCGGTGGCAGTGACGCCGCAGTTGACGCTGATGGTGGTGATGTTCTGCTGGGCGACGGTACCGGTGTTGCTGCTGACACTACAGCTGTAACCGCTGGGTTGAGTATGAACGGTGACGCTGTAGCTGCTCCCTTCCAGTTGAGCCGTTAGGAATTGGTAGCTGCCATTGGCACTAATACTGAGCTGTTCACTGCTGTTGTTTTGTAAGATGACGGGGTTGCTGCCCAGACCGGTCACTGTGCCACCAATAGTATACGTGGGCAGTGCGATGCAGGTGACTGCAATAGTAGTGATGTTCTGCTGACCCACCGTGCCCGTGCCGTTACTGACACTACAGCTGTAGCCCGTGGGTTGGGTAAGCACAGTGATGGAGTAACTGCCCCCCTGGTTCAGGGCAGTGGGGAACTGGTAGCTGCCATCGGCACTGATGCTGAGTGATTCGCTGCCATTGTTTTGCAAAACAACGGGGCTGTTACCCAGACCGGTAACACTACCACCCACGGTGTAAGTGGGTGCAGGACCGCCACCTCCGCTGCTGCAGGCTTGCAGTAACAGGATGAGTGCTGTGAGCAGGAATGTGGTGAAGGTGCGTGGGGGGCGCTGCTGCGGCGTATGAATCATCATTTGTGGTCTCGTGGTTTTAGGTGACTTGAAGAAAAAATTTGTCCAGAACAACTGCCAGTATCATCAGGCTTCCACCAATCACAAAAAGATAGTGAGTGATGATGAAAGGGCGCTGAAACTTTTTATCGAAATGATCTCTTATATATAAAGACCCTGAGCGCTTAGCACACCAACGGCAGACAAAAGGCCCTACATAATGCGACATACGCTGCATCATGAAAAAGATGCTATCGCTCGGGATCTCAAAGCCGTAGACCAGCTTGTCTATCTCCTTCATCTTTGTTCGACCCAGATAAAAGGTCATACCTATGGCGGCAAAGATACAAAGGAACGACATTGCACCTATAATAAAGCCAAATAGCTGGATCGGGGTCATAACACACTACCCTCTATTTTTGAACGGTTGTTTCATACAGTAGTGCTCCCCGATTGCTACCAAATGAACCACCAAGATTACCGCCGACATAACCTCCTGCTCCACCGGCAATGATTCCACACCATAGTGCGCTGGTTCCTACCGAAGGCACGGCAAACACAACACTACACGCTACGTGCGCTGCCAAGTACCCACCTGCCGCCCCACCAAACACACTCCCCGCCAGCCGCCCCCCTTCGCTGAATTTGCTTTTGCTGCAATCACTCTCACGCCCGACGGTACAGGCCTGCTTTACTTTGGCGGCGCTCTGTACACCGTCGAGGGCTAATGCAACGTAGTCGGCCCCTTTGAGGGTTTTGCTGTATTGACGGACCTTGGCGTGGTTTTTTTCGAAACCGGGCAGGTCGGCGATGGGGGCTGGGTAGTCTTTGAGTTGGTGGGCCAGGCTTTTAGTGCTGAGGCCGAGGCTCTGTTTGATGTTGTTGCGTTTGATGGCCACGCCGAGTGGTCCACGCCCGGCCATGGTTTTGAGGGTGGCGTCGAGCTGTTGCAGCAGTAGTTTGCGTTGCTGAAAAAATTCGTTGCTGTTGAAACGACGGTTACGGTTGTAGGTGGTGACGTGCAGCTGTTCGATGCGGGTGAGCAGCCGTTCTATCTGTAGTTTGTGCTGTTTGAAGTAGTTGACGGCGATGCCGTATCCGGCCCCGCTGCTGTTGGCGATGTTGGCCAGC
>JAKFXL010000065.1 GCA_021731365.1 Gammaproteobacteria bacterium | reverse complement strand
GATTTACAGTTCTCGGCGGCACGGCGCACCTTGATAGATCTGATCAGTGCCCGGGGGGAGCATTATCGCGCCCAGATTGGCCGACTGAATAACCGTCTGGACCAGTCCGGTGCCAATATTCAGCTGCTCTCCATGTTGGGGCAGTTGCGCCAGAGTCTGCTTGAGCCACATACCACCGATCCGGCCGAATAGGCCTTTTACAGGGGGCGTCGCCGCAACCTATCTTTAGCGCTGCCGATGTTTGGTGACAAACGCCAGGGCGTCGCTAACGGCGATGCGCACAGCACTTTCCATCTTCGTCTTCTCCTCGTCAGTCAGGTAATAGATCAGATCGACGTGGTGGCGCACATAACGTGGTGGCAGTTTGTTCAGCGCAACACAGGCAACATCCTCAATATAATCAAAGTCTTCACTGCCCTCTTTGGTACTGAGTTGGGCCTGGAGTTCAAAAGTCACCAGTGTTTCGTAATAGTTCTTAATAGATTCGTAACCCATGCCGTGCTCCGTTTGAAATATCCTTGTGCTGACGCGAACGTTACCCCCTGTATCGACCCGGAGTGTGTAAATATAACCTCTGTTTTGAGTCGCCGAGGTATTGCGGGTACTCTGGTGACGGTGGGTTTAACATCCTGATTAATACAAAGCCTATTGCTATTGCAGAATTATGGAGTATGTATAGAGATCAACATGAATAAAAACGTACTGATACTACTGATAATGGTGTTGGGGCTGGCCGGATGTGACTCCCACTCTCCCGGCATGGGCCGCAGCATCTCTTCGTTCACGGGGCCAGTGCTCCAGCGTTACCACGACCCACAGCAGGTGGCGCTGGGTGATTCACTCTATCGTCAGCACTGTATCCAATGCCATGGTCAAAATGGCGTCGGGGCGGAAGATTGGCGTCACCGTGATACCGAAGGCATGTTTCTACCGCCGCCACTGGATGGCAGTGGCCATGCCTGGCACCACTCCACAGCAGAACTGAAACAGATGATCCTTAAAGGGAGTCCCGCCGGTCAGGGCAAGATGCCAGCGTGGCGTGATACATTGAGTGACTCAGAGGTGGATGCGCTGATCGTCTGGCTTCAATCCCTGTGGCCAGATGAGGTCTACGTTGCCTGGGATGAAATGCAGCAGAACAACCGATAAATAACCTAATTTAAACAAGGAGATGACGGATGGCTAAGTACGGTTTTAGTGTGCAGGTGAAAGGTGATTTTAATACGGTAATCGAGAAAGTCACCGCCGAGCTGCAGAATGAGGGGTTTGGTGTGCTTACCGACATCGATGTACAGGCCACCATGAAAAAAAAGCTCAATATCGACCAGCGCCCCTACCGCATTTTGGGTGCTTGTAACCCACAGTTAGCCCATCAGGCAATTACAGTTGATCCTGACATTGGCCTGTTGCTGCCGTGTAATGTGGTGGTGCGCGAAGAGGAGAGTGGTGCCATTACTGTTGCCTTTATGGACCCGGTAGCGGTACTTAACCTGGTGAAAAACCCCGCTATTGAGGCGTTGGCCAGCTCCGTGCGTGACAAACTGCTCTCTGTGCGTGACACACTGGTGTAGTGACCAATGGCGGCACCAAAAAGCATTAACCTTTCCATCGGTGGAATGAGTTGTGCCGGTTGTGTTTCAGCCGTAGAGACGGTGTTGCAACAGGTGCCGGGTGTGGCTGTTGCAGCCCAACTTTGCCGAACATGTAGCGGAGGTGAGTGGTGATGTGACGGCGGAGCGAGCGGCAGCAGAACATACTGAATACCTTCACTGCTGAAAAAGGCTGTGGTTGCCGGTACTTGGAAGTCGTTTAAAAACCATCATGTCAACATGGATACCCTTATCGCCCCAGGCACGGGCAGCACCTGGTTATCCTCCATGTTGATTACACTGGTGCCGTCACTGGTGCCGGAACAGGCGCAGGATGTCTATTTTGAGGCGGTGATCATCATCACCTTGATAAACCTGAACTCTGCGTTAGGGCTGCGTGCCCGTGGCAAGACCTCCGAGACCATTAAACCGTTGATCGGCCTGCAACCCAAGACCGCACGGCTGTTACGTAACGGTGTGGAGCTTGATGTGCCAATTGCACAGGTTGACCCTGCGAGTGCGCCCCGGTGAGAAGATCACCGTTGATGGGGTGATTATTGAGGGCCATTCGGCGGTAGATGAGGCTATGCCAACCGGCTGCGCTGGTTCAGACCCAAAGGGGTGCGATCGTGAGTGCATTGGTCAACCTGATTACATTACTGACCCTGTTTTTTATCATTTTGTGGTTTTGATTGCCCCTAAAACGCTGATATCAACGATAACAACGTGCCGTTCTGACAAAGCGTCGGCCAGCTGGGTATAATGGCCGGCTAAAGACTCCAGCCACTGATTGGTTGTGGTAGTGGTGTAGATATACACGTTGATGTCAGTTGAGTTCAGGGAGTTTAAGCATGGCAGTCTCTTCCAGCCGTCGACCGGTCATGATCATCTACTCGGGTGATCTGTGCCCTTATAGTCATCGGGCGCGCCTGGTGATGACGGAAAAAAACATTACCGCAGAGGTGGTTGCTGTTAATGACGGTAATCTGCCTGAGGATCTGTTGGGGCTGAACCCCTACAACTCCCTGCCCACCCTGGTAGATCGTGATCTGGTGATCTATGAGTCGCGGATCATCATGGAGTACCTGGATGAACGTTATCCACACCCGCCACTGATGCCCATCGACCCCATTGGCCGGGCCCAGAGCCGTCTGTTTCTCTACCGGATTGAACGTGACTGGTACTCCCAGCTGGATGCGCTGACCGGGACAAACAAGGGCAAAGCAGAGGAGGCTCGCACCATATTGCGAGATGGTTTGATCTCCATTGCCCCGATTTTTGATGAAAAGCCATTTTTTATGAGCAATGAATTCAGCATGGTTGACTGTAGCCTGGCTCCATTACTCTGGCGTTTGCCACTCTACGGCATTGAATTGCCAGCGCCCGCCAAGGCACTGACCGCCTATGCTAGCCGTATTTTCAGACGCCCCGGTTTTGGAGCCAGCCTGAGTGCCGCTGAACGTGCCATTCGTTCCTGACTGTTATAAAGGATTTTGACCTTGAACTCTTCACGCCCTTATCTAATCCGTGCCATTTACGACTGGATAGTTGACAGTGGTTTAACCCCCTACATGTTAGTGAATGCCGGGATGGCAAACGTGACCGTGCCCACCCAATACATTGAAGATGGCAAAATAATCCTGAATATTAATCCTCAGGCGGTGCGTGGCCTGGAGCTGACCAATGAGTGGGTGATGTTCAGCGCCCGTTTTAGCGGTGTATCCATGGATGTGAGTCTGCCGCCCCAGGCAGTGCTGGCCATCTATGCCAAAGAAAACGGGCGTGGCATGGTCTTTTCTGAGGAGGAGGTGGATGAGAATGATACCTCTGGCAGTGAGCCGCCATCAGGTGGTGATGAGCCGCCTCAGCCACCCAAAGGGCGCCCCAGTCTGCGGGTAGTAAAATAGAGACAAAAAAGGCAGGTGATTCCTGCCTTTTTATTGACTAAAAACTGTCAGCCGGCCAATGTGAACGACCGTTACATGACGCTATTATCAGATTGGATTATAAACCTGCAGTCGGTGTTGTAGCAGAAGCATCTTTAATGCTTGGGATGGAGCTAGTAGATGTGAGGGGAATTAGGGATTAAAAACAGTGTGTATGGAGCCTTCACCTTTTAGGGGGAGGGGAGGGGAAAGGCAAGCCCCCATACACACAAAGTTGAGTGATCAGCTCAACTTTGTAGCAGTATCTCCTATAGCCACTATAATGAATAGTACTGATTTCTTATTAACATGATAGATGTTTATCTATAAAACAAGAGGTGCGTGGTAGAGCACTATTTCAGACAGTCTGAGGCAGGGTGCTTGACTGCTTTATGTTTTTGATTTCAAAGTGGGTGTCACTGAATAAAAAAGGCGCGTACGGGGTGGGCTGCCCTATAGGGG
>JAKFXL010000077.1 GCA_021731365.1 Gammaproteobacteria bacterium | reverse complement strand
GTATGTTTGAGAAAATGAGGAATGGGTCTTGATCTACGTATCAGGCTTTATGCCTAAGGGTGGGTCCAAGATCACCATTCCTCGTGATACGCTGATAGCTAATCAGCATATCTGGAGAGATACAAGGTTGGGTTAGGCAAAACCTCAATCCAACAGTTACTGATTATTTGCCACAAGATGGTCTGGTTACGCTACGCTAACCTGACTTACAAGCCTAACAACCAACAAGTGAAGCCCCACGATGACACTCAACAGCAGACAACGATACGTCTTAATCATTGGGGTTTCCCTGATAATATTGACGGGCTTATTTCCGCCATGGACACACACTCTTGACGCAAGATCCGTACGTAGCGAAAAGCCAGCTGGTTATTCGCTAATAGTGATGCCTCCGGAACCAGAATATTCTGATGCAAGCGGCGTAAAGATTGATGTATCACGATTGACCATCCAATGGCTGGTAATCTTGGCATCCTCCGGACTTGGAATATATCTTACGAGTGGCACAACTCATAAAAAGCAATCCGAGTAACCCTCCAAAAACATCAAGAATAAATATGTAGCACATAAGGCCACCAAGTAGAGTGGATGCGTACGCGAATCTTTTCAGGCAACAAAAAAACCAGCCCGGCTGCCTGCAAGCGGTGCGGCTGGCTGTAATAACGGCCACTACCCATCTCTTGCAAGCGGCTGACGGTGCGTTGAAAGGCAAACTGGTGACAACAGCCGTGCTAAAGCTGGCCGATCCACATAGGAGGTCTCTTCATAAGTGATTGCTTGACAGCACAACCAACAATGCATGGAAAACCCCTTATTTAGCTTGAATCAACCCCGGAAACAAGTAAGACACCGCATGTGCCGGAAAGCCCAAACGCACGACACCTCTCGGACTGTCGGAACGCAACAGCCCCTCATCCAACAACTGCTTGATAATTAGTCCGGCCTTGCGTTCCGCAAAGCCGCTAGCGCGGCCCGCCTCACCTCGTCCCAACTCACCATTCAACAATACGGCGTGAAGAATGGCTGTTGCCTGGGCGTCGAGCTTTTCCCTACCTGAAAATCCGGCAGCAAGTCCGCGCATGCGTAGATCGACATAACCCTTGATGCGCTCGGCAAGCCGGTCGAGCCGCAGCATCTCCGACATATACTCTGCCTGGTCATATGCACTGCGCAGGAAGAATTCGCAAAACTGGCGTAAGCCACTCATGGTGAGATTGCCACGCCCATCGTAATCGCCCTGACGCTGGCGGTCGGCACCGGCCAGCGCTGCCTTGTAATCGCCGATGTTGCGGGCGAGGCCACGACTGATGGTCCAGAGCCCATACCCTTCGAGACCGGCGCAATGGAGATAGGCATCACTGAAGAGACGCATGACACGGCCGTTGCCATCGAGGAACGGATGTATCCAGCCAAGGCGATGGTGGGCTGCGGCCGCGGCGATCAAGCGCTGCTCACCACCATGGTGACGATCAAGGCGATAGACCTCATTGAAGCGCCTCATAAAACGGGGCAGGGCCGCCGCCTCTGGCGCGATGTGAACACCCACCTCCACCTGCAATTCACGCAGTGCGCCGGGGACCACCTCGATCCGCTCGCCACTCTGCGGATAGGTGACGTAACAAAACTCCTGCGGCATGCGTAGATAAAACTGCTCATGCAACCAGCGGAGGAACTCCGCAGATGTCACATCCAGCTCCGGCTCTGCCTGGAGTCGCGCCATCATCAGCCGTTGCACTTCGACATGGGCCAGACTCTCCTCCTGCAGCGCACGCTTGGCGGGGTCGCCCGAGTAGTCGGCCCGCATGGCGCGTTCGATGTCGATGGGATGAGTGGAGTGACCTTCGATCAGATTGGAGTAGTAGCTGTTGATCACCCGTAGCAGCTCAATCGCCTCGGCAAAGACAAGGGGATGCACATGCCCGGCGGTGCGCGCCGAAATCTTGGTGATCTGGAATGCCAGATCCAGCAGCGCCTCCTGTCCGTCAGGCAGAAGCGGTTCCATTGAGGCGGGCTCCGTGTACATTCGTGCGGCTCCTAAAACGGATGTAACCAAATGACTTTTAAAGTATACACGTGATTATAGACGCTTTCTCGTGCGGATATATATGCGGATCTTTTCGAGCAATAAAAACCCAGCCCTACTGCCTACGACCGGTGTGGTTGATTGTAATAACGGCCACTGCCCATCTCTTGCAGACGACTGATAGTCCGTTGAAAGGCAAACTGGTGGCGACGGCCACAGTAGAGCGCCGCCAGCGGCGCTGCCGCACTGACAATCAGGTTGACGTTATGGTCGTAAAGCGCATCAATCAGGTGGATAAACCGCTGTGCGGCATCATCCACCGCCTCATCCATCGCCGGAATATCGCTAATCAATACCGTGTGATAGAGACGACTGATCTCCAGATAGTCGGTGGCCGAACGTGCCGTCTCACACAACGCCTTAAACTGAAACCAGACCACCCCGCCACTCTCGGCACGGGTGGCAATGGCTCGGTGGTTAACTGAAATCTCACCCGCCTGCGGTTCAGACTCCGGTGCCAGTGCCAAAAAGTACTCCATCAGGGCGGCGTCACTGCCGTCACCACCACTCAAATGGTAGACCCCCGCCTTTTCCAGCAGCCGGGTGCGGTAATCAGCGCCATTATCGAGATGGAACAGCTCCGTATGCCGTGTAAGCTGTTCAATGGCGGGCAGAAACCGTTCCCGCTGTAACCCATTTTTGTAGAGCTGTTCGGCGGGAATGTTGGAGGTTGTCACCAGCGTCACACCGTGGCTGAAGAGCCCTTCCAGCAACCGTCCCAGCAACATCGCGTCGCCAATATCATCCACATGCAGCTCGTCCAGGCAGAGCACTCGCATCTGCTGCGCCAGCCCCTTGGCGACGATCAGCAGCGGATCCGGACTCTTCGGCAGCGCCTGCAGCGCCTCGTGGATCGACTGCATAAAACGGTGGAAATGCATCCGTCGCTTCTCCTGCAGCGGCAACGCATCAAAAAAAAGATCCATCAGATAGGTCTTGCCACGCCCCACCCCACCCCAGAGATAGAGCCCCCGGATCGGTTCTGGTCGGCGATTCAATAGCTTATCAAAGAGTCCGGCCTTGAATGGCGGCGTGCTGATCAGCCGCTGATGCAGTATATCCAGCCGCTCCACCGCCGCCTGTTGCGCCGGATCGGGTTGAAACTGACGTTGCTCCAGATCGGATTGATACCGCGCCAACAGCGTCATAGGCAGAGGGAGTATGAGGTCATGTAATCACTATCGGTAGCTATCAGCGCCGGGTGAAGAGCCAAACCAGAAGTGTCAGCACAATACTGATAATGATGGAGGAGGTTATGGGGATAAAGAGCTGAAAGCCCTCTTTTTCAAGCGCCACGTCACCGGGCAGACGCCCCAACCCGAGCCGTGTTATCCACGGCCAGAGCAGCCCCAGCACAACTATCACCGCGCCCAGAATAATCAGTATCTTTTGCATCAGAAGGGAATCACACCGTGGCGGTAGGGAAACACGGGGGCCACATCAGCCCCCCGCACAGGCTCAACGCAGCGTACGCACACCGTCCTGGGTCCCCAGCAACAGCACATCCGCCGGACGGATCGCAAACAGGCCGTTGGTCACAACGCCCACAATACCGTTCAGCTTCGCCTCCAGCTCAACCGCATTCATGATCGACAGGTTGTGCACATCCAGGATGATGTTGCCGTTGTCAGTGACAAACCCCTCGCGGTAGGCCGGGGTTCCGCCCAACTTCACCAGCTCACGCGCCACATAACTGCGCGCCATCGGGATCACCTCAACCGGCAGTGGGAAGGCACCCAGCACATCCACCAGCTTCGACTCATCAGCGATGCAGATAAACTTCTCCGCCACCGCCGCCACAATCTTCTCGCGGGTCAGTGCACCGCCGCCGCCCTTGATCAGGTGCAGAAACTTGTTTGACTCATCGGCACCATCCACATAAAGCGGCAGGTTACCCACTGCATTCAGCTCCATCACTGGAATGCCGTGGCCACGCAGCCGGGCGGCAGAGGCCTCGGAGCTGGCGACGGTACCGTCGATCTTGCCCTTCATCTTTGCCAGACCATCAATAAAAAAATTGGCGGTCGAACCGGTACCAATACCAACAATCATGCCGGACTCCACATACTCAAGGGCCGCATCGGCCACCTGCTTCTTCATCTCATCTTGTGTTAACGCCACCTGCTATACCCTCAGCTACTGGTTAATAATTGCCGCCAATCATACCGGCTGGGCCGGAATAAGTCATGTGACCGCCCCAAACCAGGGACTACACACTATATATATGGACACCAGATACATGGGCAACGGCCCCGCGCCAGTTGCCAAAGCCACGCCACTGTGGTCGAATGCGCGCCACCGCCACCCCAGCAATGCTCAAGTGTGAAACCGATGTCCCGCCGCCGCACAAAACAGACCCCAGCTAAAAAACCCGGCCTGCTGCGCCGCCTGCTCAGCCGCGGCCTGCAGCTCCTGCTACTTATCCTGCTGCTTGATGCCGCCTACCTCTGGTGGCTAATGCCCGACTGGGAGGCACTGGCCACAGGGCCAACGCCAAAATCGGCCTTCATCAAAGAGTACAAAGCACAACGTAACAACGACACCACACTACCAACACTGCGCTGGCAGCCCGTAGCGCTGTCCGCCATCGCCAAACCGATGCGCCGCGCCGTGGTGGTTGCCGAAGATAGCCGCTTTTATGAACACGAAGGGTTCGACGTCGCCGCGCTGCAAGACGCGTGGGAATACAACCTCGAACGCCGCAAATTCGCCATCGGCGGCAGCACCCTGTCGCAGCAACTGGCCAAAAACCTCTTCCTCACCCCATCACGCAACCCGCTACGCAAATGGCACGAAATCTGGCTCACACTCATCATGGAGCGGCAACTCAGCAAACGCCGCATCCTCGAGCTCTATCTCAACGTCGCTGAATTTGGCCCCGGCATCTACGGCGTAGAAGCCGCCAGCCGCAAATATTGGGGCATCTCCGCCCGCCAGCTCAGCAGCCAACAGGCCATCGAACTCGCCGCCACCCTGCCTGGCCCCAAAAAACACAACCCAGCAACACGCACCAGGTTCTTCAACAACAAAGTAAAGAAGATTGGCCGACATATGCGGGCAGGGGTAGTAACTGCGCCAGTGCCCGAGAAGAGAGAGACCCTCACCACAGAGCCACTCCCAAACGCCGAGCCAATCCCCGAGATAACGCCTGAACCTGAACCTGAGCCTGAATCCAATTTAGAGCCAGCCCCCGAACCCGTTTTATAAAAAACCACATCGTTTGATACAGCAACCCCTGCTACATCACATTTTCAGACTGTCAATCCAATGCCCAACACCAGATCTCTACGGAATAAGGCGAATAAAACTC
>JAKFXL010000081.1 GCA_021731365.1 Gammaproteobacteria bacterium | reverse complement strand
GCTCTGGTGGCAACGTCGCTACCGGCTCCTCAAAAACAGTCTCACCATCAGGCAACGGAGCCAAGCCACCCAACGATACAGCGTTGACATCCCCACCCCACCAGGCGCCCATCGCCTCTGTCTGCAGCTCTTTTAATACCAGCTGCACATGGGAGGTGTCGATGCGCTGTTTCTCTTCCAGATAGGCCGCCAACATCATCCGGTCACAGTAGGTATTGATAATCCGGGGGATACCCTGGGTGATGTGATGGATCATGCCAAGTGCTTCGCCGGTGAACGCAGGCTGACCACGCCAACCGGCACGGAGCAGGCGGTACTCTATGTAACCACGGGTCTCATCAGCCCCTAGTGGTTTGAGGTGGCAGGAGGCAATAACCCGCTGGGCCAGCTGTTCCATGTCAGGGTGGGCCAGCTGGCTCTGTAACTGCTGCTGCCCCAGGAGCATGATCTGGATCAGCGGCTGGTCGCCACGCTGAAAATTGGAAAGCATCCGCAACTCCTCCACAGAGCGTTGCGGCAGATTCTGGGCCTCATCAAAGATCAGCAGGACCCGCTGGCCCTTTTTATTCCTTTCGACTAAAAACTTTTCCAGTGCATTTAACAGCGAGGCCTTGGTGGTATCACCACAGTACACATCCAGACTCTTGGCCACGGTACGCAGTACGTCATCAGCCTCAAGATTGGTGTTATTGATACTCACCACAACGATATTCTGGTCGGCCAGCTCAGCCAACATGGTCTGGATCAGCAGGCTTTTACCCGTCCCTGGCACCCCCGTGACCACCACAAACCCTTGCCCCTGATGCAGACCATAACGCAAGTAGGCCAGCCCACGTTTATGGACAGCACTCTCAAAAAAGATAGATGGATCGGGGGCTAAACGAAACGGGTTGGCATTCAGGCCGTAATACGCTTCATACATGGCGGGGTGCCTGACATTCTGGAACTCGCATTTCACACACCTGAACTTCGTTGTTGATCAATAAACTCGGCCACCATTGTAACACCAAGGCATCACCCGGCCGACCGTTAACCGTTGAGCAAAAACAATGACCTATGAAAAACAAGAAACATTGTAAACCGCGAGGTTACAAATATTATCCTAGCATAATATATAGCGTGCGGGCCAACCCCGCACCACCAGCCCCCTAACGACCAAACGCTGTTGTTGGTATGATGGCAAACCTAGCTGTCGCAATTGGCCCAAAATGTCTGATATCACCCCCTTCTGGAAGCGCAAAAGCCTTGCCGAACTGACCCCCACAGAGTGGGAGTCAATTTGTGACGGCTGCGGACGCTGCTGCCTGTTTAAACTCGAAGATGAAGATACCGGCGAACTCTTTTTTACTGACGTCGCCTGCCGCCTGCTGGATACCCATAGCTGCCGCTGCGGGGACTACCCGCAACGGATGAAAAAAGTGAGTGACTGTCTCCAACTCAGTCTTGACCAGCCGGACTACTTTTCCATGCTGCCGGAGAGCTGTGGCTACCGCCGTCTCTACGAGGGGCGTGATCTGGCCCACTGGCACCCGCTGGTATCAGGCAGCCCCGATACAGTGCATAGTGCCGGTATCTCGGTACGTGGCAACTGCATCACCGAGGGCGAGGTTCACCCGGATGATCTGGAAAACCGTATAATCGAATTTTTTGATGCTGACTGAAAACCATAACCCCATGAAAAATATCGCCCTATTCACCACTCTGTTGCTACTGGCAAGCCCTGCCGCAGCAGCGGCCAGCTCTACCGGGCTGCTGCTCAATGACGATAGTGTACTGATAGACCACATCAGCAACCCCATGACCCTGCGTAATATCGAGCTTCAGCCCAGTTACAGCCTGCTCTACTCTCAGGAGCCGGACCCACGCAATCTTCTGCTCAGCGCCAAGTTTGAGTTACCACAAAAGGGGTGGCGTTTTCTCGATAACCACAGCATCGCCCCCCGTGTGGATCTGATGGCGGCGGATTTTATGGACTATTTTCTGAGCGCGGTCGCGGGCGGCATCATCTATCGCCGTGCGGCCACGGAGTCGTACCCTTTTAATATTCTTGCCGAGGCCACCCTCGCCCCCCAGCTCACCACAATGGGTCGGGGCAAGTTTCTCTGGACCTTTAAGACTCAGCTCAACTACCCCATCACACCCGATGTTGAGCTGAACGTTGGCTACCGCAGTATCACCATGAAACTGCTGAATAATTATGAGGATGGTTTTGAGCGTGGCCTCTACTTTGGCATCACCAGCTACTATAAATAGATCGCCATGATACAGACACCCAATATTGCCCAGTTACAACAGCTGCTGATCAGCGCCGCCCGCGAGGAGCTGGTACCGCGCTTCACCCAGGTGCTGCGCCACGACAAGGCCGATGGCAGCTTTGTCACTGAGGCCGATCTGGCCATGCAGCAGCGGATTCAGCGCGCCCTGCAGCAGCAGTGGCCTGATTACGCCTTTTTAGGTGAGGAGATGACGGAGGCGGAACAGCTGGCGCTGCTGCAAAACAGTTCACAGCCACTCTGGTGTCTTGACCCCTTGGATGGCACCAGCAACTTTGCCGCCCACATCCCCTTTTTCTCTGTCTCACTGGCGCTGATTGTGAAGGGTGAAGTGGTACTGGGGATTATCTACGACCCCATGCGCAATGAGTGTTTCAGCGCCGTCAAAGGTCAGGGGGCCAGCCTCAACGGCCAGCCACTGGGCCAACGGCAATTGCACTCCCCACTGGCCAAGGCCACTGCACTGGTGGATCTGAAGCGGTTGCCAACGGCGCTGCAAACCCGCCTGATCCAGCAGACACCTTATAGCTCACAGCGCAGTTTTGGCTCGGTGGCACTCGACTGGTGCTGGATTGCTGCCGGGCGCTGTCACCTCTATCTACACGGCAAACAGCGCCTCTGGGACTACGCCGCCGGCCAGCTCATTCTTCATGAGAGTGGCGGCCAGAGCTGTACACTGGATGGCGAGCCGGTCTTTCAGGCCAGCCTGGAAGGGCGCTCCGCCGTGGCCACCCTCAGCGCCCCGCTCTTTGATGAGTGGACAAACTGGCTGGGCATCAACAGACTCAATCTGGAATAATGGCACTTCGCCAATAGATAACTGAAACCATGAGCAAACAACCCACTAAACGTAATCTTCGCAAAATCCTGCTACGCCGCTTTGAGGGGCAGTTCGACCTCACCCGACTCGACTATAACCGTCGCAGCAAACCGGCCAAAGGGGCCGCCAAGGCCATCGGCGCGCTGTTTGCCGGCCTTGTCTATATGGCCGGATTTGGGCTGGCCTACTACAGCTGGGGCCAGGGCAGAATCGATACCGAACTACTGAATAAACTCTCCTTCATATTCATGATCCCCGCCTCCATCATTGGTCTGTTTGCCTTTCTGCTCAGTGGCAGCCGTCGTGAATTCCCCATCCGGGAGGATATCCGCGCCCATGTCAGCGCCGTTGAAGGGGAGACGGGTATACTCTGGCGTTACGAGCCGCTGCTAAAACAGATGGATCTGAAAAAAATTGATATTGAAGGGCTGATAGAGGCATCACACGAAGGGCGGCTGATTAAAATGGCCCCGGAAGATATCTGTGCCACGCTCCACGCCCTATACGAACGTTTGAGCAATAACAGTACCCAGACCAATAGCGATACGCTGGAGGCGATTGAAAACAACTTTACGGACAAGGCCGAAGCGGCATAACGTCCCTTGACACGGTGGCGACTCGGCCTTTAGAGTGCGCCACCCCTGAGTACAGGTGTTCCCCCGGCAGCCGCCGCAAGGAATGAAACGGGAAGCCGGTGAGCCCCATACACGCCCCACCACAGGCGTGAGACGAGCAAACCCGGCACTGCCCCCGCAACGGTGAGTGAAAACAGGATCCCATCAGGGATCAACGGGAGTCCCCCCTGTTGTTCACGAGTCCGGAGACCGGCCTGTACTCTATATATAACTACCTATGCTGCGGAGGGCAGCATGGCAGAGCGGTCTCATCTGACCCGTCCCTGCCCTGCCCCTTCCGGTTTGATCAATCCACTGCCGGTACCGGCAGTCAGAGTAAGGACGTACCGATCATGTCCCGTTTACTGCTATCCCTATCAGCCATCACCCTTGGCCTGGCGGTTGTATCATCTGCCCACGGCAGCCCCACGCAGATCGCCAGCAGCCGTTTTCAAACCAGCATCAACAACGCCGCCATCCACCACAGTGTGATCACTGCCGAGCAGATCAGGGCCAGCAACGCCACCACCCTCAGCCAGCTGTTAGCACTGCAGGGGGGGATCTACGTCCGCGACCTGTATGGCATTACCGGCACCCAATCCAGCGCCGATATGGGTGGGTTTGGCACAACCGCCAGCCACAACGTTCTGTTATTGCTCAACGGCCGCCGCATCAATGACATTGGCCCCAACAGCGCCAACCTTGCCACCCTGCCACTGAACAGCATCGTCCGGATCGAGATCATCCAGGGTAGCGCGGCTGTGCTGTATGGTGACAATGCCACCGCAGGGGCCATCAACATCGTCACCCAAAACGGCTTTGGCCAACCCCGTACCCGCATCGACGCCAGCACCGGCTCCTTCAAGACCCAACAGCTGGGTATCAGCCATAGCCAGTCACTCGGCAGTGGCAGTGACCTCTACATCGCCGCCACTGGCTTGCGCTCTGATGGTTACCGCGCCGACAATAGCTTTGACCAGAAGAGCATCACTGCCGAGTTGAACCACAGCGATGTGGAGTTCGACTACGGCTTCCGTTTTAATGGCAACTATGAAGATCAAACTCTACCCGGCGCACTGAGCGAATCGACCTTCTGGCAGGATCCACGCGCCGCCACAAGCCAGCGGGAACAGGCCAGCCAGAACCGCAATGCGGCAGAGGTCTACCTCGTCGCTGACCGCTACGCGGGTGAGCTGAGTGTTAGCCACAAACGGCTGGAGTCAGACCTCAATGGCACCATTGAATCCGATCTGAGCAGCTGGTCCGCCACCCCGCGCCTGACACTGGCAGGGGGGGGGCATGATGTCATTGCCGGGCTGGATGTCTACTACAGCGCCGTCGATAGCCTCACCAATTCTGGCCCCACCAGTGCCAATAGCAGCCTCACCTCCCGTACCAGCTATGCGCTGTATGCCACCGACAGTTACGCCCTCGGCAGCCGCACCAACCTCAATGCCGGGCTACGCCAGCAGTGGGCAAGCCTGGGGATTGATAACAGCAACCTCACCACCCTGGCAGCCACCAACCAGAGTCAGAAAGAGAGGGTTAGCGCCTGGAACATGGGGGTCAACCACCGATTCAACAGCGCCATTCAGGGCTACATACGCTGGGCAGAGAGCTTTCGTTTTCCAGTATTGGATGAGATGTGGGACGGCAATGACGGCAGCATCTCGCTGCTCATGCCACAAACCGGCCACCACATAGAGCTGGGCAGCAGCGTAGCCATTAACTGGCAGAGCCAGCTTGAGATCCATCTTTTTCAAATGCGTTTGAACAACGAGATCGTCTACGACCCCACCACCAACCAGCACAGTAACTACAGTGATGCCACCCAACACCGTGGTCTCAACCTCAACCTGCGCCACCAGCTCACCCCCGGATGGCTGGCAAACCTCGGCTACGGCTGGCGCGCTGCCAGCTACGATGCCGGCAACCGGGCGGGCAAAACAGCGCCCGATGTGGCTAAACATATACTCAGTCTGCGGAACATGGTTGAGATCAATGACCACAGCAACATCAACGCCGACCTGCTCTACACCGGCAAACGTTACTTTAACGGCGACGTTGAAAACAGCGCCCGACAGATGCCCAGCCATACCCAGATCAACCTCAGCTACCATTACCAGCTGGCGCGCTGGAGCGCCCGCTTCAGCATTAACAATCTGACCGACAAGGCAGTGGTCGATGCAGGCAGCTACAACCCAGTGGATAGCAGCATCGGCTACTACCCCCTGCCAGGGCGCAGCTACACCCTGACTGCCGGTACAGAGTTTTAAACTCAACTCCAGATGATACTGCCCAATCAGCCCCCCATAACAACAGCCCCCGCCCTGCGGCTTGGGGGTGTGATTGTCATCTCCATGGCACTGCACTGGCTGCTGTTGGCAACCGCTACCGAGAGACCTGTCGAAGCCGTTGCCAGACCACTCGTGGTAGAGCTGCTGCCACCGACCCCCTCCCCCAAACCGATCCCCGCCACCCCA
>JAKFXL010000031.1 GCA_021731365.1 Gammaproteobacteria bacterium | reverse complement strand
CGATACCCCCTGCGCCCCCCTGAGCAGTCACCGGCGCATTCAGGATGATGTTGCCCTGAACACTGCTACTCCCCGCCGAACTGCCGGTGTTGTTAATGAGAGTAATGCTGCCCGCGTTGCCACCAGCGCTGTTGGCGATACCGGCGACGCCGGAGCTGTTAAGGGTGTACAGAGTGAAATCACCAATATCGTTTTCGCTGCCCGTGGTGATACTGATATTGCCGCCGTTGGTTTTAATGCTGGAGCCGCTACCCATCTCAAAGGCCGCTAGGCCTGCTGTTCTATAGGGGATATTATTACCATTTTCCTTATATGTTCCGCTCAGGGCACCGTCATCATTTACCGTGGCTACAAAATCGGCACCATCGAGTTCGATGGAGATGTTTGGGGCGATGATGATTGAGCGGCCTGCGTTTAATGATAACTCCTGTGTGGATTCATTGGGATCGCCCTCTAACAATATCCCTCCTGCCACAAATTTTGTAATATTTGCGTTAATGTTAATGTCCGTATTTGCTTGCAGACGAATGTTTGAATTTGTTAGTTGATTAGCTAAATCTCCGTTATTTAATACAGTGCTCACATTGGATAGATCGTCAAATGAGTTATAGTCACTGGGGAAATTCCCTCCCAATGTAGTATCTGTGCTGATAGTGATATTTTTTGGATCCAGCAACAGTGTGCCAACCCTTCCTTGTGGTGCTTTTAAATCAGACAACCCCTGATACACCAACCCCTGCTTACCCGACACCTCCGCAAAACCTCCATCACCCTGTTCAATACCCCCGCGCGCCGTGATGTTGCCATAAAACTGAGTGCTGTTATCCGCCCATACAATCACTCTGCCGCCGTCACCATTGGCGAATGCGTCGGCGTTGATGTTGGCATCCGGTCCCACAAAGGTGTAGTTGGCATTTTTAATGGTGGGATTGTTGCCCTGATAATCACCACCAATCAATACAGTGCCACCGCCAGTGTTACCAGACGCATCAACCTGACTATTATCAAACAAACCTACACGCTCACCCAGTATCTTTATGCTGCCGCCCGTACCGCTGCTGCTCGATTGCGCTCTAGTAATGCTGTTGTTAGTTAATCGGGTGATATTGTTTGAATGCAGCTCAATTTCACCTCCGTTGCCACGATCAGCATCAGCGTTTAATGTACCACTGCTGGTTACATTCTCGCCCAATATGGCAATACGACCGGCAGCCTCAAAGATATTTTGATCAAGAGTTCCGTTCGTGGTGAGTTTGTCGAACCATGAACTAGCATCAGCGCCGCTAGATACATCAATGGCACCGTTATTCACCACATCAGCACCGCCACCCAAGTCAAAGCTGCCATCATCATTAACAACCACACTGCGGGCCTGCTCAATTCCATCACTGTTCACCGCTTGTGAAAAAACGTTCTGGCTCACGCTGCCGGTCAGCAGCACCTGCCCGGCGCGTGCCTGAATAGTGCCGCTGTTAAGTACGGCGGGATCAACGCCCAACTCATCTTGCAACACAGCTTCGCTGATACGCACACCTAATAGTCCCTCATCATCAAAACTCAATACCGCCTGTCTGCCTGCAGCCAGTGCTACCGAGCCAAGATTGGCGGCGATGAGGCCACTATTTTCTACCCGCTTTCCTAGTAGCGCGACGTTGCCGCCGAGGGATGCGTTAATAGTGCCGCGATTGATCACTACGCCGTCGCTATTACCTGTACCGTTGATCACTTCGTTAAACAGGTAGTCTCTGTTCATGAAGTCGCTGGTTTTAATATCCAGTGCTGAAGCGATAATGCCCCCGACGTTGATCACAGCATCCGGCGTAAAAAAGATACCGTTGGGATTCACCAGAATCACCTGGCCATTGGCGTCAATACGGCCACGAATCTCGGAGGCTGAATTGCTGAGGATGTGGTTCAGAGAGATGGAATTTTGATTCGGTTGAAGGTACTGTACCCGCTCACTGTTATTAAGGTTGTAACTCTGCCAGTCAATCGCCATGTTCTGGCTACTCTGCTGAATGGTGGTGGTAAGACCACTCTGGCTGATGCTACCTGCACCGCCGGTGACTACGCCGCCTTCGGGTCCGGCGTAAAGGGGTGATGTGCAGAATATGAAGATGAGCAGCAGTGCCTGCCTGACTGGTACGACCTGTAAACTGAGCGGCGCTGTATAAACCACTGCGTTTTTTTGTCTGCTCATTTTTGTACCCTGCCCTTTTAACGGCCAGAGTCTCGCTCTCTGGCCCGCTATATATGAAATTGTGTATTGATCTGTTTATATGCGACGTCGCTTCTCTTGTGGCAACATGTTTTTAACGCTAAGAATCGTGTAGTAGTTTTCAGTTCATAACTTTGATGACCACATTTCATTTGTGGATGTTTTCCTGAAACCTATGAGTCGTGATTTCTACAGAAAAATAAATTTCAAAAATGATCACCAAATGTATTTTTAACCAAGCCCTCCAGCCGCTCTTTCAATCCGGAAATTTCTAGATAATCATTTCCCGCATCTGATGCTTCATCCTCGTCGCTTGATCCTTCAGCAATCACTTTAAGTCGCTCCATCTCTTTTGAAATAGATTCAATAACGTATCTTGCCTCCCAGTCATACAACTTAATGTCTAATTCTCGTTTTTTGATCATCATATAATCTGCTTCTTAAATGTTTTCTGACATTTCATCGCTAACTTGGATAGCAAACCAACAAACTCATCCAGCGGCATGTTTGATTGAGGGCAAATACTGTAATGCCCCGGCCTGTCATTTAGTAACTTCAATCCACGGGGTATTTGCGTTCCCTTGGCAATCTTCCAGACCCAGCCATCAACAGGACTCTTGTTCAATCTATCTTTTGTTGCCAATGAGATCCCTTTTCCATTTGCCACAACAACTGTGATTCCATTCATATTAATAGTATTTATATCTTTTGGTGTTCTAATATGGGTAAGCCTTGGACTTGTGGCATTACCTAAACGAAACAGGTCCTCAGGAGCCAAAAAAAGGTCAACTAATTCCATGTATACCTCCTATATGATTTTTAGAATCAACGGCTTAATTTTTTAGTATTCTCTGTATACAAACTCTGAAAAACCTGCCGACTCACCATTGGAAAAACCCACAAGTAATAAATCTCCATCAGTAGGAGCTGTGGTAACCGATAGATTAGTAACTAGGCCAGTGTAATTTGATTGGCGGGCTATTTCATCACAAGAAGAAAATGTGATATCAAACTGATAGAGGCTGCTGTTTACAACTGGCAGTATACTGTTTCCTTCAAACCGGCAACCAGAAAAATATCCATTATTGGGTTCATCTACATGCTCCAGGTTGCCTCCATCGACGACCTTAAATAAGTTTGTATTACCAAAGCTGTACGGCAAATAAAACGCCCCTCCCCAATAACTCCTCTCCACCGTGCTCACCACCCGTGCCAACGATGCAGCCTGTGCGTTCACTGATGTGTTGTACAGCACATCAAACGTCCCATTACCCGCGCCACTGCCAGCCAGGGTACCCGCAATGTTGGAGCCAGCGGTGATGGTGCCAGAGACGGCTATTGGAGTAGTACTAATACGTGCACCACTTTTGTAAAGGGTGACACTGCCACTGTAGTTGCTGCCGGTGATGGTGATGGTGCCGTCGTAGAGGAGTTGCTGGTCGAGGCTCATGAGCATGAGGCGGTTGCCGTTGACCATGGCCCGTAGGTCGGGGATGTTGAGGTTGGTGGTATTGTTGTCGGCTTTGACATCAGCACTGCCGGTGTAATATCCAGTGGCAGTGACGCCGCAGTTGACGCTGATGGTGGTGATGTTTTCCTGGACGACAGTGCCGGTGTTGCTGCTGACACTACAGCTGTAGCCGCTGGGTTGGGTGTGGACGGTGACGCTGTAACTGCTCCCTTCGAGTTGAGCAGTTAGGAATTGGTAGCTGCCATTGGCACTAATACTGAGCTGTTCACTGCTGTTGTTTTGTAAGATGACGGGGTTGCTGCCCAGGCCGGTAACAGTGCCACCAATAGTATACGTGGGCAGTGCGGTACAGGTGACTGCAATAGTAGTGATGTTCTGCTGGCCTACAGTGCCTGTACTGTTGCTGACACTACAGCTGTAACCTGTGGGTTGGGTAAGTACGGTGATGTTGTAGGCTGTGCCCTGGGTGAGGGCGGTGGTGAATGTGTAGGTAGTGTTTGTGCTGATGCTAAGCGTCTCTGCCCCGTTGTTGTTTTGCAAAACCACCGGGGTATTGCCTAGGCCCGTCACACTACCACCCACGGTATACGTGGGTGCAGGTCCGCCGCCACCGCTGCTACACGCTTGTAATAACAGGATGAAGGTTGTGAGCAGGAGTGTGGTGAGGGTGCGTGGGTGGCGCTGTGGTGATATGTGGGTCATGATTGGTGGTCTCGTCTTTATAATAAGGTGCGCGTGGGGTGATTGATTGTTTGATGGCTGTTTTGTTTTTTTAGCGATCTATTTAATCGCTCTATTAACGATCCGGCACTATTCTGAAATTTACCCGATAATACCACGCAACGCCTGCGCTGCTGCCTCTGTCATTTTACGTATCAACCGCTCAAGGATGGTTCGCATAAAGGCCCGTGTTAACTGCTCAACTGAGTCGACAATTTTCATGCTCAACGCTTGCATCATTTTACGCATCACTCGCAATACCCAGATCCCGGTATCTTTGGCAAGATCGATACCTTTGTGCAGTATCAGGGCGATTCTGTCTGCCAGGGTGGAAAGATTCATGGCATGGGCCTGTAAAGATTCTACCGCATTGACCATGATCCCTTTTAGTACCCACTGTAGTCCGGCGTTAATAAACGCCCAGGTCTCAGGGTTGAATGGGCTAACCGGCCGGTCTGAGGTCAGCCATTTTTGAATCATCGCTTCATTGCTGCTCAGCGGTGGTGGGCGTTTGATTTCAGACCATGTCGCTGCCTTCGCCTCCGTTATTGAATCAACATACGATCCTATTTTATGGGCCTCTGGGCTCACAATCTGATTGGTCGAAAAATAGTAACCATACCCTGGCAGCGGGGTATGTGAGTAGGGATAAACAGGCACCATTGGCACCGGGTCACTGTCGTGATAAAGGCGGTGGATATTAGAGGCCTTCAGTTTTTTCGTCAGCTGTTTTGAGAAAAACTCAAAACCAACACGGGGCGCACCAAAGGTATAAAGCTTAACCGACAGATTTGTATGGGACTTCACCCAGTCCGCCGCCAGTGTCGCCACGGCACCGCCCAGACTGTGACCAATACAGTGAATACGGTTAACGTCCTTCAGGTTGGTGCTGATATAGGTTCGCAACTGTGTGAGCATACTGGTAAAGGCGTGGTTAAAACCGATGTGAACCGGCAACCCGGTCACGGAACGTTCATTTCCGAGCCGCGCATTGCTGATCCAGTCGGCCAAACGGTCCGTACCACGAAAGATCAGAAACAGATCATGTTCATACCCTTTGCCACCCCGGGCACATACGCCAAAGCCATCAGTAACGGTGATCAGGCGTCCGCCTACCTCGGCCTTGAGCAGGGTTTTGCTTTTGGGGTCGGGGGTGAAGACCGGGTTCATTAAAAATATTTTCAGGAGCGATGTGCTCCTCGCTGTATAGACTTCCCTTGCCAATTCAGCCGCTATTATCGGTTTAATTTCCATTATTCCAATGCCCCCATATTCAGTTTTTCCCAGACACAAGATGTACCCAATATCCCTTTTTTAATCTCAACACGGACCATTTCATTTGTAATTTCACATCTAAGATCCACAAGTTTATCGCCACCAAACTCCTCATGCTCACTTGTTTGGCCTACTTTACCCAAAGTCCATATATGGTATTCATGCCCCTGATAATGAACAAAAATATCTTGAGAAATAACAACCTCACCAAGCCGCTGACGAATCTTACGATTAATCGTATCAAACGAGAAACGTCCTGCCTCATCAGCAATGACAAAATCTGGTGCCTCTTTTTTATCAACTTCAATCTGCCTCACCACCTTGGCCCCTGCCGCCGGTTTGCCCTGAAAGGTCAGCGTCCCCTCCATGGCAGAAAAGAGACAGTAATTTTCAGCTTGAAACAACATATTATCCTCCTCACCTTTACAGCCGCCCAGCAGCAGCAATGTAATTAACAGTGTAAATGTACCACTACGTTTAAGATTGATCATGGCCAGCCTCTGGTAAATCCGCCATAGACTCACACATTTATAAAGCATGGCGCAACCGCTGTTTTAGATCTCGCTTTGATGTTGCTGTAGTTGATGGTGTCACGACCGGCACCGCCGTCTATCCTGCCACCAAACGGGGTGGTCAGGGTGTCTGAGAAGGCGAAGCTGTCGTTGGCCGCGCCGCCCTGCAGATGGGTGATGCCGCTGA
>JAKFXL010000079.1 GCA_021731365.1 Gammaproteobacteria bacterium | reverse complement strand
GGCTCCAGCTTCTCGGAAGGGCTAATGCCTGGGCAACGTTAGTAATGTCCCAGCCACTAGCAAACTCAACGCCAAGAGAGTCTTTTGTTGCGGGGTTTTTTATCAGTTTTTTAACGGTAATCTGTCCTAAGAGCACATATAGAATACAGCTTATAAAAACACCAGCCATGCCACATGCAAAAATTATCTCTTTGGTGCTCATGATGCTGAAATTGATTTCATTATGCTGTCATAAACACTGCCACTTGTCTCTTTTGTAATATTATTTACTCCTATTGAAACCGTGGCCGCTGTTCCGGCAACCACCAGCCCACCAACAATTAACCCAGCCCAGCCTACGGGGGGACTGCCAATAAAAACGCCATGCCTGCCTTGACGACTGCTGTACCAACAGCACTTAACGCAAAATTCATAGATTCGATAAACAGCACTCGCTCCCAGTGGCCACCGGCCTGATAACTATGATGAACAGCACCAATACGATTGGTAAAATCGAGCGCCGCCAAGCTGTTTCCTGATGTTACGTTATTCAAATACACCCAGGGCATCAAGGATAGCTAACATCATCATAATCAACATTGAAATCATGATCGATCAGCAAAGAAGAATCGCCAAAATTTTGTCAAAAAGCGTTGTATGGTTGTGAATTTTCTCAGCGTTTGCGTTAAAAAAGGACAAAGCGCTGTTGTCCAGTTTGCGGCTCCAGCTTCTCGGAAGGGCTAATGCCTGGGCAACGTTAGTAATGTCCCAGCCACTAGCAAACTCAACGCCAAGAGAGTCTTTTGTTGCGGGGTTTTTTATCAGTTTTTTAACGGTAATCTGTCCGAAGAGAACAAATAAAATACAGCCTATAAATAATAACAGCGCGGCTACTGCAAAAAGTATACGATCTATGCTCATAATGCTGAAATTGATTTCATTATGGCGTCATAAACGCTACCACTTTTTTCTTTTGTAATATTATTGGCTGCTATTGAAACCGTGGCCGCTGTTCCGGCAACAACTAGTCCACCGATAATTAACCCAACCCAGCCTGCGGGGGTGACGGCCAATAAAAGCGCAATGCCTCCTCTGACGGCGAGGGTGCCAGCAATAGTGCTGACGGCAAAGCTGCTAGACTCAACAAACAGCTCTCGCTCCCAGTGGCCACCGGCCTGATAACTATTATGAACAGCGCCAATGAGAAATAAATATCAGGAGTAACTACTTTATGAAAAGCAGTTACTATTATCTTGCTTCAAGACTGTTGTTTATTCTAAAATCAATTGGTAATCATTTTTTGCAGAAATTTTTATTGAGTTCATGATTCCTTCAATATCTTGAATTTTTTCGTCGTACTTTAGCTGCTGGTCTTCATCGGTTGACATTGACGAAAGTTTTTCAAGGCGATCTTCGTAGTGTTTGAGGGCTTCCCACAACAAATTGTACTCGCTAACAATAAGATTTATACCTTTAACCGACATTTGAGAGTCCCCCAGCCACAATGATTTGAACTTTTGAGCGATCCAGCCCAAGCTCTTCAAGGGCACCAAGGTATTTTTTGAGTGGCATATTTTTTGATGGTGCGATCATGTAGTGACCTTCGTGTCCTGTGCGCCTATCCTTCACTAGCTTTAGTTCTGGTGGCAATGTTGCCCCTTTTTTTATTTTCCATATCTTCTTTCCGGGTTTATTCATGGTTTTTGTCATGTGATCAAATGCCGAGAAACCATTCCCATTTGCCACCACGGTTTCGATACCCTCTTGTTTTACAATAACAACATCAACACGTGCTCGATCTTCAGTAAAGGCCGGCCAAGTAGCATTTCCCATTCGATACAGATCTTTCGTAAAATTAGCCACATCCATGATATAGAGATCATCAGGTGCTATCATCTTCCTCCCTCCTCTGTATTAGTTTATTTCTCAAGCGATGCTCTGTTTTGTTCTGGCAGTTAATGGGCTTCAACGCGGGGTGATGAAGTGTCCACAGTTTTAGGCGTTCCACGCTTTAGTGATTTATACCCGTTTCCTGTATAAATGACAAAATAAAAAATATTGGCATGCATAAGTTGTTGATGTGAAGTTATTCCAATCAGTCATTTTTTTAGGCTAGGGAGCCTTTGATCGGTCCGAGCAATCACTTTGCATCAGAAAAACATCCCGTGTTACGCAAAGATCAGATCATAAATTTCCTTACCCATCTTCTGTCTTATTTCTATTCTAGGCCAAGCTGTGATCAATGGATGTGTTTCTCCTAACAGGAGATATATTTCGCCATCATGAAACGCAATCAAGGTTGTCTCTGTGCTGTAAATCAGCCGCAGTGCTGGGGGCGTGCTAGGTGATGGCGGTCAGGGGGTATAGGATGTGCTGGTTTTTTATGGGCTTAGCGTGGAGTTGAGGGGGTGCCGTTTTGGCATCCCCCTCCTGTGTGTGATGTTAGTCGCTGTGGGTGAGCAATAAAAATTCCAGGGGTTGCTCACCCGGTGGGTTATTTAAAACGTATGTTGTCAATGATTGCGTTTGTATCATAGATCCCGTCGCCCCGGTCACGGACGCGGAGCTTGAAGGTGGCCCCACCTGGCGGTACAGGTACGGTGATGTTGATTGGTTTCCATCCTGTCCATCCAACCGTATCGTCACCACCTGGGAAATCAATGCCAGTGATCGGGGAGAACGATGAACCATTCACCGTCTCTATCGCCAGCTGCTTGGTTCCATCTGGAGTTACCAGTTCAATGGTGATGTCATCGTTATAACTTGTTCCAACCCACTCCGGATACTCTTCTGTAATCATTGCGTAGTTGAACTGAATTGGCAGGCTCGTGACCCCCGCCTGCACGGTGAACTCCTGGTAGAGTTCTGACTGACTGACAGTGCCGTCCGGTCCGGTTGACGCCATTCCCATTTTTTTGCCGGCAGTGGGGGATATGGGGCCGAGGTTGCTGAGTGCGCTGGTTGTGCCGATGCTCTTCCAGCCGGAAAGGTCATGTTCAAAGCTGCCGTTGAATGCCGCTTCGAAGGCATCGACCCGGGTGCCCATCTGTAAACCGGTTAAGGGAGCGCCGGTTTTTATCAGGCGATCGCTGACCTGCCCTGCGGTCCATGTTGGATAGCGTTTCCATACCAGGGCTGCTACGCCAGCGACCAGCGGCGCGGCTTGAGATGTCCCGCCTAATGAGTGGTATCCAGAGGCGACGATGGAGGTTGGATAGGTTGAGAGTATGTTGTCTCCAGGCGCTGCTATGTCAACATGAGAACCAAAGTTGCTATCTGATTTTCTGCCATCGGTGGTGGTTGTCGCGCCTACACATAAAACATTAGCGTAGGCACAAGGGTAGTGTGGTGTTGAGTTGCCGTTATTGTCCGCTGAACTTATCACCAGTTTGCCTAGTGACACGGCGTACGCCACGGCATTGGCTACCTGGGCATTATTAATTGTGCCAGCGCTGATGCTAAGGTTTATTACACGAGCGCCATTGTCGGCAGCGTACCGTATACCGGATGCCATGGTGCCGGTGCTTCCCGCCCCATCGGCCGCTTGGGTTTTGATCGCAAGAATTTTACTGTTCCATGATATCCCCGCAATGCCTTTTGTATTGTTACCATTGGCAGCGGCAATGCCTGCGAGATGAGTGCCATGGCCATTATCATCCATCGGGTCATTGTCGTTATTCCAATAATCCTTGCCTTTGATAACCTTGCCTGATAGATCTTCGTGATTGTAATCAACGCCACTGTCTAATATGGCGATTACAGCGCCCCCACGGGAAACCACCCACGCTTCATCGGCCCTCACCTTGTTGGGTGCCCATTGTTGGACATACTTTGTATCATCAGGCGTTACTGCAGTGGTGAACGTTAAACTGTTTGCCGATGCGGATTCTACAGCCGGGTTTTGCTGCAAGATGTTTATTGCAGAAAATACCCCGGTTGTTCCATTGCATGGGATTTCAATCTGATAACCACGGATTTTTGGCTCAACGCCTATAATCATTCCATTAATGGAGTTGACCGCTGTCTGGATTTCAACAGGCTGCACGTTCTCTTTAAAAGTGACCATCACCTGATTGCAATAAAACCGGCTTCCGGTAGTTTGATCTTGGACTATGTGGTTTTCACCAAAGGATATGAATCCTATCGAATAAGGCACAACCTGCAATTTGACAATGGCTGACTGTATAAGAGTCCCGCCACCGAAATTGGCTGTTGCGCGGAAGTACCGAGTTGTAGGTTGTGATCCTGGTGTGAGGGTTGAGATTGCGCTGTAAACAAGATCTTGTGCTGAAAAATCGGGATCTACGCCATCATCTCGCATTGAACCTAGAGTTGTCAGGAGATTGCCCTGTGCATCAACTTCATTTAGCGTGACTGCGGCGGGGATCTTTTCACCAAGGGAGTATGTTGCACTAAAACGTACTGGTTTGCTGCTGCTACCGGTCTGCAATCCACTCTCTCCAGTAGTCAGTGAGAGCTGACCAATGCCAGAAGAGTCGATTACACGCACCAGGACCTTTGCGGTCTGCTGTATGCCACCGCTGAGGTTGAGCATGCCTATTAGCGTCACTTCGTAATCCCCGATGTTGTTCCCGGTAAATGTGTTTTGAACGAGGAATGTTTTATTGGTGGCGTTTGTAGACCAGCCACCTGGGTAGTCGGATACCAGCCCCAGGCCGGATGGTGGATTGATGGCCTCAAGCGCGGTCAGGTTTGCTTGGGAACCCCCTTGATTAAATATTTCCAGTGAAAAGGCCATGCTGGCAGATTGTCCCTGCGCAATGACGATCTCCGATTGCCCGGCGGATATCTGCAGGCTATTTCCTGCAACAACATCAATGGAAATAGGGGCAGACTGATCCCGCTGAACGGCCCCGCGGTATGCGGCTGAGACCTGGAAGCTTAATTGGGTGAGGTTGGTTTCATTCAGATTTGTCTGGAGCGTGTACTTGTTGTCGTTAGCCAATGCATCACCGAGTAATCCATCGTCACGCAGCGTGCCAACCACTTTCCAGCCGCTGGGTGTTTGACGAAGAAGGTTGACACTCTGTTTGATGAGGTTTGGATTCGGATCAATATCCGCAACGAATTTAACTTGTGTAGGGGTGTTGATGAACACTGAGTTGGGTTGTGATTGAAACAGTGTAAATCCTGCATAACTCTGTTGATGGGTAAAGAGCAGTGCTACGGCTAAACCCAGAGCGAACCTAATACTGCGTGCCTTCATGATGTTCTCCTTAATCTTGATCGATATGCTTAAGTCAGAGTCAGTAATCGGGCCAAAAACAGACGCTATCGTGAGCTGGAGTGAGTTCGGAAACGTCTCATCACTCCTATCACTATCGCACCGATAGCAAATAGAAGTGTTGTTGCAGGCTCTGGAATAGATGTTGTGTTATAGGAGAGATCGTCGAGTGTGAAAGGGCCATTTGAATTGACACGTAACAATGCAATCCCCTGGCTGCTTAATGAAATTAACTCACTGCTACCCAAGTTGCTGGCCCCTGTGGACTGGGTGCTGGCTAATAGATCGCCACCTGTATTGTAAATGGAGAATATTAATGGATTGGTATAACTGAAGTAGCCGCTGACTGTATCCATTAGATCTAAGAAGGTTATCTCCAGCAAACCACTTAAGGCAGAAACCACGTTATCGCCAGACTTTGGTGGGAAGTCAAATTCGTTGAGTGAGACTCCTGCAGTTAAAACGGTGGCTCCGCTGAAGGTCAGCCCCGGAACCTCATTGCTGAGTGATACGTTGTCGGACAACCCCTCGAAGGTCACAAGGGTTGCTTGTGCAGGCGTGGTGATAAAAAAAGAGATAAACAAAGTAGTGGAAAGAAGAATTGAGCGTGATAGGTGGCGCATGGGATTATTCTCCTGAATTGATGTGCTGGCGGTGTGAGTTTTAATGAGTTCTCTTTAAAATGGGTTGTTTACATTCGGATAGATAGTGGCCCCCAAAGAGGGGGCAGAAAATACCCCATATGAGGGGTTGTGTGTAACAGGACAGAAAATATACCCAAGCACATGCCATAGCAGTAGAGACGGGCCTGATTTTTATTATGGGCACGACTGTTTAGGAGTGTGGATCTACTGTTTATAATTATGAAACACTAATGTTTAAGACGGACCCCTGATTTTCATCCCATCCCATTCTAGTACATTTGTCATCGATTGACAGGGGATGAGGGGGTATTTAAATAAATCTCAGACTTGAATAAGTAAACTCAATTTTTAAAGGGTAGCGGCCAGATGATATGGTTCAGTCTTTTTTTCGCCAATAGAAATTACACTTATTATTTGAGAACGCCTCTCTTGTGAAGCCGGTTTTAAATGCAAACACATTGTTTTTAATGTGAAGTTTTCATCTTCTGCTTGGATGGTATTAGAGCGACGGTACCGTCCTGAATTTCTCCATGGTCATCGCCACTGCGGCGGTGCGTGTCTCTACTCCGAGTTTTGCAAAGATGTGTTCGAGATGTTTGTTGACGGTGCGTGGGCT
>JAKFXL010000059.1 GCA_021731365.1 Gammaproteobacteria bacterium | reverse complement strand
CAATCCGCGCCGTCTTATTCCGATGGTTATCTATCTGTTGATGGGGTGGTTGATTGTGGTGGCGATCTATCCGTTGTCGCAGGCGCTGCCGACGGGGGGCATGGTCTGGCTGGTGGTGGGTGGGCTATTCTACAGTGGTGGCATCTTTTTCTATCTGCGTGACGGGGTGATGCGCCACGCCCACGGCATTTGGCATCTGTTTGTGCTGGCGGGCAGTATTAGCCACTTCATCGTGGTGGCGAGGTATGTGGCTTAGCAGGTTGTTGCGAAATAGCTATCTCTTCGTGCCGATAGGGTCTACAAGTAATAAGGGAATTCGGTTCTATATTATTGTTTGGTGATAATAGGTCGCTGGGTTTGTGAATTGTTATAAGCAAAGGAGTGTAAACATGCTTGAAACTATTGCTGTTGTCCTGATTCTTCTCTGGTTATTGGGTTTTGTCTCCTCGTACACCATGGGTGGTTTCATCCATATCCTTCTGGTCATTGCAGTTGTGGTAATCCTGATTCGGGTCATTCGTGGTCGAGGTCTGTAAGACTTCCTGTTGGCGGTTTTGTGTTGCAAGTGGTTACTTGGCACGCCAGCCGTGCCGAGGGTTTGAGTTTTTAACAGGAGAAGTGACGATGAATGGAGTCAAGATCGCAGGTGCCGTGTTGATCGTGGCCGGTGTACTGGGGTTGGTGTATGGCAGTTTTACCTTCACTAAAGATACCCATGAGGCCAAGCTGGGGCCGATCGAGCTGTCGGTAAAAGAGCAGCAGACGGTTAACGTTCCGGTCTGGGGCGGTGTGGGCGCGATAGCCATCGGTGGCCTGCTTTTGTTGTTTGGAAACAGACGTTGAGTCGCCAGCGGCGGTTTGACCAACGATACACGATTAACAAAGGAGTTGTGAAATGAGCACCAAAGAAGCCTACAAGCAGAAGATAGAGGCCGAACTCGAATTGGCCCAAGCCAAATTAGCCGAGCTGAAAGCGGAGGCAAAGATCGCCGGTGCCGACGCCCGTATCCAATACGACAAGCAGATTGAGGCGCTTGAACAGGGGATTGACTCAACAGAGGCCAAGTTGAAAGAGCTGGGCGATGCCGGTGAAGAGGCATGGCAGCAGCTCAAGGCGGGTGTGGATAGTGCCTGGGGCACGGTCACTGCCGCTGTGCAAGAGGCGGCGGCCAAGTTTAAGCGTTAGCCTAGAATGTACCCCCCTGTCACGACTGCAAGTGATAGGGGGAGGCTGGTGTGGCGGCTTAACTCAGCGCTGCGCCTGCGCCCAACGCACAATATCCGCTGCCGCCATCGCCCCCGCCTGACGGGCAATCTCCTTCCCCCCCTTAAATAGTGCCAATGTTGGAATGCTGCGAATCGCAAAGCGTCCGGCAATCGCCTGTTCCGCCTCAGTATCGAGCTTGGCGACACGCATTTGTGGCTCCAGCTGTGCCGCCGCCTGGGCAAAGGCCGGGGCCATCGCCTTGCACGGGCCACACCACGGTGCCCAAAAATCCACGAGTACGGGAATGTCGTTGCGGCCGATCTGCCGATCAAAGTTGGCGCTGGTCAGTGTCAGCGGTTGGGCGGTGAAGAGTGCCGCCTTGCACTGACCACAGTTGGGGTGATCGTTCAGGCGGGCGGTGGGGATACGGTTGATGGCATCGCAGTGGGGGCAGACAAGGTGCAGTGCATCGCTCATGGGGAGGACTCCTGATAGTTTGGTGATGGTGTGATTAAGGCCTTACATGGGGGCAGACGCCCACAATTTACAGGGTATTACACTGGATCGATTATAATGCCCCCTTTTTGATCGATTAAGGGTTCCATGAATCACGTCAGTAGATTGCAGTTTCTGTTTGAGTTGGGCGAAATTCAACACGATGCCCCCTGGTATGACTACCTTGCCCACGGCTTGGGCCGTGCCGATGTGCCGGGGCTGCTGGCACTGGTGGCGGATAGCTCACTGCAACATGCCGATTACGATAGCCATGAGGTATGGGTGCCGAACCACGCCTGGCGGGCGCTGGGCCAGATCGGTTGCAGCCAGGCCGTCGAGCCGCTGTTACTGTTACTGGAACAGACATTTGTCGAGGATGTCTGGGCCGTTGAAGAGCTGCCGCTGGTGATGGCGATGATCGGCTCAGATGCCATCGAGCCCCTCGCCCGCTATCTGGGCAATAACAGCCACAGTGAAGAGGCGCGCATGATGGTGGCCGAAAGCCTGAAGTCGGTGGCCGAGGCGATGCCCGCCAGCCATGAACAGGTGGTGGCGGTATTGGCGGACTACCTTGCCAAGCCCGATAAAAACCAGACAGAGCTTAACGGCATAGTGGTCTGCTGCCTGCTCGACCTGAAGGCCCGTGATGCAATCGAGCCGATTCGTGAACTCTATGGCAGCGGCGCGGTGGATATCTCCTACGCCGGCGACCTTGAAGATGTTGAGATTGCACTCGGCTACCGCGAAGGGCGGGCAACACCGCAGCCACGTTATGGCCATGCCCATGGCAGCCTGCAGCGCGCAGTTGCGCCTGTCACGGCCCCAAACGTCAATCTTGATGAAGAGATTGCACACTACTTTGCAACCTACGGCGGCGACAGCGCCATTGTCACCGTCTCTGAGCTGGATGGTTTTTTTGCCGCGTTAGGCTGCTCGCCAGCGGCCATTCCGCCATCGCAGTGGCTGTCCGCTATGTGGGGCGGTGATGAATGTATGCCCGAGTGGCCCAGCCGTGATGAGGCCAACAACTTTATCAGTGCCGTCATGGTCACCTACAACCGCGTTGTGCAGGCGCTGAACAGCGATACCTACGCACCGCTATTCAGCGAAAAAAACGACAATGGCAAACGTACCACCGTTGCCGATGAGTGGTGCCGTGGGTTTATGCGGGGGCTGGATCTGTGGCACACACTCAGCGCCACAGATGCGCTATTCCTTAAAGAGCGATTACAACCGATCCACTTTTTTATCCGTGACGCAGAGACCACCCCCATGAGCGCCGCGGCCATTGCCCACCAGCAAGCCGCCATCGCCAGCAGTGTGCGTTACATGTACCAGCACTGGTTGAGCGAGCGAGGGGCAATGCCGGTAAGGGCGGAGCCAAAGATCGGGCGTAACGACTCTTGCCCCTGTGGCAGCGGCAAAAAATTTAAAAAATGTTGTCTGCACTAAAGCCGCAGTCTTGGCCGTGTAAGCCATTGCTAAAAAAAGGGATCTAAATGAAAAATAGATTAATCATTATCGCCGCCATCCTGCTGGCGGGATTTTTAGGCGTTGAAAACTACAACAACACCCCAGCACCGGCCAACCGTGATGCTGCCGCACAGAGCAGCCATAACGATGACGCCGAATTTGCCCAAGCCTTTGAGCGTCGCGCCACCAAACTCCAAATGGCCGGCCAAGGCACGGTGGCAAAGGTATTGCCAGACGACAATGATGGCAGTCGGCATCAGCGTTTTATTCTTCGCCTGGCATCGGGGCAGACACTGCTGGTGGCACATAATATTGACCTGGCACCACGGGTGGCGGCCATTCAGGCGGGCGATACGGTAGAGTTTTACGGCCAGTATGAGTGGAGTGAAAAGGGCGGGGTAATCCACTGGACCCATCACGACCCACAGGGACGCCATGTGGGCGGATGGCTGAAACACAACGGCCAGACCTACCAGTAACACGCGCCAGCCAATGCTGTTTTAGTCGTCGCCCTCAACATCACTGGCCGGCAGCAGTTGTCGAATAGAGGCACCAATAAAGGCGTAACTCACCATCGCCTGCTCAAAGTTTTCCACCGCCAGGGTAGCAAGCTCCTCAAGGGTCAACGACTCGTTACCACTGTTACGGCAGAACGAGTCGGCAAGTTCGCGGCTGGCAAAAAAGAACAGCATCATCAGGCAAGAGCCAAGTTCGTCATCCAGTGACTCCGGAATATCCTGCTCCCAGGTATCCGCCAGCCACTCGTGGCCAGTTAAAAAACCGCACGACCAGGCAGAGAGTGTTGCCGCCTCATCCAGATTGGCGATGGCCGGGGTTAATACTTTGCAACACTCCGGCAGCAGCGCCTCACCCTCTTGCAGCTCATCATAGATCTCGTTATAGATATCCGCGATGCCACGCATGATCTGCTCCGCCTCATCTTCATCAGCAAAGCTGGCATCTTCATTATTAAACACCTGGGTCAACCACTCCAGCGGTTCAATACTCACCGGACAACAGGCCACCGCAAACAGAAAACCGTGCAGCTCGGTGTAACTCATCGTCCCTTCGGGGCGGTTGTCAGCGGCAAGAAAGGTGGCGAGTGATCTATTCATTCTGAATCCTGTTATCAGCGGCGGGGCAAAACAAAAACATCCGTCAGTGAATTTTACCCAAAAGCAGCGTTGCTGCACGGTTTAAATGGAGGGTTATTAGGCATGGTTAGATTCCATGGCCAGGACAAACTACGCATCATCATGCCGATGGCGGAGACCGAGGATCGGGTTGCAGCGATGGAGAAGGTGCTGGGGTTGTTGACGTAATTAAGCAATTAACCGAGAGAACAGATTGTAGGGGGGGGTTACATGCGTCCGATTACGCTGTGCTAATCGGACTTACGAGCTGCCAGAACGACGAAGGGAAGGCGTATCGATAGAACACTAAAAACGCATCAACCGTTGATGATATTCAAACGAGGCAGCTGATCTCGGGGCAGCGCACGGACATTTATCTGAAATACAGCTGTTTTTAGCTTGGCTCAAGCCATAAAAACGAGAAGGTACACCGGTAAAAGCCAGACCTACTGCCCAACAGGGGTATTAAAAACCGCCAAATGGTTTGGACATCCCCGGCACTCCACAATACAATCCCCTATATATCAGGCAGCCGTACCGACACGGCTTAGTTCAACAGACATTTATACGCCATGCGCGGCACAGCGTATAAATGCTTAGACGTTAAGTGACACACAGCTAATCCAACCGAATGGAATGCCATGGCGAATGATTCTGAGCTTGAAATCTATCGAGCGCTTCGTGAAGCACAGAACAAGTACGCGTACTTCTTACTGGCGGGAGCAGGCGCAGCTATCGCATTTGCGCTGAACCAAACACAAGGTGCTGCACTATGCTGGTCTCAGGTGCCACTTGCAGCGGCCATTCTCTCTTGGGGCTTGAGTGTCTTTTTTGGCTATCGCCACTTGGCATACGTAAGCTCAACGCTGTACTCGAACGCCCAGCATTTCAGGGCCGAGCGTGGACAACACCCACAAGTCGGTTCTGATCCGCAGCGTATTGCGATAGCAAGCGCTGCATTTATGGCTGCTGCTGAAGAAAATGCAAATCGGGGAAACCGGTTTGGTCATCTCCAGTTCCATCTTTTCGTGTCTGGCGCGGTCTTTTATGTTGGCTGGCACGTGCTTGAAATGTACCTTAGAGGTAACTGACTGTGCCACCTCGTAGCCAATCACCTAACCCAACATTCAACCCGGACTCCGCAAAAGCTATGTAGATACCATCTCTCCCTCACCTCTACAAGCGGCATAATTGCTACTTGTAGAGGTGAGGGAGAGATGGTATCTACTCACTTATCCAGCTCCGATCTGTTATTTGTCGTGTACATTATGTCTGACACTTAGTTGTCTATCTTGATCTGTTGCTGCTGGCTGAGTAGCATGTGCTTTTTCTGGTAAGTGTTAGAACTTCAAGAGATATAAGTAGATGGGGTGTCTTGTATGAAGGTTAATTGTAAAGTGTTGGTGGCTGGTTTTTTATATTTTTGTTTGGCCTCTTGTAGTGTGGCTCAAAGCCAGGGCATTAAAGTTCCTGTTCAAGAGACTCAAAGGTTATCTATCGATAATCTTAATTTTACTGCCGCGGGTTTTATCGAGGCATATATGAGTAAAGAGGTTTCTCAACGACGTCTGGCTGAGATGTATTTAATCGGTGTGCTGGATTCTACGGAGGGGAAGGTGTGGTGTGGTTATGACGTTGCACTTCCGGGATCTATACAAGAGCAGGTATATATCGGTTTTAAAAAAATGGATGTGGGCTTGGCTGATAAGAGAGCTTCTGACGTTATTGCTGCGATTCTGTCAAAAAAACTACCATGTAAGGAGGGGAGATGAAACCTACGTATGTGAAGTTGAAGAAAAATTATTATTCATCAAATGAGTTGGCAGATAACTTTGTTGATGGAGAGTTGTTGTATGAGGAGATTGGCTATAGTCAAGAGGCGCTGATCCAACAAAATGCAGGCTATGTTAATACATGTGCTACTCGCGTTAGCCTTGCGTTGTTGAAATCGGGTGTTTTGTTTAGCGGGCGGCTTGTTGTTAAAGCAGGTGAGTTGAAGGGGAAGTATATAGAGCCGGGTGCAAAGCTGTTAGCCGATCAGTTGTTGCGCCGTGAGGTGTTTGGTAGGCCAGCAATATACACGCCACTTGAGTTTATGAAAAAAGTAGCAGGAAAAAAAGGGGTTGTTCTATTTTGGAAGATTACCGGTTACGGTGGTGGGCATATTGATCTTATTGAGGTATCAAATGCAGTTTCTGTGTGTAATTCGAGCTGTTATTTTGATTCAAAGGAGATCTGGTTTTGGGCATTGGATTAACAGTCTAACGTGCTATAGGGGACAGACCCGAATGGCACTTACTTAAGCTTCTTAGGATGACCATTTTTTAGCACCCCAGCCCTGGCTTCATCACGTGGTTTCATCAATAAAGGATAGCTGTTTGATCGACGTTTGAGGGCTCTTGGCTCTATCCTG
>JAKFXL010000069.1 GCA_021731365.1 Gammaproteobacteria bacterium | reverse complement strand
CCGTGGGAGATGGAGGTGTTCCAGCCATTTCTGCCGTTGAAAAAATAGTGGTGCCTAGCAAGCGTGGCGGGTATTGCATAAATATACCTCCGGTATAGCCTGGCTCTATTTGGCGTAAATATGTTTCTGCCTGTCATGTTTTCGTTGATGATTGCCGCCATGGTGCTGACCGGTACTGTGTAGGCCTGGCTGTATTGTGAGTCAAAAATTCAAATAAGTTGTTATTCAGGAGGGCTGTATGTTTAAAGATTTTCTGCGCTGGTTGTTGCGATTGCTCTATAAGGTTGAGATCAAGGGCGAGGAGTATTTGCAGCAGTTTAGTGAGCGTACAGTGGTGGTGGCCAACCATACATCACTGCTTGATGCGTTGCTGTTTTATGCCTTTTTACCCGTGCCGGCAACGTTTGCGATTAATACCTATATCGCGCAGAGCTGGATGGGACGTGTGGGGGCGCTGTTTAGTGATCTGTTTCCGCTGGACCCTGCCAACCCACTGTCGATCCGTTCGTTGATCCGTCGTGTTGAAAAAGGCGGCTGTGTAGTGATCTTCCCCGAGGGGCGTATCACGGTCACAGGTTCATTGATGAAGGTCTACCACGGGCCGGGGCTGGTGGCGGAGCGCTCTCGTGCGACGATTGTGCCGATCCGCATTGACGGTGCTCAGTACACCCCGTTTTCACGTTTGCGTGGCCGGGTGCGGTTAAGCTGGTTTCCAAAAATCACATTGAATGTACAGCCACCGCGCTGTTTGTATATTGATCCGGCGCTTACGGGGCGTGTACGCCGTGAGCGGGCGGGGAATGTGCTGGCCGATTTAATGTCTGAGTTGATGTTTGAGACCGCCAACATGGAGCAGACCCTGGTTGAGCGCCTGCTGGAAGCGCGTCGTATCCATGGTGGTTCACACGTTGTTGCAGAGGATATCAACCGTACGCCGTTGAACTACAACACACTCATTACCCGTTCTGTTGTACTGGGCGAACAGCTGGCACTGCAGTGTGAAAGCGACCCGATGGTAGGTGTGTTGTTGCCAAGCACCCTGGCAACGGTGGCGACGTTTTGGGGGTTGCAGTTTTATGGCCGTGTCCCCGCGATGTTGAACTACACGGTAGGGGCGCAGGGCATGATTGCCGCCTGCGAGACGGCGCAGCTGTGTCGTGTTGTGACGTCGCGCCGCTTTATCGAACAGGCAAAACTGGGTGACGCTGTTGCCGCACTGGGTGCGAAGGTTGAGTTGATCTATCTCGAAGATGTGGCCGCGACGATTGGTCTGTTTGATAAGGTTAAAGGGTGGGTCAAGAGCCGTTTTGATATGCAGCTGTTAGGGCTTGCAGAACGTGACTTCAGGGGGCGGGCCGTTGTTCTGTTTACATCCGGATCTGAGGGCATGCCCAAGGGTGTTGTGCTGTCGCACCGCAATCTGTTGTCGAATATTCAGCAGCTGGTATCGCGTATTGATTTCAGTGCCCAGGATGTTGCCCTGAATGCGCTGCCACTGTTCCACTCCTTTGGCCTGACGGCAGGTATGGTGATGCCGATCACCTCCGGTGTTCGTGTATTTTTCTACCCATCGCCCCTCCATTACCGCGTGGTGCCGGAGGTTGCGTATGAGATTAACGCCACGATCCTGTTTGGTACCAATACCTTTCTGGCCGGTTACGCCCGGTTTGCGGATCCGTATGATTTTTACAGTCTGCGTTATGTCTTTGCCGGTGCTGAAAAATTGCAGGAAGAGGTGCGACGCACCTGGTTGGATAAATTTGGTGTACGCATCTTTGAGGGGTATGGGGCCACAGAGGCAAGCCCGGTCATTGCCGGCAATACACCACTGGCCTATAGCCCCGGCACGGTCGGGCGGTTGATGCCAGGAATAGAGCATCGTTTGACCCATGTGCCGGGATTGACCGAGGGGCAGCGTCTGCAGGTGCGTGGACCCAATGTGATGTTGGGCTATCTGCTTCATGCCAACCCAGGCGTTCTGGTGCCACCGGCTACCGAGCTGGGTGAGGGGTGGTATGACACCGGTGACATTGTCACGATTGATGCGAAAGGTTTTGTTCGTATCTGCGGCCGTGCAAAACGGTTTGCAAAGATAGCCGGGGAGATGGTCTCGCTGACTTCGGTGGAGGTCTTGGCCAGCAAGGTGTGGCCAGATGCGCTACATGCAGCCATTGCCATTGCTGATGAGCGTAAAGGTGAGCAGGTGGTACTGCTCACCACTGTGAAAGAGGCTGATCGTTCGGCGCTGTTACGTCAGGCGCAGAGTGATGGTGTGGCCGAAATCAGCGTGCCACGGCAAGTACAATGTATCGCCCAGATGCCGGTATTGGGGACTGGCAAAATAGATTATGTGGCAGCGGCCAAACTGGTGGTTTCATAACCATGAAGCAGAACCTTTATAAGGTGTTAACAACGCAGTTCCTGACCGCCTTTGCTGACAACGCCGTACTCTTTACTGCAATTACGCTGGTCATGAAACAGGGGGCGCTGGGGGGGTGGTACATCCCCGCCTTGCAAGCATCATTTCTGGTGGCGTTTGTTGTCTGTGCGCCATGGGTTGGGCGTTTTGCAGATGCCCGCCCCAAGCCGCGTATCTTGATGGGTGCCAATGCGATCAAGGCGGTGGGGGCCGGACTGTTACTGTTCCAGGTAGAGCCGCTGTTGGCGTACGCCATTATCGGTCTTGGTGCGGCGGCATATAGTCCAGCCAAGTACGGCATCCTGCCTGAGCTGGTGGATGAGCAGTCACTGGTGAAGGCCAATGGCTGGATCGAAGGCTCAACCATTCTGGCGATTCTCAGTGGCACGTTGGTGGGGGCGGTAGTGGCGGAGTACTCCATCACGTTGGCGCTCATCTTCATTGTCGGGTTATACATCGCCTCTGCCCTGGTGGCGTGGACCATTCGCCACGATGTGGTGGTTGGGCCAGCCTCAGGCCCGGCAGTGGGCAACTTTTTTGTGCAGATGCGCGGCCTGCTGGCCACACCACGGGCCCGTTTTTCGGTGTTGGGTGTCAGCCTGTTTTGGTCGTCGGCAACGGTATTGCGGGTATTGCTGGTGGCGTGGGCACCGGTGGCGCTGTTGATTCACTCCACCACCGAGATTGCGCTGCTGACGATGTTTGTGGCGATCGGCATCGCGGTAGGCTCGGTACTGGTGCCGCGTCTGATCCCCATGGCCTATCTGCGCCGGGCACGTTTGGCGGCGTATGTGATGGGCGTCGTCATTATTATGTTGGCGACGGTTGATGGTCTCTGGACGGCACGTCTGGCGCTGTTTCTGGCCGGTGTCTGCGGCGGCCTGTTTGTGGTGCCTATTAATGCAGCACTGCAAGAGATCGGCCATAAAACCATCGGCAGTGGTGGCGCGGTAGCGATACAGAATTTTTTCGAAAATCTGGCAATGCTGCTGGCGTCCGGGCTCTATGCGTTGGTTGCCGGGGCTGGAGTAGGGCCGGTGGTTACCATGGTCTGTTTAGGGGGGATTGTGATTATTGCCACCGTACTGGTGTCGTGGCACCTGCCCCGTGATACAGGCTCACTGCTTGAAAAGAAGCAGTGAGTGCTGTAACTGTTTTTGGTCAGACGCTACAACTATAAACTTTTGAGCTTACGTTCCAGCTGGGTGATGGCATCACTCATCTGGGACGAAATCTTGGCCATCTCCTGACGTAGATAGATGTTCTCGATATGCATCTGGATGTGGAAGGCCAGCTTCTCCAGAATCGTCAGATCGCCTTCGGTAAACTCATTCATTCCCACTTTATTAATGGCCTGAATGGCCCCGGTGATCTTGTCGGTGGTCACTCCGCGCACCGGCACACAAAGGGTATTGTAGGTGACGTAACCGGTCTTGATGGCAACGTTGTCGTGGGCCCCCATCTGCTGCTGCATGTTGTTCTCAAAGATGGGCTTGCCGTTGGCAATGGTGCGCCCCACCACAGAACCCGATTGTGGCACCTTGATCTGGCGCTCTTCAACATTGGTACCGCAGTGGACCCAGATGTGGGAGTCGACCGGATCGTGAATAAAGATACTCACCCGTTCGGCGTTGATGGTTTTGGGGAGGATCTCAACAAAAAACTGTAACAGTTCGCGGTTGCCGGTCTTCTTCCAGGCGTTGTCGATCATTGACTGCTTGGTTTTAAGCTCTGCCAGCCGCTGTTCAAGGGCTATTTTATCCATGGTGTGGTCTCGTTATTAAAATCAACTTCACTACTCCGCACGTAACGCCTCCACCGGGTCCAGCTGCGCCGCCTGGCGTGCTGGCACCAGCCCAGCAACCAGGCCGATGGTAATAGCCACCGTTTCGGCCAGGACGATATAAAAGCCGGAGAGGTGGACTGGCAGTGATGGGATCATGGCCTGCAGCAGCAGGGCGCTGCCGACGCCCAGAATCAAACCACCAATACCACCCAAGGCACCTAATGTAACGGCCTCTCCTATGAACAAGATTAGGATCTGCTGCTGTTCAGCACCGAGCGCCCGCAACAAACCCACCTCACTGGTACGTTCGCTCACTGCAATGGTCATGATAGTGGTGATACCAATGCCACCCACCAGCAGCGAGATGCCACCGATGGCAGCAACAGCCAGTGTCAAAATATTCAGGATGGAGCTAAGGGTCTCCAGCATCTGCTCCTGGGTGGTGATGGTGAAATCCTCGCCGCCATGGCGGGCCATGAGCAGCTCCTTAACCCGCTGGGTAAGGGTGGTGGCGCTGGCGTCGGCGGCGTAAAGCAGGTTGATCTCCATCAGGCCATCGCGGTTAAAAAGGGTCATCGCCTGTGCTGTTGGCAGATAGACAGCATCGTCCAGATCAAACCCCAGCATCTGCCCCTTGCTTGCCATCACCCCAATCACCCGGAAGCGGCTATTGCCAACACGCACGTAACGGCCCAGCACACGCTCCTGGCCAAACAGCTCCTGATGTACCTTGGAGCCCAGCACCACCAGGGCGCGGCTGCCGCTGCTATCGTCATCGGGCAGAAACTGCCCCAGGGCCACCTTAAACTGCCAGACCTGCGGCGCGGCGTGGCCAACACCATAAACGGTCACACGGCGGCTGTGGGTACCGTTCTCAACCGCCGCATTGCCCTGTACCACCGGCACTACCTCCAGCACCTGGGGCAGACGTGTTAACGCCTGCGAATCCTCCAGCGACAGCGGACGTATATTGCCAATCAACGCCCCCGGCACCCCCGCCGTGGTGGCCTTACCAGGGACAACGCTGATCAGATGGGTACCAAACTGGGTAAACTCCGCCAGCACAAAACGGTGAATCCCCTCACCGATGGCGGTTAGCAGCACCACCGCCGCAATGCCCACGGCAATACCAAGCATGGTCAAAAAACTACGTAACCGGTAGTGGCGCAACGCGCTAAGGGAGAGGGTAGTGGTATCGCTAAGTCTCATGCCCCTATTCTAGGGCAGAGTTGTGGCAGAAGGCAGGGCAGTTTTTATCAGATCGCTTTATCGCCGAGCAATACCCACGCCTGCGGATGCCTCTCAAACCCAAGATGTGGGTAGTAATCCACCGCCGCCGGTGCCGAAAGCAGAATGATCTTACAATCGGGTTTGAGCTGTCGCCGAGTCTCGCGCAACAGCTGTTTGCCAATGCCCTGGCGCTGATAGTACTCATCCACCGCCAGGTCAGAGAGATAACAGCAGTAGTGAAAATCGGTCACCGAACGGGCAATGCCCACCAGCCGCTCACCCTCCCATGCAGTGATGGTGAGGTTGGCATTACTGATCATGGCCGCCATACAGTCACGATCCTCCAGTGGACGGCGCGCACCAAGTGTGGAGGCGCGTAATAGTTCGATGAACTGGTCAACGGTGATGGGGTGGTTGGTGTGGTAGTGAATAGGCATGTTGGTGCTTAGTATTTACCTTCGCATAATTTATATGATTCACTGGCGCTTGATTTTAAACAGTTAGCAATATCCACTATCTGCCCTGCTGTTTTATCTGACAAAGCAGAAAAAGGGATATTTGACTCCGTGCCTAGCCATTGAAGTGATTGAGAAAATACCCTTTTTTCATCAGCGGCTAATTCAGACTCTAGTTCATCAACATTCAATAAGCCTGCCTCTTCACTCCATTGCATAGTTTTTGTGCCGGAAGAGACAATGTTTCCCAGAGGCTCATAGGGAGGTCTAGACTCTTCGAGATCACACCCAGAGAGGGCCGCAATCACAAAGCAGAAGAACATAATGTTGATAGTGTTTCTAATATTCATAGAGTTTACTTTACCTACGCCACGGGCCAAAACCATACCGTTGCGTCTTTATAGTGACGACCGTCAAAGAACGCAAACTCGAACCACGAACTATACCGAGTTAACCGGCTACCATTCCATAGATCAATATGGTCACCTTGGTTTCCAGGACCGTAGTAATCCTTGAAAAATATAACCCCTTTTTTGCCTGATATTCTTTCGAAGCCATTCACGCCTTCAAATTCAATACGCTGTTTAAATGGTGAAAAGGGGCCTTTTAGCCAGTGTGCTAACTCTTCAGCACGCAATATGTGTTTCGGTTTATGTGCATGCCAACATTTGGCACCTTTAAGGGCATCTCTAATAATTCGCTAATCTCCTGTAAACTACTCAAACAGCTCAGGTACGGTGATAAACATGCAAGCGAGTTTCTTTGATTTAGATAATCGTCATCAAAAGTTAAATGAACGCGATACTCTGATATGGCTCGACCAGATCATTCACTGGGAAGAGTTTAGAGAAACGTTACAACA
>JAKFXL010000057.1 GCA_021731365.1 Gammaproteobacteria bacterium | reverse complement strand
TCGCCGACAGGCTTCATTAGCACTGGCCATGGCACTCACTTTTTTATCCGCCTTGGCAATGAGCTGATCAAGATGCATGAGCTCATCACGCATTTCCGCAAATATCTCGCGTGCCAGAGAACTCAGCTCATTCTCAGCGTCCTCCAGAATCTCCGGCAACCTCTGGCGCAGCTTATGCAGGCTTTTGTCTATCACAATGCCATATCCCATCAACAGCCCGCGCAGTTGATTGGCTAAGGCGGTGCGCCGCTTAATGGATTGCGACCTCTGGTTGTGCAACAACATCAGATCTTGTTGTGCCAGGCTTTTAATCGGTACAAAACGCATGCTTGGACGATCGGCCGCTTCACAAATGCCTGCGGCATCATTGGCATCGTTTTTGTTGCCCTTTACATACGGTTTAACAAAGCTGGGATTCATGATGCGGGCATCGTATCCCAGTTGGCGACACGCCCTTGCCCAGTACTCTGCACCGCAACACGACTCCATGCCAATCACGCAGTCGGCTGTTCGATCAAGGGTGGCAAGAAATCCCAGCAGCTCATGCCGTTTGAGTTGTTTGCGTAATACCGCCTTGCCGGTCGAATCCACCCCGTGTATCTGAAAAACGGTTTTTGCCAAATCCAGGCCAATACAAGTAATTTCATGTTGGTCTCCTCTCTCATTGATTGGAACTTTATGTTACCCGTTTCGATGCTGTTAGGAGAGAGGGGGCCATACCATCAATTAGCGCAGCGTAATCGGAGGAACGGAGAATTTCTTCCATACGTACGATTACGCTGATGCTAATTCTGGTTCCCACGCTCCTCCGTGGGAACCCATACCTGATATCACACGTCACCACTGTATTCATTCCCACGCGGGAGCGTGGGAATGAGGAACGGCTGGTGGGTTGCGCCAAAAGCGGCTCCATCCATCCTCCCCGCCACCCGCTGGCCCGACCCGATGGCCCGTGGGACGAATAAAACAGCGTGCCGGTTGCGTTATCAAAGCCCGGCGGGGGATAATCATCACCCTTTTCAGTTATTTGATCCCCTTGTCAGGAAATTCCCGTGAAACTGCATCTCCAGCAACTCATCTCCAGCGCCATTCAACAGCTGCAAGCCACTGGCACTTTAGCCGCAGAGATCAACATTCAGCTGTTGATTGAACGTACCAAGGATCGTCGCCACGGTGACTTTGCCTGCAATGCGGCGCTGATGCTGGCGAAGCTGGCCAAGTGCAAACCACGGGATCTGGCGGAGCAGATTGTGGCGGCGCTGCCGCAGTCGGACCTGGTGGAGAAGGTGGAGATCGCCGGACCGGGGTTTATCAATCTGTTCCTGACCGCTACGGCCTACCAGCAGGTGGTCACGGAGATTCTGGTACAGGGTGACGATTATGGCTGTGGCGACGTTGGCCAGGGCCGGTCGATCCAGGTGGAGTTTGTCTCTGCCAACCCTACCGGCCCGCTGCACGTTGGCCATGGCCGTGGCGCGGCGTACGGTGCCACCGTGGCCAATCTGTTGCAGGCGGTGGGTTACACGGTTCACCGCGAGTATTACGTTAACGATGACGGTCGGCAGATGGATATTCTCGGCACCAGCATCTGGCTGCGCTATCTGGAGAAGTGTGGCGAACAGCTCACCTTCCCCAGCAACGGCTACAAGGGGGCGTATGTCCATGAGATCGCCGCCGAGCTGTACCAGATTCATGGTGAGGCGTTGCGCCGCCCTGCCGTCACCGTATTTGAGGGGGTGCATGCCGACGAACCGCAGGGGGGGGATAAGGAGCTGCACATTGATGATCTGATCATCCATGCCAAACAGCTGCTGGGGGCAGAAAAGTATCGCGAGATGTTTAATCTTGGCCTCAACACCGTATTGGCCGACATTCGTCAGGATCTGGAGGCGTTTGGTGTTCAGTATGACGAGTGGTACTCCGAACGCTCCCTGGCCGACAGCGGTGCCATCGCCGCCGCCATCGAACGACTGAAGGCCACCCCCTATCTCTACCAGCAAGAGGGGGCGTGGTGGTTCAAATCTACCGACTTCGGGGATGACAAGGATCGTGTGGTGGTACGTGACAACGGCCAGACCACCTATTTTGCCTCTGACATTGCCTACCATCTCAACAAACTCGAACGTGGTTTTGACCGCATCATCGACATCTGGGGCTCTGACCACCACGGCTACGTGCCACGGGTAAAGGCGGCGTTGAAGGCGCTGGGCGGCGATGCCGACAAACTCGACGTACTGCTGGTGCAGTTTGCCATCCTCTATCGGGGTGGCGAACGGTTGCAGATGTCGACCCGCTCCGGCTCCTTTGTCACGCTGCGGGAACTGCGCGAGGAGGTGGGCAATGACGCGGCCCGTTTCTTCTACGTGCTGCGCAAGTGTGAACAGCACATGGACTTTGACCTTGATCTGGCCAAGTCACAATCCAACGACAACCCGGTCTACTACATCCAGTACGCCCACGCCCGTGTCTGTAGTGTGATGCGCCAGCTGGGGGAGAAGGGTTTCAGCTACGACCCCGCCAATGGCGATGCCCATCTGCATCTGTTGAGTGAAGAGCATGAACAGGCGCTGATGATCGGCCTGTCGCGCTACAGCGAAGTGCTGGAGACCGCCGCCATCAACCATGAGCCACACCAGCTGGCCCACTACCTGCGCGATCTGGCCAATGACTTCCACACCTACTACAACGCCCACCAGTTCATCGTTGACGATGCCGCCGTGCGTGACGCCCGCCTCACCCTGATCCGCGCCACACGCCAGGTGCTGCATAACGGCCTGAAGCTGCTCGGTGTCTCCGCCCCCGAGGCGATGTAGGAATCCCTGATGGCACGTGATTATAAAAACAGCGGCAACAGCAGCCCACGCCGCGCCAGCCCCAAAAAGCGCCCCCCTGCCAAAGGGCGGGGGGCGGCACAGCAGACACCCGGCTGGGTCTGGCTGCTCACGGGGCTGAGTGTTGGTCTGCTGGTGGCGCTGGGGGTTTATCTATACAACCGTAACCACGAAATAACGCAGGAAAAAGCCGCTGCCCAAGCGCAAAGCACCACCAGTACCCAGCAGGAGAACAAAACCAAACCTGCCCCTAAAAAACCTGCTGCGGTTGAGCCACCCAAAGAGGAGGAGCCACGCTTTGACTTTTACACCCTGCTGCCTAACCAGGAGGTGGTGATTCCGGAGGGGGAGATCCTTGAAGAGCAGCAGAAGCTGGAGGCCAAAAACACGGTGATCTACACCTTGCAGGCGGGGGCCTTCCGCAGCAGCGGCGATGCCGACACCCTGAAGGCGCGGCTGGCGATGCTGGGGGTTGAATCGAAGATCGTGCCGGTCTCCAATGAAGAGGGGACCAAGTATAAAGTTCGCATCGGCCCCATCGACAACAGCCGGGAGATGAACCGTACCCGAAACCGTCTGAACAGCAACAGCATCAGCACCATTGTGCTACGTGAGCAGAAACCCAAATAGGGATCAGCCAAAGCTGTAATGTTTTTTCAGCGCCTGGCGCACCTGCCAGGTACAGGAGAGGCCGGCAGGAAAGGTGACAAAATCCCCCGCCCCCACCACCACCGCTGCCCCTGTTTCGGGTATTACCTCCACCTCACCCGCCACCAAATAGCAGCGCTCCTCCGTATCGTAGTGCCACTCAAAGGTCGAAGGCTCCTTGCTCCAGACCGGCCAGTCAAACACCCCAAGCGCCTCTGCCTCAGCCCGCGCCAGTTGCCGTATCACCTGAATATCACTCATCATCATCCCCTTGTTATGCCTCAAACCGGGTACCGGTACGTTACAATAGCCGATCACTACTATATATAGAGGACTATTGCATGACTCTGGACAGCCGCTGGTTCAGCGAAGCCCCCCCCGGTATCGACGCCGCCTTTTCGCTGCGCATCAAAGAGAAGCTGCACGAGGAGCAGACCCCCTACCAGTTCATCGAGATCTTCGACACCGAAACCTTTGGCAAGCTGATGGTGATCGATGGCTCAATCATGCTCACCAGCCGCGACAACTTTCTCTACCACGAGATGATGAGCCACCCGGTGATCTTCAGCCACCCCAATCCCAAACGGGTACTGATCATCGGCGGCGGCGACTGCGGCACCCTCAGCGAGGTACTCAAACACCGCACTGTTGAACAGGTCTGGCAGATCGATATCGACGAGGCCGTCACCCGTCTCTCAGAGATCCACTTCCCCGAGCTCTGCCAGCACAACGGCGACAGCCGCGCCCAGTTGCGCTTTGAAGATGGCATCAAATGGATTCAAGAGGCCGAACCCGCAAGCATCGACATCATCATTGTTGACAGCACCGACCCCGTTGGCCCGGCCGAAGGGCTATTCACCGAAGCGTTCTTCCGCGACTGTTACCGCGCCCTGCACGCCGACGGCATTCTGGTACAGCAGAGTGAATCGCCGCTGCTGCATCTGCCACTGCTGCAACGGATGCACCACGACATGCGCAAGGCCGGTTTTGCCGATACCCAATCACTCTACTACCCACAGCCGGTCTACCCCAGTGGCTGGTGGAGTGCCACCATGGCCAGCAAAAGCAACCCGCTGAACGGCTTTCGTGAAGAGGATGCCCGCCAGAAAGCGTTCAAAACCCGCTACTACAACATCGACACCCACAAAGCAGCACGGGCACAACCGGAGTTTTGTAAAGAAGCAGGACTGGGTTAACAGACCGCCACGGGGGCAGTTAAAACGGCACCCGTGGCGCTCATCGACACAGACCCCCGCCATTCCGGTATAATTTGCGCCCCACTCTCTACCTAAAGCGTAAAAATCATCATGCCGTCTAACAAACACCCCAGCGATAAAAACAGCACCATCAACAGCGATACCGCCCCTGACGCCGAAACAGTCACTACAACAGAAGAGGCCCCTACCACCCTGCTGGAACGGGTACAGCAGCAGAAGAAGCTACGCCAACTGAGCCACCCAGACCCCAGAAGCATCTACAAGGGTGCCAAAGTGGGTATCGGTCCAAACGGCTCACGCCGCTCCATGGGCAAACGTTAATCCGCGGACTGTAACCGCTCCAGCCTGAGGCGCTGCCGCTCATCAAAGAGCCGTTTAGCCCCCAGCTGAAGCGCAATCACCGCGCCAAATCCCGCCCCGGCGCTGATCATGAACATGATCAGGATCTGATACTTCACCGCCTCCACTGGAACGGTGCCAGAGAGGATCTGCCCCGTCATCATGCCCGGTAGACTCACAATGCCTACCGTCGCCATGCCGTTAATGGTCGGGATCATGCCGGCCCGTAGCGCATCGCGGCGCACATCACCAATCGCCTCCTGCCAGCTCTGCCCCAACATCAAACGCCCCTCAATCATGGTGCGCTGCTGCCACGCGCCACTCATCAACCGGTCCAGACTGATGGCGATACCGTTCATGGTATTGCCCAACATCATGCCCAGCAGGGGGATGGCGTACTGCGGCTGATACCACGGCTCGTTGCCAATAATCACCAGCAATGCAAACAGGGTGACGGTAAACGAAGTGATAAACATCGAAACTGTGCCAATACCATAACCCCACAGGCCACGCAGACGACGCTTCTGCCGCGCCATCACCTCATAGCCCGCCACCAGCAACATCACCGTCGCCATCAACACCACCCAGCTTAAACGCACATCGCTAAACAGCGCCTTCAGCACCATGCCCACCAGCAACAGCTGAATGATGGTGCGTACCCCGGCGATGAGTATCTGTTTTTCTAACGCCAACCGCTGATAAAACGACAGCACCGCCAGTGCAATCACCAGACCTGACGCGATGGTGATATCAATCCAATCAAGGGTGATGATGTTCATGGTCGCAGCTCCTGCAAACCACCATCCACCACCCTACAGTGGCGATCAGCGATGCGGCTGATCTGCTCAGGGCTATGGCTGATCCAGAGCAGCGGCGCGCCATACTCCTGGCTGTACCGCAAAATCAACGCCTCGATCCGCTCGCTGTTCTCGCTATCCAGATTGGCGGTCGGCTCGTCCAGCAACAGCGCCCGTGGTTTATGGCAGAGCAACCGCAACAGCGCCAGCCGCTGCCGCTCACCGCTGGAGAGTCGACTCACCGGCCACTCCAGCACCTCCACACCCAACCCCAGCGCCGCAAACCACTTCGCCTCCACCACCGGAAAGTGCGGACGCAAGGTATCAAACCACCAGACACTCTCCGCCGTCAGCAACCCCACCCACTGCCGCCACTGCTGCGGCGTAACACTGTTGTGTTCAACCTCATCAAGGAATATCTCCCCCTGATGTGGATCAAGATCGGCAATGGCGCGCAGCAGAGTACTCTTACCACAGCCAGAAGCACCGGAAAGGCAGAGGCACTCCCCCGCCCCAATCGTTAGATTAATATCGCGCAACAGCGCCGTAGAGAGATTTTGCAGCGAGAGTAGAGACAAAACAGAAGACTCATTAGTAAACAGCCCACAGCTTAGCAGCAGTTCATTAACACAGCACAGGAACATAACGGCCTAATAACCCATCAGGATTCACAACCAACATTGTCATCAAGTGTCATAGGCAACACTTTGGGATACATGCCACTCCACGATTCGCTAATATTTGGATGACAAACATAACAACAGCACCCGCATCACAAACAGAGGCCACTGATACTCAGCCACATACACCGATTTCGGACAATTGCTTTGTCATTTATTGCACAAGCCGGTATAAATTCGAGAATAGGCAACACCCCCAGGTGAGGAGCTTGATCACTCCACTTTGGGATCCATTAAATGTTGGTTTCAACAGGATAAAGAAATACATATGGCTACATTCAAACAGTTGTGGGACAACTATCCAGATACTGATCCATGCGATGCCAAAGATAAAAAAGGCGAAAAGCTGTTTGGGAATCAATGCGCTATAAGACTAAGTTATAGTATGAAAAATCAGGCATATCATTTGTTTCTTTCCCTCAAAAAAGAAAGTGCTGGGTACATGCTGGAGCTGACCACATTCTGGCGGCAAAAGAGCTGGCTGACTGGATAGAGAAATCAAGCCATGCTAGCTTTCTTGTAAAAGAAGATGTTACAGGTAGTAACTGGAGAGGAAAAGTTTCAGGAAGAACTGGGATTATTTACTTTGAAGATTACTATTTGCGAAGTGATGGCAGTGGCGGTAATCATATCGACCTATGGGATGGCAATTCAATGACAGGCTTCGGATCATACTTAAGAACCATGTTTAACATAGTTATTCCTAGCGTTTGGTCAGACTTATCTAAATCTAAAAAAATCAGATTCTTTCCAGTAAAATGATTAAAACAATCTTAAAATTCATTGGTGGTTTTATTGCTGGCAGCATAGCAGCCTTTATTTTATGGATGGGGACATTCGGCAACGTAATGCGGGCGCGGCGTGGCATAGAGGACTCCGGCGGGTTGAGGATGGATAAGGCAGAGTAGCAGAACTTATTAAACCGTGGTCTGTCCCCACAATGCTGTTCCAATGCTGTTCACTTAGCCGTTCGTGGTGAGCTTGTCGAACCACCAGCCACCCATCCAGAGTCCTTCGACAGGCTCAGGACGAACGGAGATTCGCTAAATGAACAGCATTGGGTCTGTCCCGAATGGCACTTACTTAAGCTTCTTAGGATGACCATTTTTTAGCACCCCAGCCCTGGCTTCATCACGTGGTTTCATCAATAAAGGATAGCTGTTTGATCGACGTTTGAGGGCTCTTGGCTCTATCCTG
>JAKFXL010000008.1 GCA_021731365.1 Gammaproteobacteria bacterium | reverse complement strand
TGCGGCAGCGGGTATAGTCGCCGTAGAGTCATTGTGGCAGCCGTGTCTTACTGTGGCAAGTCCATTTATGGACAATGCCATACGGAGACGCGGCGGACGCATGACGGTCGGGGCAAAAGGAATCAGCGGGTAGCCTGGATGCAGCGATAGCGCAATCCGGGGTTATCCGTGGCCCTGGATTCCACACCGTTCTATCCGGGCTACACAACATGAAGGCCGCCCCAGTCCTGGTCCCATACCCTTAGGGGCCGTCCCGGTTCCAGCCCTGGGGCAAGGACTTTCTGAAATATGCTGAAGATTTTTAGAAGCCGGTTCCAGAACATGTTCATAACCGGATAGTGGAGGGACAGCTCAATTCACGAGCGAGCCAGACGCCTTAAGAAACCTTCACGCGATCCAGCATTGATCCAGCCAGTGGCGATCGTTTTGCTGAACTCGCAATTCACCCGGCCGCGATGGATGTGAGAGGGAGAGGCTGGAAAGATCAGCAGCTTGCCCCGTTCTGCCTCCTCATGGTGCTGCTGCCAGTGGAATTCTGTGCCGGCTTCCGACACGGAATTGCAGTAGAGAATCCAGGCCAGCACGCGGTGCACCGGCTCGGTGGCTTCGTCGCTAATCGTCCAGTCGCAGTGCCACTGCCTGAAGCCCTCGCCAGGAGCGTAACGCTGCAGGTTGAACACCGGCATCACAAACAACTCCTGGTCCGGGCAGACCTGGCGGAACGGAGGCCGCTCTTGCAGGTATTGCTCCAGACCTGCTGAGACACCCCGCACGATCACATCTGCAAGAGCAAATGCCTCGGGGTCAGAACGGCTGAACGCTATGAGGCTGATGTCTGTCGAGACCTTGGCTGGCTCCGCGTCACTGCCGCCGGAACCGAAGGCCACGCCCGGCCGCTGTAGATCCTGACGCCGCTCAAAAAAGTCCATGACGCCATCAGCAACAGACTCGAAGCCGGCATTTTGGTAATGACTGATCAGCTGCATGCCGGGGTCTCCTTCGAAGGGATGGCGATCAGGATGTTCAGCCGTTGCCAGCGATTCCGCGAAATGTTCAAGGCTGTCGAAATCTCCGGGGAGACCGTAAATCTGTTTTCAGCCAGCAGTTCGACTGGAGCCGTCAGAAGTGCCAAAAGGTCCACTATGCTCTGTTTTATACCGTACGGAATGCTGTTAATGGCTATCACTCTCATTTTTCTTTGTTTGAATCCACAGCTGGTCATCTTACTATATTTCGTTTAATGATATAGCGAGTAGCCTGGATGCAGAGATAGCGTAATCTAGGGTTATCCGCCGTCCAGGATTTCACTCCGTTCCATCCAGGCTACAAAACCCGATGGCTGTCCCTAGCCGATAACCGTCAAACCATTTTTCTTTTAATACCGTTACTGATAGATTTTCAAGTTAGAGATAGTGCTTTGTGCCTTCGACTTTGACTTTATTCGACAAAGCTTTAATTTCTGGTTGTTTGGAGTTGACTCAAGCTGTGGTCTTATTTTGTTGGGGGGCTACCTTACTTGAACAACTTAAGAATGCCTATGCCTCCGGTCAGCTACAGTTCTTTGGCGATCAACAGACGCTCAAAGAGGAAAAGTGCTTTGCCGACTGGATAAAACCATTGGGTAAGATCGAGTGGGTTGTTTATGCCAAACGCCCCTTTGCCGGACCCGCCGCAGTCCTTGCCTATCTTTCTCGATATAACCACCGCGTGGCTATTGCCAATAGCCGATTGATCTTGATGGATGAAAAGGGTGTCACCTTCAAGTGGAAAGATTATCGCACCACGGGACAAGACCGGTACAAGACCATGACCCTCACGGCGGATGAGTTTATCCGGTGTTTTCTCATTCACATCCTGCCCAGTGGCTTTCATCGCATCCGCCACTATGGCCTGGTTGCCAATGCGAAATGTAAAGACAATCTGGTGCGCGCCAGGCAATTGCTGAAAGTGTCTGACGTTGAATCACCGGTCCGTGAAGCGGGAAAGGAGGCTGATAAAACAGAGTCAGGTAAACAGGATGCAACCTATCTCTGTCCTCACTGCGGCACCCCCCCATGATCATCATTGAAACCTTTATCCGTGGACAACTCCCACGTGCACCGCCCGCAATGAGAGGTGGGGCATGACGATTTTTAACCATGGTGACTTGATTTTGAATTACCGGCTCGGCTCGGCTCGGTAAGGAACACGCTCGGTTTGAGTGTCAGGAACAGCTATTTTTGTCAGCATGTTCATTCGCAGACAACGCTCTATTTACATATTCCCTGTGATCAGAGGGGCTTGGTGACTTCAAAACCCTATGGATTGATCAATCGATACGAGGACATCACCCTTCGGATCCCCATAGCCCAGAACTAGCCGCACCTTAACATCCCGCGGTTTCCTCCCTCGAGGCTTGTCAGACACCTACCCGTTGAGTCTGTACGTGAACTGATGTGCTCGTGGCTGTGGGTAGGTGTCTGACAACCCTTAACACAAACGGACATCCAATACTTATCTGGATGGCTTTTCCCCTGACGCTCTATTCCAAGATATCGATGACCTTCCTTCAAATTTTTCCCTAGCCATTGGGAACATCTCCTAGTCCATTCAACAAAGATCAGCGGGTATGTGTTCCGCGTATACTCCGCATATCTCTTTTGATAAACCGCGTCAATTGTCGGGAATATTGACGTATGCATTACTAAAGTATCTGTGTTTTAAACTTAATCTAAAAATCCCCGTAATTAACCAGTTGTTCCTTATGGCAATTAAATTGATGGCATGAGGTTTGCTCATGTGCGCCAGGGTCACTGAAGTCGTGAATTGTTGTAGGCAGTAGGTAGTTGGGGGTCAAAAAAATATGCCGCATTCGGCGAATGCTCCGCAAGACACGGGATTGGTGTGCCTGGTCATGCTTGCCCGTTATTTTGGTGTTGCCGCTGAGGCTGACCAGTTACAGCATCAGTTTGGTCAGGCCGGAGTGCTCTTCAGTAACACTGAAATCCTGCGCGCCTCCAAACTCTTGGGACTCAAGGCCCGTCAGATCAGTTCCGACATCACCCGTCTCGATCGCGTCCAGTGGCCCGCCATGGCCCGTCATAAAGATGGCCATTACTTCATTATTGGTGGCATCAAGAAAGAGGGCGATGGCCTCAAGGTTTTGATTCAGGATCCTTTGGAACAACGCCTGCAAGCTTTGCCACAGCCACTCTTTGAAGAGGCCTGGTCTGGTGAGTTGATCCTGATCACCAAACGGGCCGGGCTGCTGGGCACTGATCGTAAGTTTGATATCAAGTGGTTCATCCCTGCGATTCTCAAATACCGTAAGCTCTTTGCCGAAGTGCTGGTGGCCTCATTTTTTATCCAGCTGCTGGCTCTGGTTACGCCGCTTTTTTTTCAGGTGGTCATCGACAAGGTGTTGGTGCACAAGGCACTGACTACGCTTGATGTATTGGCCTTTGGCTTGATTGCAGTAGCGCTGTTTGAGGTGTTGCTGGGCGGTTTGCGTACCTATCTCTTCTCCCACACCACCCAGCGTATCGACGTAGGCCTTGGCGCCAAGCTCTTTAACCATCTGATGGCACTGCCCATCAGCTACTTTGGCGCCCGACGTGTCGGCGATACCGTGGCCCGTGTTCGTGAACTGGAGGGTATCCGCAACTTCCTCACCGGTTCAGCACTGACACTGGTAATCGATCTTCTATTCACCGTCGTCTTTCTGGCGGTGATGTATTACTACAGTCCAACACTCACCTACATCGTACTCGGCGCCATCCCGTTTTATATCCTGCTCTCTGTCATTGTCACGCCACTATTAAAATCACGGGTAGAAGAGAAGTTTAATCGTGGTGCGGAAAACCAGGCCTTCCTGGTCGAAAGCGTCAGCGGCATGGAGACCATCAAATCCATGGCGGTCGAACCCCAGCTGCAACGGCGCTGGGAAGAGCAACTGGCCGGTTACGTCAGCGCCAGCTTTAAAACAACCACCCTTGGCAACATCGCCAACCAACTCGCCTCCTTCATCAACAAGGTCGTGATAGTGCTTACCCTATGGTTTGGCGCACGATTGGTGATCGACGGCTCCATCAGCGTTGGCCAGCTGATCGCCTTCAATATGCTGGCAGCCCGGGTCAGTGGTCCCATCCTGCGTCTGGTACAGCTGTGGCAGGATTTCCAGCAGGTCGGTGTCTCGATCGAGCGGTTGGGCGACGTGCTCAACGCCCCGCGTGAACCCGGCTATAACCCCAACCGCACCAGCCTGCCGCAGCTGCAAGGCAAGGTCAGCTTCGATCACGTTACCTTCCGTTATCAACCCGACCGTCCCGAAGTGTTGCGTCGCATCAATCTTGATGTACCCGCCGGACAGGTCATCGGTATCGTTGGTCGCTCTGGTTCCGGCAAGAGCACACTCACCAAACTGATCCAGCGCCTTTACGTCCCCGAAAGCGGTCGCGTGCTGGTGGATGGTGTCGATCTGGCGATGATGGACCCAACCTGGTTACGGCGTCAGGTCGGCGTGGTATTACAAGAGAACGTGCTCTTCAACTGCACCGTGCGTGACAACATCGCTCTCAGTGATCCTGGCATGCCGATGGAGCGTGTCATCCAGGCTGCCAAACTCTCGGGCGCCCACGATTTTATTCTTGAACTGCCTGAAGGGTACGACACCCTTATCGAAGAACACGGCGGCAACCTCTCCGGTGGCCAACGCCAACGCATCGCCATCGCCCGCGCCCTGGTTATGAATCCCCGCATCCTCATCTTTGATGAGGCCACCAGCGCGCTCGACTATGAATCCGAACGCATCATCCAGGACAACATGCAGCAGATCTGTAAAGGCCGCACCGTATTTATCATCGCCCACCGCCTTAGCGCCGTGCGCCTGGCGGATCGCATTATTGTGATGGACCATGGCGAAATCGTTGAAGAGGGCAGCCATGCACAACTGGTCAAACTACACGGCCACTATGCCAAGCTTTATCAATATCAGTTGGGTGACGTGCATGCTGAAAAAGCGCTGGTGAATTAAAAATGCAAAACAGAACCATCGACCGTAATCGACACGAGCTACAATTTTTACCCGCCGCGCTGGAGATCCAGGAGACCCCGCCATCCCCCATCGGCCGCGCCATCACCTGGAGCATCGTCATTCTTTTTACCATCGCCATCCTCTGGGCTTGCTTTGGCAAGATCGACATCGTCGCCACCGCCCAGGGCAAGGTCGTCCCCAGCGACCGTACCAAGGTTATTCAACCCTTGGAGATCGGCACCGTCAGCGCCATCCACGTCAAAGAGGGGCAGAGCGTCAAAAAGGGCGACCCACTGATTGAACTTGACACCACCGGCACCCAGGCCGACGCCACCCGCCTCGGCAGCGAATACAGCACCACCCAGGCAGAGCTAGCGCGTGCCACCGCCCTGGTTCACGCCATGCAAACAGATCGCACCCCTACCGCCCAGTGGCCCGCTAACATCGGCGCGGATAGCCTAGAGCCGCAAAAACAGCTGCTCACCAGCCAATGGCAACAACACCAATCCAGACTCAGTGCACTGGACAGCGAACAGAACCGCCGCCAGGCCGAACTTGCCGGTACCGATGAGCAGATCAAAAAACTCACCGCCACCCTGCCACTCATCACCGAACGTGCAGAATCACTCAAAACGTTAGCGGAAAAACAGCTCGCCCCGCGCAACAGCTATTTAGAACTCGAACAGCAACGCATCGAACAGAGCCAGGAACTCGCCATCCAAAAGCAACATCGTGAAGAGCTGCTCGCCAACCTCGCCCAACTCAAAGAGCAACGCAAAGCCGAAGCGGCCGACGCCCTCAACAAAGCCTTGGCAGAACTCACCGACGCCAAACGCCGTGGCCAGGGGCTGAACCAAGAGAGCATCAAAGCCACCCAGCGCAACCAGTTGCAACGCCTCACCGCCCCCGTCGATGGCGTCGTACAACAGCTCGCCGTACACACCATCGGCGGCGTCGTCACCCCGGCGCAACAACTCATGGTCATCGTCCCGCAAGAGGAAGGCATCGAAGTTGAAGCGGTTATCACCAACAGAGACATCGGCTTCGTTCGTGAAGGTCAAGCAGCAGAAGTGAAAATAGACGCCTTCCCCTACACCAAATACGGCGCCATTGACGCCGAGCTAATCAATCTATCCAATGACGCCGTTCCCGATGAAAAGCTGGGGCTCATCTACACCGCACGTGTACTGCTAAAACAGAGCGCCATCCGCGTGGAAGAGAAGATGATTAACCTCAGCCCTGGTATGTCAGTCACGGTAGAGGTTAAAACGGGCAAGAGAAGATTGATTGAGTATGTACTGAGCCCGTTGATGCAGTATGCGGATGAGAGTGTGAGGGAGCGGTAAATAAGATACACAATAATGCAATAGCATACTTTTGTCTGATTCAAGTGCGGTGAATATATCGGAAGGACGTTAAGTGTTAATTAACCACAACTACATTTTTAGAATATTAGAGAATTTGATTATGGATAATAAATCGAAGCCAACCTATTTTCTGCAGCATTTTCTTTGTATGGCGAGGCAGGGAATCATTATCTGATGGGTTTGTATCCCAATGAGAGGCGTCTGGCATGAATAAGAGATCTACTTCATTTAAGGTGTTTCAGAATTATAAATTCTGGATTGGTATAGTCCTATCTATTGTTTTTTTTATTTGGTGGGGTATTCCAACTGTCAATAAATGGCAGGCGGACAAGATGGTTGATGAGCTTTGTGCTAGAGATGGAGGAACTAAGGTTTATGAAGCTATCAAGTTGCCAGCAGAGAAAATTGACGCATATTGGATAACAAACTTACCAAGTATCGAGAATGCAAAGGTTGATGCTGATTATTATGGTGTTTCATCCAGAATAGATATCAGAGGAGACTCAAGTAGCGCCCATATAAATGATCTGGTTGTCTGGCGAAATGAATCAGACATAGTACATGCAGTAGATAAAAAAGTAATGGCTAGACTTGTTTCATACATACGTAGTGGAGGCGATCCGATAGGGCCTTGGCATCCATCTCACTATCGTTGCCCAAAAAATGGTTTTTCCCCTAATGTTTTTGTTAATCCGTAAGCTCAATTTTTTGAGGAATAAAAAATGAATCAGATCGACATGCTCAATACACAAGGGCTTCTAGCCATGGCTGCCTATGCGGATCTAAGTGTAGGGGTGAAATTACCTGACGCTCTGGAAGATATTGGTATGACCCATGATCAAGCTGTGGATTTTTCTGCATTATGGTCTGTTGTCGATCAATATACAGATGCATCTGGTGTGTCCGCCACGGTCTTTCAAGAAAATGCTACGGGCGAGCGTTACCTTGCAATACGTGGCACAGAAAGTCCAGGAGACTTCAATGCCGATTATATTCTTGCATTAGGATTTCCATCCTACGTAAATCCACAATTCATTCAGCTTCAAGCAAAAGTAGAAACTTGGATATCTAATGGCATTCTGGCCAATGGATTTACCGTTACTGGTCATTCTCTTGGGGGGTATCTTGCGGTCGCGATTGGCACATGGTTTGGCGTTGAGTCCAGCGAAGTCTACACATATAACGCACCTGGCTTAGGTGGACTGACCGGCAATATCCTGGATGCTTTTCGTTCCGCGTTTGGGTTTTCTGACAATACACTGATTTCCGATGTAACCAATGTACGAGGTACATCAGGTTTTTCCGCGATTTCTGGTCTGGGTTCACAACTTGCTCCGCCGTTGTTTATAGAAACGGAGGGCAGCAAGGTAGCCCGGATGAAGCGTAGCGTAATCCGGGATCAACCCTAAATCATGGTCCAATATCGCCGCAGCCAAACTCCGGGGGGAACATA
>JAKFXL010000070.1 GCA_021731365.1 Gammaproteobacteria bacterium | reverse complement strand
ATGTGGGGCAAAATGAGCTACCGCGAGATTGTGGCACCGGAGCGCCTGGTCTTTATCGACAGCTTCTCCGATGCCGAGGGCAACCTCACCCGCCACCCCATGAGCCCCACCTGGCCACTGGAGCTGTTGACACGTCTCACCTTTGAAGAGCAGGCAGACGGGACACTGTTGACACTCCACTGGTCCCCCCTCCCCAGCGCCACCGACGAGGAGCGCGATACCTTCAACGCCGCACACACCAGCATGCAGCAGGGCTGGGGCGGCACCCTGGATCAGCTCGCCACCTATCTGGCCACCCTCTAATCCCCTGCCCCCACCTCACCCCAACGCCCTCTTCGCAAGGGCGTTGGCGGCTTTTTCAACCCCACCACTCCGGCAATAAGTCGCTTAAGAAATGGTAATAATTCCTTTTGCCAGCTGCGCTAATCGTGAAAAATCACCCTGCAATCCGTCAATGCCAGCAACCGGCATCGGATTGAATTCTGGCTAATTCACCATTTCCATTATTTCAAGGAGCGATCATCATGAAACAACCACTTCTGGCATCCATCCTATTCATCGGCACCACCACCATCGCTGTCGCGGCACCACCACACCTGCCATCGGTCTACAACGGTGGCAACCTCTGGACCATTACAGCCTACGACGACGCCTCGCCAGCCCATGCACAGTGGGCCACCCAGGGGATCTGCTTCCTGCCACCCGCTGTGGTCGGCACACACGAACGGGGCTATTGGTACTCAGTCACCTTCCCTGACTGGAACGGCACCTACAGCCAGGAGGCCGATCAGCTGTTTATGCATGGCGATTACGCCAAAGATATCGGACATGATGGCATGCATATCAGCATCGACACCGCCCGCACCGCCAGCGGCCACTGGCACGAGTGGCGTGAAAACGGCGCATTTGGCAGTACCATCGGCTTTGTTAACGCCACCATGCAACGTGTTGGCAGCTGCAAAACCTTCTCCCCAGCAGAGCTACAACGGCTGGATATTCCGCCACGTTATCTGATTGATGGTAAAGAGGCGCAGCTACCCGTCGAACCCAACCAGCGCCCTGTCGATCTACAGGCATCTCCCTATGTGGTAGAGATCTTCAAATAACCCTGGGATTTCATAACAACCTGGCAACAGCCACTCTCCCTGCTCGCTGGGTGGGGAGAGTCAGGACCAACGGAGCCAATCAGTACAGCCTCAGGCGTTACGGCAGCGCCTTTAATGCCCTCTTTTACACCACAACCCCAATCCGTTGCACCACACCCGGAAAGTCTCGATACCGTTGGCGCTTGAGATGCTCAAGAAGTCCACTGTTTTTTGTAATGTAGAAACACGGCAGATAAAACGGAGCGGATAAGTCACAAAAAAATACTTTCCTGCAATGGATATTCACCCACTGCGTCAACAACCCCCTTAAATTTTGATATGCATTGATGGCTATCTGTTTTTTTGGATTAAATTGAACCCGGCATGCAGTGATCTGGCGTGCGACTGGTGGTCGATGAAAGAGCTTCACAAATCCCTTGAATTTAATGTCGAATTAGCGAAGTCGCCAACACGACGTGTCAGAACAGAGCAAAACCATCTGTTCATGTTGATGCATGCCGTTTTCAAACTGGAGCGTCTCAAAATCACTCACAAATTTAACCATTTTTCCTTGCGCTACGGTCTCTACATCAAGACCATCAAATCGGTTTACAATGCGCTACTCACTCTGCGGGCGGCTGCCTAACATCAGAGGGATAATCACGACGGAAGTACCACACCAAAAGGAGATTGACCATGCTTAACGGGACCGAACACGACGCACTGAGGCAAAATGATATTGTCCCGCCTCACGAAATCATTAACAAAAAAGTAACAATAACGATCGACGGCAATACGCACGTCGCCTACCAAGGCGAGAGCGTGCTTGCAACACTGCTGTCAATGAATATTCGCAGTGTTTCAAGAAACGACCATGGCGTTGTTCAAGGGGCATATTGCGGGATGGGCATCTGCTACTGCTGCATGGTCAAAATCGACGGCCACAACAAACAGCGGGCCTGTCAACGTACCATTGAGCAGGGCATGAACATTGACACACTCAGCAACCACTTTACAACGCTTCTGCCCGTGTTTGAAAAAGAGTGGCGTCTATGAAAACGCTACAAAACCCCACATCACCCTGCCCAGTTATCATTGGCGGCGGTCCCGCTGGCATAAGTGCTGCGATCACTCTTGCCGAATATGGGATCAACAGCATTATTCTGGATGAGAACCCCACTCTGGGTGGGGCCATTTTTCGTCAACCAACCAAAAATACACTCTTGGGTCACAGCCCGGTACTGGATAAAAAGACCACAGACAGGGCTGATTACCTGCTGAAAAAATTGCATAGCCACGAAGACAGGATCGCCGTTTACACCCGGACCCAGGTATTGGGACAACTCGGAGACAATAACGCCATCACCGTTCTGCATGATGGAAAAGTGACTGAAATATTCTACAGCGCGCTGCTGGTGTGTACTGGTTGCTATGAACGTTCACAACCCTTTCCCGGCTGGACACTGCCCGGCGTAATGAGCGTGGGCGGCATGCAGCTACAGGTAAAATCCAATCTGGTGCGCCCTGGGCATCGAATCGCCCTGACGGGGACTGGGCCGCTACTGCTGGTGGCCGCCAAACAGCTCCATGAAGCGGGCATGGAGGTAATTGGCGTTTATGAGGCGGGCCAGAAGAGCGATCTATACGGGGAAATTCCTGCACTGCTCTCTGACACCCCCCTCATGTTTGACGGCCTTAAATATCTCATTTTTCTCAAACAGAAAAAAATCCCTCTCCACTACGGCTGGGGAATCGTTGAAGCCCGAGGAGTCGATGAAGTATCCGAGGTCGTGGTCGCCCCCTACGATGAAGAGTGGAACCCAATACTTGGCAAGCGTAAAGCAATCAAAGTCGATTCGTTAGCGGTGAATTATGGCTTTACCTCACGCACCGAGATCACCCAACAACTGGGCTGCACACATAGCTATCATCCCAACCGTGGCGGCCTGAAACCTGACGTTGATAAGTGGCAACGCAGTGACCGTCAAAGCGTCTATACGGCGGGCGACGCCAGCGGCGTCTACGGCTCATACGTTGCGGAGATTGAAGGTAAAATCGCCGCCCACGGCTACCTCATCGATAGCGGTCACACCAATGAGAGCCAAGCAAACTTATCATGCGCCCCGCTTCGCAACGACCTCAAGCGTTTGATTAAATTCCAGCATGGCTTCAACAAACTCTCCAGCCCAAAAGAAGGTCTCCTTACCCTGCCTGATAAAGAGACTGTGATCTGTCGTTGTGAAAATGTCACCCTCGGCAAAATAGACCATGCCATCGCCCAGGGCATTGGCGACATCACCAAATTAAAAATGGCCACGCGAGCGGGCATGGGGGATTGTCAGGGCAAAAACTGTGGCGACTTCTGTCACAACTATCTAGTCAAAAAATCAGGTCGCAGCCATGTGGAAATTGGCAATCTTAAACCCAGATTTCCATTAGCGCCTGTCACCTTCTCAGCCTTTGCAGGAACAGGAGAATAAAATGGAAAAACATACAACAGACATCGTAATCGCCGGTGGTGGTGTTATCGGCATGGCCGTCGCCTATTTTTTGAGCCGAGAGAGCGACCTCTCGATCACCGTCATTGACCAGAAAAAACCTGGCAACGCCTCTTGGTCTTCCGCAGGAGGACTGTGGCCTATAGGCGAATCGGTTGGGCTGGGATGTGGCGTGATTTTCTTTAAAAGCCTCTCAAGACACCGCCGCGACAATCCAAACGCCCCCCTCGCATTTGACCGCCCCCATCAAATGCCTGACTGCTTCCTCAACTATTCATTGATCAGCAATGCCATGTTTCCAGACCTTTGGGAGGAGCTAAAAGAGAACGCTGGCGTAGATTTCAGGCTTGAAAAAACCGGACTTAAATTCCTGATGTACGACGAGGATGATATCGCCTACGCCAAACAGATCCAGCAAGGCATCCCACACCTCGTCAACCAACTAAGCTGGCAAAACCAAGAGCAACTCCACAAGGAAGAGCCTTACATCTCAGAAAAGGCGATCGGCTCACTCACCTTTCTGCCTGACCATCAGGTCAACCCCTACCTTCTGGTGCAGGCCTACCGTGACGGCGCACAAAAAAACGGCGTCAAAATGAGATCGTGTCGCTACCTCGTGACCAATTGATGGCGTCCATGCCATCAATTGACTCGCTTACGCGACAGCTGATTCCTTTTGCCCGGACCGTCCTGCGTCCGCTACGTTTTCGTACAACATTGTTCACTCTCGTTCTCTCGTTGCACTCAACATAGCTACCACAATGACTCTACGGCTACTAAAGCCGCTCCTGCATTTCTCCGTCGTTCGCTAGCGCTCACAACTACGAAAGGGCAGACGGCGTAGCCTATCCGGGACTAGCGGCCCTCGCTTCGCTCTCCATGGCCGCCAGCGGTTGAGAATACAGAAGTCTCCGGTGTGGTAATGCGTAATAACCGCGTAGCCGCAATAAAAACCAACCGTCAGCAGGAGTTCCACTGCTCAACGCTTATCAATGCCGCAGGGGCCTGGGCAGGACAGATAGGAGATATGATGGGCATCAACATCCCCGTCGCCCCAGTGAAGGGACAGATAATCCTCTCGGAACGACTGCCCCCCATCATAAAATCCTGCATCAGCACCAGTGACTGCTATATCGCGCAGAAAGATAATGGCGAGATACTGATAGGAAGCACTACCGAAATCAAAGGCTTCGACACCCGCTGCAGCTACCCGGAGCTGCGTTCGCTCGTCATTGGCGCAGTCAAGGCGCTGCCCATACTCGGCTCTGTCGCCATTAAACGCACCTGGGCGGGGCTTCGCCCCGGCTCACCGGATGAACTGCCCATCCTGGGCGGCATACCCGGAATAGACGGCTATCTGAACGCCTGCGGCCATTTCCGCACCGGCATCGTCACCTCGCCCATTACCGGCAGGATCATCGCCGATCTGGTGCTCGGCAAAGAGCCGCCGATTGACGTAAGCCCATTCCTCTACGAGAGATTCCTCCAACCAGACTTCAAAGCCAGCTTTTCACTGGAGAGCGAAGTGGCGTAATAACCGGCACGGTCAGCAACCAACCGTGACATCCCCTGGCCTCCACGGGCGGCGGTTTCAACAACCAGGCGCAATCAGGCCGGACTCTCCGGCGAAGAGCCCGGCTAGCGCCGCTCATCATCCTCCCAGTAGTCCCCCTCCAGAGTGCGCGGCCCATGCTCACGAGGGGCTGGACCACCCCCCGCACCACCGGCCACAGCAACACCACGACGAATGGCCCAGAGGATCAATTTGCGCCGCAGCCACGGGATCAGGCAGAGAAAACCGATGGCATCGGTGAAAAACCCCGGGGTCAACAGCAGCACGCCAGCCACAAGCAGCACCGCCCCCTCCATCACCTCAATCGCAGGAACCTGGCCGCGCGCCAGCATCGCCTGTACCCGCGCCAGAGTGGCAAACCCCTGCAGTCGCAACAGCCCCGCCCCCAGCACAGCAGTAAATACCACCAATACAACCGTGGGCACCGCCCCTATCACGCTGCCCACCTGAATCAACAGGTAGATTTCGATCAGTGGAACAGTGAAAAAAAGTACCAGCAGCTGCCGGAAAGGGAACATGGGCATCACCTAAAATTTGAAGGGAGAGTAGTCCCCCTACATGGGGACAACCCAACCAGTATACCAGCCCCCTTTGCCCTGTCGGCCCGGTTCCGGTATCTTGCCCACCCATATGACCACACACCACCAGATCGTCCTCACCACCTGCCCGGAGCTGACCAGCGCCCGCGCCATCGCCACAGCAGTGGTCGAACAGCGACTGGCGGCCTGTGTGAACATCGTGCCCGGCATCGAGTCCATCTACCGCTGGCAAGGTCAGCTTGAACATGACAATGAGCTGCTGCTGATCATCAAGACAGACTCCGCGAGTTACGCCGCGCTGGAGAGGGCAATTCAGGCATTGCATCCCGCTGAACTTCCCGAGATCATTGCAGTCCCACTGAACGCCGGATTACCTGCCTACCTGGACTGGATCACCGCCAGCCTGAAACAGATCAACGAAGAATAACTGAAGAAAAATAGTTAATGATCACAACAACAAAACGCCTCTCACCGCTCCTGATCCTGGCACTGGCAACAGGGCTGCTCATCGCCACCCTGCTGCCCCAAAGCAGCCGGGCCGAAGACCCTACCACCCTGACCATCTCGCAACCGGCAAACGGTGGTGTATCGGGGCTCTTTTCATCCCTCGGGCAGCGGCTCGGTCTGGGCGGCAACCAGGAGCAGTTTCTGCCCCCGGAACAGGTCTTTATCCTCAGCGCTGAAGTGGTCAACCCCCATCTGTTAGCCATCACCTGGAACATCAAAGAGGGCTACTACCTCTACCGTGACAAATTCAAATTCACCCTCGACGGCACCACCGGCATCACCCTGGGGGCACCCCGCCTGCCCAAAGGCAAAGAGAAACATGATGAGAACTTTGGCCTCATGGAGGTCTACTACCACGAAGTGACCGCCCAGATACCGCTCAACCGCGACAACCTCGCCGCCACCGAGATCATCCTGACCGCCCATTACCAAGGGTGTGCTGAGGCCGGTTTCTGCTACCCACCGATGAAACAAGAGTTACAACTGAGTCTGCCCGAAGCCACCCGTGCCACCCCTACCAACAGCAACAGCCCAAACAGCACTACAAACACCCCCTTTACCGACCAGGACCGCTACGCCCGTGGTCTGGCAGAAAACAGTCTGTCACTGAGCATGTTGAGCTTCTTTGGCCTGGGGCTGCTGCTCTGCTTCACCCCCTGCGTCTTCCCAATGATCCCGATCCTCTCCAGCATCATCGCCGGCCAGGGCAGCACCATCACCACCCGCCGCGCCTTCTGGCTCTCCCTTACCTACGTGCTGGCGATGGCGGCGACCTACACCGCAGCAGGCGTACTCGCCGGTCTGTTTGGCGGCAATCTGCAGGCACTCTTCCAGAGCCCCTGGATTCTGGGCAGTTTCAGCCTGCTGTTTGTACTGCTGGCACTCTCCATGTTTGGGTTCTATGAGTTGCAAATGCCACAGGCAGTCCAGAGCCGCCTCACCCAGCTGAGCAACAGACAGCAAGGCGGCACCTTTATTGGTGTGGCGATTATGGGACTGCTCTCCGCCCTGATCGTCGGCCCCTGCATGGCCGCCCCCCTGGCCGGGGCGCTGGTCTATATCGGCCAGACCGGCGATGCCGTACTCGGTGGCGCGGCGCTCTTTGCCCTCAGCCTCGGCATGGGGTTACCGCTGCTGATTGTGGGCACATCGGCGGGCAAGCTGTTGCCACGTGCGGGCAGCTGGATGGACAGTGTCAAGATTGTCTTTGGTGTGCTGCTGCTGGCAGTCGCCATCTGGATGCTGGAGCGCATCATCCCCGCCAGCGCCATACTCGCCCTGTGGGGCACGCTGCTGATTGTCTGCGCCATCTACCTCGGCGCGCTGGAGACCCTGCAACCCGAAGCCGGTGGCTGGCGCAAACTCTGGAAAGGGCTAGGTATCGTCATGCTCGTCTACGGTGCAATGTTACTGATCGGCACACTCTCAGGTGGCAAAGATCCACTCCGGCCCCTCGACGGCCTGCGCGCCACCGGTGGTGCCACCAGATCACACGCACTCACCTTCACCCAGATAAAGGGGGTCGAAGGGCTGCAACTGGCACTTGATAACGCCCGCCTTCAAGGCAGACCGGTCATGCTCGATTTTTATGCCGACTGGTGCATCTCCTGTAAAGAGATGGAGAAAAAGACCTTCGCCAACCCCGCCGTACAGAACACCCTGCGTGATGTCGTCCTGTTACAGGCCGATGTCACCGCCAACGACGCACAGGACCAGGCCCTGCTGAAAAAGTTTGGCATCTTTGGCCCCCCCTCCATCATGTTCTTCGACCCCAGCGGGCAAGAGCTGTCACAATATCGTCTGGTCGGCTTCCTCGAACCTGAACGATTCAATACCCTGGCCGCCACCGCCTTTAACTGATCTGATCGGAACAGCACATGAACAAAAAATTAATGATCGGCGGCGCGCTCGTCCTGTTTTTGGTGGGCGCTGTGGGCGGGAACTACGCCATCAAACAGCTACGCCAGCCACCGCCCCCCTCCAGCGCCGCACAGACACTGATCGGCACGGCGATGCCAACATTCTCCTTGCTGGGCCTGGATGGTGTGAGTGAAGATGTTAACCAGTGGCAGGGCAAAGTCCGGATCATCAACTTCTGGGCCACCTGGTGCCCCCCCTGCAAACGGGAGATCCCACACCTGATTGAGCTGCAGGAGAGTTATGGCAAACAGGGGCTTCAGATCATCGGCATCGCCCTGGATGGCAAAGCAGCCGTCAGCGACTACGTTAACGAGTCGGGCATCAACTACCCGATACTGCTCGGCGACAACGCCATCGAGGTCTCCGAAATGCTCGGCAATGACATGGGTATCCTCCCCTACACCGTCATTGTTGATCAGGTGGGCGATATCACCTACATGC
>JAKFXL010000078.1 GCA_021731365.1 Gammaproteobacteria bacterium | reverse complement strand
TCTAACATCTATAAGCAATGAATAAAACACTAATTAAAGGAGCTGTATTATTTAATATGTATCTCAACTCATATCTATTTTGGCAAAATAACGGCAACAATAACTCCAGTCTGCATTCAAACAAAAAGAGGGGGTGCTTTTAAATACAGGCCATCTAAAATTAACAAACACAGTTTTTCGCTTAAGAATCACCCAAGCCACCAATCCATAACCAACTACATTGCCAAAATGTAAACATCCAGAAACAATATCAACCCAACCAAAATTAAACATTGGACATACAATGTTTATCTTATGGAAAAAGGTGCAAAACTATTTGATGCACTTGACTCAGGGCATATTGCTCGGACTGAGGACCCAGCAAAAAAACAGAGTGGATGGTGACTATTTGCCTCACACCCATTCAGAAGTGAAAGCGGACAGATAGATAGGAGGGACATTCATGGTACAAAATGTACCAGGCGGTCTGTTCCGGAACCTGGAGAAACACACAAAAAAACAAAATATAAAAAGCCCACGCCTACATGATCGTAGAGTGGGCATTAAAAAACAGGTCAATCAAACGCTCTGAAATTCTGGACCGATTGGATAGTCTTACATCAAACACACTATCACTTATCAAATCAGATCACGGGGCGGGGGCAGCCACCAACATTAGATAGCAATATCCGCCATGTTCCCCTTGGCCTCGATCCACACCTTACGGTCGGCGGCGCGTTTTTTGGCCAGCAACATATCCATAATCTGGTAGGAGTCATCATCACCATCCAGGGTGAGCTGCACCAGTCGCCGGGTATCCGGGTTGATGGTGGTTTCACGCAGCTGCAGTGGGTTCATCTCCCCCAACCCTTTAAAGCGCTGAATACCAATCTTGCCTTTCAGTTTTTCAGCGGCGATGCGATCAAGAATGCCTAGCTTCTCTGACTCATCCAGGGCGTAAAAAACCTGTTTGCCCACATCAATGCGGAACAGTGGTGGCATGGCAACATAGATATGTCCTGCATCCACCAGTGGCCGAAAGTGGCGCAGGAACAGGGCGCAGAGCAGCGTGGCGATGTGGGCACCGTCGGAGTCGGCATCGGCGAGGATGCAGACCTTGCCGTAACGCAATCCTTTAAGATCCTCCGAGCCTGGCTCCACGCCAACAGCAACGGAGATGTCATGTACCTCCTGTGATCCCAGCACTTCGTTGGAGTCGACCTCCCAGGTGTTGAGGATCTTGCCACGCAGCGGCATGATTGCCTGGAACTCGCGGTTGCGGGCCTGTTTGGCAGAGCCACCGGCGGAGTCCCCTTCCACCAGAAAGAGTTCAGTACGGTCGATATCCTGCGACGAACAGTCGGCCAGTTTGCCCGGCAGGGCGGGGCCAGCAGTCACCTTTTTACGAATGACTTTTTTGCCCGCCCGCATCCGCGCGTGGGCGTTGTTGATGGCGAGCATGGCCAGCTGTTCGCCGACATCGGTGTGTTGATTGAGCCAGAGGCTAAAGGCGTCTTTGACCACGCCAGAGACAAACGCGGCACACTCCCGCGACGAGAGTCGCTCTTTGGTTTGACCGCTGAATTGTGGGTCGGCCAGTTTGACCGAGAGCACATAACTACAACGCTCCCAGACATCTTCCGGCGCCAGCTTGACGCCGCGTGGTAGCAGGTTACGGAATTCACAAAACTCGCGAATGGCATCGGTCAGACCGGTGCGTAGCCCATTCACGTGGGTGCCGCCCTGGGCTGTGGGGATGAGATTGACGTAACTCTCGGTCACCATCTCGCCTCCTTCCGGCAGCCAAGCGATGGCCCAATCGGCGGCCTCACGTGTGGCCGCCATGCTGCCAACAAACAGCTCTTGTGGCAGCAGCGGCCACCCCTGCAGCGCGCCGCCGAGGTAGTCACTCAGACCATCTTCGTAGTGCCACTCTTCGCGCTCGCCGGACTGCTCATCAAAAAAGCTGACCCGCAGACCGGGGCAGAGCACAGCCTTGGCGCGTAACACATGCTTGAGGCGCGAGACTGAATATTTGGGTGAATCGAAATATTTGGGATCGGCCCAAAAGCGCACGCGAGTGCCGGTATTAGCCTTGCCTACCTTGCCGACTACCTCCAGATCAGAGATCTTCTCACTATCACCAAAGACGATCTTGTACTCTTCGCCGTTGCGTTTGACCCACACCTCAAGCCGCTTGGAGAGGGCGTTGACCACCGAGATACCGACGCCATGCAGCCCGCCGGAGAACTGATAACTCTTGTTGGAGAACTTGCCACCGGCGTGCAGCTTGGTGAGGATCACCTCGACGCCGGGGATGCCCTCTTCCGGGTGAATATCCACCGGCATACCACGGCCATCATCCTGCACCTCCAGCGATCCATCCTTATATAGCGTGATGTCGATCTGCTTGGCGTGGCCAGCCATCGCCTCATCGACACTGTTGTCGATCACCTCCTGAGCCAGGTGGTTAGGACGGGTGGTATCGGTATACATGCCGGGGCGTTTGCGTACCGGTTCCAGGCCGCTGAGGACCTCTATGGCGGAAGCGTCGTAATTGCTGCTCATGGCGAAGTTCTTGTTTTCCTGTTGTTTCTGAAGAAATAAGGGCGGCAAATGTAACATGGCCGCCGCCGCTGGAACAGGTTGAATCCCATTCACAACTTTGTCCACCATCCCCCGGTTTGTATTAAAACGGTCACGTCGGGGGATACCCAGCACCAATCTATGTAGAATGGAGATACGCAACCCTTTGAACAGTGGAGCATTTCATGTCAACAAAGATGACTATGACAACCAAAATACTGATCTGGATGGCCGCCGGCCTGATCGTAGGGAGTCTGATCAATACCACCTTGGCGCAACAGGAGTGGGTTCAGGCATACCTGATCAACGGCCTGTTTCATGTGGTTGGCACACTGTTTATCAGCACACTCAAGATGCTGGTAGTGCCGCTGGTCACCTTCTCTCTGCTCTGCGGTGTCTGTGGCCTGGGGGATATCAACAAACTTGGGCGGGTCGGCCTTAAATCATTTTTACTCTTTATATTGACCACCGCCCTGGCCATCACACTCGCCATCACCGTCGCAACATTGATCGGTCCGGGTCAAGGGTTCGAGATGAGTAACAGCAATACCAGCGGCTTTGTCGCCCCGGTCTCGCCACCCCTGAGCCAGGTCATCATCGATCTGATCCCGACCAACCCGGTAGCCGCCTACGCCAGTGGCAACATGTTGCAGATCATCTTTTTCACCGTGCTGTTTGGGCTCTGCATCCTGATGGTTGGCAAACGTGCCCAGCCCATTGTGGATCTGAGCGAACAGCTGAATGAGGTGATGATGAAGCTTGTCACTGTGGTGATGCACATCGCCCCCTATGGTGTCTTTGCGCTGATGGCCAAAACCTTTTCACAGCAAGGGATCGCCCTGATTCTGCCCATGGCCAGCTACTTTGGCGCGGTTGTACTGGTGCTGTTTCTTCACCTCACCGTCACACTGATGCTGTTGCTCAGAACAATGGGGCGGGTCAATGTGGCCACCTTTTTGAAAAAGATGTGGACCACGCAAGTCTTTGCCTTCTCCACCTCCAGCTCCAACGCCACCATTCCGGTCACACTCACCACGGTTGAAAAGCGGCTCGGTGTCGATAACGCCACCGCCTCCTTTGTTGTACCGTTTGGGGCCACCATCAACATGGATGGCACCGCCATCATGCAAGGGGTCGCCACGGTCTTTATTGCCAACGTCTACGGCATTGAGTTGGGGCTAATGGGGTACCTCACGGTCATTCTCATGGCAGTGCTCGCCTCCATCGGTACCGCCGGGGTGCCCGGTGTTGGCCTGATCATGCTGGCCATGGTGCTCAACCAGGTAGGTCTACCGGTTGAAGGCATTGCCCTGATTATTGGCGTTGACCGGTTGCTGGATATGATGCGTACCGCCGTCAATGTCAGCGGTGACGCCGTCATCACCACCATTGTGGCCCGTTCCGAAAACAGCCTGGACATGAACATCTATAATGATGCCAATGCCGGCCTCGTCGAAGAGGTTGAGCTACCACACAAGGATGACAAGCCGGTTTGACCGGCAACGGAACTCTGAGTAAAGTGTGCCGCCAATCCAATACCGCAACAGGAAGCCCTCATCTTGGCCAAAAAGAGCAGCAAACAGCCCGACTTTGAGACCGCCCTGGCGGAGTTGGAGAGTCTGGTCTCCACCATGGAGCAGGGCGACCTGACGCTGGAGGAGTCACTCAAACAGTTTGAACGTGGCATCACCCTTACCCGTGGCTGCCAGTCATCCCTGAAAGAGGCCGAACAGAAGGTGCAGATTCTACTCAACCAGAATGGTGAACCCGAACCGTTTGAAGGGGGCGATGAATGAGCAATCCCAACAGCAACCCAAGCCAACTCAAAACCCTGCTATCGGGGTATCAGAGCCGCGTCGAAAAGAGCCTTAATCACTGGCTACCTGCCCCCCAACTTGCACCACAACGACTACACGAAGCGATGCGCTACTCGGCACTCGACGGCGGCAAACGTGTACGCCCCTTTCTGGTCTACGCCACCGGCCGGGCGCTGGGGGCGACGCTGGAACAGCTTGATGGCCCGGCCAGTGCGGTGGAGCTGATCCACGTCTATTCACTCATACATGATGATCTGCCCGCCATGGATAACGACGACCTGCGCCGTGGCAAACCCACCAACCACAAAGCCTTTGGTGAGGCGATGGCGATCCTGGCCGGCGATGCGATTCAGTCCCTCGCCTTCCACATCCTTGCCCATGACGAGACCATTGATATCAGTGCCGAACGCCGCCTGAAGATGGTCAATACCCTCGCCCACGCCAGTGGCTCACGCGGCATGTGTGGCGGTCAGGCCATAGACCTTGAAGCCGTCGGCCAGCAGCTCGACCTGCCCGCCCTGGAGAATATGCACATCCACAAAACCGGCGCCCTGATTCGCGCCAGCGTCACTCTGGGTGCACTCTGCCATGCAGGTAGCAGTGAAGCGCAGTGCAAACAGCTGGATCACTACGCCAAGTGCATCGGCCTCGCCTTCCAAATTCAAGACGACATTCTCGACATCGAAGGGGATACCGCCACCCTAGGCAAACCCCAAGGCTCGGACATTGCCCGTGACAAACCCACCTACCCCGCCCTGTTAGGGTTAGACGGTGCCAAGCAGCGCGCCCAAGAACTCTACAACGAAGCGCTCAACAGCTTGGCTGACTTTGATCACCATGCCGATCCGCTGCGCTGGATGGCGGAGTACATCGTCTCACGCAACCAATAGCCACCCTTTACACCAGCAGCCCTGACAGGTTAATGATCTCTCTTGCCACATCGGCAATACGTCTGTTCTGGCCCATGGCTGCTTTACGCAACGCCTGGTAGGCACCCTCCTCATCACACCCTCTCTGTTTCATGATGATGCCCTTGGCACGGTCAATCTCCTTACGCTCTTCCAGCGCCTGGCGACTCTTATAGAGTTGCAACCGTAACGCCTCCACCTGTTGGTAGCGGGCTTGTGCCAGCGCAATCACCGCGCCGATGCGTTCCTGTTTAAAACCATCCACCACATAGGCACTCACTCCAGCGTTAATCACCGCTGCGGTATCAATTTCACCTTGCGCCTCAGCAAATACCACCACCGGCACCCCAAACAGATGCAACTCTTTCAACATCTCCTTTTTAACCGTAGTGATGCTCAGAATCACCAGTTCAACAGCGTTATCACCCAAACTATAGGCGTACCCATTCTGCAAACCCTGCTTACTTACCAACTGGTGATCCGCCGCCAGCACTGCTGTCACCAGCGCTGTCGTCTGTTGTTGTGCCTCTGAAATCAGCAATACCTTCATTTAATTCACACCCTTCACACTCAAACCACTAAACAGGTCTGAGCAAGGCGTATGCCAAATATAAAAAGGGGAGACCCGCTGATAAATAGGGCGTTACAACACCCATTCAACGACCCACCAGAGCAACACACGCACCAATGCAGCGCGATAGCAGCAGCGACGCACACCTTTGAACGGCGGCAACGCGCCTTGTAGGTAGAAGTTAGAGCTGACTATAATGCGCCATCTTTTTTGAGTGGATACCTACCGCCATGTCTGACCACAACCCACTGCAGATCGCCATCCTCACCGTCTCTGATACCCGCACTGAAGAGAATGACCACTCTGGCAACTACCTGGCGGAGGCCATCACCATCGCTGGCCATCAACTGTATGAAAAGCTGATCCTGGTTGATAACCGCTACAGAATCCGGGCAGCACTATCCCAATGGATTGCCGCACCAGATGTGCGGGTAGTGTTAATCACCGGGGGCACCGGCTTCACTGACCGTGATGTCACCCCTGAAGCCGTTACCCCGCTGCTGGATAAAACGATCCCCGGCTTTGGCGAACTGTTCCGCCAACTCTCCTACGAAGAGATTGGCAGCTCCACTATCCAGTCACGGGCCATCGCCGGCATTGCCAACGGCACCTTCATCTTCTGCCTGCCCGGCTCTTCGGGCGCATGCCGCACCGGCTGGGAGCAGATCATCAAACGGCAGCTCGACAGCGCCAACAAACCCTGCAACATCATTGAGATGCTGCCACGCATCACCGTCAACTCAAAATAGACCCACGCCGGAGCGGCACCACCATGAATAGCTGTGATACCACCCCCGGCCTGATCGCCATTGACCAGGCCATTGCCCAGCTACTGGGACACGCCAAACCGGCAGTGACAACAGAAGAGATCACACTCTCAGCAGCCCTACACCGGGTGCTGGCCAGTGATGTCATCTCAACACTCAACGTGCCCCCTTTTGACAGCAGTGCCATGGACGGTTACGCCATCAACCGCACAGACCTCGCCTCAGACGGCACCACCCATCTGCCACTCTCACAACGCATAACAGCCGGCAGACCCAGCCAACCACTGCAAGCCAACACCGCCGCCCGTATTTTTACCGGTGCCCCCCTGCCCGCCGGAGCCAACTGTGTAGTGATGCAAGAGAACTGTGTGGAAGCAGATAATGGGGTCACCATCAACACCATCACCAGCAGTGGCAACAACATCAGACAAGCGGGTTGCCATCTTCAACAAGGTGCAACCGTTTTACAACGTGGTACACGCCTGCAACCACACCACCTTGGGCTACTGGCATCGGTCGGTGCAGCAAGGCTAACCGTTTACACACAGATTAAAGTCGGCCTGATCAGTACTGGCGACGAACTGGTAGAGGCAGGGCAACCACTCAACGGGGGCCAGATCTACAACAGCAACCACCCCATGCTCAAGGCACTACTACAACAGCTGCAATGCACAGTGGTCGACTACGGCACCATTGCCGATGATCTTGCCCTCACCACGGCAGCACTGCGTCAGGCCGCCAATGAGTGTGATCTCATCATCAGCTCTGGCGGCGTCTCCGTGGGCGAAGAGGACCACATCAAAACCGCCATCAACCAACTGGGCACACTGGAACTGTGGCGGCTGAATATCAAACCCGGCAAACCACTCGCCTTTGCCCACATCGGCAACACCCCACTCATCGGGCTGCCAGGCAACCCGGTCTCCAGCTTTGTCACCTTCTGCCTGCTGGCACGCCCCTTCATCTGCAAACTGCAAGGCTTAACATCACTGCAACCCAAACCGCTCATGGTAAACGCAGGTTTTGCACAATCCAAAACCGGAACCAGGCGGGAATACCTGCGCGCCACACTCCAGCAAAACGACAACGGCCTACTCTATGCCACACCACTCACCAACCAGGATTCAGCCACGCTGATATCCCTCAGCCACGCTGACGGACTGCTCTGCATCCCCGACAACAGCACCATCCAACACGGCGATCTGCTGGAGTTTTTCACACTGGCCACCCTAACCACATGACACAACCCATGGCTATACAAGAACAGATCAGCGGCATCATCCTCGCTGGCGGTCAGGGAGAACGCTTCGGTGGTGCAGATAAAGGGTTGCTACTACTCAATAAAAAACCACTTGCCGCCCATGTTGCCACGCGGCTAACACCCCAGGTCAGCCACCTCATCATCAGCGCCAACCGCAACCACGACCAATACAGCGCCCTAGGCTACAACGTAATAGCAGATGAACACGGCCCCTATCTCGGTCCCCTCGCAGGCATCGCCGCCGCACTCACCACCATCAACACAGAGCTGGCACTTGTGGTTCCGTGTGATACACCCTTCCTGCCACACGACCTCTGCCAACGGCTTTACACCGCACTGAAAAAAAATCAAACCGACATCGCCATCGCACACGATGGCCAACAGCTACAACACATGTGTGTACTCATGCAACGCACACTACTCAACTCACTAAACCAAGAACTAAGTATCGGACACCTCAAAGTACATACCTGGATGGTACAACAACGACACTGCATAGTAGATTTTTCCGACCAAGGCGATGGGTTTATCAACATCAACAATAGTCAGGAGCTAACAAATGCGGAGAGCGTTTCAAAAAATCTCACCAAGAGAATCCCATACTCTGCAGACCTGTAAACTCAAAAGAGGCAGGTGTCAGATCAAGTCTGAACTAATACAACTTATTAAACCGTGGTCTGTCCCCAATGCTGTTCA
>JAKFXL010000040.1 GCA_021731365.1 Gammaproteobacteria bacterium | reverse complement strand
GGGTTGATGGGGCCATGAGGTGGGGTGTTGAGGCTGATGCGCTGTTGGGGTGTGGAGGTGATGGCGGCGGTGCCGCTGGCGACCAGGTCATTGGCGAAGATGACGGGGGCGTTGTTGAGCTGGTGTGAGAGTGCGGCGCTATCCATGGTCCAGGGCAGGTTGGTGGCGTTGACCTGTTGTCTGCCCGGTTGGCCGGTGATGGGGCCGGCGATGCCAAAACCGGCGGCGCTAAACTGTTCTGTGCAGTGGTGTTTGGCGCTGCTGAGGAATTCATGCAGCAGCTGGTCAAACGTCGGGTAGGCGTTGCTGATGTAACGGTGCTGGTAGAGGTTGGTTTTGCCACTGTTGTCATATAGGGCCAACAGGGTTTTGGTGCCGCCAATATCACCTGCAAGAATCATGGTCTCTCTTCCTCTGTGGGTGTTGCGGTGTGTGGCTCGCCCATGCCGAGCAGGGTCTCCAGCGCTTCGGTGATGAAGTAGGCGACCTGATGGGGTGGGCGCTGGTAGAAGGCGCTCCACGCCTGATCACGAAACTCATCATAACGGTTGTGGCTGGTGGGGTTGTTGAGCTGCCAGGCGAGCCGTACGGCGTGTCCAATCAGGACGTCGATGATGAGAGCGTCTTTGACCTGCAGGGCGGGGTTTTTGTCGATGATCTGTATCATCACCCGCAGCGTTTCGATCACCAGCTCGCGATACTCGGGGGCGACAATCCGGTTGAGGATGTGCTCAATGGCGACGGCAAAATCTTTTTCACCGGCGGTGGATTGGCTGCGGTAGAGCGCGCTATCAAGGGTGTTGCGTGGGTTGTAGCGGTCGCCAATGACCAGTGCCGGGGTGTGGGCCAGCAGTTGCCACACGCCACTGTAAAAGGTCTCCGGCAGGCGGCCAATCGCCCCTTCTATACAGCGCCACTGAAACCAGTCGGCGGCGCTGGACTCGGGGTTGTCTTCGGCACGAAAGACAACGGTATCCAGGGTGGTGAGGCCATCAACGTGTCGCAGTGATTCCAGTTGTGATGAGTTGTCGCGCCAGCCTAACGCATCGCGCAATCTGCCGCTGATGCTGCTGGGGGACTCCTCCATCAGGGCGTCAAAGGCCTGGCTGGGCGGCACTTCGTGTTCACGGGCGTAGAGTGCAATCAGGGTTTGCAGCAGGGGGCCGATGCGCAGGGTGATGACATCCGTAAAGAGGTTGGGTTCGGCGCGAATCCAGCTGCCCAGATGGATAATCAGCTCTTGTGTCAGTATCCGTTCGCGGGGGTCGTCATTGCAAAACTGGCGTATTCTGCCGAGGATGTCGCGGTTTGAGAGTGGCTCCGTAATCAGTGCCTGACGGGTATATGAGCGGCCGACGGCGAGCCGTTTTTGCCGCACCAGCAGATCCATCAGGGCGACGTCGAGATAGGCATCTACTTTGCCGAGTAGTTCGGCGCTGCGGCGCATCGCCCCCCAGGCGCGGGCCCGTTGCGCCTGTTGGAACAGGGTGTCGATCGCCCCCGCCAGGGTGCTCTGTTGCTGTGTTTGGTTGAATAGCAGCAGGTCAAGTTTGGGGTGGCGGGCAGCCAGCTGCATCAATATGTCGAGCTGTTTGTTGACCCCGGTGGTGGTAAAAAACTGCTGTAGCAGTTCATCGTCAGTGAGATGGGCGGTGCTGGCATTGTTGTCGATATTTTGTGGGTTGATAGCGACGGTGTCTGGTGTGAGGCTGGGGGTGGGCGGCTGCTGTGCCCACGCCTTGATGGTGCCGGGCAGTCGGCGGCGATGGCTGCGTGAGACCAGGGCATCGATGCGGTCTGTACGAACGGGCACACCATCCACCAGCCCCCCGTTTAACTCATCGCGCATAAAGTGCAACAGCACCTCAAAATCGGGGGCCTCTACCATCCAGTCGCTGACCATGAGTGTCAGGATGGGGCGTCCGGGCTGACGCCAGTAACGGTGCAGATATTCGATCATGGAGCGTAGCTCCTGGACCAGCAGGGTCAGGTCCTGGGTCAGGTAAAAGTCATCGGTATCAAAGAGCTGCGGTACGATTAACCACTGTTGGCCAGCAATCTCATAGACCTTGGCGGTGCTGAGTCCCAGGGCGCGGCGGCGCGGCCGGCCCGAGAGCCCCAGCCGTCTGTTGGCCCCGAGATCGGCGAGGTTTTCTACCAGCGCCCAGACGGAGCTGATGCGTACCTTTGATGCGCCTACCAGGGTATGTTTGTTTGAACCCATACTGGTCAGTGCCTGATCAACGGTTGCAGTTTCAGCCACCAGGGCGATGGAGACGGCGCGACTGATCACTTGGTTGTTGCTGTGGCGGCGGCGGTTGATCGGGTCAAGGTCGTTGATATCGATGGCCCCTGATAGCAGTAGCCGCCCGACGACCCAGAGGCTCTGTGCCCAGACCAGCGGCAGATTTTCGTTGGCGGCCCGCTCACTGCTGCCGGGGTTACTGCGTTCATTGTCGATGTCTGCTTCGGTGACGTAGTAGAGCTCTGGCAGTAGTCGCTGATCGTCGTGTATCACGGCCAGTGCCATTAGTTGCTGGTTGAGCTGTTCCGCCGCCTCCGTATTGCCCGCAAACCAGTGGTTAATCAGCTGGTAGGTAAAAAAGAGCGGCCATTCGGACTCAATGTTGGCGAACTGCTCCAGCTCTTCTGGGTCGTAGTGCAGCGACTCCTCATCTTCGATCACGGTCTGGTGGCCGTCACGCAGGAAACGTTTGCAGCCAAACCGGCCGGTTAATTTTTCCTGGATCGACTGATTAATGGTCTCCACCAGGGCCGGGTCGCGTACGGCAAAGGCGGGGAAGCCGATGATCGAGAGCAGGGCGGCATCCACCTCTTTTGAACCGGACTCCCGTGGCAGCAGGGCATTGAGTGTCATTTCGGTGCGGGCGATATCATCGGCCAGCACAAAAATTCGGGTATGGGCATCACCGTCGCTGCCAAACAGATCAAACCCATCTACCGCTTGCAGTGCCGCCAGGACCATGCCCAGTGAGCTGGCGTTGAGTTCGGGCTGGCCGTGGTTGATCTTGTTGCCACGCTCCCAGATACCGTAGTCCGGGGTGGAGTAGGCGCGGGAGAGGTACCAGACCAGGTTCTGGACAAAGTCGACCTCGTCACGGGTTGCAATAATAGAGAGGCCGCTCAGCGTCATCTGCACCAGCATCAGCACAAACAGCGATGTGGCATCGAGTTGCAGATGGCCCCACTCGGCGTCGCCCACCACGGCTTCACCGTTAGTAGTGTTGTATTTGGCGTGTAACGCATCGATGGGCTGGTTGGAGCTTTTAAACCGCTCAATGCGGTCGGCCTGGCGCATCATGGCCGTCAGCAGGCCACGCATATTTTTAATGGTTGACTGCTCCAGCTCATAGGCGCGGGCATCGGCACCATCGACGTGCCGATAGGCCATGCCTAATGCCCAGGCGGAGAGGATGCTGTAGACGTTGTCGCGGACCCAGGCGTCAGTATAGTCGCCGTGGCCAGTGACCGCTGTGCTGGCCGGTAGCAGGCCGCTGACAGGGTGTTGGCGGTCAAGAATAGTGGTGCGTACTTCGGTAAAGAGAGCGTCCAGTTGCATGAGCCGGTCGGTTGGGTATGTTTGTTGATGCATTTAAAAGCCCTTTATAAAACGAACACTTAAAGCGCCATCTGGTCGTGGCACCCTGAGCCTGTTCTTGCATGATAAAGCAATAGCGGCACTACATCGACCGTATAAAAGGGTGGATGGTCTCTCTGTCAGTGACGACTGAATGTGGTCCGGGTGGTTATGTGGTGGGATTGGTTTATGCCCCCACCCGCTCCTGGGTTAACGAGCGGGGCTGGGGGCAGTTGATTACGGCAGTGTGGGGTAGTCGGTATACCCTTTTGCACCGGGGGTATAGAAGGTATCGGCGTCTGGTTCGTTCAGAGGGGAGTCCTCCTGCCAGCGTGCAATCAGATCGGGGTTGGCCAAGAATGGGCGGCCCACGGCCACCAGGTCTGCCCGGCCTGTATCGACATCCGACATCGCCCGTGCTGCATCATAGCCACCGGAGAGGATCATGGTGCCACAGAAGTAGTCACGAAAACTCTGTTTCATGGAGTCGGGTACAACAGGCGCCCCCATGGCTGAGTGGTCAACCATGTGGATATAGATAGGGTCGAGTGCGTCGATGTGCAGCGCCAGGAAGTTATAATCATCCTCCAGGGTATCGTAGAGCGGCATGTCATTAAATGTGCCGTAAGGGGAGATGCGTATGCCAACCCGGCTGTGGCCAATGGCCTCCAGTGTGGCGTGGGTCACCTCGGAGAGAAAACGGAAGCGGTTTTCGATGCTGCCGCCATACTCATCTTCACGTTGGTTGGAGGTGGGGCGCAGAAACTGCTCCAGCAGATAGCCGTTGGCGGCGTGTAGCTCCACACCATCAAACCCGGCCTTGACGGCATTGCGGGCCGCTTGTGCATACTCTTCAATCGTCTGTTCGATATCCGCTTTTGTCATGGCCTGTGGCACGGGGTGTGGTTTCATCCCTTCGGCATCGGTATACATCTCCCCGGCGGCGGCGATGGCCGAGGGGGCCAATACCCGTGCCCCGGCAGGCATATTGAGTGGGTGGGAGACACGGCCTGTATGCATGAGCTGCATGAAGATGCTGCCACCGGCGTTATGAACCGCCTCGGTAACCGGCTTCCATGCTTCAATCTGCGCCTCAGAGTAGATGCCGGGGATGCGTGCATACCCCTGGCCATTGGCTGACGGGGCAACCCCTTCCGTTACGATTAAACCCGCAGAGGCGCGCTGGCTGTAATACTCAGCCATTAATGCGTTGGGCAGATTGTCGATGGCCCGGCACCGTGTGAGTGGTGCCATTACCAGACGATTGTGCAGAGTGACTTCGCCCAGGCGGTATTCAGTAAACAGACGTGACATCTTTTAAACTCCGTGTGTTATGAGGTTAATTCATGGTCAATCACATGAAAAACAGGCCGTCGCAGCAGTATATGCGAGTTGGCTATCAAACGTCTCTCATCTCAAGGCAAGGCAATCGGCCTTGAATTGGGTGGTAACAGTCTATAAAAAAGCCCCATATCCGGGGCCGTGTTGTTATACAACAGAAGCACTTTGCTATTTTGCTTTACTCAGGTTGAATTCGGTCAAGGCTGCTTTGACCCTGTCGTCCGATTTTTCATCAAATCTCAATAGCGCTTTGGCCAGCGACCGCTCGGTCTCGGCGGCGCTGGGGCTGAGCCATATTTTCATCAGTGTGGCTTTATCTTCTGGCCGGACCTTCTGTTCAAGGTGGAGCATGGAGTTGGCCAGCTGCCGCTCGTTGCCGGTAGATGAGCTGTCTTTGGCAATATCTTCCAGTGTGATTTTGGCATCCTTGCTGGGTTGTTTCTCCATACTGAGAATGATTTTGGCCATCTGTTCTGTGGCCAGCGTTGGGCCGGCGGCCTGTGCGGTTGAGTGCATGGCACATGCGCTGGCAACGATTAAATATAATGCAAATAATTTTTTATTCATTAGGCAGTCTCCCCCGATAACACCTCAAACTAATGTGAAACATATACTGAAAACGGTGTGCAGGTCAAAGATTGATGGTTTTGGTCTGGATTGGGTGAATGGTCTGCAGTCCTGATAAGACACATGCCCCTGCCCCGTGCGGGGCAGGGGATGCGCCCACCACCCCCGTACTGGCCGGGCCATTTGATGGGCGTTCCCAGTGACCGCTTGTCACTCGCCGAACGTCTACTGCTTGCGTCGCTCCTGGCCTTCTTTATCTGCACATGCCCTGCACATACCAGGCAGCAACGCATTTTCAGTATAGCTCGACCCACAGCCATTGACCAAGCAGGCTTTTAGTCGGGCAGTGCCCAGCGCGGTATTGTGGCCATGGCGTGGCGTAGCTCGGCCTCATGGCGGCGATGGTCCGGTTCAAGCGTTGCCACTAAAGCCCAATAGCGGGCTGAGTGGTTCATGTGAATGGTATGGCAGAGCTCGTGAATAAAGAGGTAACGTACCGCCCCTGGCGAGGTGAACATCAAGGCGCGATTGAGATTGATCCGCTTGCGCGAGCTGCAGCTGCCCCAGCGGCTCTTCTGTGCCCGGACGGTGGCGCTGGCAAAGGGGAGTTTTATCTCGCTGCTCACCTCTTCGAGCCAAGGGATCAGGGTCGTTTTGGCGAGCTGGTTTAACCACCCCTGCAGGGCGGCGCACTGTTGTGTTTCATCGCTGCCAAAGACCTGAAGCTGTGCATGAGCGGCCTGATCGATAACACGGGCACGCAGCGCCGGGTGGTAACTTACCTGCCACTCGCCGCCAATAGCCGTCAGGGCGATGTGCTCCGGTAACATAGGTGTGCTGTTATGAGGTGGGTGTTCAAGTCGGCCCAGGGTTTTGGCAACGGTCTGTTCCAGCCACTGGGCATGTTCGGCAACAAACCCTGGCACATGCCGCAAGGCCATGCCTTTGGGGACAACAACCTCAACCTGGCCTGTTGGTTTGACCCGCAGCTGTAGCCGTTTGGCCCGTGGTGAGATACGCACGGTGTAGTCGGGCAGAAAGAGATCGGTTTGCGGCATGGCGCGATTGTGCCTGCTGGGGTAAGAAAGTCAAATGGTGCTGGGGGGCGTTGTGCCGGGCGCGGTAGTAGTACAAAACTGGTACTCTTCTGGTTTCTGAATTGATGCAGAATCGCCTGATAATCGTGGCGGCTGCTGTTTTAACGTGGTTGAGTGGGCTATTTAGGGTAATGAGGTGGTGTAAATATGGATGTGACAAGTGTAGATGAGGGACTCTGTATTGCCGAGCTGATGGTGGAGAGCGGCGTAAAGTTTGGTACCAGTGGCGCACGTGGGCTGGCCACGAAGATGACGGACCGTGTCTGCTACGCCTATACCCGTGCCTTTCTTCAGTATCTGAATGAGAGCGGCGCGCTGGTGCCCGGTGCCGGTGTGGCGATTGCCGGTGATTTTCGCCCCAGCTCGCCCCGGATTATGGCGGCGCTGGCCATGGCCATTGCCGATGCCGGTTATCAGCCCCTTAACTGTGGGTTTGTCCCCACCCCGGCGGTGATGCTCTACGGTATGGGCAACGGTATCCCCAGCCTGATGGTGACGGGCAGCCACATCCCCGATGACCGCAATGGTATTAAGTTTAACAAGGCGGGTGGTGAGATCCTTAAGCAGGATGAGGAGGGGATCAGCCGTCAGGTGGTGCAGATTCCGGCAGGCCGTTTCCGGGAGGATGGCAAGGCCGTCACAGCCTACACCCTGCCTGCGGTGATCACGGCGGCAGAGAGTGAGTATGTGCAGCGCTACGTTAACTTCTTCCCACACCATGTCCTGGCGGGGCAACGGGTCTGTGTCTATCAACACTCCAGCGTTGCCCGTGATGTGATGGCAAAGATCCTTAAAGGGTTGGGGGCGGAGGTGGTGGCGCTGGGACGCTCGGACAAATTTATCCCGGTGGATACCGAGGCGGTCCGTCCGGAAGATGTGGATCTGGCCGCCAAATGGGGCAAAGAGTATGACTTTGACTGCATCATCTCTGCCGACGGTGATGGTGACAGACCGCTGGTGAGTGATGAGCGGGGCCGCTGGCTGCGTGGCGACGTTGCCGGCATCCTCTGCGCCCGCTATCTGGGTGCCCAGGTGGTGGCAACCCCCGTGAGCAGCAACAGCGCGGTAGAGAAGTGCGGCTGGTTTACCGAGGTAAAGCGCACCCGCATCGGCTCGCCGTTTGTGATTGCGGCGATGGATGAGGCGCTGAGTGCGGGCGAAACCGCCGTGGTCGGTTATGAGGCCAACGGCGGTTTTCTGATTGCCAGCGATATCGAACGTGACGGCTACCGCCTGCCAGCACTGCCAACCCGCGACGCGATCATTGTACCGCTGGCCATTTTGATGCTGGCCAAACAGGCCAAACTCTCCATCTCTGGCCTGCTGCAACAGCTGCCGCCACGTTTTACCAGCAGTGACCGGCTCAAGGCCTTTCCAACCGAACTCAGCCAGAGCCGAATCGCCACCTTTAATAGTGGTGACGTTGCCACGGACAAACAGAAGATTGAAGCGGTGTTTGGTGAAGAGGCGGGCCAGGTAAAGGCGGTGGACGGTACGGATGGTGTGCGTATTACCTTTATGAATGAAGAGGTGATCCATCTGCGGCCATCGGGCAATGCGCCAGAGTTACGCTGTTACAGTGAGGCGGCGACCGAGGGCCGGGCGCAGCAGTTGAATCAGCGCTGTTTGGCGATTATGAACAGCTGGCGTGAGCGCTAACCATTCAAGAATTGTCGCTTTAGAGCGGATATATAGGGTAGGGCAAGTGATTGTCCCCGGTAATAAAAAACAAAAATGATGCAGCACGATGGAGGCGGCACAATGACCAATGCAGTGATCGACGCACGTATAACCCCGGAAGGGCGGCTGGATGTCCTATCTCAGCTCGAAGTTAAAAAGCTGCTCGACAGCAGCCAGGGCGGACTCTTCAATATCTTTCGTAACTGCTCCCTGGCGGTATTGAACTGTGGCAGCCAGCTGGATGACGGCAAGGCGTTGCTGGAAAAGTATAAATCGTTTGATATCCATGTGATCCAGCAAGAGCGTGGCATTAAACTTGAAGTTATAGGCGCGCCTAACAGCGCCTTTGTGGATGACAAGATGATCAAGGGGATCAGCGAACATCTGTTTGCAGTGCTGCGCGACATCATCTATGTCAGTGACGAGATCTACGACAACCCCAAATTTAATCTGGATGACAGCGACGATATCACCAGCGCCGTCTTTCACATCTTGCGGAACGCCAACATCCTCAAGCCGATGACAGACCCCAAGCTGGTGGTCTGCTGGGGCGGCCACTCGATCCAGCGCGAAGAGTACGAATATACCAAACAGGTTGGTTACGAGATGGGGCTGCGTGGCCTCAACATCTGTACCGGCTGTGGCCCTGGCGCGATGAAAGGACCGATGAAAGGGGCCACTATCGGCCACGCCAAGCAGCGCATCCGTGACGGCCACTACATCGGTATCTCTGAGCCAGGCATTATCGCTGCCGAATCACCCAATCCGATCGTTAATGATCTGGTGATCATGCCTGACATCGAAAAACGGCTCGAAGCGTTTGTCCGTACTGGCCACGCCATTGTTGTTTTTCCCGGTGGTGCCGGCACAGCCGAAGAGATCCTTTATCTGCTCGGAATTTTGTTGCACCCCGATAATAAGGATATGCCCTTCCCGTTGATACTGACCGGCCCGGCCAGTTCAGCCGATTACTTTGAAGAGATCAACCAGTTTATCGCTGATACCCTCGGTGCCGAAGCGCAAAAACGTTATCGCATCATCGTCGGTGATCCTGTGGCGGTGGCGCGTGAGATTAAAGACGGGCTGGAGCAAGTACGCCACTTCCGCCGTGAACATAGCGATGCCTATTACTACAACTGGTTGCTCAAGATCGAACATGAGTTCCAAAAACCGTTCGCCCCCACCCACGCAAATATGCACAACCTGGAGCTGCATAAAAATCAGGAGTCACACCTGCTCGCCGCCAACCTGCGCCGCGCCTTCTCCGGCATCGTTGCCGGCAACGTCAAGGATGACGGCATTCGCGCCATTGAAGAGCACGGTCTGTTTGAGCTGCGCGGTGAACCCGCCATCATGAATGCCATGGATACGCTGCTCGCCTCGTTTGTGGCGCGCCAGCGCATGAAACTACCGGGCAAGGCCTATATGCCTTGTTATCGCATTATCAAATAGTTTTTTTCTAATTGCTGTCTGATGTATTCAATCCTTCCTTCCCGTAAGGGGAGGGGGGATGTAGGGTGTGCTCCGCACACGTTACATCGCCAATACGCAAAGCCCCCGTTGTTAGTCGTAAGAGAGTCGCAGATGTGAACGTGGGCGTAATAGCAAAATACCGGCCACATGGAAATGTATGGCCGGTTAATGCCAGTATCAGAAGTTATGGGATACTTCGTTGCTGTTTTTGTTGACGGTGATCAGGGTGTAGAGATTGGTCAGTCTCAGTTTGGCGTAGACCTCGTCTGTGCCGATATCTTCATCCAGCAAACCTTCACCAACGGTGGCTTCGAATGTTACTTTTTCAGTCGCGCTTGGGGTTGCGTCGGGGAAGTATTTTGCTGCTGGCATAGTGTAGAGGTAATCATCAGCGCCGTTCAGGCCGGAGTCTGCCCCCCAGAGCTGACAGATAAGTTTAAATTTCAACCCCTCCTTCATCTGGTTGATTTCGTAAGCGGTGAAATTCACGTTGCACTTGACGGAGACTTTGCCAGTTTTGGCTGCGTGATTGTGGCTAATTGTTAGGTTGGCGTTGGTAATGGTGGCCATGGAAAAAACTCCTCTATTTTAGTGAATGGTGTAGTGCGTACATACGGGCGTGGATGCGGTCCGCCTCGACAACTCGCACCATGGTAACTGCATCTGACAGGAGTTATGTTGACGCAGTGTGTGTAGAGTAGATGCGAACTATTGCTGTTTCATAATATGTAGAATTACCAATTGCCTCAGCCATT
>JAKFXL010000038.1 GCA_021731365.1 Gammaproteobacteria bacterium | reverse complement strand
CAGGATAGAGCCAAGAGCCCTCAAACGTCGATCAAACAGCTATCCTTTATTGATGAAACCACGTGATGAAGCCAGGGCTGGGGTGCTAAAAAATGGTCATCCTAAGAAGCTTAAGTAAGTGCCATTCAGAGCAGCCCCCAGTAATATCGACAGTAATAATGGCGAACTTTTCGCCAAACAGAATTTATTTATCATGATAGAACTTCCCCAAAAATTTTAACGATTCAATAGTGACTATCCTTTACCATCAGATGGCCATGACTTCTCCGGAAATGTTCACCTCTCAATTTTCAGGCACGGCAGCCACAATGATCAAACCATGACCAATAGCGATAGCGTAAGAGAGGGATTCCAAGGATGGCAAGATGACATCCAGACGTGATTAGCGGCATGAGTGTCCCTTTCTTTAGAGGAGGCCAGATAAAGTATTTAAAGGGTGGGCACGTTTTCTGTGCCCAAGCGGAAATGAACGGATGGATCTGTAAACTAAACGAATGCCAATATATAAATAATGCTTGGTATTTGATGTAACGAGTGGTGGCGTGATGTGCCTCGTGTGTACAAAAAGAGTGCTGAACTTACCGTGTCCAGTATCTGTTTCACGATAGCCCCTGTGAAAGGCGAGGTAGAGTCAATGAGAGTTTGGGTTTGGGATGGAGATGCTGTTTATAGCCCCCGTGCCTGGATTTCCCTATGTCGCAGCGACACCTAAGACGCGGGTATTAATTATGTGCCCCACAAAAAAGGGTCTGGTGATCACCACCAAACCCTTTCCAGCATCAATTAAATACATTAATGGGTGATTAAACCTGCTGTAAATACTCCTCCTTGAAGCGCCGGGCCAAATCAAACAACATTGCTATCTCTTTAGCCGTGGCTAGCTCCTTATCCTGTAGAAACGCCATCATTACGCCATTACGCACTTCCAGGTAGAGGCTTTGATGCTGCATGAAATACTGCTTCATATCACTGCGCAGTGTTGGCTTGGCCTGTTCATTCTTGCCATAGAGTCGATAGTGTTCGGCAAAACCATAACTATCCGCTTCAAGCTTTTGTTCTTCAAAGTCGACTAAATAACGTTCCAGATAATGCCCAGGCACAATTACAAAATCTGCCACGCTGTTTTGAGCGCCAGGCACATCCAGCGTGATAATGGTGTGCCAATGGTTGCTGTAATAGGCCGGTGCGGCGGTATGGCTGTAGTCAAACAGCCGAACTTCACCCCCGAGAAAACTGCCATGCATCACGTGATACTCTTGTTTGTCTGTACCGCGGCGCAAGTAGATGAAGTCATGTTCGTTTACGATGCTGACTGTATCGGGTTTAAAGGCCAGCTGGTATTGCGCCGCCAGTGCCGCCATCTCCTCTTCACGCTGACTGCGTTTGGCCTGCTCTTTCAATAAAGTGGCATCCTGCATACGGGCAGAGAGTGAGTGTTGGGTAAACTGAAAAAAGTTTTCCAATCCTTGCAACTCAAAAGCACGCCCATCACGCAGACACTCCTCTTTGAACTGGTGCAGATACTCCATGCCTGTATGGTCAATGATGCGACCGGATTCAGTAATGATCAGTGTGACGCCATGTTTTTCTGGCAAATTAGCCAGAATCTTATCCAGTGCCAGCAAATTAAAACAGACCACCGATGACAGCGTAATCTCGTAGTGAGGATGGCCATTTTGTTGTTGCTCTTTGATGTTGATAATAGGTGAGCCGAACAAACTCCGAAAATTTGTCCACAACAGTCCCCATGACTGTTGTGCCGTCAGTCGTCCATTGAGAACAAAACGTAGTGATGGGGTTAATAAATAGAGCAGTATCAGTATCTCGGCCGCGATACCGATCAAAATACCCGCCAGTAAATCGGTGGCAAGTATCGCCACAACCGTTGTGACAAAGATCACAATCTGATCCCGGCCAATGGCGTAGGTTTTTGTGAAGACTTTGTATTCGCAGAGCTTCCATCCCACATAGATGAGAATTGCAGCAATCGCCGCTAACGGGATGCGTGCGATAATGTCGCTGGCGACAAACAGGAACAGCAGCAAGAACATCGCATTGTAGAAGTTTGCCCAGAGCGTACGCCCCCCGGCATCAACATTGGTACTGCTCTTAATGCCCCCCGGAATAATCGTCAAGCCACCAAAAATGCTGGAAAGAGAGTTCGATACCCCCATGGCCCGCAAGGTGACATTGGGATCAGACTTGCGTTGAAAGGGGTCAATTTTATCAATCGCCTTAATTGTCGCCAGCGACTCCACACCGTCAATCAATGTCAACGTAATCACAACCACCAAGATGCCCCACCATAGCTCTGGACGACTAAAAACTTCGCCAAATGCTGGCATGGTAATGCCATTTTTCAATAAATCTTCTGGCATGGTAATGAGGTATTTAGCATCAAGATTGAAGACAAACCCAAAAGCGATACCGAGAACCGCCACCACTAACGGTGGCGGTACTTTACGTGCCCAATCGTGGCGACATTTGTTGAGATAAAAAATCAGAAACAGACTGATCGCGCCGATGACAAACACCCCCGGGTGCATTTGCATCGCCGCCTGCGGTAACTTTGTGACAGACCCCAATATGTTGGAGGCTGCAGGAAGCATAGCCCCCATCAATGGCGGTAACTGTTTTATGATGATGATTAAACCGATGGCGGCGAGCATGGCCTCCACCACCGTGACGGGTAAAAATATGGCAAAGCGACCAGCCTTCATAAAGGCGAGCACAATCTGCACTAACCCGGTGATACAAATAGCGACTAATAGCAGAGGATAACCCGCGGCTAAATCTCCACCCCCCAGCATCAACATACCGGCCAATAGCGCAGGTGCTAAGCCTGCAGCAGGGCCACTGATCGTGACATAGGCCCCACCCAGGAACGGAAATATTAACCCCGCAATAATTGCAGAAATTAGACCAGTCACCGGAGGAGCCCCCGATGCAATTGCGATACCTAACGAAAGTGGAAGAGAGACCAAGGCAACCTGCATCCCCGCGAGCAGGTCGTAACGCCAATGTTTAAGCCCTTTTAGGCCATTCTGTGGAGCCTCTGTCATTATTATCGCCTTCATATTTTTATATTTACATCCCAAACATACGGCAAAAGGGTAACGATTGCTCTGCCAAAAGGGAAGCATTTAACCTGAATCATCTCCTGACTCACAAAACGCGTAACGTGAGTTAGATTTGTAAATGGGTGTTGAACCGTGTGGCAAGCCGCACGTCAGCGGGTAATAAGTGCAGCGTATTGAAAAGACCCTGTAATGAGTAGGGACAGAAGTCTGATGTGATGGGTATATTTGGGGATGGGTGATAAATGTAAAAAAATTAATATATTTGAGTTTTATCTGACGTGGGTTGATCTCATGAGCGCACAGTGCGATCAAGACGACGATAACTAATCGCTTCGCTTAAATGTGCTGTGGTGATCTGTTCGCTGTTGCCAAGATCGGCGATGGTGCGAGCCACACGCAGGATGCGATGGGCGGCGCGGGCGGAAAGTCCGAGTCGATCAATCGCCTGTTCCAGTAGCGCCTGATCCTTTCTTTCCAGCAGACAAAACTTTTCCACTTCACGGCTGCTGAGTTGATGGTTGGCTTTGCCGCTGCGTTGCTGCTGTAACACTCTGGCGGTTTCAACACGCTGCCTCACTGCATTGCTTCCTTCGGCCTGTTGATCACGTTCGCCATAGAGCATCTCTTTGGGCACGGGCGGTACTTCGATGTGCATGTCGATGCGGTCGAGGATCGGCCCGGAGATGCGACCACGATACCGTTGTACCTGTTCGATGGTGCATTTGCAGCGACCGCTGGCATCACCCAGGTAGCCGCAGGGACAGGGGTTCATGGCGGCGATCAGTTGAAAGCGGGCCGGGAACTCGGCCTGACGGGCGGCGCGGGAGATAGTGACCTTGCCGGACTCCAGGGGTTCGCGCAGCACCTCCAGCACCCTACGATCAAACTCCGGCAGTTCATCGAGAAACATCACACCATTGTGGGCGAGGGATATCTCGCCGGGGCGGGGTGTGCTGCCACCGCCCACCAGGGCCACGCCGGAGGCGGTGTGGTGGGGGGAGCGAAACGGGCGCTGTTTCCAGTTGGCCGGATCAAAGCCGTTTTGGCTGATGCTCTGCACGGCAGCGCTCTCCAGCGCCTCATCTTCGGTCATGGTGGGCAGAATGGTGGGCAGGCGGCTGGCAAGCATGGTTTTGCCGGTGCCGGGCGGGCCGACCATTAATAGAGAGTGGCCACCGGCGGCGGCAATCTCCAGGGCCCGTTTGGCGTGGTGTTGGCCACGCACGTCGTTGATGTTGAGATGGGTGTGGGGGTTGTCGGGTATCGCCATGCGTGGCTGTGGTGTGAGCAGCGCGGTACCGTTGAGGTGAGCACATACTTCGAGCAGGTGGTCGGCACCAAACACGATGATGTCGCCCGCCAGGGTTGCCTCGGCACTGCTCGCCAGTGGCAGTACCAGTGCCCGCCCAGCGTTGCGGCACTGGCTGGCGGCGGGCAGCACGGCGCGGATTGGCCGCAGTGCCCCACTGAGTGCCAGCTCACCCGCAAACTCATACTGTTCCAGCAGGTTTTTAGGGATCTGCCCAGAGGCGGCCAGGATGCCAAGGGCAATGGGCAGATCAAAACGGCCCCCCTCTTTGGGCAGGTCGGCGGGGGCGAGATTGATGGTGATACGTCGTGCCGGGAACTCGAAGCGACTATTCAGCAGTGCGCCACGGACACGGTCTTTGCTCTCTTTAACCGCTGCTTCCGGAAGCCCCACGATGGCCAACCCTGGGAGGCCGTTGGCCAGATGCACCTCCACCGTGACCAGTGGGGCGTCGATGCCGGTGCCGGCACGGCTATAAACGATGGCAAGCGACATGGTTATTCAGCGGTTGTACGGGGAGGGCCTTTCTGTTCCAGCGCCGCCACTACCTTTTCCAGCGCATCCAGTTTGGCGCGGGTCCGGGCCAGTAGCGCGGTTTGCACCTCAAACTCCTCACGGGTGACCAGCTCCAGTTTGTTGAATGTACTCTGCAAGATGGCATGGAAGTTACGCTCCAGATCGCTTTGCAGCCCTTTTATACCGGGGGGTACAGCATCTGCCAGTTTGCGAGTCAGGTCATCAAATATTTTTGGATCTATCACCACGTCTCTCCTTTGAGTTTTATTGGCCAAGTGTACGTTATTTTTACTGGACTTTTCCGGGCGAGATGAATGGTCTGTTTTGGTGCGCGGCGAGGATTGGCCGTTGTTTTTTGGTGCGAGAGTGGCTGGGCGTGGCGTTCTTTGTTGTTTATATCATTGAAAAATATAATTTTTATTCATTGGCACAGGTTGTGCTCTGTAAAACGCACAAATGGATTGTAGATATGGGTGAGCGGGGCCGCTGGCCTCTGCGTTTGGATTTAAGTCTAGGAGAAGGCAATGAAACTGGTAACGGCAATTATTAAGCCATTCAAATTGGACGATGTGCGTGAGGCGCTTTCTGACATCGGTGTGCAGGGCATCACTGTTACAGAGGTGAAGGGGTTTGGTCGCCAGAAGGGGCATACAGAGCTCTATCGTGGCGCTGAATATGTGGTCGATTTTTTACCCAAGGTGAAGATTGATATTGCGATCCCGGCGGACATGCTGGACCAGGTGATCGAGGCAATTACCAGGGCCGCCAATACCGGCAAAATCGGTGACGGTAAGATTTTTGTAGTGGGTTTGGAACAGGCTATCCGTATTCGTACCGGTGAGTCCGGTCCTGAAGCGCTGTAAGCAGGAGAGATAGAACGATGAATAGACTATTGAGTTGGGTAGCCCTGAGTGTGCTGCTGTTGGTTTCGCCATTGAGTCTGGCGGAAGAGGATGTGGCCACGATGGTGGAGAGTGTGCAGGTTGAGGCGACTGTGATTGAGATGCCGGCGGTTGAAACATCGGTTGTCGAGGCCGCTGCGCCAGTACCCAATAAAGGTGATACGGCCTGGATGATGGTCTCAACCCTGTTGGTTGTATTGATGATTGTGCCCGGCGTGGCGCTGTTTTACGGCGGTCTGGTGCGTGCCAAAAACATGCTCTCGGTACTGACACAGGTGATGGCGATCTTCTGCATGGTTGCCATCCTCTGGGCCATATATGGCTACTCGCTGGCATTTGGTGACGGTGGTAGCCTTAACTGGGCGATTGGCGATCTGTCGAAAATGTTCCTGGCAGGCATTACCCCCGATAGTACGGTAGCGACCTTTACTGACGGCGTAGTGATCCCAGAGTTGGTCTTTGTGGCCTTCCAGCTAACCTTTGCTGCCATTACCGTGGCCCTGATTGTGGGTGGACTGGCTGAGCGGATAAAGTTTTCTGCCCTGATGATCTTTGGTGCACTCTGGTTCACCTTCTCCTACCTTCCTATCACACACATGGTCTGGGCCGCAGGTGGTTACCTTTTCGAAGCCGGTGACCTCGACTTTGCCGGCGGCACAGTGGTGCATATCAACGCCGGTATAGCCGCGCTGGTAGGGGCAATTGTGCTTGGCAAACGTATCGGTTACGGCCGTGACGCCATGCCACCACACAATCTGCCAATGACCATGATTGGTGCTTCGTTACTGTGGGTAGGCTGGTTCGGCTTTAATGCAGGTTCCAATCTGGAAGCAACAGGCGGCGCAGCGCTGGCCTTCCTGAACACTATTTTGGCAACAGCAGCCGGTGGTTTGGCCTGGATGTTTGCTGAGTGGCTGTTGCGTGGCAAACCCTCAATGCTGGGTGTGGCTTCAGGGGTGGTAACCGGCCTAGTAGCTGTTACACCGGCGGCAGGTCTGGTGGGGCCGATGGGAGCCATCGTTCTGGGCGCAGTCGCGGGTGTGGTCTGCCTGTGGGGTGTGACCGGACTGAAACGGGCGCTGGGTTACGACGATAGCCTGGATGTGTTTGGTATCCATGGCATCGGCGGCATTGTAGGCGCAATCGGTACCGGTATCTTTGTCTCCCCGGCACTGGGTGGTGTAGGTGTTGATGACTACTCAATGATGGGGCAGGTAATGACACAGGCCACAGGTGTATTGCTTACCATCGTCTGGTCAGGTGTTGTCAGTCTGGTACTGTTCAAACTGATTGATGTCACCATCGGTCTGCGTGTTACCGATGAGCAGGAGCGTGAAGGTCTGGATACCGCAAGCCACGGCGAGCGCGCATACAACCTGTAATAAACACCACTCCTCCCAGGTAAGGTGCTTGGCGTCCGGTGAAAACCGGGCGCTTTTTTGTTTGTGGGGAGGGGACATTCGGCAACGTAATGTGGGCACGGCGTGGCATAGAGGGCTCCGGCGAGTTGAGAACGGATAAGGCAGAGTAGCAGGACTTATTAATAAACCGTGGTCTGTCCCCAATGCTCCCACCAATGCTCCCACCAATGCTCCCACCAATGCTCCCACCAATGCTACCAATGCTATGCTCAATGCTATGCTCTTATTATTTCATTTCGTATCAGCCTCGCGCATTTGGTAATGCTGCGGCTTTATCGTTGTCATATCAAGATTCCACGATAAATGACACATTAACGGTTTCGCTGGCATATTATTTTGATACAAAGGTAAGTCTAAAAGACAGAAACAGGAGATACTAAAAGTGCCTAATAAAACAAATTCACTCGGACAAATTTCCGCAACGTTCGTTTGTGGCGTATGCCACAAGCCTCACGTTGTTCCAATTTGCCGGTGATTTGTGGCGTTAGCACTCAAAAAAATGAACAAACTTCTGACAATCATTTTGCCTTTTTTAATGCTCACTGCATGTGCCGTATGGCCAATCGGAGAAGACCCGAAAGGCAAGGAGCTGCGAAGCCAAGCAATTCTTGTGGTCGAGGCAATTGTTCAATACAAAGCCAAGCATGGAGCATTGCCAACATCGCTTGTTGCACTAGTCCCAGAGTACATTCGAGAACTACCTGAAGTAACAAATTACGTGTTCTATTCACCTGAAAAGGAGAGCGTAGTTTTTAACTACTCGCCGTCTTGGCCCCAGCAAGGGCAAACGAGTTGTGCCACCGTTATTGGTAGCGGCAAGTGGGGTTGTCATGGCTACATCTAGCCAAAGTGCTAACCCGGCGCTCAACCTCGCTCCCTTCGGTCGCTGGACGCTGCGCGATAAAGCTGCGCAGCGCCGGTTAGCTCTACGTGTGTGCCGGGCATGGCACGTAACTATGTCGGTGAAAGTCCGGCAGCCAGGTTTTCGCAGAGCCGAAGGCTAGGAGAACGGCAAGGGCGTCACCGTGAGGTGGGGTCTGAAGGAAGCTGAATCCACCAACAGTAGGCGCTTTAGGCGAAACTGCGGGGCGATGAACAAGAACTGGATATGAGGCGTGATACATCCGGGGCGAGCGGGCACGTGACCGCGAAGCCCTCCATCTGCGGTTGGGGTGTATTTTGTAAATCCAGCGTTCGCGCAGTGAAAGTTATGTGTCTTACCCCGGGAGATCTCCATGGGCTGCAGTCGCCGCAAGGCGGTGCTGAGTGTTGAGCGATTGGCACTGACCGCCGTGGAGAAGTCAGCAAAGGGCGTATTAGGTGGGTGGCACCACTGAAGGCCCGAACGATGAATGACAAGGACGATGGATGAAGAGCCACAGAGAGGCAGCAGACCCGTTGCGCAAACCTGCCATGTTGCAGAAAGACGCTGTCGCTGGAGAATCCAACACTCCCGAGTCAATTCCACCCCAAGCGTTGCTGGCGCGCGTACTTGAACGCGCCAACCTGCAACGCGCACTGAAACAGGTACGCCAGAACAAGGGCGCGCCCGGCATCGACGGCATGACCGTTGATGAACTTCCCGAGTACCTCCGCCACCACTGGCCGGAGATCTGCGCACAACTGGAAGCAGGCCGCTATTGCCCGCAACCGGTACGCCGCGTGGAGATCCCCAAGCCAGATGGGAAAACCCGCCTGTTGGGAATTCCCACAGTGCTGGATCGGTTCATTCAGCAAGCCATTGCCCAAGTCATCTCTGCGCAATGGGAACCACATTTCCATCCCCACAGTTATGGCTTTCGCCCGCAACGGTCGGCCCATCAGGCCGTGCGTAAAATGCAGGCGGATATCCATCAAGGCTATGGCTGGGTGGTAGACATGGACGTGGAAGCGTTCTTTGATCGGGTTAACCATGATCGGTTGATGGTGCGGCTCAAACGCCACACCCATGATCGAGACCTGCTACGCCTGATCAACCGCTACCTCAAGGCTGGAGTACGAATGGGCGATCATACCGAGCCGACAATCATGGGCGTGCCGCAAGGCGGCCCACTGTCACCGGTACTCGCCAACATCGTGCTCGATGAACTGGACTGGGAACTCGACCGGCGCGGCCATCGCTTCGCCCGCTACGCAGATGACAGCAATATCCTGGTCAAAAGCAGACGTGCGGGCGAGCGGGTCATGGCAAGCGTCACACGCTGGATCGATGACACACTGCGACTCACAGTGAATCCACGAAAAAGCGCGGTGGACCGCCCCTATAAACGCAAGTTTTTGGGGTTCACGGTCAGTCGCAGCGGTGCCAAGCTCAAAGTGGCCGACAAGGCCATCGACAAGCTCAAGCACCGTATTCGCGAACTGACCCGTCGTACACGAGGCCGCCGTTTGGAGCATATCGTTGCAGAGCTGAGAAAAGCCCTGCTTGGTTGGAAAGCGTACTTCGGCATTGCCGAAGTGCTGAGTCCTCTGCGCGATATCGACAAATGGATACGACGCAAGTTACGCTGCTATCAATGGAAGCAATGGGGAAGAGCCGGATATCGGGAACTGCGCAAACGCGGAGTGACAGTGCGAGAAGCCTGGAACACCAGCAAATCGGCGCATGGCCCATGGCGGCTATCAAAGACCCCCGCGCTCACGCTGGCACTGCCAGCAAGGTACTTCAGCAGTATGGGTTTACCCGCCCTGGTGGCGAGGTAGGAATATGTTCATCGAACCGCCGTGGTACGTGATCCGTATGCCCGGTGGTGTGGGGGGAGCGGCGCTGTGAGGCGTCGCCCTATCCCGATTAGGCATTGCATGAAAACCACCACGCCAATCGTCCCGCTTCCTGACTTCCAGCGCATTTCCAACGCTGCGGCAGGGATTATTTTCTCTGAGAGTGGTCAGCTCATTGGTAAATACGTTCTCTTCGGCATCATGGGTGAATGGCTGCTCCGCAGGAAATACAAGATCAACGATGCTCGCGTGGTTGTCGGTGCCTTCGGCGTATGCGTATCGCAGTCGAAAGTTATTGCCTTTGCAGGGCACCAAGGCACCTCCAATAACCGCGAAAACTTTCACTGTTGGGTCGAGGCGGATAGTTTTATATTTGATTTTTCGAGTTTTCTTTACCCTGCGAACAATAGGGGACAGGGCCGTAGGTTGGGGTGAGGAACGAACCCCAACATGACTCGGGGCATGATCCAAACGTTGGGGTTCCTGCGTCACCCACAACCTACAGCAATAGGGGACAGACCCAATGCTGTTCACTTAACAAAATTCCCGTTACACTTCTTCGATACGCAGATTACATCAGAGGCAAGTTATGGCAGGGAAAGCGGCAGCGCTGACAGGGCAGGTTAGGGTGTCCGACTATTTGAGCGT
>JAKFXL010000082.1 GCA_021731365.1 Gammaproteobacteria bacterium | reverse complement strand
TCGGGCATCAACTACCCGATACTGCTCGGCGACAACGCCATCGAGGTCTCCGAAATGCTCGGCAATGACATGGGTATCCTCCCCTACACCGTCATTGTTGATCAGGTGGGCGATATCACCTACATGCGTTATGGCGAGGTGGAACGTAGCACCCTCGAAAGCGAAATCAAAAAACTGCTCTAAACCCACCTCAGTCTATGCCCTGACGACGGCGGCACGGGCTGGGGAGTTATAACAAGTTCGCAGCAACTTTAGACAAAAACTGGACAAAAACGGGCCGAACATGACAGAATCGCCCCCACTCGACTGAATGGGCAGTGGACAGTCAGTACTTAACTCAACCCATTCACATGATTCAATCCAGACCCTGTTCATACTGAGGAGTTTCATGGCCAAGTTTCTGTTACTCAACGGTCCCAATCTCAACCTGCTCGGTAGCCGCGAACCCACGCACTATGGCGCGACCCGACTGGTCGACATTGAACAGCAGTTACAGAGCAGCGCCCAACAGGCGGGCCACGAACTGACCTGCTTCCAGAGCAACGCCGAACACACACTGGTTGACCATATCCAGGAGGCCACAACACACAAGATTGATTTCATCATCATCAATCCAGCTGCGTTCACCCATACCAGCGTCGCTATCCGTGACGCACTGAGTGCCGTCGCCATCCCGTTTATCGAGGTCCACCTCTCCAACGTTTATGCCCGCGAAGCGTTCCGCCGCCACTCCTACTTTTCGGATATCGCGGTCGGTACCATCAGCGGTTTAGGGGCGCAGGGATACACCCTGGCGCTATTGGCAGCCATTAACTATCTATCCAAACCCAAACACTCATGACAACGGTTAAAACATCAAACATGGACATTCGCAAAGTCAAAAAACTGATTGAGCTTCTCGAAGATTCCGGCATTGCCGAGATCGAGATTCACGAAGGTGAGGATTCAGTTCGAATCAGCCGTTACCCCACCGGCCAGGCCGCCATGCCGATGATGCCGATGGCACACCCGATGGCCCCCACAGCCGCGCCCACCGTAGCCGCCCCTGCCGCTGCGATGGAAAGCCCTGTTATAACAGGCCACACCGTCACCTCCCCCATGGTGGGCACCTTCTATCGGGCCGCCTCACCCGGTGCCAAAGAGTTTGTAAGTATTGGCCAGCAGGTCACCGTTGGCGACACACTCTGCATCATCGAAGCGATGAAGATGCTAAACCAGATTGAAGCCGACAAGTCCGGCAAAGTCAGCGCCGTTCTGGTTGAAAACGGTCAGCCCGTTGAGTTTGGCGAGCCGCTTTTTATCATCGAATAGATTGTGACCAAATAGATCATCAGGGAAGCCCGGGAATTTATGTTCGAAAAAATTGTTATCGCCAATCGTGGTGAAATTGCACTGCGTATCCTGCGTGCCTGTCGGGAGATGGGCATCAAAACGGTTGCCGTCCACTCCAGCGCCGACCGCGACCTGAAACATGTACGTCTGGCCGATGAGTCAGTCTGCATCGGTCCTGCCTCATCGGCCCTGAGCTACCTGAACATTCCAGCACTCATCAGCGCCGCCGAAGTGACCGATGCCATCGCCATCCACCCCGGTTACGGCTTTTTGTCGGAAAACGCCGACTTTGCCGAGCGTGTTGAAGAGAGCGGTTTTGTCTTCATCGGCCCAAAACCCGAGACGATTCGCCTGATGGGTGACAAAATCTCCGCGATTGAGGCGATGAAGGCCAGTGGCGTACCGTGTGTACCCGGCTCCGACGGCCCCATTGACGAGGATGACGACAGGACCCTGGCGCTGGCGGAAAAGATCGGCTACCCCGTCATCATCAAGGCGGCCGGCGGCGGTGGCGGACGTGGTATGCGTGTCGTCCACAGTGAAGCGGCCCTGCTCAACGCCATCGCCATGACCAAGGTTGAAGCGGGCAACGCCTTTGGCAACAGCACCGTCTACATGGAAAAATACCTCGAGAATCCGCGCCACATCGAGTTTCAGATGCTGGCCGATACCCACGGCAACGCCATCTATCTGGGTGAGCGCGACTGCTCCATGCAGCGCCGCCACCAAAAGGTGATTGAAGAGGCCCCGGCCCCCGGCATCACCCATGAGCAGCGCAGCCGTATGGGCGAAGTGTGTGCCGAGGCCTGCCGCAGGATCGGCTACCGTGGTGTTGGCACGTTTGAGTTCCTGTATGAAAATGGTGAGTTCTACTTCATCGAGATGAATACCCGCCTCCAGGTGGAGCATCCAGTCACCGAGATGGTCACCGGCGTCGATCTCGTTAAAGAGCAGATACGCATCGCCGCAGGCGAAAAACTCTCTTACAAACAGAGTGATATCAAAATCAACGGCCACGCCATTGAGTGCCGTATCAACGCCGAAGATCCCGACACCTTTATGCCCTGCCCCGGCACCATCGGTGTTTACCACTCCCCCGGCGGCCCTGGGGTGCGTGTTGACTCCCATATATATAGTGGTTACACCGTGCCCCCTTATTACGACTCCATGATCGGCAAGCTGATCGCCCACGGCGATACCCGCGCCTCGGCCCTGGCACGTATGGGCACAGCACTGGATGAGCTGATTATCGAAGGGATCAAAACCAATACCCCCTTGCACCGTCGCATGGTCCGTGATGCCGCCTTTATCGCTGGCGGCACCAGCATTCACTACCTGGAGAAAAAACTGGGCATGAAGTAATCCGGCACGGGGCGGACACCGCCCCCGCCAATCTTCCCAGCACCAGACACCCCTTATGCCTTGGCTACAACTCAAACTCGATACCACCCCTGAGCAGGCGGAACAGGCCAGCGAACTCCTGAGCGAACTGGGGGCGGCGGCCGTCACCTTTGAAGACGCCAAGGATCAACCCATCTTCGAACCCGACCCCGGCGAGACAAGGCTTTGGGGCAGCACCCGAGTCATCGGACTGTTTGAAACAGACGCTGACATGGTCCTGATCACTACACTGCTCCAACAGCGGCTTGGCAGTGATGCCCTTCACCACCTGCACGTCGACCCGCTCGAGGATAAAGATTGGGAACGGGCGTGGATGGAAAACTTCAAACCGATCCGCTGCGGCGAACGGCTCTGGATCTGCCCCAGCTGGCATACACCCACAGAGGCCAACAGTGTCAATGTCATTCTCGACCCTGGCCTCGCCTTTGGTACCGGCACCCACCCCACCACCTGGCTCTGCCTGAAGTGGCTGGATGCCAACCCACCCGTCGCCAAAACGGTCATCGACTTTGGCAGCGGTTCCGGCATCCTCGCCGTCGCCGCCGCCCTGCTGGGGGCCACCCATGTCACTGCCGTGGATCACGACCCGCAGGCAATCCTGGCCACCCATGACAACGCCAAAAAGAACCAGGTCAACAACCGCATCGAGGCCTACCTACCAAAACCGTTTCAAAACCGCCCCACCGGCGAACCGGTCGACCTGATGCTGGCCAACATCCTCGCCAACCCATTAATAGAGTTGGCGCCGCAACTTGCAGCACTGGTCAAACCCGGTGGTCAGATAGTGCTCTCCGGCATTTTGATTGAACAGGCAGAGGCCGTCAGCGAGCGTTACCAGCACTGGTTTGAGATGGCCCCCATGACCACTCAGGAAGAGTGGGTCAGACTTGACGGAATACGCCGCTAAAGAGACTATCACCGTCGGTCGATTACTACTTCACTCATAACATGGCGTCTTGATGTATACACACTGCCCCCACTGCGACACCTGCTTCCGCATCACCAGCGAGCAACTCAAAATTGCCCGTGGCAATGTTCGCTGTGGCCGCTGTTTTGGCACCTTCAGTGCCTTGGAACATCTGGTTGATGAGGCACCCCACCCACAGGCGACCCCACCGGCGCTCAGTTCCGCGCCTCGAAAAAAACCGGCACCACCGCCCAACCCCACGGTTAAACGTGAAAGGCCCGCGCCAATCGTCACCCCCAAACTCACACCCGCCTTAATACCAACGGAGGTGCCGTCCACGGCCGTGAAGGCAAAACAAACGCCAGTACCAGCACCAGCATCAACCACCACCGCCGTGACAAGGCCGGCACCACCCCAGCCCACGGCGACCTCACCGGCCGCCACACCACCGCCGGAGCCAAAAGCCGGGCCTGCGCCAAAAACAGAGGCCACGCCGCTCCCCATTATCGAACTTGAAGCAAGCAGCGCTGCACCCGCGCCATCGGTGCCCGTCAGTAAAGAGGGGGGTGAAGAGCTACTCACTTCACCACCACCTGACGCCCAACAACCGGTCCATAAAAAGGTCTGGCTCTGGGCGCTCGCCACCCCCCTGCTCGCACTGCTCTTTATCAGCCAATATGCCTGGTTCAACCTCGACAGCCTGTCCCAGGAAACATCACTGCGCCCCGCACTACAGACCATGTGCGGCCTGTTTGGCTGTGACGTTCCACTGATCAAATCGCCCCATATGATAACGCTGATGGAACGTAACATCCGTAACCACCCCAGCCGCAAACAGGTACTTCAGGTCAAGGCCCGCATCATCAGCAAGGCCCCCTACCCACAGGCGTTTCCATTGATGGAGCTGAGCCTGCACGACATCATGGGCAAAGTACTCGCCACCCGCCGTTTCACCCCCGCTGAATATCTCACCCCGGATATCGACCAGAAGCAGGGTATGCCCTCTAAGCAACTCATTGATATTGTGCTGGAACTGGATGATCCGGGCAAAGAAGCGGTGGGTTTCGAGTTTGCGTTTTTCTAAACGCAACCCTTTCCCCTCCCTCTATTTGCCGGTATCATCTCACCCCTGGCCCAAAGCCAACACCAAGTGAACCCCATGAAAATTGGCCCATACACACTAAAAAACAACCTGGTACTCGCGCCAATGGCGGGGGTTACCGACCGCCCTTTCCGCCAGCTTTGCAAACAGCTGGGGGCAGGTATGGCCGTGTCTGAGATGGTCTCTTCCAACTCACTGCTCTGGGGCAGCGAAAAGACCAAACGGCGCGCCAACCATGAGGGTGAAGCTGACCCAATATCCGTGCAGATAATGGGGGCCGACCCCAAAATGATGGCCGAAGCGGCCCGTTACAACGCCGACCAGGGTGCCCAGATCATCGACATCAACATGGGTTGCCCGGCCAAAAAAGTCTGCAACGTCGCGGCTGGCTCGGCCCTGCTGCAACATGAAATCCTGGTCAAAGAGATTCTGGAAGCCGTGGTGGGTGCAGTCACCATCCCCGTCACCCTCAAGATCCGCACCGGCTGGGACAGCGCCAACCGCAACGGCGTTGCCATCGCCCACATCGCCCAGGAGTCCGGGGTTCAGGCGCTGGCGATCCATGGCCGCACCCGCGCCTGTGGCTACAGTGGTGATGCCGAATATGAGACCATCACCGCCATTAAACAGGCTGTTAACATCCCGGTATTTGCCAATGGCGACATCACCACCCCCGAAAAAGCCAGGCAGGTACTGGAGAAGACCGGCGCTGATGGCCTCATGATCGGCCGGGCAGCCCAGGGACGCCCCTGGATCTTCCGTGAACTTGAGCACTTTTTACGCACCGGCGAACGGCTGCCGGAGCCTGATATCAGCGAGGTCCGCAACATCCTGATGGGACACCTGCACAATCTTTACGCATTTTACGGCGAGCGCACAGGAGTTCTCATGGCTCGTAAACACATCTCCTGGTACAGCAAGGGGCAGCGTGATGGCGCCAGCTTCCGTCAAGCCGTGAACCGGGTGGATACCATAGAAGAACAACTGAAAATGACCGAGGCCTTCTTTGAGCACCTACAGCAAAACCTACAACAGGCCGCCTGACGAGATGCCAGCCGCAGTAAAAGAGATATCTGCCTTGCCTGTCAAAGAGCGACGCAAACAACCACTGCGCAGTGCTACGTTGACAGCGCTGGACCACTATTTCGCCGATCTCGATGGCCAACCGCCTGGCAATCTTTACGAGATGATGATTGGTGAGGTCGAACAGGCACTCTTCAGCGCCATACTTGACCATACCCAGGGCAACCAGTCCAAAGCGGCGGAGATGCTGGGCATCAACCGCAGCACCCTGCGTAAAAAACTGCGTCTCTACGGCCTGATCGATCAAGCCTAGACCAAACACAAGCCCCTGTTTTTCATCGGCGACCCACCGGTCGCCCGTTCTCTCACAACTGCTGGACAAAACACTATGGCAACCATCAAACGTGCATTACTCAGCGTCTCCGACAAAAGCGATATCGTTGAGTTCGCCCAGGCCCTGGAACAGATGGGGGTTGCACTGCTCTCCACCGGCGGCACCTACAAACTGCTGACCCAGAACGGCGTCAATGTCACTGAGGTCTCCAACTACACCGGCTTTCCTGAAATGATGGATGGCCGCGTCAAGACCCTGCACCCCAAGATTCATGGCGGCATCCTTGGCCGTCGTGGCATTGATGACCCGATCATGGCCGAACACCAGATCGACGCCATCGACATGGTGGTGGTCAACCTATATCCATTTGAGCAGACCGTTGCCAAACCCGATTGTGACCTGGCCAGCGCCATCGAAAACATCGATATCGGCGGCCCCACCATGGTCCGTGCCGCCGCCAAAAATCATAGGGATGTTGCCATTGTGGTCGACGCCAGCGACTACGCCGTGATCCTCGACGAGATGGCTGAAAACAATAACGCCCTCAGCCACGAGACCCGTTTTGATCTGGCCACCAAGGCCTTTGAACATACCGCCGCCTACGACAGCGCCATCGCCAACTACCTTGGCAGCATCAGCGACGGCGGCCACAGCAGCACCAACCGCGCCGCCTTCCCCCGCACCTTCAGCGCCCAGTTCATCAAGGCCCAGGATATGCGCTACGGCGAGAATCCCCATCAGCAGGCCGCCTTCTACATCGAAGCCCAGGCGCAAGAGGCGAGTGTCGCCACCGCCATCCAGATCCAGGGTAAAGAGCTATCCTTCAACAACATCGCCGACACCGATGCGGCACTGGAGTGTGTCAAGCAGTTCGACGTGCCCGCCTGTGTCATCGTCAAACATGCCAACCCTTGTGGCGTTGCCATCGGCGAATCGCTGCTGAGCGCCTACGACCGCGCCTACCAGACCGACCCCACCTCCGCCTTTGGCGGCATCATCGCCTTCAACCGCCAGCTTGATGCAGAGACGGCGCGGGCCATTGTCGACCGCCAGTTTGTCGAAGTGATCATCGCCCCAACCGTGAGTGATGAGGCGATCGACATCATCGCCGAGAAAAAGAACCTGCGCCTGCTCGCCTGCGGCCAGTGGGGCGGCAACCAACCCGCTCTTGACTACAAACGTGTCACCGGCGGCATGTTGCTGCAGACCCGCGACAACGGCATGGTCACCCCCGCCGAACTCAAGGTAGTGACCACACTGGCACCCACTGAACAGCAGCTGCGTGACCTCGCCTTCGCCTGGAAGATAGCCAAATTTGTCAAATCCAACGCCATCGTCTACACCCGCGACGGCATGACCATCGGCATCGGTGCCGGCCAGATGAGCCGCGTCTACAGCGCCAAGATCGCCAACATCAAGGCTGCCGATGAGGGGCTGGTGGTCAAGGGCGCTGTGATGGCCTCGGACGCCTTCTTCCCCTTCCGCGACGGCATCGATGCCGCGGCAGCGGCAGGCATCAGCGCCGTTATCCAGCCCGGTGGCTCCATGCGTGATGATGAGGTGATCGCCGCTGCCAACGAACATGGCATCGCCATGGTCTTCACCGGCATGCGTCACTTCCGCCACTAAGCGCTTCAGCCAGGGACAACAAAAAAGCCCGCTATGCGGGCTTTTTTATTACAACCTGACTGCACATCTCTAGTTCATATCAATGCCAACGACGGCGCACCGCTACCAGCATCAACGCTGCCAATCCAAACAGCGCCACAGCGCCACCACCACTGGCGGGGCGTGCAGCAATACTCTCCTCTGCCGCCACTTTTGGCACCGCAATCGCCACGGGGTCAGAGATTCTCCCCACCGCCGGATCCGTATCAAAACGGTCGTTGTCACGCAATACCAGCGTAATCGTCTTGGCACTCCGATCAATCACACCGGTTGACTCCTGCGAATTTGGAACACTGCCCAGGGTGCGCCACACCCCCTTGTTATCCAGCTTACGAATCACCGCATTGGCGGCAATACTGGCCGCCGCAGGCAGTTGGAGTGTCACCGTCACACTGCCCGCCGTCACCCCGGCGTTAACCGCCACGTTAAAGTAGAACGCACCCAGTGGGTAGTTGTAATCTGCCGTCGGGGCAAATACATCCAGGCTTGGCCCCGTCAGCACCGTGATGGGGGATGCTGTGCCCGTCCCCGATGCCAGCGTGATGCCAATATCGGAGACCGCTGCACCGCTGCTGATCACAATCGAGATCAGTGCCGGCTCGGAACAGCTGATAAAGTCACACACCTTATAAGTAAAACTATCCGAACTCGTGGCCCCTGAACCTGCCACATAGGTAAAGCTGCCTGGAATCACATTGTTGGCCGTCGCGTTTGTATTTCTCAAACCGACGGTACCTTTGGTTGGCTGCGTCACAATCTCATAGGTCAGTGGGTCACCGTCAAAATCAACACCATTCAATATTCCGTTCAACGCCTCCCCCGCCACCGCTACGTAGGGCATGGGGAACGCCTGCGGCACCCTGTTCTGGCCATCGGTTGAAACCCCGGAAGAGGAGGGGGTTGGCACTAACGGCGTTGATGGCACTACCCCTTCAACCTCAAAGGCCCCGGCATCACAGCCAGAGGCCGGACGGGTATAACCACGCTGATCCACCGGTTTGCAAAGCGCGGTCACCGCTGTATTAATTGCCAAACTACCCGGTAACAGGCCATGGGTCTGGGTTGGCCCGCCGTTATCCTTCAGCGACCCCAGACCAATCTCTGTCACGCTATAACTCCTGCCCGATGTATCACCCGCATTATTACAGCTGATGCCATCAATGAAGTTACCCTGCTTTTCCAGCACACCGATGTTGTAACAGTTGCCACCAGTAATGTTACCGGCGATGAGGGAGTTCTCCAGATAAGTTAACACCGACTCGTTCGGATTAGAGGGGTTGCCGTTAAACAGCCCGCCACCGCCAAACCCTCTCGGAGGCTCCGAGGTGTCATTGCCATGGGCGCTGTTGTCGGTAATGGTCGTATGTACAATACGGTTGGTGGAGAGCGCCGTCAGTGTATTGGCAATAAAAATACCGCCACCGTTACGTTTGGCCTCGTTATAGCTAATGGTGGAGTTAGAGATCGTCATATTGCCCATCAGGTGGTAAATACCACCACCATCACTCAGTACGCTATGGCCGGTAATCAAGGTACGGTTCACCGTCATACTCGCCATCTCGCCAGCGCCGGGCAGCTGCAGCGCGCTGGAGTTATAGATACCCCCGCCCTGAACGTTGGAGGCAAACTGGCCACCCGAGTTGTTACGAATGGTGCTGTCATTAATGACCAAAATACCGTCATTATTGGAGACCCCACCGCCGTTGCCCAACACCACGTTATCACTGATGGTGCAGCGGTTAACGGTCATACGCGCCATCGAATTACTGACATCGCCCTGACCACCAAAGGAGTTATTGTCCAGCCCGCCGCCAAAACCAGAGCCTATATTACGATAGACGTTGCAATCATTGAGCGTCACCGTGCCACCACGGTTGGAGAGTCCCCCACCCAACCCGTCAACATTGGCACTACCGTTACGAATGGTCAGTTTGTTCAGCGTGGCGACACCCGCACGGTGAACCTGGAAAACACGATCCTGCTTCATGCCATCAACAATCGTGGTATTAGCCGCCGCCCCGTTAATCACAATTTCACTGTTTATATCAAGATCGCCCTGAGCCGCCGCATCTTCACCCGGGCCACCGATATCAAGCCGATACGTGCCTGCCGGCAGGGTGATCACGTCAGCCCCCGCCAGTGCGTTGGCCTCCTGGATCGCGGCACGCAAGCTGCACTGTCCGGCAGCGGTCGCACAACTGCCATTGCCTGGGGCGCTATCCACCGCGTCTACCGTTGTATTCACAACAAACGTGGCCGCATTTGCCACCGGCACCGACCCCACCACCAACAACAACGCCACCCAAGAAAGCTTCCTATTTGCGACCATGCCCGCACCCCCGCGATATCCACGTTTCACTGTGTTAAACCACCCTAACACCCAAATACATACGGCCCATCCTACCTGACACACCGGCACACGGACGACCCCTTACCCCCGTTATTGTGAGTTTTACACCGCATAAAGGCAACCATCTATAACAAATGGGTATTACGCACCCCTTTTGCCCGACATACTGCCCAACATACTGCTCGACATACTGCTCGACATACTGCCCGACGTACTAAGGGTGTGCGCCGCCCGCCGCATACGGTAAAATCGCCGCCTTCCAGAGTATAAGCAACAAAAAAGGCAGATCCATGAAGGTATTAATCATCGGCAGTGGCGGGCGCGAACACGCCCTGGCATGGAAGGCGGCCCAGTCGCCCGACGTAGAGCATATCTTTGTCGCCCCTGGCAACGCCGGTACAGCGCGGGAGCCAATGGTGGAGAATGTCGCCATCGCCGTAGATGATATCGCCGCACTGGTGGAGTTTGCCCGGAGCAATACTGTCGACCTGACCATCGTCGGCCCCGAAATTCCGCTGGTGCTGGGGGTAGTTGATGCCTTCAACGCCGCCGGTCTGCGCTGCTTTGGCCCGACCCAGTCCGCCGCCCAGCTCGAAGGCTCCAAGGCCTTCACCAAGGATTTTCTGGCGCGCCACCAGATCCCCACCGCCGACTACCAGAACTTCACCGAGATCGACCCGGCCCTCGCCTATGTGCGTAAAATGGGCGCGCCTATCGTCATCAAGGCCGATGGTCTAGCGGCGGGCAAGGGTGTCATCGTCGCCATGACACTGCCAGAAGCGGAAGATGCGATCCGCGACATGCTCTCCGGTAACGCCTTTGGCAACGCCGGTTCCCGTGTTGTCATCGAAGAGTTCCTCGACGGCGAAGAGGCAAGTTTCATCGTCATGATCGACGGCAAAAACATCCTGCCCATGGCCACCAGCCAGGACCACAAACGGGTTGGCGACGGTGACAGCGGCCCCAACACCGGCGGCATGGGTGCCTACTCCCCGGCCCCCGTGGTGACGCAGGCAGTGCATGAGCGTGTGATGCGCGAGATCATCGAACCCACCGTGCGTGGCATGGCCGCCGAAGGCAACCCCTACACCGGCTTCCTCTACGCCGGGCTGATGATCGACGCCAGCGGCACCCCCAAGGTGATCGAATACAACTGCCGTTTTGGTGATCCCGAGACCCAGCCGATCATGATGCGCCTGAAGTCCGATCTGGTCGCCCTCTGCAACAGCGCCCTCGACGGCACACTCGACCAGGCAACGGTTGAATGGGACACCCGCGCCGCCCTCGGCGTGGTGCTTGCCGCTGCCGGTTATCCCGGCGACTATCCAAAAGGTGATGTGATCAACGGCCTCGATGGTGCCGACTCTACTGACGCCAAGATCTTCCACGCCGGCACTGCATCAAAAGATGGCAATGTCGTCACCGCCGGTGGCCGCGTGCTCTGCGCCGTGGGCCTGGGTGAGACCGTTGGCGAGGCTCAGGCCAACGCCTACACCCTCTGCAAAAAGATCAGCTGGAAGGGTATGTTCAACCGCCACGACATCGGCTACCGCGCCGTCGCCCGCGAACAGAACAAATAGATTGCCATCCCCCTGGCAGATCCGCCAAGCCGTTCGCGCCCTTAGCGCGGGCGGTGTTATCGCCTACCCTACCGAGACTGTCTTTGGCCTCGGCTGCGACCCACTGGATGGCCAGGCCGTCGAACGTATTCTTGAACTCAAACAGCGACCACAAGAGAAAGGGTTGATCCTCATCGGTGCCAACCTGCAACAGCTGCTGCCCT
>JAKFXL010000042.1 GCA_021731365.1 Gammaproteobacteria bacterium | reverse complement strand
AACCAGTACGACCCTATCTCTACATGAAAAACTTCATCATGGAGAATGGTCTCCAGCACGGCAACACTCTTCTCATCACCCAGGTTATGCAGTTTTTGAATCATGCCAGGGGTGACATCCAGTCCACGCGCCTCCAGCACCCTGGGTACCAGCGCCATGCGCACCATCGGGTCGAAGGCGGTTTTGGCTGCCATCTCCCACAGTCCGTTATGGGCGGGCAGATCGCCATACTCGTGGCCAAGCTCACGCAACCGCTGTTGTAACAGACCAAAGTGACGCGCCTCTTCATCGGCCACCCGCACCCAATCATGGTAGTACTGCAGTGGCAGATCACGGAATCGATAGGCGGCATCCCACGCCAAGTTGATGGCATTAAATTCGATATGGGCAACGGCGTGCAGCAGCGCCATACGCCCCTCTGGGGTCCCCAGCCTGCGTCTGGGTACTGCACTCGGTGCCACCAGCACTGGCCGGTCGGGCCGCCCCGGTTCAGCAATGGGTTCTGGGGGTATCGCCGACTCCAATGACAGGGCACCATCACGCCACGCCTGCGCGGTTGCATGGGTGAGCACTAACTTTTCTTCCACACTGGTGGCGGCAAGACAGGCGGCAACACGTTCAAAAAGGGTATCCATTACTCACCCCCTTTCTGACCATCAGCAGGTAAATCCTGTAGCGCTGTCACCATACGCTCAACCAACACTGGCCACGGCTCACCCAACTGCTGCCGGAACAGCCGTGCGCTGGGGTACCACGGCGAATCTTCACGCCCTAACAACCAGCGCCACTCGGGGGATGAGTAGATCAAGATCCAGACCGGTACACCCAGGGCACCGGCAAGGTGTGCCACGGCGGTATCCACCGTAATCACCAGGTCCAGATTGGCGATCACCGCCGCTGTCTCATCAAAGTTGTGCAACTCCGGCCCCAGATCCACCACCCCCCACTGCGCCATCAGCTCACTGCCCGCCGCCTCATCCTTTTGCAGACTATATATAGTGGTGTCTGGCATTGCGGCCAGTGCGGCAAACGCCGCCAAGGTGGTTGAACGCATCCGGTTGGCCACATTTTTTGCCGCCCCCGCCCATACCAGACCGACCCTGAAACCTTTTTGAGTAATGCGATCACGCCAGGCGGCCACCCGCCCGGCATCGGTTTGCAGATAGGCGCGTGCCGTCGGAATAGTCTCCAGCGTTGTGCCCATGATATGGGGCAGACTCATCAGAGGAATATGGAAATCAAACGTCTGCTGCAATGCCAATTCATAATCACGCGCCACCACCTCAATCCCCGCCATACGACTAAACAACTCTACCAGCCCCTCCATGCAGTGAAAAATCACCCGCGCGCCCTGCGCCAACAGCAGTGGCAAGTAGCGGCCAAACTGAATCGTATCGCCAAACCCCTGTTCGGCGTAGACCAAAATAGTGCGCCCGCTTAACGGCTCCCCCGCCCACAACGGCTGAACAAACCTGCCCGGCCACATCTGCACCAGCCACTCATCACGGCGACGACGCCACTCATACCCGCTCCACCCCTCGGTAAACTCTCCCAACAGCAGCTGTACCAGCGCACGGTTCCAGTGGCCGTTCACAGACTCCGGCTTTGCTGCCACCAACTGGTTGTAACACTCCAGCGCCTCGGTATACCGCTCCTGTTCGGCATACAGCACCCCCAGGCTCAGCAGATACCCCTCCTGCTCCTGGGGTGCCACCGCAATCAACTGCTGATAACAGTGCAGCGCCTCTGCAAAACGGGACTGCTCCTTATGGATATGGCCCAGCTCCTGGTAGGCCAGCCCCGCGCTACCATCCAGCTGCAACGCCCGCTCACACAACTCCGTTGCCGCCGTGTACTCCTGCTTCAACCGCAACAGCCGCGCCAGACCAATACAGATTCCCGCACTCGCCTCCTCCAGAGACAACGCGGCACGATAGACCTGCTCCGCCGCCCCCTGATCAGCCAACGCTTCATGGGTATGGCCCAACTGATAATAACCATCCAACGATTTTGGTTTTAAAGCGATATAGCGCTGATAATGGGGCACTGCCTCCTGCAAACGCCCTTGCAATACCAGCAGTCGGGCCAGATTCATCTGCGCCTGTGGCAACCGTGGGTTCAATACCAGCACCCGTCGAAACGCCCGCTCCGCCTCATCCAAACGACCCAACATACCGGCAATCGCCCCCAGATTCAGCCACGTCTCGGCATCCGCCGGGGCCTGACGGCAGATACGCTCGTACGCCGCCTTCGCCTCCTCCAGACGATTTGCCTGCAATAGCTGTCCCGCCTTCTGCTTCGCCTTAATGATCGTGTGCGATTTTTTCATAACAGCTCTCAAACCACCCCATCTGGTCTATAGTAAACGGCAGAAAGTCTGCCATACCGTGCATCAATTCCACACATTTAACCACGCAATATCAGCAAACCCTGACAGACGCGCCAATCGTAAAACAATGTAATACCCCTACAATCAATCCTTGAACCATCAGGCCATACACTATAAAGTGCGCGGCACAACTAGCAACCAACAGCGCGAGGCGCTTATCACAAGATCATGGCACACGCTGCTGGTTAACCTTTTCTCTTCCACCCTCAGGAGTAAAAAGCAATGACTGCAAAAAAACCTTTTCACCTCATCCCCACCCTCTTCCTGGTCGCCTCCTTCCTGACCATCAGCGCCTGCTCTAAATCTGATACCGACACGGTACAGGAAGAGACAACCTCCATGCTCGACGATGCCATCAACCAGACCGAACAGGCCGCAAAAGATGTCACAACCATGGTCGAAGAGAGCGCCGAAACCGTCACTGACGCAGCCAGCAGTGCCGCAGAAAGCATAGAAGAAGGCACCAGTGACGCCGTAGAAAGCATAAAAGAGACCACCAGTAGCGCCGCAGAAAGCACCACCAGCGCCGTAAAAGATAGCGCCGCTGCTGCCAGCAAACTGGCCTCAACCACTGCCAAAACTGTTACCGACAAAACATCATCCATGGCCGCCAGCGCTAAAACCAGCGTTGCAGAAACCAGCGCCAAAGTAGTTGAAAGTGGTAGCAACGCCGTTAAAGCCACCACCGAAAAGGCCGCTGAAGCCAAAGCCGCCGTCACCAGCAAAATCGCAGCGGTTGTCCCCGCCGCCAGCAGTAACAACCAGGTAGAGATGTTGGAACTGGCTAAAAAGAGCGGCTGCCTCTCCTGCCACTCCATCGAGAAAAAGATCGTCGGCCCCGCCTGGCGTGATGTAGCCGCCAAATACCGCGGTCAGAGCGATGCAAAATCCAACATCATCAACAGCATCACCAACGGCAGCACCGGCAAGTGGGGCACCTTCGCCATGCCTGCCAACTCACCACGGGTCTCTGATGAAAATATCGCCACCCTGGCAGGGTTTGTACTCTCCCTGGAATAGAACAGCGGGTTTACATAAACCGTATAAAAAATGGGTGCCTTGTGGCACCCATTTGTTTGGTTAACCTGCCAGCGTCGTGAGCTCCCATTGCCCCATCCCTTTACATCCTACTCTTTGCCGCAATCAACTCACGCAGCGCCACGGCAACCTGTTCAATGACCGGCGGCCAACACGGCTCTTCAAGCGTCTGACGGAAGAGACGCATCGTCGGATACCACGGACTATCATCGCGCCCCAACAACCAGCGCCACTCCGTCGGCTGGTAGACAACTGTCCAGACCGGCCGCTCCAGCGTACCAGCCATGTGGGCCACTGCGGTGTCAACACTGATCACAAGATCGAGGTTGTCGATGGCTGCGGCGGTATCCTCAAAGTCACGCAGCTCGGGGGCAAGATCCACCATGCCCCAGCGTTCAACAAACGATTTCAGCTCTTCGGCATCGCCATCCTTTTGCAGGCTATAGAGCGTGACGCCGGGAATCGCTGCCAGCGGCTCGCACTCTGATAATTTCATCGAACGGATACGGTTGGCCGGATTTTTGGTTAATCCGCTCCAGACTATCCCAACCCGCAAGCCAGTGGCGGTGATGCGCTCGCGCCATGCGGCCACCCGCTCCGGAGCGGGCTGCAGATAACGTCTGGGGGCAACGATACCCTCCACAGTGGCATCCATGAGTCTGGCGAGGCTCATCAGCGGCAGATGAAAATCGAAAGTCTGTTGCCGCGCCCGCTCGTAATCACGCGGCTCTACCTGAAGCCCAGGAATATGTTTAAACAGCCCCAGCAACTCTGGCGGGCAGTGAAAAATTACCGTTTCCGCCTGCTGCATCAGCGGTTGTAAAAAACGGCCAAACTGAATTGCATCCCCCAGCCCCTGCTCGGCATACACCAGGATCGTACGCCCTGTCAGCAGCTCACCCTGCCAGAGAGGCTGTGAAAACCTGCCCCACATCTGCCGTGTCCAGGTGGGGGTACGCCAACGCCACTCATACTCCTTCCAGCCCTCCCTGTAGCGCCCCAGCAACAGCAGCAGCAGCGCGTAGTTCCAGTGGCCGCTGACAGAGTCCGGATCAAACTGAAAGAGCTGCTGGTAATGCTCCAGCGCCGCGTCGTACTGCTGCAGATCGACATTCAGCAAGGCGAGATTGAGCTGATAGTTCTCGCGCTCCTGCGGTGCCAGCGCCACCATCTGCTGATAACAGTGCAACGCCTCGTCAAAGCGACGTTGCTCTCTGTTGATGTTACCAAGCTCAAAGTAGGCAAGCGCCGTATTCGGTTGCAACTGCAAGGCCTGCTCGCACTGCGCCCGCGCCTCATCATGTGCGCCCCGCGCACGCAGCACCCGCCCCAGACCAGTGTGAATCGCGGCATCGCTCTGCTCCAGCAACAGCGCATCACGATAGACCTGCTCGGCCCCGCCATTATCACCCCGCGACTCCAGCAGCTGGCCAAGATGGTAGTGCCCCTCCAGATCGCCGGGCTGCAACTTCACATAGTGACGCAGATAGGGCAGCGCCTCTTCCAGGCGGTTTTTCATCATCAACAGGCGCGCCATGTTCACATTCGCCTGCGACAGATCGGGCTTGAGCATGAGCGCGCGCCGCAATGCCGTCTCGGCACGCTCAAACCACCCCAGCATCGCGGCGATGGCCCCAAGATTCAGCCACACCTCATGATCGCCAGGGGCCTGGCGGCTAACCCGCTCAAAGGCAGTCCAGGCGTCCTCAAGCCTGTTGGCCTGCAATAGCTGCGACGCCTTCTGCTTGGCCTTGACGATGGCATTCGGTTTTTTGATCACCACTTCAACCCCAGCATCAGATCCATCACATTTGTACCGGTCGGTCCGGTACTGACCAGATCACCACTGGCCGCCAGAAAGGTGCCGGCATCGGCACCGGCCAGCGATCTATTTTCATCCAATCCAGCACCCCTGCCACGCACCACGGTTTTGCCATCCACCAGACCGCCCGCAGCGTCGGTCGGGCCATCGCTGCCATCACTGGCGGCGGCGAGGAAAAGCAGGTTATCGCAGCCGCATAATTCAACAGCAGCGACAAGGGCAAGGTGCTGGTTGCGGCCCCCGCGCCCCGGTTGTGATGGCAGTTGCAGGGTGGTCTCGCCACCCCAGATGTGCAGGCCCGCGGGGCCATTCAACAACGCTGTCGTCAACTCTCTGGCGACCAGCGTCACATCACCCCCCAATGTCCCGGCGTATTCATGCACCTCATACCCTAATTTACGGCCATGTTCAGCGGCCGCCTGTTTGGCATCGTCAAGGTTGGCGATGATATCAAACACGATGTTTTTGAAGATGGCGTCCTCAGCCACCGGTGCCGTCACCCCCCTGGCCATCAGCGCGGTGATCCATGGTGGTAACTCAACAGCCGCTTGGGCCTCGATAAAACGGTCCGCTACCAGCAGACCGGAACCGATGGTGGCGGGGTCGTCGCCGGGCACGTCGGAGATCAACAGTGCCAGGGTTTTACGCCCACCAAGCTCACGCGCCAACCGCCCGCCCTTGATGAGGGAGAGCGATTTGCGAATCTGGTTCATGGCATGAATGTCGAGGCCACTACCCAGCAGCCACTGGTTAACCCGTTGCAGGTCGGCGAGTGAGGCCCCCGCTGGCAACAGCTCCACCAGGCTCGACGCACCACCGGAGATGAGGAACAGCAACTGCGCATCGGCAGGGGCGGTGTGAATAAAGTTGAGTAACACCTGACCGGCATTAAGACTACGTTGATCCGGTGTTGGGTGGCCCGCTTCCATCAGGCGTGCACCCTTGGCGGTCACTTCAGCGTCGCCATACCCCTGTTTGGTGATCACCAGTGAATCCACAATCTCTCCGTTCAAGACGTCGTGGGCACCCAGAAACATGGCACTGGCCGCCTTGCCAATGGCGATGACACAGATACCACCACTCACGTGATGGCGTTGCAATGCCTGACGGACAGCTGTGCGGCCATGCACCGCCTGAAGCGCGGCGTGGTAGATAGTAAGAAGATTACCGCGCTGCGACATGGGCCAACGCCTGTGCCACCCGTTCAACCACTGGCGACCAGTCGGCATCAGTGGCAGACTGCCGGAACAGCCGCATGGTGGGATACCAGGGTGAATCATCACGCACCAGCAGCCAGCGCCACTCGGGCGGGAAATAGTTGAGTGTCCAGACCGGTTTGCCGAGGCTACCGGTAAGGTGGGCAACGGCGGTATCAACCGCGATGACGAGATCAAGCTGTTCAATGGCCGCTGCGGTATCAGAAAAGTCGTTGAGCTGCGGTGCCAGGTCATCAATCACCATGCCCGCGGGTTGTGATACGGAATCCAGGGCCGCCTCCCCTTTCTGCAAACTATAAAACTGTACACCCTCCACCTCTGCCAAGGGCGCAAGCGCGGCCAGACCACAGGAGCGACGTTGATTGTTGGCATGTACCGGGCGTCCGGCCCAGACCAACCCAACCTTAAAAACATCCCCCGCCATCTGTGACTGCCACTGGTCTCTCTGTTTGTCACTTATATAGAGTGACGCAGGCGCTGTTGGAATGCTCTCCAGCGTGGTCTCACACCAGTGCGGCAGGCTCATCAGGGCGCTATGGTAATCCACTCTTTCCGTCAGCGCCTTGTGATAACTTTTGGCCTCAACCCGCATCAGGTACGGCCGGTTCTGGTAGAGCGGCAGCAGTTCACGATCACAATAAAAGATAATCCTGGCACCACGTTGATGCAGCAGTGGCAGATAACGGCTGAACTGCAGCGTATCGCCAAACCCCTGTTCGGCATAGACAAGGATAGTTTTTCCGGCGAGTGGCTCCCCCTGCCAGCGTGGCGCGGCAAATTCGCAGCGCCCCATGGCCGCTATCCAGCGTGGATCCTGCAGACGCCACTCATAGGCGGCCCATCCCTCCTGAAGGCGGCCCAGCAGCAGCAACAGCTCGGCATAACGCCAGCGCGCCTCATACGCCAGAGGGTTTAATAACAGCGCCTCTTCCAGCACCGTCAGCGCCGCCGGATAGTCCTGCTGCTCTTCATGGCGCTTCGCGGCTGTCACCATGGCCCGCTGCTGCAACACCTGCTGCAACAGGGCCGCCATCCCTACCGTCTGTGGTGCCAGCACCAGGGCAGTACGGCAGTATGTCTCCGCCTCGCGCAACCGCCCGCGCCCAAACAGCAACGTTGCCAACGCCCCATAGGCGGGCAGCAGGTTGGGACGCAGTTCAAGGGCATGACGTAACGACTGTTCGGCACGAACAGGGTCATCGAGACGCTGCTGCAGCAGTCCAAGCTCCAGCCAGGCATCATGATCCTGAGGCTGTAGCTGGCAAAGCTCACTATATAACTCCAGTGCTGTGGTCCAGCGCCGCTCTTTAAGCAGTCGCTGTGCTCTCTTCCTGAGATTGCCATGGGCTGCCATAGGTTACATAACCGTCAGAGCCCGCGTGCCAGATCGGTCTGGAGGTCATCAATATCCTCCAGCCCCACAGCGATGCGAATCAAACCATCGCTGATACCGGCATCGGCGCGCTGCTCGGGTGTGAGACGACCATGGGTGGTGGTGGCCGGATGGGTAATGGTCGACTTGGTATCCCCCAGATTGGCGGTGATGGAGATCAGCCGTGTGGCGTCGATCAATCTCCACGCCGCCTCTTTGCCGCCCTGCACCTCAAACGAGAGCACGCCACCAAACCCTTTCTGCTGGCTTGCCGCCAGCGCATGTTGTGGATGGGATTTGAGGCTGGGATAGTTGACTCGTGTCACCTGTGGTTGCGCCTCCAGCCACTCCGCCAACTGCTGGGCATTTTTGCAGTGGGCCTCCATCCTCAGGCGCAATGTCTCCAGCCCCTTAAGAAAGACCCAGGCGTTGAAGGGACTCATGGTCGGGCCAGCGGTACGCAAAAAGCCATACACATCCTTACCCACCACATCCGCCCGGCCCACCACGGCGCCACCGATACAGCGCCCCTGACCATCCAGATATTTGGTGGCGGAGTGGATGATGATGTCAGCCCCCAGCTCCAGTGGCCGTTGCAACGCCGGGGTACAGAAGCAGTTATCCACCACCAGCAGCGCACCGTGTTGATGGGCCAGATCGGCCACGGCGCGGATGTCGGCAATCTCGGTCAATGGGTTGGAAGGTGTCTCCAGAAACAGCAGCCTGGTATTGGGTTTGATCGCCGCCTGCCAGGCATCAACATTCACCAGATCAACAAAGGTGGTCTCAACCCCAAATTTGGCCATGTAATTGGTACACAGCACCGTGGTGGTACCAAAAACGGCACGTGATGACACAATATGGTCACCCGCCTTCAGCAGTGCCATAAAAGTAGAGAGGATGGCCGACATACCCGATGAGGTGGCCACACAACACTCCCCCCCCTCAAGCGCCGCCAGACGCTGCTCAAAGGTGCGGACCGTAGGGTTGGTAAACCGTGAATAGATGTTACCGGGGACAGCGCCGGAAAAACGTGCCGCTGCCTCCGCCGCGCTGCCAAAAACGTAACTGGAGGTGGGAAAAATCGGCTCCGACTGCTCACCCTCACCCGTACGATGTTGCCCGGCGCGCACCGCCAGGGTGTCAAAGCCGTACTCATCAAACTCATTCATAAAACCCTTCCTTTCAAAACCCTAACTTTCTGCGGGCACAAAAAAACCCGCCAAGCATTCGCTAAAGCAGGCTTGCCTCTCTTTAGCGGTATTTTTTACGCGCCCGCAATTTGAGTTCAAATCGGCGCTGTTGACGACAGCTTAGAGAAAGGGGCAAGGGGTGTCAAATTTTGTCACCCCCCGCTCAAACCAGACCATCACCACCGCCACACAATGCCTTTTTTGGCCCCAGCGGCTACAATAGCCCCTTTTTGCAAATACAACCGGACTGAAGCTGCATGGATATCCTATTATTACTCAAGGCATTTTTACTCGGTGTTATCGAAGGGCTGACCGAGTTTCTGCCAGTATCCTCCACCGGACACCTGATTATCTTTGGGGACCTGCTCGGTTTTAGTGAAGATAGCGCCAAAACCTTTGAGATCTTCATCCAGCTGGGGGCCGTGCTCGGCGTCGCCTGGTTCTACCACAAACGGCTCTGGAAAGTGGCCAGCGGCATCAACCAACCACAAGAGCGCCGCTTCGTCATCAACATCCTGATCGCCTTCATGCCCGCTGTGGTGCTGGGGCTGATCTTTCACAGCGCCATCAAGACCTACCTCTTCAACCCCATTACCGTCGCCATGGCCTTGATCGTCGGTGGGTTTTTAATCCTGCTCATCGAACGCAAGGTACATACCCCGCGCATTCAGACCATTGACGAGATCACACCACTCGACGCACTCAAGGTAGGTTTTGCCCAGACACTGGCCATGTTCCCCGGCGTCTCACGCTCCGGTGCCACCATCATGGGCGGCCTGCTCTGCGGCCTGTCACGCACAGCGGCCACCGAGTTCTCGTTTTTCCTTGCCATGCCCACCATGTTTGCCGCCACGGTCTACGACCTCTACAAAAGCCGCGACCTGCTGAGTGCCGGCGACATACCGGTCTTTGCCGTCGGCTTTATCACCGCCTTTTTCACCGCGCTGATCGTTGTAAAGCTGTTTCTGGCCTACGTCTCCAACCACAACTTCACCCTGTTTGCCTGGTACCGGATTATTTTTGGAACATTGGTATTGTGGTATTTCTGGTGATTATTCACTGCTTAGGTGCATCCAGTGCTGGGTTGCTGGGAAAAAAACCACTCGGGGCGATTTTAAAACCAATCGACTCCGATGGCATTACCGGGTAGTCCTCGGGGCGAGGTGAATGGGTGAAACCCGTCGAATACCAGACAACAATGTCATCACCACTTGTCGTATCCAGCGTTTCGGCAGGGGAAATATACTTCGGCAACCCATCATTAACAGGCCCCTGATTGGGATACTCACCACTTGCATAAAGCTCACCCTCTCTGTAACGGGTTACCCAGAGCTGGTGATTGGCAAAGAGCGCCCGTTGCAGTGGTGCGTAGTTTGCCTTTGAAAGTGGCGGCGTATAGCCCGTGCCTTCAATGGCATAGGCGGTTGACTCACCAATTGCGTTAGTGGAGGTTGCGCTTTCAATCAACCAGCTGCGGTTGCTCATGATATTGAAGTCTCGAAACCCTTCTGTCGCCAACACTGTTTTAGTCACATCGAACATGTTGTCAAAATGAGTGTGATCAACATGGGCAATATTCTCTTCAACCGCCCTGTTTTTCACCCCATCGACATCAAAATCCAACCGAAAGCTGAGGAAATGTTGGTGATTAGGGGCGGCAACATGCGCACCGTTTGGCGCAATAGCGACGACAGGTGCGCCTACTTCATCAAGACCACTGACTGCACCACGGTTTAGCGTTGCCCCGTTGAGATGAACCTTGACCTCCATTGAACCATCCATTTTAAAAATCCAGTCAAAGGCATAAATGTAGTTGCCAATCCAGGCGTTCCAGGTGGCAACCAGCTCGCGGGCGTAACGTGTATCCCGTGCGTACGTTGTTGGGTCGGTACGTGTCCAGAGCACCCCACCATCACGCTCGTACAGGCCAATCGTCGCCGGGTAGTCAACCGTACCATTAGGGTTACCCCTTACTGGCCCCGTATCATTGGCAAAAACAGCATTGAAGAAATAGGTGTTTTCCGGCACATCGGCATTAGCCTCCAGGGTTTGGGCATAGGTGGCGAGGTTATACTCGCCCACATCAAACGCCGATCGCCATGACCAGTTTTGATCGCCCACGCCATAAGGGACATAGAGCTCCGACAGTGACAATCTATGTGCAATACGACGGGCCTCATTACCGTCACCGTAACGCAGATCACTGATCACCAAGCCATCACGGGGGTGTAGATAGACAAAGAAGTTCCACTTCTGCCAGCGCACTTGCTGCCCATCCACGCGGAAACTCGCTCCAGAGGGCTGTTTTGTAATGAGGGGTTTCAAGTCAGTACGCCGTATGGGTGCATTGCCACTGTCATTCGATACAGGACGAACAATACTATTGGTCATGTGCACCACCTTAAGTGTGTTCATATCGAGGGTAACAACCACCCCTTCAATGGCACGAGCATAGGGGTTGTGCGGCATGTCATCATTCATGGTCGCCACATCACCATTACGCCAGAAGGACAACGCTTGCAGCAGACGTGTCTGTTTGCCAAAGGGCAGCGTGGCCTCTACTCTAGGGGGGAGCTGCACATCACCAGGCGACCATACATCCAGATATACAGTGGAAGGGTCCAGCCCTCGTTGGCGCATCGCCTGCTTCCACGGTTCATACGCATGCACTAACTCATCAGCCACCACAAACTCCTCAGCGGTGACCGCAGGCTGTGTGCCAGCGCTCTTCAATGCCAACAGTTTTACCGCCGCCGTTTTCAAATCGACGGTAGCGGCCCACAGCCGATTCGATGGATAGTGAAGTACCTCTACGCTAACCTCGCGGGGAAACGATTGCCCTGGACGCCAGTTTAATAGCAGCGATTTAGCCGGCTCTTTTAAAACTAATATTGGGATACGCAATTTTTTGTTCGGAAGGTGATTCGCGGGATGGGTAAAGTGGGCCGCTATAATCTCATGTGTTGTGCGAATCTCAGCGCTGCTAAGGGTGGTCAGCGGGTGATCAATGCGGTTGGTAAGGCGCTCTGCATGGCGCGATTGATTCGCCTGCTCCGGGCGGCCTGAGTGGGCATTAACAACACTGCCAGTACCGATTATTCCCATTAAACAGAATATAAGTAATTCTCTTTTCATGATGAGCCCCAGCGCATTAGTTGAATTTTTATCTGGATAATTAGCTAAACGCCATCACCACCTGGTCCCAGACTAAATGTAGGGCATTTTTAACCGTAAGGTGGCCATCTCATCACCCAGAAAGAGCTGTTCTATGAGTGACAGGCGGCATACATTGATGGCGAAATTTACCTATGAAGCCGCGACCTTGGTGATCGACCAAGGTTACGGTTATCCCATGATGTGTGAAGCGATGGGTATCCCGACTTCCTGGGATTGCAATTGTCGCCAGCGGCGTGACGTTATTGATGTTGAGCGTTTAGAACTAAGGGCACGAGTTTTAAGGAACCTCTAAACAACCCCGTTCGTCCTGAGCCTGTCGAAGGACTGGCGGCGTAACATATTATTGGGCATCTCTAATAATTCGCTAATCTCCTGTAAACTACTCAAACAGCTCAGGTACGGTGATAAACATGCAAGCGAGTTTCTTTGATTTAGATAATCGTCATCAAAAGTTAAATGAACGCGATACTCTGATATGGCTCGACCAGATCATTCACTGGGAAGAGTTTAGAGAAACGTTACAACA
>JAKFXL010000073.1 GCA_021731365.1 Gammaproteobacteria bacterium | reverse complement strand
GCTGCAGAAGCAACGGTGATAATCAATCCAAATACAAATCCGGGGCAGCGCCGTCCAGCTGTGAGTATAGTCGAATGTACAGCTTAAACTAAGGCAGGTTTTGTCTTGACTCTGGGGTCCACTTTACCTGTACCTCAACACCACCCAGACCACCAGTGATGGTAAAATCCTCCACCACTCCGCCCCTAACAATTACCCCCCTCAGCCCCTTGCCAGTGGCATTAATTACCGTATTCACTGCCCCACTCTCGCTCACCAGTTTTTTACCACCATTCACTTCAATTGCTTCTTGGTAATTACCCGCACCTACACGAACTGTTGCTCCAGCAGAAGCCGCATTCAATGCCGCTTGAATATTTGAATATCGACACCCAACAGGACATACATCAACATTAACAAACTCTGCCTCAAATGCCCCCCTATCACAATCAGCCACGCCATCCCCATTACCATCAATAGGCCTTGATTTTCCTATCTGGTCCTGAAGTGGGCAATTTGTTTTATTCGTACTATCTATCGCAACACTTGCCTTCAACAGAGGAAAATAACTCTGTTGTGGGGTAATAGCGGTAGTAATCAACCCACCCAATTGAGGATCTCCTACTATGTCCGACGCTTGTAACACCACTGGGCAACCCGCAACAGTTCCAAAAATATTACTACCGTCTGATTGTATTTTCCCGAAACAATCTGCCCCTGACCCTGAAGAGGCGTTATTATTAGCAATAATGGAATTAATAACCACAATTGGATAACTAACCTCACCTAAAGTCATTGATGCTATTCCACCACCGGACCCCTGAGATGTGTTTTTTGATATGGTACTGTTAATAATGGAAATATTAGCAGCCATCTCATTAAACACACCTCCCGCCCCATAAAATCCTGTTCCACGATTATTGGTAATCGTAGTATTTGTAATAACCATGTATGAACCGTAGCTATTGATAGCACCTACTTCGCCAATATTATTAATGAAAGTGCTTTTATCAACAGTTATATAACCTCCTTGCCCATGTATAGCAGCCCCATCGAGATTTTTACAATCAACCCCTCCTTTAACAACAGGAACATTACCATCAAATCGACTGTTAACAATCAATGTCACTCCACTACTGTCCATTGCACCGCCAGAAGCCGAACAGTTATTACCAAAGTAACTATTTTTAATATTCAGCTGAGCACTTGTCCAATCATTATTTTCCGAACGACTCTGGATTGCCCCCCCATAGGAAGATGCTACATTTCCGGTAAAATAAACCCTATCAAGAGTAGTGTTCCCCCTGTTATATAATCCAGCGCCAGAACCAGATGTCAAAACCCCATTTCGTACCCCCACATCAGAAATAGTCACGGCACTTCCAAGAAAAACATCCAACACTCTATCTTTTTGGTTACCATCTATAATGGGGTAGCTTGTTTTAACAATTCCCTTAATAGTTAAATCGCCTCGAATATCCAAATCCCCCGTCGCACTCATATCCTCATCCGCGCCCACCAGCGTTAAAACATAAACACCTTCTCGCAAATTGATTGTATCGGGTCCTATATTCATATTCGCTGCTATCACAGCTTCTCGCAAAGAACAATCAGAGTCGCATAGGCCATCATTCGTATCTTCCACCTTTGTAACTACATAAGTTGACGCAAAAGATTGAGCCACCTCAAAACAGGAAAAAAATATGACACCAAACAAAATAATTGCCTTCATGGTTTTTCCTCTGTTTTAAGATTATCAATAAAACTTTATATACGACCAAGTGCAAAATAGGCCATATTTTTATGAATACAAGAGGACAATCGACTAACCTGTGAAATATAGTTAAACGTGACATTTCAGATTTTTTATTACATATCCAAATAAAAAACACTAAAATTTTAGTGACTATTTAAATCACTTAACCCATTCGACGTTAATCGCATTTTCGGTGTTTGTTGTAGGGGATGTGGACATCATGATTTTAGTCTATAAATAAGGTTCTTTATATTGGAAGTGGTATCCATTTAGGACGTCCCATTAGTTAAGTGGGAAGCCGCACAACTTATTACGGGCCAAGCTTGCATAACCAAGACAGTATCAGATGCTGTCAGCACTGGAAAATTCGCTATTGATGTCGGACTCGCCGAACAATTTTCGATAATCCAGTGACTGAAGGAGAGCTACCCGGTTAACTGCCTCGATGAACTTTTTAGCGTTCATCGCAGTAGCTATCAAGTTTGGTCGCGGGACTTGTTGGGACAATAGTCCACTAGAGTGTTTCTTAAAAAGTTTGAAAAACGAATCAATCAGCGAAATTGCTTATGATCCCTTTGAGGAAGCAAAACACGGTATCACGAATTACATCATGGGATATTACGGCCAGTTCAAGCCACATACCTAACAATCGTGAACTGACTCCAAATGTGGAAGAGAGACAGTATTGGGTTAGCTATAGAACTGTAGCTAAAAAGAGTTGACCACTACAACCACGAAGAGCTTTGGGCACGAAGGACTTATCCCAAAACTCCCTAGTGCCGAAACTGACCAGACACCTAACGCAGCAACTCAAACAGCATTACTCCGCTTGATAGGGCGCTAACGAAGGCTCCGCTTTATCCAGTGCATCAAGATCGATCCTCTCCAGCGTTGGGCCAAACGACCACGTAATCTTGCCCGATTTTTTATCTACCATAATCAGCGGCAGATCCGCATCTACCGGGCTTGCCAGCGATTTAGAGGCGTAGACTTTACCTGTCCAGACTTCACCCCCATCTGCAATACGGGCAAACATGCCACGATCTTTATACCTGCCATGAAGCAGTAGATAGGCATCGGCAATAGAACCAGCCTCCTGCTCAGAGATCCCGTCAGCATAATCAATCTTGGCCATCGCCATCTTTACCCGAGCATCGTGGGGCTGAAACGATGATTCGCACCCCACCAATGTGGCCGTGACCAACAGTACCCAAACCGCCGCCTTAACCGGCAACGGCCTAAATGGCGACCCTGTTTTACCCATCTGTTACACCCGTCAAATATTCATACTGCCGATGGGAAGAGTTCCCAACCATTGCCACCCTTTAGCGGAAACCAGACTGAACACTTTAACCCGGTGGCTTACACCCCCAACCCCTTCACCACCTCACGCCCAATAACAATGGCCAACATCACAACACTATGCAATCTCACCCTTATGGTTTTACAATGGCTGCGATATTTCATAAATCGCCTGCCAGTGAAAGGCTATATAAACAACAAAATTAAAGTGCCCATGTTTAACCAGGAGTAGCAAATGACCATTTTAGTAATCGGAGCAACCGGTGGCGTAGGCAGTGCCGTATTGGCAGGGCTGGCCGCTAAAGGCCTGCCTGTGCGTGGCATGACACGTTACCCCTCTAATCTGGAAAAACTGCCCGCCGGTGCCGAAGGGGTAGTGGCAGACCTGACCGCCCCAGGCAGTCTGATCAACGCATTTAAGGGTGTTGAGCAGCTCTTTCTGATGACCCCCCTGAGCCAGAATGAGATCCAGGCAGGTCGCAACGCCGTTGCCGCCGCCAAGGAAGCCGGGGTCAAGCGTGTTGTGCATCTATCCGTACCATTGCCTACGGGTGCAGAACAGATCCCACACTACCGCAACAAGATTTTTATCGAAAAGGCACTCAAAGAAAGTGGTATCACCTATACCATCCTGCGCCCTAACAACTTCTACCAGAATGATTTTTGGGGCAAGGCGGCCATCATGGCCTATGACACCTATCCACAACCCATCGGCAATGTCGGCCTAAGCCGCGTTGATTCACGGGATGTTGCTGACGCCGCCATCAATGCCCTGCTTAACGACGGCTTTGAAAATCAGGAGTTTTTGCTCAACGGCCCAGACGTACTCACCGCCAACCAGATAGCCGAGATCTTCAGCGCCCAGCTTGGCAAAACAATTCAGTACGGGGGGGATGATCTGGATGCATGGGCCAAACAGTCACAACACATGATGCCGCAATGGATGGTCAGCGACTTCAAAGTGATGTACGCCTACTTCCAGAATCACGGCTTAATCGCCAGCGAAGAGACACTTGAAAAACAAAAAGCCATCATCGGCCACGCACCGCGCACATTTACCGCCTTTGCAGCAGAGATGACCGGTAGCTGGAGCCAGGGCTAACCACACCGCCCCTCTCCTGTGCAGGAGGGGGGCACTCCCCCTACAACAACCCCTTAGCCACAAGCTCATCTTTAAGATAAGCGTAGTAGATAGCCGCCGCCACCACACCCGACATACCAAACAGCGCCTCCATCACCAACATGGCGATTAAAATCTCCCATGGGCGCGCACGGATCTGGGTACCAATAATTTTGGCGTTCAGAAAATATTCAACCTTATGGATCACCACCAGATAGAGCAACGAGACACCGGCGATATAGACAGAGTGACTCAGACTCACCACCACAATCACCGTGTTAGACATCAAGTTACCCACCACCGGCAATAACCCAAATACAAACGTCAGCATAATCATCGTCTTGACCAGCGGCAGATCAATACCAAACAGTGGCAAAACCACCGCCAGATAAATACCCGTAGCAATTGCGTTGATCGTGGCGATCTTCACCTGTGCAAACACTACATTGGTAAACGCGTCGCCTAACTTACCAACACGCGCCTCCAGCGCCCGCGCCAACGGCCTGAGGGCATCCTGATTGCTCGCCTCACGCAGCGACACCATGGCACCAATAATAATGCCCAGCAAGATGTGAACCGCGGTAATACCAGCATCTTTACCCACCCCTTTTAACTCATTGGCGTTTTCCCGCAACCAGACAACCAGCTGCCGCTGCATATCATTCACGTTATCAGGCAGGTACTGAACCATGGCGGCCGGCAGTGCGGCCCGCGAGGTCTCCAATATCTCTGCCATCTTCCGCAGCAACGTCGTCAACGTCTCTTCGCCGGTACTGAAAAAGAGTACCAGCGCCATAATGATGCCAAACACCGTGGCCGTCACCAGAGTGGCCAACAGCGCCACCACAATCAAACGCGCCCGCTTGCCACGCAACTGCTGCAACTGAATGTGCGGGGCCAGGGCGTGGACCAGCTGATAAATTAACAATCCCGCCAGCAGGGCCGGAACCAGATGCGCCATCAATATTGCCAGCAGCGCCAACCCTGCAAGAATATACGAGGCAATCTCACAACGCAGCCGCAACTGCGCCCCTTCATTATGGTTAACCATCACACCACTCATCCCATCTTCTCTTCCATTTTGTGGTAACCCAGCGCAATCAGCTCATTGGCGCGATCAAAGTCGAGCGTACGGCAGCAGCTGCGGGCAATCTCAATCACAACATCAGGTGGATAGGCCGCCAGCTTTTGACGGGCAATAGTGCCCTGCATCGCATCAAAAGATTGATAGGCAACATCGTACATATCCAGACCACGATCACCCTCATCGACCGACGCAGGGCTGATCCTGGCAACAAAGCGGTTGATGGTATCGCGTAGTGAAGAGGCGTGCTCATCTTTCACCGCCAACGGCACAGGTGCCGCCAAACCACTGCCAGACGAGGCGCACAGGTTAACCGCAATCGTCAGATCGGTCCCATCACCAAACGTTGGTCCCGTAGGCACGGGATTGACCACACCACCGTCAATCAACGTCTGCCCCCGGTAGTTAAACGCCGTAAACAGCAGCGGCAGAGAGATCGAGGCGCGAATGGCATCAAACATCGCCCCCGTCCTGATCCAAACCTCCTTACCACTCTTTATATTGGTAGCCACCGCCGTAAAGTTGATCGGCAGACTCTCAATCATCGCATCCCCCACCAACCCCTTAAGGGTATTGATGATCTTATCCCCCTTAATCAAACCACCACGGCCAAGGGCAGGATCAAGCAGCGCCAGAATATCGCGCCGGTTCACCACCCGCACCCAGCGCTCAAACTCATCCAGCTGGCCAATGGCATAAATCCCCCCCACCAATGCGCCTATGGAACAGCCAGAGATCGACTTAATCTCGTAGTGATGCTCCTCCAGCCAGCGGATTACACCAATGTGGGCAAGCCCACGGGCACCGCCACTACCCAACACTAGAGAGACCGTTTTTTTATCTGACATACATCAACCACCCTCAGCCAACCAACAAAACAGTTTCAAGAAACAGGCTCACCCTTTAGCAACGTCTCCATACACCCCGCCAACAGCGCCATATCCTTCTTACGGTGATAAGTAGAACGCCACACCAAACCAATATCCCGATGCGGCCCTGCCTCCGCCAATGGCCGCACACTAATATCACTCTGCGTCACAAGCGCCGAATTAATCGCCATCTCCGGCAAAAAGGTAATCCCCTGGCCACCCGCCACCATTTCAACCATCGTATACAGACTAGTGCCCTGAAAGGCCGCCCGCTTCTGCAAACCGGTACGGTGGCAGGCCGACAGCGCATGGTCACGAAAACAGTGCCCCTCCTCCAGCAACAGCAGCTGATCAGCAGGCAACTCCACCGCAGGAATAGCCCCGCCCTTGCTCAACGAATGCCCCTTAGGCAGCGCCACCCAAAAACTCTCCCGCCAAAACGTTTGATGTTCCAGCCGCCCCAACGCATACGGCAGCGCCAAAATGGCACAATCAATCTCACCACTATCCAACCGCTCAATCAGGCGCGCCGTCTGATCCTCAATCAAAAACAGCTCCAGCGACGGATAGTTTTTACGAATCCCCGGCAAGACTCGAGGCAGCAAAAAAGGGCCAATCGTCGGAATCACCCCCAACCGCAACGGGCCGCTCAACGGCACACCATCACTCTGCGCCATCTCCGCCATCACCCCGGCAATGGTCAAAATCTGCCGCGCCCGCTCCGCCAGCTCCAACCCCAACGGCGTCGGCGATACCTTACGTTTAGTGCGCTCCAGCAACTGGCTGCCCAGCTGCGACTCCAGCTCCTGAATCCCCACACTCAATGTCGACTGCGTCACAAAACAACGCTCTGCCGCCTTCCCAAAATGGCGCAACTCCACCACCGCCAGCAGATATTGCAATTGACGCATACTGGGTAAAAACATAGCTCTCACATCCCTATCACTGGTTAATTCATCATAAATTGCAACAGATTAGCCGTCCATACCTATCACGCCCCTTGCTTCATAGCCAGCACTTAGCCATCATAGGCCGTCGTAAACAACCAATAGAGACACTTTACATGGCAGCAACAGTTGAAGAACTCACCATCGAATATGAAGAAGATGGTCAGGAACTAGTCAAAGAACTGGACAAAAAGGTACTCACCAAAGGCGCATGGGCAACCCTCGTCTACCGCTACCAAGAGTGGGATCCCAAAAAAGAGGAGTTCAGCAAAGACCGCTACACCATCCGCCGCTACCAAAAACGCAACGGCGAATACATGCAAAAATCAAAATTCAACATCTCCAGCGCCGACCAGGCCCGCGACATCATCAGCGCGCTGCAGGAGTGGACCAAAGAGTAACAGCCACTTCATTGATGGCAGTTATTTGCAAGGGAGCCAATGGCTCCCTTGTCTGTTTTTAAGGCAATACTTTTGTCTCTGTTTCTGTTTCATGTGCCCGATACTCCCGCTAATCAAGAACGCTTCCCACAGCCGAATAGTCAGAAACCCGGATTGGGGTTTCCCTTATCCCGCCTGGTGGCGCTGATATGCATGGGGAGTGGAGCCGTGCTCAATGCCGCCATCGGTGGCAGCCAAGGAAAAGGTAGTGATGAGCAATCTTTGTTGCGCACGATGCTCGACACACTCAACTCAGGTGACATTCTGTTGGGTGACGCCTATTACGCCAGCTATTTTTTACTGTGTGAGCTGCAACGTCAAAACGTGAATGCGGTCTTTGAACAGCAAGGTGCTCGAAAGCGCAGCACTGACTTTCGCCGTGGCCAGCGATTGGGGCAGCACGACCATCTGATTGTATTGTGCAAGCCAAAGATTAAACCTGACTGGATGTAGTAGTCGCGACTTGATCGACTACCATGCGTGCGACTTCCAGTTTAAATGCGGGTTCCTAATGTTTGCGTTGCTTGCTCATTGGTGTTTCCTCTCCAGGTGAATAATGATCCTATCGAGGTGTCCGTTTTTATTAAACCACTACAAACTATGGTGGATTGGTCAAGATCATCGCCGCCATAGAGGATCCGGCGGTGATTAAGAAAATTCTCAATCACCTCGGCCTGTCACCCCATCCACCGCCCAGAGCGCCGGCGCGCTACGATGCCTACGATGAGGCGGATATTTACGCCACCTATTGACCAAATCGGACGCCAGCAGCGGCACTCTGAGAGCCTCCTCACGCTTGCCAACCCCCCATAAACCTCCAACGCTCGCTTTTTAGCTGTATTTCAGCCAATATTACTCGCCCGACTGATGATGAGGGGCGGTGGCGGGTCGATGTTCTGAGTTCAAGGGACTCAGTTGGCGGGGAATGGGAATACTTTTGGATTTGGATAAATATACCGTTCTATGCTTCCTATACCTAACTTGTGTTAGTAAGTTGAATCGGCAAAGCTACATTTTCATGGGGGATTATTAAATACAATAGGATTTTTTTATGCATCTTATGATGAAATACGATGCTATCATGAAAAATATTAAGATCCATAAATTGAATGTTTTGTTTGCGATGGATGGCAAAAGTCATTTTGACGAGGACTCTCTCGATGGCTAGGAAAAGGTAGGGGACACAGTGAGCACTGAATATTCAACATCTGACAAGAGGTCGCTTCAGGATTCGATAAGCGATGAAAATGTTTCAAATAAAGAACACCAGTATTCCCAGGGTGCGAACGAGACAATAACTCAAAAGTCTGCTTCAGCCCGTGCCAAGTTTTTCAGAGATATAAGTGATGCAACCAACCCGGTTTCAATTCAAGCTACGGGAGAATTATTCCCCGGTATAAGTGCTGAAAAAAATAAAACAGAACAGACAAAAGGTGAGCAAGCTGGTTACAAGATGCGTATTTGCTTACTGGAAGATCCCTACGGCACTGCTGAGACGCTGAAGGAACAACTCGATGGTCACGACTATGTAATGGATCAGTTCTATTCGATTAAGGATGGCCATGCTGCACTACTTAGCCAAGATTACGACCTCATGATTATTAGTCGTCCCATAGGTGCCGTTGGCGTAGAAAATTTCATTAATTCGTTATTAACCCGAGACAAGCGTGCCCTAAGGAAGGTGCCTATTATCGTGGTCACTGCGGATTTAAATATCGAAATATTGAAAAATTTAGATGAGGCAGGGGCTGATGCGGTTATCAAAAGTACTTATCAGGGCGATCTGAACGATATTGTTATTGCAGTTGTTGCACGTAACCGGGACAGGCAAAAATCTGAATCATCTCCCCGTGCCCTATCTGTATGCATATTTGAAGATAGCCATGCACTAGGTCAGATTTTTGTGAGAAACCTGCGTGAATGCGGGCATGCGGTGGACTATTTCTCTGACACTGATGAAACGCTTAGTTCCCTTGCCACAAAACAATATAATTTATTAATCGTTGGCCAAAATGACTACAATGAAGGGCAAGAGTCTCTTCAGCTGATTGAATCTTTTTGTAAGTTAGTCACTCCAGAAAAGCGCAAATTCCCAATCGTCGTGTTAACGTCAGATACGTCATCTGAAAACATCAAGGAATTCACGACGGCGGGGGCTAACGTGGTCATGGCCAAGCGTATCAACGGCGAACTCAATCACAAGATTTTTGAAATAGCACAGATAATCAGCACAATACCGAGTACAAAAAGAACTGACTCTGACCATCAAAAGAGTGATCTCGATAGCGTACCCGTATTGGATCTTGATATTCCCCTGCAACCCAACACCAATCATCAGCCATCGGCGCAGCAGCCCAGTCCCAATCAATCCGCCCAACAATCTCTACCGCCCCGGCAGTCAAAGGAGTCCGGTGATTCGTCCAGTGATAAAAGTGCCAATGACCTTGCTCATCAGTCGCATGCCAAAAAGCCCAATCATCTGCTCAAAAAAATGAAGTACCTACCTTTGGTTGAAAAAAAGTGGTTGCTCATATTTGGTGTGGCTATGTCAGTACTGCTCACCCTCGGCTTTGTACTATGGGAGCAGTATGCCGCTGTGACGGACGTGGATGTAGTGGAGGCGCGCCAAGGCGCGCTGTCGAAAAGTATTCGCGGGTCTGGAAAAATTGTTACGCGCAAACAAGTTGACTTGACTAGTGCAACATCAGGACAACTGGCAAAAGTGTTTGTGGAAGAGGGAAGAAGAGTAAAAAAGGGTGATCTGTTAGCGATATTGGACGACCGTGAGGCAAGAATCAACCTCAGACGCGCTGAAGCTGTATTTGCCAATATCAAATCAGACCTAGCATTAAAGACACAGTCGCTGTCGGAATTAAAACAAACCCCGAACCCTGACAGATTAAGTGGCCTTCAAATGAAGGATATTGAGGCGGGGTTTAATTCAGTGAAGGCCAAATATCGGATTGCAGAGGAGGAGTTACGGGCTGCTCAGAGTTCTCTTGAGCGATTGAAAATCGTCGCCCCATTCGATGCGTTGATCCTGGAGTCCTATGCGCACGAAGGTTCATGGGTGGCGCCACCAGAGCCGCTGTTCAAACTTATTGATCCGGCTCGGTTAGAAATAGCGATTTTAGTGAAAGGGGTAGATGCCCGGGGTATCGTAGTTGGGCAGCCAGTGGTTACCTCCAGCAGTGCGTCGGCTGGCGATGTATGGGAAGGTCAGGTAACTCATGTTGGCCTTGACGGCAATGATTTGTTACGAGACGCCCCGGTTCTTATTTACGCCAGCCTCGGAAAAAATACGCCTGCAGTGCATTATGGTCAGCCGATGGATTCCCGTATCATAACTAAAACGAGCCAGGAGACGATCAAGCTGCCGTTTGAGGCGATATTCGATCGTGACGGCAAGACCATGGTCGCTATCGTGGAGAATAGACGGGTAAAGTTCCAGCCTGTTGATGTCGGCATTCGGGATCTGGCCGAGGTCGAGATTGTCAATGGCCTCAGGGCTGGGCAGCCGGTAATCATGGCGGCAAAGGGGCTTGAACCAGGCGTGCGGGTTAAACCATTATTGCTTAAAGAGGAAAAAGTGGAGGATGAGTCTGGATTTCCTTATCGCGCTAAATATTCCGATGTTGCAATTTTAACTACGGAGCAGTTAAGTAATTTTTATGATAATGCGCTCATAGTTGATGTGCGATCAAATTTTGAATTTGATGTGGTGCATATTAATAAGGCCGTAAACATACCGATCGCCTCGGAAAACTTTCTTGATCAACTGGCAAAGCTCCGCGGCAAGAATGATTCACAATATATCGTGTTTTACTGTAACGGTCATACGTGTACCAAGAGTTACAAGGCTGTTCAGGCGGCGGCCGCAGCCGGCTTTAGAGAGGTTTATGCCTATGATAGTGGTATCTTTGATTGGTTGCGTGCCAATCGGGACTACACCACGCTGTTGGATACAACCCCCGCCCCGTTTGATAAATTGGTGAGTAATGATTATTTTCAAAGTCGTCTCCTCAGTTTCGAAAGATTCAAGGAGAAAGCAGAGACAGATGGGACAGTGGTTATTGATATAAGAGATGACCTTCAGAAGGGCACTAAGCTGGCTATGCCATCCGAAGAGCTACCGCTTGACAAGTTGCTGAAAAAACTCAAAGCAGGAGAGTACAAAGACAGACAATTGCTGATTTTCGACGCGACAGGTCATCAAGTGCGTTGGTTGCAATATGTACTTAAGAACAAGGGGTATGAGAATTACTACTTCTTGCGCGATGGCATTGATGGTGTCACCAGCTAGTGTGCAGCAACGAATAGACGAAAGACAGTGACTGTTGCTCATTCACTAGAAACACAGGCAAAGGGGGGTGGAATTCGCCGGGGCTGAACAGTGGACGGATATTGAATTATTTGGCCGCACCAAGCAGGCCTGGTTTGAACAACTGCTTGAGTTCCCGAACGGCATCCCCTCACATGATACCTTCGGACGCATCTTCTCTTTGATTGATCCAGAAGCCTTCCAGCGCTGTTTTATAGAGTGGGTCAAGAGTCTCAATACGCTGATATGCGGCTATTCACATGGTCAGCACCTGGGCAGCGGACAACGAGCTGGTCCTGGGGCAAATCAAAACCGATGAGAAATCCAATGAAATTACCGCTATCCCTGAACTCCTGCGGCTACTGGCGCTGGAGGGTTGCATTGTCACCATTGACGCCATGGGTTGCCAGCCAGAAGTAGGCGCCTCCAGGCGAAAGAGATCGCCCAGACCATCCAGGAGCAAGGCGCGGAGTATGTGTTGGCGCTTAAAGGCAATCAAAGCACCTTGATGGACGATGTACAGCTTTACTTGGATCATGCCATTGTCAAAGGTGTCGCTCGTTTAAATTACGACGAACAGATTGATGCGGGACACGGCCGCATCGAAATACGCCGTTGCTGGGCCAGTGATTCACTGGAGTGGCTGGAGCAAAAGTCGCTGTGGCGCGGTTTGCGCAGTATCTGCGCTGTCGAGTCCGAGCGCATTGCAGATGGCAAGAGCAGTATTGGGCGCCGTTACTACATCAGCAGCCTCGCGGCAGAGGCGGGAAAACTGTCCGCCTCAATCCGGCAGCACTGGGGAATCGAAAACAAACTGCACTGGGTGCTGGATGTGGTATTTCGAGAAGATAAAAATAGAGTACGGGTAGGCCATGCGCCAGAAAATATGGCGATACTTCGGCATATGGCGCTGAACCTGCTTAAGCAGGAGACCTCACTGAAACGAGGGATTAAGGCCAAGCGCTTGAAGGCAGGCTGGGATATGGCTTACCTCATCAAAATACTGGGCACTGTCAATATGGCCCATTGGGAGCGAAGCTACAATTTGACGACATATAGGAATCCGTTCCTTGAAGGTGCCAGCATGATTATCACGGCACCTTGATGTCGCCTGATTGGATGCCGGCCGCGATAAGCTCCAGCAGC
>JAKFXL010000071.1 GCA_021731365.1 Gammaproteobacteria bacterium | reverse complement strand
TGCGGCAGCGGGTATAGTCGCCGTAGAGTCATTGTGGCAGCCGTGTCTTACTGTGGCAAGTCCATTTATGGACAATGCCATACGGAGACGCGGCGGACGCATGACGGTCGGGGCAAAAGGAATCAGCTGTCGCGTAAGTGAGTCTATTTTGGGCATGGACGCCCAAAATAAACAGCATCGTGGACAGACCACGGTTTTTCACCCTAAGTTGCCCCCAGAAAAAGCACAACTAACTCAAGCATAAACCGCATCGTACTACTCGCATTTCATCCACCAAGCGTCTCTCCCCTTCCCCCCATACGCAATCTGACGTATTGCGGGGAAAGTTCCCTAACTCTACTCTGAACCCGTCACTGTTTTTGCATCTCACTTTTAATCACGGGAGTTTCTGCCATGGAAAAACAATCCACTATCCGCTCGCTGCAACGGCGCAGCATAGTGACCGCTGTTAGCGCTGCCTGCCTGTTGACCGCCATGGGGGCAGAGGCCGGTGGCACTGTCAGTTTTGGCGATGACAAGTCCATTACGGTGGGGCTGGGTCTGCGCACCAGCTTTAGCAGTGTTGAGGATGGCGCGCCGAGTGGCATCAGCCGTTCGTCGGACTTTGCTCTGGACAGTCTGCGTCTTTACGTCAACGGCTCTCTGAGCAAACAGATCAAGGCAACTTTTAATACCGAAAAAGACGCTAACGATAATATCAAGATGCTGGACGGCTACGCCCAGCTTGAATATTCAGATGAACTCAATATCTGGGTGGGGCGTATGTTGCCGCCGAGCGACCGTTCCAACCTGGATGGTCCTTACTATCTAAGCGCGTGGGGATACCCGAATGTTTCACAATATCCTGCCAAGTTTGCCGGGCGTGATAACGGCGTGAATATTTGGGGCAAGCTACTTGATAAAAAACTGACCTATGCGGTGGGTGCGTTTGAGGGGCACAACAACTTTGCCGGTGCCTCTAGCCAGGATGACAATCTACTCTTTGCCGGTCGTATTCAATACGACTTCTGGGACAGCTCACTTGATCCCGCCTACTACACCAGCAGCACCTATTTCGGCAGTAAAAATGTGCTCTCCGTTGGTATGGCCGCCATGTATCAGAAAGATGGTGTGGGCAGCGCCGCTACCAAGGGTAACTACCAGTCCTGGAGTCTCGATGCACTGTTGGAAAAGCCGTTGCCTGATAGCGGCACCGTTACCGTTGAAGCGGCTTATTACAACTACGATACCGGTGATGTTGCCGATGTTGCCTCTGGTTTTGGTGGCTCTGTGGGTACGGATAACGTGGGCGGTTTGACTCAGGGCACGGCCTATCTGGCGAGTGCTGCCTATCTGCTGCCACAAGCGGTGGGGCCGGGCAAGTTCCAACCTTATATGCGCTACCAGAGTTTTGATAGCGACCTGATCAATGTCACTTCCACGCAGCAAGACCTGGGCGTGAACTACATCCTGAACGGCCATAACGCCCGTGTCAGCGCCACCTATACCAAAAATGATTCAGACACCACCACGGCGACAGATAAGTTTGTGGTGGGGCTGCAACTGCAATTCTAATTTTCAAATCTTATGACTGTTATTAAGGAGCAATAATATGCAATCGCGTCGCACATTTATTAAATCCATAAGTGCCATCGCCGTTGGCGCGGCACTCATGAGCGGTGGCCTGGCCGCACAGGCCGCTGACAAATCGCCAATCAAGGTCGGCATTCTGCACTCACTCTCCGGCACCATGGCGATCTCTGAAACGGCGCTTAAGGATATGGCGCTGATGACCATTGATGAGATCAATAAAAGTGGTGGTGTGCTTGGTCGTCAACTGGAGGCAGTGGTAGTTGACCCTGCCTCTGACTGGCCGCTGTTTGCCGAGAAGGGGCGTCAGTTACTCACTCAAGATAAGGTCGCCGTCACCTTTGGTTGCTGGACCTCGGTATCACGCAAATCGGTACTGCCTGTCTACAAGGAGTTGAACGGCCTGCTCTTCTACCCGGTGCAGTATGAAGGTGAGGAGCTGGAGAAGAATGTTTTCTATACCGGTGCTGCACCCAACCAGCAGGCGATTCCAGCGGTTGAATATCTGATGAGTGCCGATGGCGGTGGCGCCAAACGTTTTGTACTGCTGGGTACTGACTATGTCTATCCACGCACCACCAACAAGATCCTGCGCGCCTTCCTGAAGAGCAAGGGTGTAGCGGATGCCGACATCATGGAGGAGTACACGCCGTTTGGTCACGCCGACTATCAGACCATCATCGCCAAGATCAAAAAGTTTGCAGCGGAAGGTAAAAAGACAGCGGTTGTCTCCACCATCAACGGTGACTCCAATGTGCCCTTTTATAAAGAGCTGGGTAACCAGGGTTTGAAGGCGAAGGATGTGCCGGTGGTTGCCTTCTCTGTGGGTGAAGAGGAGCTGCGTGGTGTGGATACCAAACCACTGGTGGGCCACCTGGCGGCATGGAACTACTTCATGAGCCTGAAGAATCCGGCCAATGCTGCCTTCACCAAAAAGTGGGCCGACTACGCCAAGGCGAATAAGTTACCGGGTGCGGACAAACCGATCACCAACGATCCAATGGAAGCGACTTACATCGGTATTCATATGTGGAAGCAGGCTGTTGAAAAGGCCGGTACAACGGACGTGGATAAGGTAATCGCCGCTGTGGGTGGTCAGAAGTTTAACGCACCAGATGGCTTTACCATCGAGATGGATCCTAAAAATCACCACCTGCACAAACCTGTATTTATCGGCGAGATAAAGGCGGATGGCCAATTTAATGTGGTGTGGAAGACCAAGGGTCCAATCAAGGCGCAGCCATGGAGTCCTTACATTGCGGGTAACGACAAAAAGAAGGATGCGCCAGAGGCGAAGTAATTAAATGGTGATTAATATTTTCTCCGTTCGTGGTGAGCCTGTCGAACCATGAACGGAGGATTTATCAGCAGCACGAATTAATATCACCAGCCCTTCGACGAGCTCAGGGCGAAGGGCCTGCCCCATGTAGTGCTTTGGGTATGGGGTTTATCAGGTTTTATAGAGCCTGCCTACTTTTCCGAAAGCTGTTTGACCATAGTGCTGAAGAGGTTCGTAAAACAACTTTCATGAGTATAAAAATGCAGATTGAAAAATTAATGATCACCGGTCTCATGGCGGGGTTGCTGTTGCTAAGCAGCGCGGCACACGCCTTGTCACCTGAAAGTATTACATCACTAACCACCGGTGAAAACGAGCAGCGTATCGACGCCATTGCCAGTGTGGTGAACAGTGGTGATAGCAGCGCCATTCCATTTCTAAAAAACATTCTTAATGACGAAGTCAAACTTGCGGATGGCAAAATTTTGATCGTCAGCGAGAGCGGCGCGATAGATGCCATGACCGGTGAGGTAGTGACGCTGCCTGAATACCCGGAAGATCTGATCAATAACAACCGTATGCGTAATGAGCTGGATATCGCCATTGCAGCGCTGAGTCTACGCTCCAGTGATGATGCAGTGCGGCTGGCGGCGGCCAAAAAGTTGCAGCAGACCAGCACATCGGAAGCGATGCTGCCCCTGGTACGGCAGGCAGAGAAGAGTGAAAAGAGGCCGAAGATTCGCACCCTGCTGGTGGAGATTCGTGCCGGCATTGAACTCTACAGCAGTGACAAACAGTTACGCCTGGTGGCCGCCCATGAGCTGGCTGGTAGTACCAGCGCCCAGATCAGGCAGTCACTCACCAGCCGTCTGGAGCTGGATGGCGAGACCGACCCAGAGGTACGCCTAGCGATTGAGGCGGCCATTGAGTCGATCGAAGAGCGGCTTGGTTATTATGAGTTTGCCGGAACGGTATTCACCGGTATCAGTCTTGGCAGCGTACTGCTGTTGGCAGCGCTGGGGTTGGCGATCACTTACGGTCTGATGGGTGTCATCAACATGGCCCATGGCGAGATGATGATGCTGGGGGCCTACTCAACTTACATTGTGCAAAATCTGTTTCGCCAATATATGCCGGAGTGGTTTGATGGCTATGTACTGGCGGCAATCCCGGTTGCCTTTATTGTGACGGCGCTGATTGGTGTGGTGATGGAGCGCACAGTGATTCGCCATCTCTATGGCCGGCCACTGGAGACGCTATTGGCCACCTGGGGTATCAGTCTGATTTTGATGCAGCTGGTGCGCACGCTGTTTGGCGCGCAAAACGTGCAGGTGGAAAATCCCAACTGGATGTCGGGCGGTATCGAACTCTCATCCAATCTGGTACTACCCTACAACCGCATCGACATCATCCTCTTCTCCGTTGCCGTGCTGCTGCTGATCTGGCTGCTGCTCAACAAGACCCGCCTCGGCCTGTTTGTACGCGCCGTAACACAGAACCGCAGCATGGCCGGTTGTGTCGGTGTGAATACTGCGCGTGTTGATACCTGGGCCTTTGCACTTGGCTCCGGTGTTGCCGGGTTGGCGGGGGTGGCGCTGGCGCAGATAGGTAATGTTGGCCCTGATCTTGGCAAGACCTACATCGTCGACTCGTTTATGGTGGTGGTGCTGGGAGGTGTTGGGCAACTGGCGGGGACTGTTTACGCGGCGTTGGGCATGGGCATCACCAGCAAGTTTCTGGAGAGTTTTTCCGGTGCGGTGCTGGCCAAGATCATTGTGCTGGTGATTGTTATTATTTTCATTCAAAAACGGCCTCAAGGCATCTTTGCCTTGAAGGGCCGCTCAGTGGAGTGACGTTGTGATGCACTCAAACTATCAACCCTTTCTGTTACGCCTGCTGGGCAATTCGCGCTGGGTCGGTTATGCCGTGGCGTTGACCGTCATCTGCATTTTAATTCCGGTCTTAAATCTGGCAGTCCCAGAAGACAGTGCGTTGCATCTGTCGGACTACACCGTGTCGCTGCTGGGCAAGATTCTCTGTTACGCCATGGTGGCGTTGGCGATGGATCTGGTGTGGGGCTACACCGGCATTCTCAGCCTTGGCCACGGCATCTTTTTTGCGCTCGGTGGTTACGCCTTTGGTATGTACCTGATGCGTGAAGCGGCAGATGCCGGCAGCCAGCTGCCCAACTTCATGGTGTTTCTCGACTGGCATGAGTACCCCTGGTACTGGGCCGGCAGTGACAGCTTTATCTTCACGCTGCTGTTAGTGGTGCTGGCGCCGGGACTGCTGGCCTTTATCTTTGGCTGGTTTGCCTTCCGCTCGCGCATCAAAGGAGTTTACTTTTCCATTATCACCCAGGCATTGACCTACGCCTTTATGTTGCTCTTCTTTCGTAACGAAACCGGCTTTGGTGGCAATAATGGTTTCACCGATTTTAAAACTATTCTGGGCATTCCCATCGCCACGGCTGAAACGCGGATTGTACTGTTTGCCCTGAGTGGTTTGGCGCTGCTGGCAATGTTGTGGATGTCACACCGCATCGTCGAGAGTAAATTTGGTCGGGTGCTCACGGCAATTCGTGATGCTGAATCGCGGGTGATGTTTTCCGGTTACAACCCACTGCATTACAAACTGGCGATCTGGACCCTCTCGGCGATGATGTGTGGTGTGGCCGGGGCGCTCTATGTGCCGCAGGTCGGCATCATCAACCCGAGTGAGATGTCACCCGCCAACTCCATAGAGATTGCTATCTGGACCGCCGTGGGCGGACGCGGCACACTCATCGGTCCACTGATCGGTGCCGGTGCTGTTACGGCACTCAAGAGCTGGTTCACCGCCAGCTTCCCCGAATACTGGCTCTATTTTTTGGGCGGACTCTTTATCGTTGTCACACTCTACATGCCGCAGGGTGTGATGGGGCTGGGCAAAAAACTGTTGGGTAAAAAGTCATGAATGGCCAAGAGAACATGACAACCGATGATGGTTATGTCAGTGGTAGCCATCTGCTGCAACCCGGTGTGCTTGATACCTCCCACGGCGTGGTGCTCTATCTTGATGATGTCACCGTTAGCTTTGATGGTTTTCGTGCACTCAACAAACTGAGCTTCTCGGTGGATGTGGGTGAGCTGCGCTGCATCATCGGTCCCAACGGCGCGGGCAAGACCACGATGATGGATAGCATCACCGGCAAGACCCGCCCCGACTCCGGTAGCCTGTTCTTTGGCCAGACCCTGGACCTAACCCGCATGAGTGAGGCAGAGATTGCCCAGGCTGGCATTGGTCGAAAATTTCAAAAACCAACAGTATTTGAACAGCACACTGTCTTTGAAAATCTGGAGCTGGCGCTCAAGTGCGACAAACGGATCTGGCACTCGCTGTTTGGCAAACTGACCGGGCAGCAGCGCGACGCCATCGACGAGATCATGAACACCATTGTTCTACAGGAGTTGGCCAACAGCCGCGCCGGTCTGCTCTCCCACGGCCAGAAGCAGTGGTTGGAGATCGGCATGTTGCTGGCGCAGCAACCACAGCTTTTGTTACTGGATGAACCGGTCGCGGGCATGACCGACCACGAAACAGAACGCACCGCCGAACTGCTCAATACCCTGGCGGGCAAACATTCGATTGTGGTGGTGGAACACGATATGGATTTTGTCGCCAGCATCGCCCGCAAGGTGACGGTGCTGCATGAAGGCAGTGTGCTGGCCGAGGGCGACATGGCAACGGTACAGAGTAACGAACAGGTGATCGAGGTCTATCTTGGACGCTAACATGTTGGAAATCAGCGAACTCAATCAGTATTACGGCGGCAGCCATATCCTGCGTGATGTCACATTCTCCGTGCCCATGGGCGCTTGCACTGTGCTGCTCGGTCGTAACGGCGTAGGCAAAACCACGCTGCTTAAATCACTGATGGGGGTAGTGCCGGTCAAGAGTGGCACAACACTGTTTGATGGCAAGAATATCACCCATCTGCCCGCCTATAGTCGCGCAGCCGCTGGCATCGCCTATGTGCCACAGGGGCGCGAAATATTTGCCCGCCTGACCGTGGAGGAGAATCTGCTGATGGGGCTAGCCACGGTCAAAGGCAAAAACAGCAAGACCATTCCGGATGATATCTATGAGATGTTCCCGGTGCTCAAAGAGATGTTGCAGCGCCGTGGTGGTGATCTCTCCGGCGGTCAGCAGCAACAGCTGGCGATTGGCCGGGCGCTGATATCGCGGCCAAAACTGTTGATCCTCGACGAACCCACCGAAGGTATCCAGCCCTCCATCATCAAAGATATCGAGCGGGTCATCCGCACACTTTCACAACGTGGTGATATGGCCATCCTGCTGGTGGAGCAGTACTATGACTTTGCCCGCGCCCTGGCAGACCACTACCTCTGCATGTCGCGTGGTCAAATCGTCAAACAGGGATTAGGGGCCGACATGGACAGTGAAAATATTCGTGATTTTGTAATACTGTGATGGGTAACACTGTGATGGCACACAACCACGCCATGGCCACTGCGATGCCCTATCAACGCACACCGTGGCATGCCGAATTACATCTGGGGTTTAGTGAACGTGATGGCCGCACCATCCTCAGCCACCGTGATCATCGTGGCCCGCTGGCAATCCAGAAGATGCTCTACCCCGAGGGTGATGGTGTCTGCCACGCCATCATCCTGCACCCACCCGGTGGCCTCGCCGGTGGTGACAAACTCGAAATCAACATCACTGCCGCAGCAAAGGCCCACGCCCTGCTGACCACACCCGGCGCTGGCAAATGGTACAAGGCCAACGGTGCCAGCGCATCACAACGGGTGGTGATTGATGTTGCTGATAACGCCCTCATCGAGTGGCTGCCACAAGAGACCATCGTCTACGATGCAGCTGAGGCCGAGTGGCGTGGTGAGGTCCAGCTTGCAGCCACCGCACGTTATGCGGGATGGGAGATCATCTGCCTGGGACGACAGGCGTGTGGTGAACAGTTCCGCCAGGGACAGCTGCGTCAGAGTCTGAAAATCTATCGAGACAACCGTATTATCTGGGGCGAACATGCCAATCTCAAAGGCAGTGACCGACTGCTAAATTCAGCAGCTGGGCTGCGCGGCCAGCCGGTCTTTGCCACCTTTGTGGTTGCGGCAGGCTTACTACCGCCAGCACTGTTAGAACAGTGCCGTGCCGTTACCGCAGACGATGACGGCCTCACCTGTGTCACCGCGCTGCCGGAGATTTTTGTTGGACGATACCTGGGCCGCAGCACGCAATCGGCACGACACTATTTTGAAAAAATCTGGGCGTTACTGCGCCCCTGGTATGCGGGCATGGCCGCACAACGGCCGCGCATCTGGAACACCTAAGGAGCCACTGATTAACTCCTCCGCTCATGGTTCGACAAGCTCACCACGAACGGAATTAATCAGTAGCTCAATAACGTTAATGGATAAATTAAGGACCAATACCAATGGAACTGTCCCCACGAGAGAAAGATAAACTGCTGCTTTTTACCGCCGGCCTGCTGGCGGAGCGCCGCAGGAACAGAGGATTAAAACTCAACTACCCGGAGGCGATTGCCTTTATCTCCTGCGCCATTCTTGAAGGGGCGCGTGATGGTCGAACCGTGGCGGAACTGATGAGTTACGGTACCACCCTGCTGACACGCAACGATGTGATGGATGGCATCGCCGAGATGATCCCCGAGATCCAGGTAGAGGCCACCTTCCCCGACGGCACCAAGCTCGTCACCGTTCACCAACCGATTGTTTAAGGAGCACGAGATGATCCCCGGAGAGATAATTACCCAGTCAGGCGAGATCGAACTTAACGCCGGACGGCAGACAATCGAGATCGATGTTTCCAACAGTGGCGATCGTCCGATTCAAGTCGGTTCGCACTACCACTTTGCCGAGACCAACGACGCCCTGGCATTTGATCGCACACTCGCACGTGGCTATCGCCTCGACATCGCCGCCGGCACCGCCATCCGTTTTGAACCAGGCATGACCCGCCGCGTGCAACTCGTCGCGCTTGGTGGCGAACGCAAGGTGTTTGGTTTTCAGGGACGGGTGATGGGGCCGCTTTGAAACCGCTGAATAACTTCTCCGTGCCCAGAATACTACGCGGGACAGACTCTTCGTGGTGAGCCTATCGAACCATGGACGGAGAGTACTTAACGATCGATACGTTATGTCACCAGCCCTTCGACAGGCTCAGGGCGAACGGATTTACTCATAGGTACAAAAAAAATCATGAACATACCCAAGATGGAATTTGAAATTAACACTGCCGATTTTTTAAAGATCGATGACATCGAACTCTCAGATCTTCTAACACAGGTCTATGTCACGGCTGGATTTATGGAGCCAGCTGAGGCGATTACACTTTTAGAACCCTCCGCTGTAAGAGGCCGTGGAGTGTTAATCGGCGCTCGTGAAAAGAAACATCAAAAATTGGCTGGCGTTGTGATTGTTGTTCCGCCAGATTCACCGGCCCGGCGTATGGCAAAAAACGGTGAGGCGGAAATGCATCTATTGGGCGTCAGGCCAGAGTATCGCGGACAGGGTCTGGGTCGAATGCTTATTGAAGCAGCCATCGATAGAGCAAAACAGAACGGTTACTCAAAGATTATTTTGTGGACACAGGCTTCCATGACCTCCGCCCAGAAGTTATATGAGGCATCAGGATTCACTCACATAGATGATATGCAGAGAAATGGTCGCAGCTTCAAAATTTATGAGCTGGCGCTGGCTGGCTAATACCCACGACAAAAATAACATTTAGATCTGGTTGAATGCCAAACAAGTCATCACTCTGCACCATTAAAAATTGGCACCACATACATTAGGAGAGCACTGTTTATGCCCGTCAAGATTAACCACCGCGCCTACGCAGAGATGTTTGGCCCCACCACCGGCGACAAAGTTCGTCTGGCCGACACCGATCTTTTTATCGAGGTCGAACAGGACTTCACCACCTACGGTGAAGAGGTGAAGTTTGGCGGTGGCAAAGTGATTCGCGACGGCATGGGCCAGGGGCAGAAGGTCTCTGCCGAGGTGGCCGATACCATCATCACCAACGCGCTGATCCTCGACCACTGGGGCATCGTTAAGGCCGACATCGGCATCAAAAACGGTCGCATCTGGGCCATCGGTAAAGCGGGCAACTCAGACATACAACCCAACGTCACCATCGCCATCGGCGCGGGCACCGAGATCATCGCCGGTGAAGGCATGATCATCACCGCTGGCGGCATCGACAGCCACATCCACTTCATCTGCCCGCAGCAGATCGAAGAGGCGCAGATGTCGGGCATCACCACCATGCTCGGTGGTGGCACCGGACCCGCCACCGGCACCTTTGCCACCACCTGCACACCGGGGCCGTGGCATATCCACCGCATGTTGCAGGCGGCCGATGCCTTCCCGATGAACATCGGTTTTCTCGGCAAGGGCAATGTATCGCTTCCCGACCCACTCATCGAACAGATCGAAGCGGGCGCCATCGGTCTGAAGCTGCACGAAGATTGGGGCACCACACCTGCCGCTATCGACAACTGCCTGTCAGTGGCAGAGGATTACGACGTGCAGGTGGCGATCCATACCGACACCCTTAACGAATCGGGTTTTGTCGAGACCACTGCCGCTGCATTCAAAGGCCGCACCATCCACACCTTCCATACCGAAGGGGCCGGTGGTGGCCACGCGCCCGACATCGTCAAACTCGCGGGGCTGCCCAATGTGCTGCCCTCCTCCACCAATCCCACCCGTCCCTTCACCATCAATACCATCGACGAACATCTAGACATGTTGATGGTCTGCCACCATCTCGATCCCGCCATTGCCGAAGATGTCGCCTTTGCCGAGAGCCGCATCCGCCGCGAGACCATCGCCGCTGAAGATATCCTGCATGACCTTGGCGCGATCAGCATGTTCTCCAGCGATTCACAGGCGATGGGGCGTGTCGGTGAGGTGATCCTGCGCTGCTGGCAGACCGCTCACAAGATGAAACAGCAGCGCGGCGCACTGCCCGGTGATGGAGAAGGCAACGACAACTTTCGCGCCAAACGTTACCTCGCCAAATACACCATCAATCCAGCACTAGCGCACGGCATTGCTCATGAAGTAGGCAGCATCGAAGTGGGGAAACTGGCTGACCTTGTGGTTTGGAAACCGGCCTTTTTTGGCGTCAAACCAACACTGATTATCAAAGGCGGCATGATCGCCGCCGCCGCCATGGGCGATGCCAACGCCTCCATCCCAACACCGCAGCCGGTCCACTACCGACCGATGTTTGGTTCGTTTGGCGGCGCGCTCAACACATCGCTCACCTTTGTTTCACAAGCGGCGCTCGATAATCCCGCCGTGAAGGCATTGGGGCTGAAAAAACCGCTGTCCGCCGTTAAGGGAATTCGTGGTTTAGGTAAAAAAGATATGATCCACAACGATTACGCCCCCGAGATCACCGTTGACCCGGAGACCTATCTGGTACACGCCGACGGCCAGCTGTTGATCTGCGAACCGGCGGAGACCCTGCCCATGACACAACGTTATTTTCTCTTTTGATGATGCATACGACGTTACAGATTACGGAACGTTTAACCACTGGCAAAGAGCACGACGACCGACTGGTGCTACCGTTTGATAGACGCCAGAAGAGTCGCCTGCGGGTAACGCTGGCATCCGGCACCGAGGCGGCGCTGTTTCTGGAGCGCGGCACCGTGTTGCGTGGTGGTGATCACTTGCGCGGCGATGATGGTCGCATAGTGTTGATCGTTGCTGCTGATGAACCAGTAATGCGGGTCAGCGCTGAAACAACCCACGCACTGATGTGTGCCACCTACCACCTCGGCAATCGCCATGTGCCGTTACAGATTGGCGAGGGTTGGCTGCTGCTCGAGCAGGACCATGTATTGCAAGAGATGTTGTTAGGGCTGGGTGTGACAGTCACCTATCAAAACGCCCCCTTTGAACCGGAGGCCGGTGCCTATGGCGGTGGCCATCGTCACCATCAGGAGGCGATTAAAAATCCGTTCGTCCTGAGCTTGTCGAAGGATGAACGGATTGGTAAAAAAGAGTCATGAAACAACTTTCCGTACCCAAAACACTATGGGGAGCAGGTTTTGCGTGGCTAAATTGTCGAACCATAGACGGTGGATGCTTAACGTCACTAGCCCTTCGACAGGCTCAGGGCGAACGGATTAACTAATTATCCGAAACCGCCATTAACTAAGAAGGATAAACAAAATGTTTTGGGTTTACATTCTCCGCTGTACCGACGACAGCTACTACACCGGGCATACTGACAATCTTGAAAAGCGAATGGGACAATACCTGGCCGGAGAGTGTGAGGGCTATGTCTCAACACGTCGCCCAGTGGGGCTTGCCTGGTCGCAAGAGTGCGTGACCAGAGAAGAGGCATTAACCGCCGAGATGCAGATCAAAGGATGGGGCCGTAAGAAAAAAGAGGCCATGATGCGCGGCGACTGGACGGAAGTTTCTCGTTTGGCAAAAAGTAAATCGCCCATCCTTCGACAGGCTCAGGACGAACGGCCTGCCTCACGTAGTGCTTTGGGTACGGATTTAACTCTGCTGCGGAGTGATAAAAGTTGATTAGCCACTATTTTCATATTGCATCTCAATGCAGATGCCCTGCATCCACAATTACGGTCGCACCATCATGATTGATTCACTCGCACTCGCCCGACTGCTGCAACTCGCCAGCCCGATGTTGCCGGTGGGCGGCTACAGCTACTCACAAGGGTTGGAGTGGGCCATCGAAGAGGGCACCGTACATAACGCTGCCAGCGCCGAGCAGTGGATCGGTGATGTGCTCGAATATTCACTCGCCAGTTTCGAGCTGCCGCTGCTCTCGCGGCTATGCCACGCCTGGCAGTTGCAGGATCAACAACAGATTAACCACTGGAACGATTTTTTCTGTGCCGGACGTGAGACCGCCGAGTCTCACGCTGAAACATTGCAGATGGGGTACTCTCTGCGGCGGTTGCTTGAATCACTTGCCGAGAACGATGGGGTGCAATTGCAACTGCTGCAAAAAATTTCACCGATCAGTTTTCCCACCGCCTACGCCTACGCCGTGACTAGCTGGAGGATTCCAACCGACGCCGCACTGCAAGCCTACGCCTGGTCGTGGCTCGAAAACCAGATCAGCGCCGCTATAAAAACTATTCCGCTAGGACAGACCGATGGCCAACGCACGCTCTTTGCACTCGCCGGCCGTCTGCCGCAGCTGATAGAGGATTCATGCAGAGTAGCTGATGATGAGATCAGTAACTTCGCCCCCGGTCTCACCTTTGCAGGCTGCCGCCACGAGACTCAATACAGCCGTCTATTTAGATCATAGATTTTTAGGAATTGTAACTATTCAGCACTTGTCTGACATTGAGTTAAACCACTGGCCAATATGATGTAGGGTGGATTAGCATTTTTTGCGTAATCCACCAAGCGTGCGAAGCACTCCATCTGTTTTTTAAATGAGTGCCTAGCGGCACAGTTGCTGGGTTACGGCGCAAAAAGACAAATGCGCCTTTTATACCCGTTAGGGTGAACCCACCCTTGTATCTCTCCAGATATGCTGATTAGCTATCAGCGTATCACGAGGAATGGTGATCTTGGACCCACCCTTAGGCATAAAGCCTGATACGTAGATCAAGACCCATTCCTCATTTTCTCAAACATAC
>JAKFXL010000030.1 GCA_021731365.1 Gammaproteobacteria bacterium | reverse complement strand
GGGGTTGTAGGTGGACTGTCCATCACTGACCACATTCAGGTCGTGGCGAGAGCGTGTGCCCAACCCGGTATTCAAACTGATGGGCAGATTGCCCACATTGGCCGCCCCCAGCCCCTCTTTGTGGGTCCAGGCGCGCCATCTCTGACCATCAAACATCGACACCCCCCCCTCTGTGCCAAACCAGACCTGCTGTTTCGAATCAACAGCAATGCCGTAGACCCACTCATTCACCAGCTCTTTCAGATACGTTTTAATCTGCCCACCACCAGGGGGAATAAAATTGGCCCCCGCCCAGGTGCCGATCCAGAGACCACCATCGGCCTGCTCAGCAAAGCTATATACCCAGTAGTCCGCCAAACCGTGCATCGGGAAGAGCACTTGCCATTTGCCATCGACGTAGTGAGAGGCACCGCCACCGTTGGTACCAAACCATTTGCCCTTGTCACGAGCAACAAGCAGGGCAAAAACATACTCATTGGCCAGCCCTTCAACCCGGGTAAAGGTGGTACGCAGATCCTGGCTGCCGAGATCAACCTCGTGCACACCCACAGAAGTACCCACCCAGACACTGTCACCCTTCCCCTCCCCACCAGACTCCAGCGCCAAAGAGCGGACATAGGTCTCCGGGCCAACCTCAAAGGCGTCCAGCACATGCCAAGGGTCAGCTACGGCCACCTTGCTCTCTGTCGGCTTACTGGCCGAAACAACTGTTTTTGAGTCAGAACAGGCACTTATTAGCAACAAGGCCATCAACAACGGTAAAATACGCATCAATGCATGGTTCTCAAATAGGCGATAACATCCAACATTTCCTGAGTCGTCAGCAGGCCACGAAACGCTGGCATCATCCCCGCGCCATTCTCAAGCGTCTGCACCAGTGCCGCATCGGGTTTAAGCAACCCTTCGCCACGCAAGAAGTTGGGCATACCCGGCATCATGCCGTTACCCTGTGCACCATGGCAGTTGGCACAATGGTTGTTATAGATCTTTGCACCATTGCGCGGATCAGCCGCCTGGGCAAAACCCAGCTGAAATAGACCAGCCAACGCCACCAGCAGTAGCGTTGAACCCTTTACAGTCAATTTTTTATTCATCATTTTGATTGTTGGCACCCTATAGAAACGCACACCGATATTACCACCCCCAACGGCCACTGTCGCCAAAACAGCAGCGCTATTGCAAACCGCTGTAATCCCCGTGGTACGCACGTCCAAGCAACTCAATCACGTCGCTACGCTGCCATTCGCGAGGACCGGCAAACCGCTGTATCAATCGACCATCGGGGGAAATCAGGAGGGTATAGGGGAAGATCAACACGCCAAACTCCTGACGTGAAACCTGCTGTGTTTGATCGATATAGTTAGGAAAGATGACCTGTTTATCGAGCAGATACTCTCGCACCAGATGTTCATCTTCATCCGCTGCCACCCCCACCACCACAAAGCGCTGGGGATCCAGGGCATCACTCAGTGCCTGAAGGTTCGGCATCTCACGGCGGCACGGCTCACACCAGGTGGCCCAGAGATTGAGCACAACCAGCTTGCCACGATAGTCACTCAACCGGGCGCTGCTGCCATCCAGCTTCACCAGTGAAACATCAGGAAGCAGCTGTCCTAGCCGTAGTTGGTCGGTAGGGGTAGCGGGTTGGCTACACGCCACCAACCCCACAACAGATAGCAGCAGTGGCATCAACAGCCACCGCAGCCTCCCACCTTTAGGGCACAACGGTATCAATCTGAATGGTCAGACCCGTGGTGCCCACAGCAACCGGCCCCTTGCTGGCCCCCTGCAGGTCACCACTTGCCGCGATGGCATCGCCACTCTTGGAGATACGCGCCCCCACCAACACCTGGTCAAACTTGGCCAGACTCATGTTGGGCATCATCGCCTGACTCTCATCAAGGGTAAATGTCAGCGGCAGACTGCCCGCCTGGGTGCGAATAATCGCTAACGGCATGGGTGGGCCACTCACCGCCTTGGCAAATATAAACAGCGTATCGCCCGGGGCTACCTTGGCCGCCAGCGCGGGGCTGAGGGTCACCGTGCCACTGATCTGTGCAGCCACGGCGTTGGCCGGTGCTGTTGACTCATCCACGGCAGACGCCGCCGGAATCGCCCCAAACTCACCATTGAGCTGGCGTTTGCGGTAGGACTCGGCCTCAGCAATATTGGCCGCCATCGCCTGGGCATCTTCAGAACCGACAGGAATCAACTGTTCCAGCCGCTTCCACAAGGTAATAGCGCTCACAAAATCACCCTGCTCAAAATGGGCCGTCCCCAGCAACCACAATACCTTCTGGTTTTGTGGTTCGATCTTCAGCGCCTTTTCCAGCAGCTCGGTAGGCTCTCCGGCAAGATTGCCACCATTGGCCATGGCCATGGCGTCGGCATAATCCGACAGCAACGTGGCATCCTCCCCCACAAACTGCATCGATTTTTTATACGCCGCCACCGCTTCGTCATAACGCCCGAGCACGCTGAATGAGCGACCCAACATCACCCAGCCTTCGATATCAGAGGGGTTCTCTTGCAGACGCTGCTCCAGTTTACCCACCATGCCTTGGATCTGGGCCTGCATATCAGCCTCAGTCTGGCCATGGGGAGACGCATCGGATGGCTGTGCCACATGGGTTGCCGGATCAATCGCTGCCGGGGTCCCGAGCTGCAGATAGAGTGAAACAGCCGCCAACGGCACCGCCAATACCAGTACCGCCGTAGTGGCTATATTCAAGGTCTTGCCTGAATTGACCGCCGCCTGCTCAGCCATGGCGGTATCTTCCAGTAACCGCCGTTCGATCTCCTGACGACTCTTATCGTAATGGATCTGATCAACATCACCGGCAGCCAGATCAACGTCCAACTCCGTCAGCTGGTTTTTATAGATGGAGATGTTCATACCACTACGCGCCAGCTCAGCATCGGCCCTGCGACGCATAAACAGCGGTGGAATAACGAACAATAATGCGGCACCTATCAGGCACGCTGCTACTACCCAAAACAGTGTCATGCCTGCTTATCTCCTGACTTTTGCTCTAACATCGCCTCAGCACGACGCTGATCTTCTGCCGATAATGGTTGATTTAGAACCGCTTTTTTACGCCGCCTGACGTTGATGTAAAGCGCACCGATGCCAACAACAAGCAGCAGACCGGGGCCAAACCACAACAGCACAGTGGTCGAGTTCAGCGAAGGGCGGTAACGAATGGTCTCACCATAACGCTCTACCAGGAAATCAACCACCTCACGGTCGCTTTTGCCCTCCTCCATCATCTCCTGAATCTGATTGCGCATATCAACAGCAAACTCGGAGTGCGAGTCCGCCAGTGACTGCCCCTGACAGACCAGGCAGCGCAGCTCACCGGAGATCGCCATTACCCGCTGATACATCTCAGGGTTGCCATTTTCGTACGTCGCCTCTTTCGCCTGCCCAACCAGCGGCACACAGAGCAGCAGCGCAATTAAGTACCGTTTCATTATCCGTTCAACTCCTTCACCAGCGGCACAATAGTGGTCATCAACGCCTCATCACTCACCGGGCCGGTATGTTTATAACGGATCACCCCCTGTTTATCGATGACGTAGGTCTCGGGCACCCCGTACACACCATAATCAACACCCACGCGGCCGTTTGCATCAAAGCCACTGGCAACATAGGGGTCACCAAAGTCATTGAGCCAGTTGATACCCTCTTCACGGGTATCCTTGTAGTTAAGCCCAAAGATTGGAACGATATTCTGGCGCGCCAAACGCATCAATACGGGGTGCTCCTGGCGACAGGAGACACACCAGGAGGCCCAGACATTCAACAGCCAGACCTGGCCCAACATATCGTCACGTTTAACGTGCACATTTGGATCTGCCAGTAACGGCAGGTCAAACTGTGGTGCTGGTTTGTTAACCAGCGGCGATGGCACGTCATGGGGATTCAGCGCCAACCCCCTCCAGAGAAATGCCGCCAGCAACAGAAAAACCGCCAGTGGCAACAGGTAACGCAGATAACGGACCATCTAGCTATTCTCCGTCGCTGTAATTACCGGCTTTGTCTGCTCCGGCTCCCCTGTCGTCGCCTTAGCCTTTGCATCCCGACGTGCCAATACCCGGTAACGGCGATCCGATATCGCCATCAATCCACCCAGGGCCATAAATATGGCACCAAACCAGATCCAGACAACAAACGGCTTGTGGTAGATACGCACAATCCAGGCACCGCCCTCCACCGGCTCACCCAACGATACATAGAGGTCACGCCAGATACTGGTATCAATATCCGCCTCAGTCATTGGCATTGTCTGCACGGTGTAGATACGCTTCTCGGGGTGCATCACCTTAACCTCATAATCACCACGGAAGACCCTGATCATGCCACGGCTGGCGGTATAGTTCGGACCTGTCACATCAACCACACCATCAAAACGGAAGGTATAGTCGCTGATGGTGACCGTATCACCAATCTGCATCCGCACGTCCTTCTCGGTCTCGTACTGAGTCACCAGCGTCACACCAACAATTGAGACCGCCACCCCAAGATGGGCAACATGCATACCCCAGAAACTGGCGGGGCACGACTTCAGGCGCGCCAGCAATAACGCATCGGCACGGCCCGTCTTCAGACGGGAGTAGATATTGTAAGTGGTTGCCGAGACAATCCAGCCCGCCATCGCCATGCCCATCGCCGCCAGCCATGACCAACCCCCCATCAGGAACGGCATAATAATGGCCACCAGCGCCGTTGTCCCAAACGCCCAGCGCAGACGCACCAACATATCGGGCAGATTTGCCTGCTTCCAGCGCGCCAATGGTCCCAACCCCATCATAAAGACCAGCGGTACCATCAACGGCACAAAGACGATATTAAAGAACGGGGCACCCACCGACACCTTGTTAGTCGCGGCCAGATACCCCATGGAGGAGAGCCCTTCGATGATAATCGGGTAGATCGTGCCCAGTAGAACCGCCGCCCCCGCCACCGTTAAGATGACGTTATTCACCAGTAACATCGTCTCTTTTGAGACCACCTCAAAACTACCGCCCAACCCCACCTTAGGTGCGCGCCAGGCGTAAAGCACCAGTGACGAGACCACGACTACCACCAGGAACCCCAGGATAAAGGTACCGCGGGTTGGATCCGTAGCAAACGCATGCACCGAGGTGATCACCCCGGAGCGCACCAGGAAAGTACCTAACAGACTAAGGGAGAAGGCGATAATCGCCAGCAATATACTCCAGCTCTTAAAACTGCCACGTTTCTCCGTCACCGCCAGGGAGTGAATCAACGCAGTTCCCACCAGCCAGGGCATAAACGAAGCGTTTTCCACCGGATCCCAGAACCACCAGCCACCCCAGCCAAGTTCGTAATAGGCCCACCAGGAGCCCAACGCAATACCGCCGGAAAGAAACATCCAGGCGACAATTGTCCAAGGGCGAGACCAACGTGCCCATGCCACATCAAGACGCCCGCTCAATAACGCCGCAATGGCAAACGAGAAAGCCACCGAGAAACCGACATACCCCATATAAAGCATCGGCGGATGGATAATCAGGCCAAAATCCTGCAACAGCGGATTCAGGTCACGGCCATCGGGCGCGGCTGGCAACAGCCGGTCAAACGGATTCGAGGTCAACAACATAAAGAGCAGGAAACCCACCGCAATCAACCCCATCACACCCAGTACCCGCGCCACCATTTCGGAGGTCAGGTTCTTGCTGAAGCTGGCCACCGCCAGCCCCCAGAGACTCAGCATCGCAGCCCACAACAGCAACGACCCCTCATGTCCGCCCCAGACACCGGCGATACGATACTGCAATGGCAATTGCGAATTCGAGTGCGACGCAACATAAAGCACAGAAAAGTCATTGTTAATAAAGGCATAGGTAAGACAGGCAAACGACACTGCAACAAACAGAAACTGGCCCGTAGCCAGCGGCCGCGCCAACCCCATCCACGACTGAATATTAAACCCTGCCCCGGCAATCGGCAGCACCCCCTGCAAAATGGCCATGCAGAGCGCCACGATCAAGGCAAATTGACCAATTTCAGGAATCATTATTCGCTAGCCCCCGGAGTAGGTACATCTGTTGATACAGCCGCTGGAATAGCTGCTGCTGGACTTGTATTAGAATTTTGTTTGGACTGTTCAGCCTGCTCCAGGGCCTTGGCAACCTCGGGCGGCATATAGGTTTCATCATGTTTGGCCAGAACCTCTTCAGCCGCAAACACACCATCCGCACCCATTTTACCCTGCGCCACAACCCCCTCTCCTTCACGGAAAAGGTCAGGCAGTATGCCACTGTAAACCACCGGAACAGTCTCAATATTGTCAGTAATGCGGAAGTGGACCAGCAGATCATCACGCCGAACGCTCCCCTTCTCAACCAGACCACCGAGGCGGAAAGTACGATCCTGTGGCGATTTTTTAGCCACCACTTCAGATGAGCTGAAAAAGTGGTTGATATTACTCTGCAGCGCCTGCATCACCAGCATCACAATCAGGGCCACCCCCGCCAATCCGAGCACAATCAACATCATGCGCTTATGTCTGGTCTTCATCGCTGTTCCTCTGCATTCAGTCGAACCATACGACCCAAGCGCTGTAATAAAGTTCGTTTGTGGCGCAAGACCAGGATTGTCTCACCCACCATAAAAAGGGCCGTTACACCGTAAGAACCCCAGATGTAGGCACCGTGGGTACCCATCGCAAAGAATTCAGCCATGCTATTTTTTCTCCTGCAACATCTCTTTTACCCAGACACTGCCACTCTCACGTTCAAGAATAATGCTACGCACCCGGGTCAACACCACGGCAATGGTATAAAGCCAACAAGCCAGCGCCATGATCAGCAGCGTCCAGAGCATAATGTCAGTCATACTGCTCTGCACACCACCCCCATCGAACTTAATAGAAGAACCTTGATGCAACGTATTCCACCACTGCACTGAGTAGTAGATGATGGGGATATTCACAACCCCCACCAGCGCCAGCAGGCCACTGGCACGGGCCGCACGACGTGGATCATCGATGGCCGACTCCAGCGCCATAAACCCTATATATAGGAAGAGCAGGATCAGCTCAGAGGTGAGACGGGCATCCCATACCCACCAGGTACCCCACATTGGTTTACCCCAAAGGGCACCGGTCCAGAGCGCCAGAAAAGTAAACATCGCCCCCGTGGGTGCCAGCGCGGTGGCCATCATGGACGAAAGGCGGGTGCGCCAGATCATACCCGCCGCCGCCCAACCGGCCATCACCAGATAGATGACCATCGACATCCAAGCCGCAGGCACGTGGATAAAGATGATCCGGTAACCTTCACCCTGCTTGTAATCCGTGGGGGCGACAAAAAAACTCATATACAGCCCAACGACCAGCAGAATGGCCGCCGCCCCCGCAAACCAGGGTGAGATTCGTCCCGCCAAGGGATAAAAGGTCGCGGGCGAAGAGTATTTAAACCAGTTTATTGCCATGACTCTTTCCCTACTTCAACTATTCAACAGAAATTCTTAGCGCCGCCGCCGAGGCCCAGGGGGCCAGCAACAGTGCCAGTACCAGGATCGCCCCCATGAGCGACAGATGGCCATCGGCCCCCATGCCCACCACGCTGGCCTCCACCGCACCGGCACCAAAGATCAGCACCGGAATATACAACGGTAGCACCAGCAGTGATACCAATACCCCACCGCCGCGCAGCCCCAGTGTCAGCGCCGCGCCAATCGCACCAATCAAACTCAATACCGGCGTACCCAGCAGCAGCGTGACCATCAACATCCACAGCGCATCACCGCTCAAACCAAACTGCAACCCCAGCAGGGGTGACATCAGCACAAGTGGCAATCCGGAGATGAGCCAGTGGGCCACAATTTTACCCAGCACCATCAGCGCCAGGGGTTGCGGCACCAGCAGCAACTGCTCAAGTGTGCCGTCCACGTAATCGTCCGCAAACAGCCGTGTCAGGGAGAGCATGGACGCCAGCAGCGCCGCCACCCAGACCACCCCTGCCGCCATAGAGCGTAACAGCTCGGTATCCGGCCCCACCCCCAACGGAAACAGGCTGACAACAATGACAAAGAAAAACACCGTCGTCAGTACGTCAGAGCGGTGACGCATCGCCAAGGTCAGATCACGCTGAACAATACACCATAGCGCCGCCAACATCAGTGTGTCCCCAGGTGCACATGCTGAATCTCACCCGCCTCAATCTCTACATGTTGATGGGTGGTCAACATCACCATGCCACCGTTGGCAACATGGGTCTGGATCATCTCCGTCAACATCGTCACGGCCTTCACATCCAGCGCCGTAAACGGCTCATCCAGGATCCAGAACCGTGGCGGGTGTAAAAGCAACCGCGCCAGCGCCACACGCCGTTTCTGCCCTTGTGAGAGCGCCTTCACGGGTAGCTCAACACAGCGCGCCAACCCCACCTGCCGCAGCGCCTCTTCCACTTCACGCTCACTCACATCAAAGCCGCTGAGATTGGCAAAAACCCGCAGATTTTCATAACCACTCAACTCAAATTTCAAGCCGTAGTGGTGGCCGAGGTAGAGCAGTTCCCGATTAAACTCCTCACCGAGCTTGCGTATCAACTCACCATTCCAACGGATATCACCCGACTCCGGCAGCACCAGTCCGGCAATGGCGCGCAACAGCGTGGTTTTACCCGCGCCATTAGGGCCATGCAGATGCAACAGACTCCCCGCCTTCATCGAAAACGAAAGGTCGGCAAAGAGCTGGCGGTCGCCGCGCACACACTCCAGATTGGTGATATCAAGCATTAAATCCACATCGCCGCAGACCAAAAAGACCGAAGATTATACATCAACACCGCAAAAAGTCCCGACCTGACGGCACAACCTTTACGACCCGCCCAATACCACCCGAAAGCCTGTATTTACATCATTGTCATCGGTCTGATAACTGCCACGCCAGGCCGAGCCAATCTGCTCTGCCGGGGTATCCCAGCCACCACCACGGACAACGTGGTGGCCACACTCACCGCCACCCCAGACCCGCCCATCCAGCGGCGCACCGCTGTAATCGGGGTGCCAGCAATCCTGCACCCACTCCCAGACGTTGCCATAGACATCAAACAGTCCCCAACCATTGGGGATCTTTCCTGCCACCGGGCGACTGCCGTTACCCGGCCCCACCCAGCCAAACCGGCCCAGTGCAGCCACATCATCACCGAAGAAAAAACGGCTACTGCTATTGGCCCGTGCGGCATACTCCCACTCCGCCTCTGACGGCAGACGGTAACGATTGGTTCCTTCGGCGCTATTCAGCCGCTCAAGAAACGCCTGCACCTCAAGCCAGGAGACACTCTCCAGGGGGCGGCGTGGATCCTGAAACTGACTGGGATTATCCCCCATCAGTGCTGACCACTGCGCCTGAGTCACCTCACGGGTGCTGATAAAGTAGGTGGCAAGACGCACCTCCCGCTGCGGTCCAATACCTGCTGCCTCATCGCCCATCACAAAACTACCCGCCGGGATGCGCACAAACTCCATGCCAAGGCTATTAACCAGCCGTTCCTGTGGCTCTGCCACCACCGATGTGGCAGCCTGTTCACGGCTGCTGCCCCACCATACCATTCCACCCGCCAGCCCTATTACCATTGCGATTGCCACCAGCATACGCAACACGCGCTGCCGCTCTGACAACTGATTATCATCCTGCTTTTCCACTGATATCTCAGCCCTGTTTTTGGCGTGTTACTATTGAACGCCATGTCTATGAAGGGGTCCGATCATAGCGTGAACAATACCCCAGAGCCAGAGTAAACCATCAGGGCCAACCATTCAGACCAACCGTTCAGAGTAGATGAGTCATGACTGAAGTCGCCATACCCGCCGTACCCACTGCCAATAACAGCCGCCAGATCGCCACACTGCGCCACCACATTCAGCAGACGATTGTGGGGCAAAACCGACTGATCGAGCGGTTATTGGTTGCGCTGCTGGCAGACGGCCACATCCTGCTCGAAGGGCTGCCGGGGCTGGCCAAGACCACCGCTGTGCATACCCTGGCCGAAGGCATGGCGTTGAGTTTTCAGCGCATCCAGTTCACCCCGGACCTGATCCCCGGCGACATCACCGGCAGCGACATCTTCCTGGCACGTGAAGGCGAGCTTAAGTTTATCGAAGGGCCGATCTTCCACGAGATCATTCTCGCTGACGAGATCAACCGCGCCCCACCCAAGGTGCAGTCGGCACTGCTCGAAGCGATGCAGGAGCGACAGGTCACCACCACCGGTACCACCCGCAAGCTGCCACAGATCTTCCAGGTCATCGCCACCCAAAACCCACTCGAGCAGGAGGGGACCTACCCACTGCCCGAGGCACAGCTCGACCGTTTTTTGATGAAGATAACACTGGGTTACCCAAGTCCGGAGGATGAGCTGGAGATCCTGCGCCGTGAAACCCGCAAACAGCAGCAGCCCCAAGGGGAGAGCCGCCCGGAGATCATCAGTGGCGACGACATCCTCACCGCCCGTCGCGCCGTCAACCAAATACATATGGATGAGATGCTGGAGCGCTACATCGTCACCCTCGTCAACGCCACCCGCACCCCGGCACGCTGGTGGCCAGAGGCTGCCGAGTGGCTCAGCTACGGTGCCTCGCCTCGCGCCACCCTTGCCCTGGCCCGCAGCGCCCGCGCCCTGGCCTATCTGCGTCAGCGCGATTTTGTTGAACCCGCCGACATCATCGACCTTGCTGATGACGTCCTCAACCACCGTATCGGCCTGAGTTTTGCGGCACGGGCGGCGGGTGTTACCCGCAAGCAACTAATTTCCGGGCTACTGGAGCGCGTTCCTGTACCCTAACCTGAACCCTAAACAGAGAAACAGGATTACCTGCGTTTGGGTACCCACGAGCCACCACTAACACCACACCACTATATATAGATGCCACCACCATCACTGCTCACCTCCGAGGATTTGGAACTGCTGCGTTTTCAGGCGCACGGGCTGCTTGACGGCCGTATCAGCGGCAACAGCCCGCTCAGCGGCGAACAGCGTTCCCGCTACCGTGGTATGGGCATGGAGCTGGAGGAGTTACGCGCCTACCAGCAGGGTGATGATGTCCGCCACATCGCCTGGCGCACCAGCGCCCGCAGCCATCTGCCAATCACAAAAGTGTTCCGGACCGAGCGGCAACAGCGGGCGCTGCTACTGGTTGAGCAGCACCCGGGGATGTTTTTTGCCACCACTGGCCGACTCAAGGCGACCTGTGCCGCCCACGCCACCGCACTGCTCACCTTTGCCTTGCTGGCAGAGCGTGGCGAGGTGGGTGGCGTGGTCGCACATCAGCAGCTGCGCCACTTTGGTTACAGCAGCGGTCTGGATCAGGGGCTGGCGCTGATCGGTAGCGCCGCTGGCGCAGGGCAGTCGGCCACATCCACCCCCGCCAGCACCTTGTTAACCGAGGCACAACGGCTCTGCGGACGGGGCGATACCCTGTTTATCATCAGCGACTTCAGCCGCTGGGATACCTCGCTGACCGCGCCACTGCTGCAACTGGGGGAGCAGCGCCAACTCCACGCCATTCAGATTGTTGACCGTGGCGAGCAGAACCTGCCCGCCATCGGCAAGCTGCGACTGCGCTCCCCCTACTCCGGCAAAACAGCCATCATCGACAGCAACAACCCGGTGCTGCAACAACAGTACAGCGCCGCGATGGCGGCACAGCAGCAGCAGATCGAATCACTGTTACAGCGCTGCGGCGTGCACCACACCCGGCTGCACACCGATGACGACCTCTTCCCGACCCTGGCCAGATCACTATGAACACGCCCCTGAGTGACGACGAGCTCAAACAGATTACCCAGCAGCTGGCCGGGTTGGAGCTACCGCCCGCCCCCGACTGGCAACCGCTGATCATCGCCACCCTCGTGGTCCTGATAGCGCTGCTGCTGGCCGTGGCCTTGATCTATCTCCGCAGCCGCCGCCAACAGCCCGGCCAGATGAACGACCAATCACGAGAGGCGCTGCACCAGCTGCAGCTGTTGCAACAACAGTGGCTGCAGCAAAGTATCAGCGACCACGATGCCGCCTACCGCCTGGCAACACTGTTGCGGCTGGGGCTGGGGCTGAACCAACTGACCAACACCGCCCCCCCGGCGCTCACAGAGCAACAACAGCAGTGGCAGCAGCTACAACAGCAGCTGGCCCAGCTGCGTTACACCCCGGCGGAGAGCCGTCCCCCCTTGAGCGCCGATCTGTTTACACAGGTTGAGACGTGGCTGATGCAGGGCCACCCCGAATGTTGATCCTGGCCGCCCCCTGGTGGTTGCTCTTTTTACCGCTGCCGTGGCTGCTGTGGCGGGCACGCTTCAAACAGCCACAACCCAATAGCCAGCACCGCGCCATTACCCATCCACAAACCGAACTGCTGATACGTCTCAGCCAAGCTTCCACGTCCGGACAAAAACCGTGGCTCTGGCTGATTGGCGCGGCGCTCCTGCTCCTGGCCCTGGCCCGACCACAGTGGTGGGACAACCAGCAGCACGAGGGGCGTAACTTTATGCTGGCGCTGGACAGCTCCAGCTCCATGCGCGCGCAGGATTTTTCCGACAACGGTACCCCCGTCAGCCGGATGCAGATGGTGAAACGTGTGGTGGATACCTTTATCAGCCAGCGCCACGGCGACCGGCTGGGGCTGATTGTATTTGGTGATGACGCCTTTACGCTGGCACCACTCACCAGTGACATCGCGCTGATTCGCCACCACCTCCAGCAGCTCCACGACGGCATGGCGGGCCAGAGGACCGCCCTCGGCCAGGCCATTGCACTGGGGGTGCAGCGGCTGCGCGACGAAGATCCACGCTCACGCATCCTGGTACTGCTGACCGACGGCAGCAATACCGCCGGCACCCTCCACCCACTGCAGGCACTGGCGATGGCCAAGGGCAACGGTGTCCGCATCTACACCATCGGCATCGGCTCCCATAATCAGGTGATGTTCCCACGCGGCCCGGTACAGCAGCCGCAGCTGGCCAGCGTACCGATGGATGAGACACTGCTGCAACAGCTGGCACAGGAGAGTGGTGGCCGCTACTATCGGGCAACGGCCCCAGGCGAACTTGATAAGATCATCACCGACATTGAACAGCTTGAAACCATCACCCTCACCGATGACGAAGTACGCCCCTATGAGTGGTACAGCGTGCCGTCAATCCTCGGGCTCTGCTGCCTGGCACTGAGTGGCTGGCGGGAGCGGCGCGAGGTGCTGCCATGATGGAGTGGTTAACGTGGCAACAGCCGTGGTGGCTGCTATTAATCGCCATTCCGTGGCTGGTACGGCTGGTGCCGAAGCGTTGGCATAGACGACCACAGAGCCAGCTGGAGCAGTTCATCGCCCGCCACCTCTGGCCACAGCTGCTCAGTGGCGCACCCGCCGCCAACCACTATCACACCCCGCTGTTTATGGTGGCGTGGCTGCTTGCCTGTGTCGCACTGGCCGGCCCAACACTGCAGACAGCGCAAGATAGCCATGAGATCAAACAGCAGGCCAACATTGCCATCGTGCTCGATATCTCCCCCTCCATGCGGGTGCAGGATATCCTGCCCAGCCGCCTCGACTACAGCAAACGCCTGCTCAGCGAGCTGGCGCAACAGCTCCGTGGCCAGCAGGTGGCACTGATTGTCTTCTCCGCCAACGCCTACACCGTGCTGCCGCTCACCCGTGACAACCAGATACTCACGCAGATGATCGAGGCGATGGACCCCACCC
>JAKFXL010000032.1 GCA_021731365.1 Gammaproteobacteria bacterium | reverse complement strand
GTAGATCGCCAGCAGCTCTTCTCCCGCCTCGCGCATCTGCCGCAGCGCCTCGATCTGTGCCTGTGGCTCCATCTGGTAGCGGTGCACGGGGTCGGCGGCGGCGTTGTGCACGGGATAGCAGCGGCTGGCGGTGCCGTTGTGGGCGGCGATCAGGCCGCAGATTTCGCGATCCGGGGAGAGCTGTGCCTGGGTCAATATCTGGTTGACCAGGGGGCGGGGGAGTCTGAGTCTGTCCATTAGGGGCCTGTTTTAGTGGTTATACAGTGAGTTGGGCCAGGGTGAGGCGCTCCTGGCCGCCAAGATCCTGAAGCGTTATCGCCCCATGATAGCCCGCCTGTTGCAGCAGTTCACGTACCATTTTGCCTTGATTGTAGCCATGCTCCAGCAGCAGCCAGCCGGGAGGGACAAGGTGTGCTCGGGCCTGATCGATGATGAGGCGCAGCGCCGCCAGGCCATTACCGTCACTGTCGTCGCCGGGGGTGAGGGCGCTTTGCGGTTCAAACGGCAGGCCGTCGTGCTGCAGGTGCGGGTCGTGGCCGTCGATGTAGGGGGGGTTGGAGACGATCATCTGATATTTGTTGTTGGCCAGCGCTTCGCACCAGCTGCCGTGACAAAATCCAATATTGTGGATGCCGAGTTGCGTGGCGTTGTCTGTGGCGACGGCGAGTGCGGCGGCGCTGAAATCGGTGGCGGTGAGCTGGCAGTGGGGCCGTTCGCTGGCGATGGCCAGGGCGATGGCGCCGCTGCCGGTGCCGAGGTCGGCGATCTGCCACTGGGAGGCGGGCGGGATGCGTGCCAGCGCCTGCTCCACCAGCAGTTCGGTATCGGGGCGCGGGATCAGGGTGGCGCGGGTGACGTTGAGCCGGAGCGACCAGAACTCGCGCCAGCCGATCAGGTAGGCGAGGGGTTCGCTCTGCTGGCGGCGCGTTATCAGTGCCTGGAACTGATCGTTCAGTTCAGCATCGATTTCACGCTCGGGCCAGGCGCGCAGATAGCTGCGTTCACGTTGCAGCAGGTGGCAGAGCAGTGCCTCGGCGTCGAGGCGCTCGATCTGTGTTGTTGCTTGCAGGATTACAGTGGTGATGTTCATGGTTTCACTGTAGCCCGGATGGAGTGCAGCGGAGTCCGGGGGGTGCGGTCCCGGATTCCACTGCGTTTCATCCAGGCTACCTTAATCACCCATGGCGGCGAGCAGGTCGGCCTGGTGTTCGCTGATGAGTGGGTTGATCACTGGGTCGAGATTGCCCTGCATGACATCGTCGAGTTTGTAGAGTGTCAGGCCGATGCGGTGGTCGGTGAGGCGTCCCTGGGGGTAGTTGTAGGTGCGGATGCGCTCGGAGCGGTCGCCCGATCCCACCAGCGAGCGGCGGGTCTGCGCCTCTTCGGCGGCCTGTTTGTCGATCTGCTGGTTGAGCAGTTTTGCCTTTAGCAGTGACAGGGCGCGGGCGCGGTTTTTGTGCTGCGACCGTTCGTCCTGACACTCCACCACAATGCCGGTGGGGATGTGGGTGATGCGGACTGCTGAGTCGGTTTTGTTGATGTGCTGACCCCCAGCACCGGAGGCGCGGTAGGTATCGGTCTTGAGATCGGCGGGGTTGAGGTCGATCGCTTCGATCTCGTCGGCCTCGGGCATTACGGCCACGGTGCAGGCGGAGGTGTGGATGCGCCCCTGGGCCTCGGTCTCGGGCACGCGCTGGACGCGATGCACGCCCGATTCGAACTTGAGCCGGGAGTAGGCGGCGCGGCCGATAAGGCGGCTGATCACCTCTTTATAACCACCATGTTCGCCAAAGTTTTCATTGATGATCTCCACCTGCCACCCCTGGGTCTCGGCATAACGGGAGTACATGCGGAACAGGTCGCCGGCAAAGATCGCCGCCTCGTCGCCGCCGGTGCCGGCGCGGATCTCGAGGAAGATGTTGCGGTTGTCGTTGGGGTCGGTGGGCAGCAGCAGGGTCTGTAGCTCTTTCTCCAGCAGCCCCTGTTGGGCGCGGGCGGACTCCAGCTCTTCGTAACCGAGTTCACGCATCTCCGGGTCTTTGACCATCTCTTCGGCGGTGGCGATGTCGTCGAGGGTCTGGCTGTAACGCTCAAAGCAGGCGATCACCGGGCTGAGCTCGGCATACTCCTGCGACAGGCTGCGAAACTTGTTCTGGTCGTTGATGATGCTGGGCTCAGACAGAAGGGCGCTGAGCTCCTGTAACCGTTCGGAGAGATTCTCCAGCTTGTTGCGTATGGATGGTTTCACGGGGGCCTGGATAGTTAGTTTTTCAGTTCGAAGAGTTCACGCGCTACATCCAGCAGCTCAATCCGGCCATCGTAACCGGCCTGACGGATCTGGGCACTGGGGGCGTGGGTGAGTTTGTTGGTGAGGGCATGGGCGAGTTTTTGCAGTACCTGTTCGCTGCTTTCACCGTTGCCAAGCTGGCGCAGGGCCTTCTCGAGTTCGGTGTCGCGGATCTGCTGGGCGTGGTCACGGAACTGGCGGATGAGGGTGAAGGCGTCCTGGGACTGAATCCAGCCCATGAAGTGGGCCACCTGGGTGTCGATAATCTCTTCCGCCTGTATGGCCGCCTCCTGACGCGACTTCAGCCCCTCCTGGATGATCTCCTGCAGGTCATCCACGGTATATAAATAGATATCTTCCAGCTCGCCCACTTCGGATTCGATATCCCGTGGCACGGCGATGTCGATCATCAGCATCGGGCGATGTTTGCGCTGTTTGATGGCGCGCTCGGCGGCCCCTTTGCCAAGGATCGGCAGCTGGCTGGCGGTGGAGGAGATGACGATGTCGGCCTCGGCCAGATGGTTGGGGATCTCTTTGAGGGCGATGGCGTAGCCACCAAACTCCTGCGCCAGGGCGTGGGCCTTCTCGACAGTGCGGTTGGCGATGATGATGCGGCCAATGCCGCTGGCGTGCAGGTGGCGCGCCGCCAGCTCGATGGTCTCGCCGGCGCCAATCAACAGCGCGGTGCGCTCTTCCATGTTGCTGAATATCTGCTTCGCCAGACTGACGGCGGCAAAGGCGACCGAGACCGGGCTGGAGCCGATGGCGGTATCGGTACGAACTTGTTTGGCGACGGAGAAGGTGTGCTGGAACAGGCGGTTGAGTAGCTTGCCGATGGTGCCAGCCTGTTCCGCCTTGCTGTAGGCATCCTTGATCTGACCGAGGATCTGCGGTTCACCCAGAATCAGTGAGTCGAGGCCGCTGGCGACCCGCAGCACATGGCGTACCGCCAGCTGATCAGGATATATATAGATGTAGGGGCGGACCTCTTGGGTATTGAGCTTATGGTAATGCTCAAACCAGTCGATGATAGTGTCGGTCTCGCTGCTGTTGCTGTAACAGACCAGCTCGGTGCGATTGCAGGTCGACAGAATGGCCGCTTCGCTGACCTCAGGTGTTGACGTGAGCTCCTTAAGCGCATCGGCCAGACGTTCGGGCGCAAAGGAGACACGCTCGCGAATACTGACGGGGGCAGTTTTGTGGTTTACACCAACAGCTATGAGGGCCATGAAACTTACAACGCGCTACCAAATCGAAGGGACCGGTGATTTTGCATGTAAATGGTGCCAGTTGGCAAGTAGAGCAGTGCAGTGGGAATTTTCTGGTGTAGTATAACGATTCAACGGATTTAGCGTCCAGGCACTGCCTGGGGTGATGGAGGGCAGATGAGGCCTGTAGCACGTTTATTATTATCTTTGGCTGGAATATCGTTTGGTGTGACCCTGTTGTCGGGCTGTGCCTCAATGTCGCCACAAGGGGTGGGTGCGAGTGAACTGACGGTTGCTGAGCGTGCGCCGCCAGCACCGGTGCTGCCCAATGTTGAACTTAGCGCGGGCATTTTGAATGAGCTGCTGGTGGCTGAGGTGGCGTTGCAGCGGGCGCAATATGCGGCGGCGGTGCAGCTCTATGCCCGGTTAACGCAGCAGACCCGTGATCCACGCATTGCCGAGCGTGCCACCCGCATTGCCATTTTTGCCCGTGAATACCCGGTCGGGTTGGAGCTGGCGAAGATCTGGCAGGAGCTTTCGCCAGCCGATGCCGAAGGGCAGCAGATACTGACCGCGCTGCTGATCAAGGCCAATGACTATGATGCCGCCGTCACCTCGTTAGAGTCAGTCCTGGAGCAGGCCCAGGGGGATGAACAGAACCGCTACCTGTTGATGATTCGGCTGCTCAGCCGTGAGCAGGATAAAGAGGGGGCGCTGGAGGTGATTCAGCGGTTTATGGTGCGCCATCCGGAGGATCCCGCCGGGCTTTATGCCCACAGCCAGCTGGCACTTCGGGCCGGCAAGCTGGACGAGTCCGAAAAGGCAGTGGATCGGCTGTTGCAGCTGCGTCCGGAGCTGACCCAGGCGATGATACTGCGCAGCCGCGTCCTGTATGGTGCCGGGCGTCAGGCCGAGGCGGTTGAATATATCGGGCAGATGGTCAAGCGCAATGGTGACGACATGGAGCTGCGTGTGGCTTATGGCCGCATGTTGGTGGATCTGGATCGTCCGGAAGAGGCGCAAGCCCAGTTTAAAAGGGTGCTGAAGGCCCAGCCGGATAATGATGACATCACCTTTGCCGCTGCGCTGGTGGCCTTGCGGCTGGAGCAACCCAAGGATGCTGAGACCTATTTCCTGCGTCTGAACCGTAAGGGGGTACGTACGGAGGAGACGGGTTACTATTTGGGACGTATTGAAGAGGTGCGGGGTCACTTCAAAAACGCCATTCAGTGGTATGACAAGATCGATCGTGGTGAAAACTACCTGAATGGCCAGATTCGCAGTGCGCTGCTGCAGGCCCGTTTGGGGGATGTAGACGCCGCTCGTGCTCGTCTGGGTGCGGTACAGGCCCGCGTACCTGAGCAGAGCCATCGTCTCTATCTTGCTGAGGGTGAGATCCTGCGAGACATCGAACGTTATGACGATGCTGTCAAAATCTACGATCATGCCCTGCAGGATCTGCCAGACAATATAGAGCTGTTATATGCACGGGCCATGGTGGCCGAGAAGCTGGGGCGCATCGACTGGCTGGAGCGGGATCTGCTGGCGATCCTTGAGCTGGAGCCAGACAATGTCGATGCCCTGAACTCGCTCGGTTATACCCTGGCGGACCGTACCAACCGCTTTGACGAGGCGGAGAGCTATATTAAACGCGCCCTGGAGCTGAAGCCGGATAGTTTTTACATCCTCGATAGCATGGGGTGGCTGCAGTATCGCAGGGGTAACCTGCCCGGGGCGCTTGACTATCTGCGCCGCGCCATCACCTTGAGCAATGATGTGGAGGTTGTCGCACATCTGGGGGAAGTGCTGTGGGTGTCGGGTGACCGTGAAGAGGCCCGTGCCACCTGGAAGCGCGGCCTGGAGCAGTTTCCTGATAACAAAATGTTGCAGGGTGTCATCAACCGTCTGGATCCATAATGTTTTTATCCCTATACCAGCGCCCGGTGCAGGCCTGGCGTGTAGTGGTGACCGCCCTCGCCTGCATGGGGCTTGCTGCGTGTAGTACCGTCCCTGAAAAGATATCTGCTGTGCCGGACATGGTGGCGTGGCAGCTCCACCAGCAGCAGCTGGAGCAGCTTGTGGACTGGTCTTTTAATGGACGCATTGCGGTGCGTGACTCACAAAATGATGGTTGGAGTGCCTCACTGCGCTGGCAGCAGCAAGGCGATCACTTTGATATCCGCCTGTCAGGTGCGCTGGGGCAGGGGGCCGTGCGCATTCACGGCGACGCCGCTCTGGCCATCATGGAGAGTGCCGATCAGCCGCCCCGCTTTGCCGCCAACCCTGAGGCGTTGATGGACGAAGCGTTGGGTTGGCATGTGCCGGTGGGCGGACTGAAATACTGGCTGACTGGCCGTCCTGAACCACGCCCGCTGGAGTTGCAGGTGGTGGATGGGTTAGGGCGGCTGAGTCGTCTGCGGCAGGAGGGGTGGGACGTGGCCTATAACCGTTATACAGAGGTTGATGCGTTGCCCCTGCCTGACAAACTGGAGATGAATAATCCCCGTTTACGGGTGCGTCTGGTGATTGACCGGTGGACGCTAGGCGGTTTGGATGACGTTTGAAGGTGGCAGTGAGTGCTGGCCAGCGCCAGCCAAGATCAATCTTTTTCTCCATATCAACGGCCGTCGTGCGGACGGTTACCATCTGTTGCAGACGGTCTTTCAGTTCCTTAATTATGGCGACACCCTGACGTTCAAGGTGCGGCAGGATGGGGTTGTCCGGCGGGTCAGCGATATTGATGGAGTCCATTCTGAGAGTGACCTGACGGTGCGTGCCGCCCGGCTGCTGCAGCGTTTGACAGGCTCGTCGCTGGGGGTGGATATCGGTATAGAAAAGCGACTGCCGATGGGCGGAGGGCTGGGCGGGGGAAGCTCTGATGCGGCGACCACCCTGGTGGCGCTGAACAGGCTCTGGGGGCTGGCGCTCTCTGATGATGCGTTGGCCGCTGCGGGTTTGCAGCTGGGGGCGGACGTGCCGGTCTTTGTTCGTGGTGATGCCGCCTGGGCCGAGGGTGTGGGTGAGGATTTAACCCCAGTAGTGCTGCCGGAGCCGTGGTTTCTGGTGCTGATCCCTGGTTGCCATGTCTCTACTGCCGAGATCTTTGCTGCGCCGGAATTGACACGGGACGTGCAAAGAAGCAAAATACCGGCCTTTCTTTCAGGGCTTAGGTCTGAACAGTGGGTGAATGTCTTTGAGCCGGTTGTTCGGCAGCGTTACCCTGATGTTGATAAAGCGCTGAAATGGCTTGGTAATTTTGCCCAGGCCAGAATGAGTGGTTCAGGTGCATCGGTATTTGCCGCCTTTGATGATGAAGTGTTGGCCAGACAGGTGTTAGCGCAGCTACCACCACAGTGGAGTGGTTTTGTTGCCAAAGGGTTGAACCGTTCGCCCTTACAGGCTCGCATGGTTGCGGTCTGAGTTGTTTTTTTGTTTATTATTGGGGCGTCGCCAAGCGGTAAGGCACTGGATTTTGATTCCAGCATACCCAGGTTCGAATCCTGGCGCCCCAGCCATATTTTTCTCCCTTGTCAAAACGTTAAGAGGTAAGTGGCGTGTCTGATAGCAGGATGATGCTGTTCACCGGGAATGCTAATCCGCAACTCGCCCAAGATGTTGTTCGTTACCTTGATACTCACCTTGGTAAGGCGGTTGTTGGCCGTTTTAGCGATGGCGAGATCATGGTTGAGATCATGGAGAATGTTCGTGGTCGCGATGTCTTTATTGTTCAATCCACCTGTGCCCCTACCAATGATAATTTGATGGAGTTGTGCGTCATGATCGACGCCATGCGCCGCGCCTCAGCCGCCCGCATCACTGCTGTCATTCCCTACTTTGGTTATTCACGTCAAGATCGCCGCACCCGTTCGGCCCGTGTCCCGATCACCGCCCGTGTGGTGGCGGATATGTTGACTGTCAGTGGTGCCAACCGCATTTTGACCGTGGACCTGCACGCTGACCAGATTCAGGGCTTCTTTGATCTGCCGGTGGATAACATCTACGCCTCACCGATTTTGTTGGGTGATATTTGGCGGCGTCATAAAAAAGAGGACCACATCGTGGTGGTCTCGCCTGATGTGGGGGGTGTGGTACGTGCCCGGGCGCTGGCCAAACGTCTCGATGATGCGGAGCTGGCGATTATCGACAAACGCCGCCCCAAACCCAATGAGGCGCGGGTGATGAATATCATCGGCGAGGTTGAAGGACGCAGCTGTATCCTGATCGATGATCTGGTGGATACTGCCGGCACTCTTTGTCAGGCGGCTGCGGCCCTGAAAGAGCGGGGAGCCAAGAAGGTGATGGCCTACTGCACCCATCCGGTGCTCTCCGGGCCGGCGGTCAGCAATATTGAGAATTCACAGCTGGATGAGCTGGTGGTGACCGATACCATCCCGCTGTCGGCTGAGGCGAGCGCCTGCAGCCGTATACGGCAGCTGAGCCTGGCAGAGCTGCTGGGTGAGACCATTCGCCGTATCAGCAACGAAGAGTCCGTCAGCTCCCTGTTTGTTGAATAGAAGAATTTATTACCCTGGCCGGACGCACTGGCGGGGGCGGTAAACGATGTCACACTTGGTCGCGGGTGTGGCGCTACTTAAACAGTAACGAGAGATCAGATAATGAAAGTTGAAAATTTTGTGGTTGATGCACAACTGCGTAACGACGAGGGGAAGGGTGCGAGCCGCCGCCTGCGTCGTACCGGTATGGTACCAGCCGTTATTTATGGTGGTAATAGAGAGCCGCAGAGTATCTCTTTGCAGCACAACATTCTGTTGCAGCATGTGGCGCATGAGTCCTTCTTTTCGCACATCCTTGAGATCAAGGTTGCGGGCAAGAGTGAGAAGGCGGTGATGAAGGCCATTCAATGGCACCCGTTCAAACCTGCGGTTGTACATCTGGACTTCCTGCGTGTGGATGCTGACTCTGTGATCCGCATGCACGTACCGATTCACTTCATTGGTGAAGATGTGGCACCGGGTGTCAAGAGTGGCTCGGTCTTTACTCACCAGATGACCGGTGTTGATGTTAGCTGCCTTGCTAGCAATCTGCCTGAGTTCATCGAGCTGGACGTTTCTGCCATGGAGCTGGGTGATTCACTGCATCTGTCAGACATCAAGTTGCCTGCTGGTGTTGAGATCGTTGACCTGAGCCACGGCCCAGAGCACGACCTGCCCGTTGTCGCCATCGTTGCCACCCGTGGTGGTGGTGCTGATGAAGACACTGCCGCTGAGGAAGGTGCTGCTGAGTAATTTCAGCCCTTTTTGTATAGCAGCTGAAGGAGACCGGCGTTGTCTGCTGTTGTCGCTTTAATTGTGGGGCTGGGAAATCCCGGCCCCCAATATGAGGAGACCCGGCATAACGCCGGTTTTTGGTTTGTGGAGGCAATTGCCCGCAGTCAGGGGCAGTCGTTTCGTGCCGAGAGTAAATTCTTCGGTGATGTTGCCAAGGTCAACATCGGTGGTCAGCAGGTCTGGCTGCTCAAACCCAATACCTATATGAATCGTAGTGGCCAAGCGGTTGTCGCCCTGGCCAATTTTTACAAAATTCCGTTAGAGAGCATGCTGGTTGTGCATGATGAGCTTGACCTGCTGCCCGGTACTGCCCGTCTCAAACAGGGTGGTGGTCATGGCGGGCATAATGGTCTGCGCGATATTGTGGCGCAGATGGGAGGCAATGACTTTTTGCGGCTGCGGGTTGGCATTGGCCATCCCGGCAACAGCAAACAGGTTGCCGATTTTGTACTGCATCGCGCCAGTCAGGAAGAGCAGCGCCTGATTGATGAGTCGTTAGATCGCGCCTTGGCGGTGGTGCCGCAGGCGGTGACAGGTGAGCTGCAGAAGGCGATGAATGCGCTGCATACGCAGCCAACACAATTGTAAGTGCGAGTGCCCTTTGGGGCAGAAGTGATTCGTACCTAAGAGACAGAACAGGATAAAACCATGGGAATCAAATGCGGAATCGTCGGCCTGCCAAATGTTGGCAAGTCCACCCTTTTTAATGCCCTGACCAAGGCGGGCATTGAGGCGGCCAACTACCCCTTCTGCACCATCGAACCCAACGTCGGCATCGTGCCGGTGCCCGATGCACGTCAGGACAGACTGGCCGCGATCGTCAAGCCAGAGCGGGTGCTGCCTGCCACCATGGAGTTTGTCGACATCGCCGGACTGGTGGCCGGTGCCTCCAAGGGTGAGGGGCTGGGCAACAAGTTTCTCGCCAACATCCGCGAGACCGACGCCATCGCCCATGTGGTGCGCTGTTTCCAGGATGATAACGTCGTCCATGTTGCTGGCAAGATCAGCCCGCTTGATGATATCGAGGTGATCAATACCGAACTCTGCCTGGCCGATCTTGAGACGGTCGACAAGGCCATCGCCCGTATCGCCCGTGTTGCCAAGGGCGGCGACAAAGATGCCAAGGCCCAGGTGGCGATGTGTGAACAGGTGAAGTTGGTACTGGATCAAGGCAAGCCGGTGCACAGCATGAAGCTGGATGCCGAACAGCAGCTGCTGCTGCGTGATCTGCACCTGCTCACCATCAAACCCACCATGTACATCGCCAACGTCTCTGAGGGTGGCTTTGAGAACAACCCCTACCTCGATCAAGTACGCGCCCTGGCCGAGGCTGAAGGAGCGGTGGTCGTGCCGGTCTGCGCCGCCATTGAGTCTGAACTGACGGAACTCGATGATGAAGAGAAACAGATGTTCCTCGCCGAGATGGGGTTGGAAGAGCCAGGCCTGAATCGTGTCATCCTCGCCGGTTACAAATTGCTGGGGTTGCAGACCTACTTCACCGCTGGTGTTAAAGAGGTGCGCGCCTGGACCGTCAAGATTGGTGCCACCGCACCGCAGGCCGCCGGCGTTATTCATACCGATTTTGAAAAAGGCTTCATCCGCGCCGAAGTCACCGCCTATGATGACTTTATCGCCGGCAACGGCGAGCAAGGTGCTAAAGAGGCCGGCAAGTGGCGTCTGGAAGGCAAAGAGTACATCGTCAAAGATGGCGATGTAGTTCACTTCCGTTTCAACGTGTAATTATTGCTAGCGGATTTAACGTTAGGCTTGACAGCGGAGCGTTAAATCCGGAAAATCCGCACTCCTTGTAAGTGGGTAATCACCCAACCGCAATGGCTACGTAGCTCAGCTGGTTAGAGCACATCACTCATAATGATGGGGTCCCCTGTTCGAATCAGGGCGTAGCCACCACCTTCTCTATTCCCCCCGTTATCAGTTACGCTACTCATCGTCCTCCATGTTCTGCCGAGGTAATGCCGTGGTTGATAAGTTCTACGTGGAAGCAAGTGCCATTCATGGCTTTGGTCTGTTTGCACGTAAACGGATTCAGGCCGGTGAAGTGATCGGCGCCATCGAACCAAAACAGGTCACCAGCGATGGTCCGCATGTGCTCTGGCTCAGCGAAGACGAAGGCCATCAGGTAGAAGGACCGCTAAAGTTCATCAACCACAGTGCCAAACCCAACGCCTGTTATTACGATGACCTGACCGTCATGGCGCTGGCGGATATCGAACCGGGTACAGAGATCACCCACAACTATGGTGATGGCTGGTAGTTGTGCCCCGCTGTTGTCCTCCCGGCCCTTTAAATCAATTATCTTTTAATTCCCCCTTCTGTTTCATTACAGCTGCTCTGATCTAATTTGGTATGTTGCGTTGTGCAGCTCATCCTGATCACGTCTGCCATCTGGCTGTCGGAAAGTTTTACATATCTGGCTGATCGCGCCTAAAAACAAAACACCAGCCGTTGTAAAACAGCGCGCTAGGTAATTGGTGTAATATTTGCTGCAAGCCAGCATCGGCGACAGACCGGAACGGCAAAATAATAAGCAGTGTAAAAACTCAAGGCAGAAGTTGCAGCGGGTACCTACGCGATTGCTGTGAGGGCGGATATGTATTTAGTGATCAGCGAGGGCAGTGAGATGAATGATCTGCTGTTTGGGAATAGGTAGTTTGTGATTGTGGGGCCGTAGGGGGTGGGTATAACAAGGTATTGCAGAAATGGGCGCAAGATTGATGATGCGATATGGTTGCTTTAATCGTGAACTCCGCACATTAGTCCAGATGAGTAGGTCATCGCTATGGAATTTATCGTGAAAGAAAAAATAAAAATATTGAAGGGTGTCGACGTGAGCATGAGATGGATGTTTAGCATTGTTGCCTCGCTTTTGTGGCGTGTTTTGGCCGCACCATTTGGCTTTCAGTCGGGGAATAAATGCTTGCTTCGCGCCAGGAAGTTATTCTTATGCTTTTTACTGGCACTTCTTGCTATTCCAGTATTGCTCACCGGCAAAGCCCAAGCCGCTGATGGATTAGTGAATGACTCCACACTTGATATGTATACCGCATGCGCCGGCAACCCATATCCTAAACTCCTTTTTCACCAACTAGGCTATAACCCGACCACTAATGTCTTATATTACCCTGCACGTTCCATGATGAATGCGGGGCCGGATTGGTATTACTCACAAGATTATATTAATTTGACATCAGCGGGCTGGAAGCTAGTCAATCATTGTACTAATCCTTTAAGTTACTGGCTTCCATTTACGACAATAACTGGCGGCTATTTTCCTAGTCTGTACGAATACAGACAATACCGCCTCGTGCCGCCTAACAATCCTGAAACGTGCGAGCGTGAAGGGAATCCATGCGATCCTGTCACCGGCAATAAGTCCCAGGTTGAACAGGACATTGTTTTTGGAAGATCAGGAAATCTAAACTTCACGCGTTTTTATAACAGCCTAGGTGATCACAACACTTCAGGAAGCCTGGCGCCCGGTTGGCGCCATGCCTATAGTCGCAGATTGAATCAGGGATTATCTAACAACAAAATAACGCCGGACTCAATACAGTCGCAGAACTATGCCAGCCCATCCGCTGCTTGCACACAAGGCTGGAATGACATTAAGTACCAAATGTGGGGAGGGAGTCTCGCAACGAGTGGTGTTGTGGAGTATACCGGCAACTTACTTTGCCGTGTGCGAGTGGCTAATAAAACGGTCGCCTACTTGACCATCTATGTTCCCCTTGATGTTGTACCTGCTATTGATATACCTCTTGCTGCATTACAACCATTGCCGACTGATAAGGTAGTAACGTTAACTCGCTCCAATGGCGCCATCTATTACTTCGAGAATATTAATGGCCAATGGATAGAGCCTTTCTCACCGAAAGTCAGCTTGGTTCTAGATAGTAATGGCTGGCTGTTTACAGATGCCGATAATACACAAGAGCGTTACGACAACGGTGGCAAGCTGCTCTCCATCACGGATATGAAAGGGGAGGCTCAAACATTGAGCTATAACACGGACGGTCTCTTATCTCGTGTTGAGATTAGCACCGGTGAGTTTATTCAGCTTGGTTACAACACTTCCGAGAAGATTTCGACAGTTACAGATCATACCGGCCTTACCTGGACCTATCGCTATGGCGTCACTGGAAATCTAGAATATGTTGACACGCCAGACGGTTCAACTAAACAGTATCATTATGAAGCCCCCAATTTTAATAGTGGGCTGACAGGTATCACCGATGAGAATGGAGATCGTTATGCAACATGGCAATATGACGAACAGAGACGCGCCATATTGAGTGAACATGCTGGTGGTGTCGAGCGCGTGATCTTTGCCTATAACAGTGACGGTACAACCACAGTCACCGACGCCCTTGGTGGAACGCGCACCTATACCTTTGAAGTTGTTAATAGTGCTCGCAAGGTCGTGAATATTGCAGGGGTCAGTTGTAAGACCTGTCCTAATGGAAATCTTAAAAATCGTACTTATGACATTAATGGAAATCTTAATGTCGTAACTGATTGGAACGGCGCCATCACCGACTACGATTACGACCTGTTGCGCAACCTCGAAACCAAACGCATCGAAGCCAAAGGCACGGCACAACAGCGCACCATCACCACCCAGTGGCATTCCAGCTATCGTCTGCCGACCCAGATCGCCGCACCGCTCAAGCGCACCACTTACAGCTACGATGCCAATGGTCAGCTGCTGAGCAAAACCGAACAGGCCACGACCGATGCCAATGGTAGTTTGGGCTTTGCTGCAACCGCGGTGGGTGCACCGCGCGTCTGGAGTTACAGCTACAACGCCAAGCGCCAGATCGCCACCATCGATGGCCCCCGCACCGACCTCAACGACACCACCACCTACGTCTATGACCCCGTCAACGGCAACCTGCAAACCATCACCAACGCCCTTAACCACGTCATGCAGATCAGCCACCACGACGCCAGCGGTCGGCCGTTGCGTCTGGTTGACGCCA
>JAKFXL010000080.1 GCA_021731365.1 Gammaproteobacteria bacterium | reverse complement strand
TGATGCGTCATATAATCTCAATTTTGATGGAAAATGAATCGGGTGCCCTCTCTCGTGTTGCGGGGCTTTTCTCTGCCAGGGGTTACAATATTGAATCGTTGACGGTTGCGCCAACAGAGGATCCAACGCTGTCACGTATGACCGTGGTGACTCGTGGGTCAGATCAGATTATTGAGCAGATTACCAAACAGCTGAATAAACTTATTGATGTGGTGAAGTTGATTGATTTGACTGAAGGGCCGCACATTGAGCGTGAGATGATGATGGTCAAGGTACGGGCGGCTGAGAGCGAGCCGCGTAACGAAATAAAGCGGCTGGCGGATATCTTCCGTGGCCATATTATTGACGTGACTGCCAGTACTTATACCATTGAGTTGACCGGAACCGGCGATAAGCTGGATGCCTTTATCGAAGCGATCGGTCGCGACGCGATTATGGAGACGGTGCGCTCAGGTGTTTCTGGTATATCTCGTGGTGAGAAGAGCCTTTCACTGTAATGCCGGGTTGGTTTGAATTTTTTGACTTAAGTACAGACATTTTAGAGTAATCAAGGAATCTAGCGATGAACATCTATTACGACAAAGACTGCAATCTTTCAATCATTCAAGGTATGAAGGTTGCCATTATTGGTTACGGTTCGCAGGGCCATGCTCATGCAAATAACCTGAAAGATTCAGGCGTTGATGTGACAGTGGGGCTGCGTAAAGGCTCGGCTTCAGCCATCAAGGCTGAGAATTGTGGTCTGAAAGTGAGTGCGGTGGTTGATGCTGTTAAAAGCGCTGACCTGGTGATGATCCTGACCCCTGACGAATTCCAGTCTCAGCTCTACGCGGCTGAGATTGAGCCTAACCTGAAGAAAGGTGCAGTGCTGGCCTTTGCCCACGGTTTTGCCATTCTTTATAACCAAGTGGTCCCACGTGCCGACTTGGATGTCATCATGATTGCACCGAAGGCCCCAGGCCATACTGTGCGTAGTGAGTTTGTAAAGGGGGGCGGTATTCCCGATTTGATTGCTATTCATCAGGACGCATCGGGCAAGGCTAAGGACATTGCACTCTCATATGCTGCGGGCGTGGGTGGTGGTCGTACTGGCATTATTGAAACTACCTTTAAGGACGAGACTGAGACCGATCTGTTTGGTGAGCAGGCTGTTCTGTGCGGTGGTGCCGTTGAGTTGGTGAAGGCTGGTTTTGAGACCCTGGTTGAAGCGGGTTATGCACCGGAGATGGCCTATTTTGAGTGTCTGCACGAGTTGAAGTTGATTGTTGATTTGATGTACGAAGGCGGTATCGCCAACATGAACTACTCCATCTCTAATAACGCTGAGTATGGTGAGTACGTGACCGGCCCCAAGATTATCAACGAAGAGAGTCGTTGGGCAATGCGTCAGGCACTGAAAGATATTCAGGAAGGTAAATATGCCAAACAGTTTATTCTTGAAGGACAGTCTAACTATCCTGAGATGACAGCGATGCGTCGTATCAATGCCGCCCATCCGATTGAACAGGTAGGTGCACGCCTGCGTGAGTTAATGCCTTGGATTGGTGCTAACAAGATTGTTGATAAGACCAAGAACTAACTCTGGTTTGTTTGACCTTAACAGGGACTGGTGCATTGATGCACCAGTCCCTGTTTGTTATTGACTCTATGTAAATGTTGTAGAGATATTATGTGGTGGCCTGGATTGATATGGGTGTGCAAACGCCTTATCAAGGTTACGTCTTGATCAAGGTTACGTCTTGTGCGGCTGACGACATGAAGATGTTATGTGTAAAAGGAGTGACGGAATCGATGGAAACCGAAAAAAAACGTAGTCGTGGCATCTACCTGTTACCCAATCTGTTTACTACCGCAGGGCTGTTTGCCGGTTTTTACGCCATTATTGCTGCTATGAATGGCCGTTTTGAGGCGGCTGCCATTGCGATATTTATTGCCATGTTTATGGACGGCATGGATGGACGTCTGGCACGGATGACAAATACCCAAAGTGATTTTGGCAAGGAGTATGACAGTCTTGCTGACATGGTCTCGTTTGGGGTGGCCCCGGCGCTGGTGATGTATACCTGGGCGTTAGCACCGCTGGGTAAGGTGGGGTTTGCTGCGGCGTTTATGTATGCAGCCGGAGCTGCTTTGCGGTTGGCCCGTTTTAATACACAGGTTGGTATTGCGGACAAACGTTACTTTCAGGGGTTGGCCAGCCCTGCTGCTGCTGCCCTGTTGGTGAGTTTTGTCTGGTGGGGGGATGACGCGGGTTGGGTGCGTGAAAATCTGGCCTGGATTGCTGCTTTTCTTTCAGTCTCAGCCGGTATATTAATGGTGAGCACAGTCCGTTATTCGAGCTTTAAAGATCTCGACCTTAAAGGCAAGGTGCCATTTTTTAAAATGTTGCTGGTGGTGGCGGTGTTTGTGCTGATTGCCATGGACCCTCCGCGCATGATTTTCCTGATTGTGTTTGGCTACTCTGTATTTGGTATTGGCCTGACTCTGGTGCAACTCCGTCGTCGCCGTGCGGAGCGTAAGCTAAATACGGAGCAGGAGCGCGATGTGCACAGTGAGTGATTTTTTATTTGGTGCGGTGTTGTTAAATGGTTGTGACAATGGGGTGGCCAGATGATCTTTAGTGCTGCGATTACATCATCATGCGGAGCGGAAATATGAGTAATAAACTGATTATATTTGATACGACCTTGCGTGATGGTGAGCAGAGTCCTGGCGCTTCCATGACGAAGGATGAGAAGGTCCGCATTGCCAAAGCGCTGGAGAAGATGCGGGTTGATGTGATCGAAGCTGGATTTCCTGTGGCCAGTCAGGGGGATTTTGAGGCGGTGTGTGCCGTGGCCAAGGTGGTGCAGGATAGCACTGTGTGCGGCCTGGCCCGTGCCCTGGATAAGGATATCGATCGTGCCGGTGAGGCGCTTAAAGGGGCCAACTCCGGGCGGATTCACACCTTCATAGCAACCTCGCCCATTCATATGCAGATGAAATTGCGTATGACGCCTGATCAGGTGGTGGAGCAGGCGGTGAGGGCGGTCAAACGCGCCCGTCAGCATACAGATAATGTCGAGTTTTCTCCCGAAGATGCCGGGCGCTCTGAACTGGATTTTCTCTGTCGTGTGATCGAGGCAGCGATTAATGCTGGTGCTACCACCATCAATATCCCCGATACAGTGGGGTATAACGTGCCACATCAGTTTGGTGAGCTGGTGAAACGTCTGATTGAGCGTGTTCCAAACTCTGATAAAGCGATCTTTTCAGTGCATTGTCATAATGATCTTGGTCTTGCCGTGGCCAACTCTCTGGCTGCGGTGATGAGTGGTGCACGACAGGTGGAGTGTACGATTAACGGTTTGGGTGAGCGTGCCGGTAACGCTGCGCTTGAAGAGGTGGTGATGGCGGTCCGCACCCGTCAGGATCTTTTTGTCTGTGATACCACCCTTGATGCCACTCAGATTGTCACCTGCAGTCGCCTGGTCTCTGGCATTACCGGTTTTCCTGTGCAGCCTAATAAGGCCATTGTAGGGGCTAATGCGTTTGCACATGAGTCAGGTATTCATCAGGATGGTGTGCTGAAGAGCCGTGAAACCTATGAAATTATGCGCGCCCAGGATGTGGGTTGGAGTGACAACCGGATGGTGCTGGGTAAACACTCGGGGCGTAATGCTTTCCGTACCCGTCTACAGGAGCTGAATATCAGTTTTGCCACGGAAGATGAGTTGAATGCCACATTCGCCCGTTTTAAAGAGCTGGCGGATAAAAAGCATGAGATCTTTGATGAGGATCTGCAGGCGCTGGTCTCGGAAACGGGCACGGAGGCAGATAACGAACATATTAAACTGGTCGCCTTGAAGGTCTGTTCTGAGACCGGTGAAACACCGTTGGCGACGGTGACACTTTGGGTGGATGGGGATGAGCGTCAGGCGCAATCTGAAGGGGGCGGACCGGTGGATGCCTCCTATAAGGCCATTGAAACGATAGTGAATAGCGGCACGACGTTGCAGCTCTATTCTGTGAATAACATCACCAGCGGTACCGATGCGCAGGGCGAGGTGACGGTACGGTTGGAGAAGGGCGGGCGTATTGTCAATGGACAGGGGGCCGACATCGATATTGTGATCGCCTCAGCCAGGGCGTATATCAATGCCTTGAACAAGTTGTTGTCCGCCGCTGAGCGGGCCCATCCGCAGATTTAGTTTTAACAATGGCGGATAAAGAGATGTCTGTTCTGCATCATGCCTATCTGGATGCGATGGGGATTCAGGTCTGGCAGCGGCGGCAGGGTGTTCAAGCGGTAGCTCAGATACTGTCGTCTCCTGTGGTTCAGGATCTCCAAGCGTCTGCGGTGAGCCCTTCTTTGCCGGTAATTGTGGCACCTCACCAGCAGCTCCAGTTGCCTGCGGAGTGGGGTGCGTTGGAGGCGGGAATTGTTAATTGCAACCGGTGTGAACTGCATCGGCAGCGTACCCATGCAGTAGTGGGTGCGGGTAGTCGCAGTGCCGCCTGGATGTTTGTGGGTGAGGCCCCCGGTGCTGATGAGGATCAACAGGGCGAACCTTTTGTTGGTAAAGCAGGGGAGCTGTTTAATCTAATGCTTAATGCCCTGGGCTTGGCGCGGCAAGATGTCTACATCACCAATATCGTTAAATGTCGGCCACCGGGTAATCGTGACCCACATGTTGAGGAGTTGGCCAGCTGTGCGGGGTATCTTCAACAGCAGGTTGCCCTGATTAAACCGCGGATTATTGTCGCTGTTGGCCGTATTGCCGCCCATAGCCTGTTACATAATGATCTTGCCGTGGGGGTGTTGCGTGGCAAAGAGCATAGGTACAGCGATGCTCAGACACCCGTTGTTGTCACCTATCACCCTGCTTATTTGTTACGCGCGCCCCATGAAAAACGCAAGGCGTGGGAAGATCTGCTCTTCGCCCGTTCAATTGTCAGCGCCAGCTAATATGATCTACCGTGTTATGCAGGCGGCTGATCTGCCGCTGGTGATGGAGATTGAAAAGCAGGCGTATGAGTATCCCTGGAGTGTGGGTAACTTCCGTGACTGTCTGGGGGCTGGGTATCGTTGCCGCATCTTTGAAATTGACGGTGTGATACAGGGTTATTCGCTGGTTTTGATAGGGGCCAGGGAGGCCCATATTCTGAATATATGTATCCGCGCCACGTTGCGTGGCAAAGGGTATGGGCGGCTGTTATTACAGGAGCAGCTGGATGCCTTGGCAGGGTGTGAGGTTGATATGGTATTGCTTGAGGTGCGCCCCTCTAACCGCAGCGCGATTGCCCTGTATGAGTCGCTCGGCTTTAATGAACTAGGGCGGCGTAAAGGTTACTATCCCGCAGCAGATGGCCGTGAAGATGCGTTGATTATGGCGCGGCAACTTTTGGGTGCTGATTGGCCGCCAGCGATGTGAGCCTGTTTTTGTGATCATTGCACCCCGTCGAAGAGGTGATGATAAAGTTATCCCCTTTAACTGCAGTGCAAACAGTCCGATAGAGTCAACATGTTGAATTTATCCAGAATACTACGTTGTCTGCCTGGAACAGTAATCGCCTTGTTGCTGTTGGTGGCTATGTTGCGTCCTGCTGCAGCTATCGAACCGCTGAAGGTCTACGATAGTTGGGGCGGGGATTTTACGTTGATAGACCAAAGTGCCATCCCCATCACTCTGGCTGATTTTCGTGGCAAAGTGGTACTGCTCAGTTTTGGTTATACCCATTGCCCTGATATCTGCCCTACCACCATGTTCACTATGCAGCGGATACATAAGCTGTTGGGTGATGACGGTAATAAACTCCAGGTGCTGTTTATTACCCTTGATCCAGAGCGTGATACCCCCGAAAGGCTGGCGGCTTACATGGACTATTTCAACCCTGGGTTTGTCGGATTGGGTGGCACGTTGGATGAGATTCGTAAGGTGGCAAAACAGTACGGTACCCGTTTCGAAAAAGAGCCGGTTAATGCGGCGGGTGAGTATAGTATTGCCCATACCGGCATCATCTATCTTATTGATCAACAAGGGCGTATTCGTGCCTTTTTTAAAATTGCCGCAGGCCCAAAAGAGATTATTCCTGATGTGAAGCAGTTGCTGGCCGGTGAGTAAACGGGGTTTCTGCATTTTAATCGGTAGCGGTGATTGTAAAACCACCTATTAATGCAAGGATTAACGGCTGCTCACAGTCTATGGCGCTTTGTCTCTAGGGGTATTTGCGGTACTCTACAGGCATATTCCCGCAAGTTAGTTCAGTAGTGAGGTCTCCCATGTCCGTTGTATCGCGTTTTAAACATCCCGCCTCTTTTTTGTCACTGTTGGTACTACCACTGCTGGCTAGCTGTAGTGGTGGTTATAATCCTGATCCGACGGGAACCCCTGGTAATACGGGCACACCCGGCACGGGCGGTGGTGGTTCAAAATCGGGTTTGCAACTGAGTGTGCCGGTACAGCCGACGGTCTCCTACCCCAATGATGGTAGGGGACTTACCCAAATGGTGGTGCAGTTTTCAGCACGGGACAAGACAGGCAATCCTCTTAATTCAGATGAGTTCGATGTTGAACTGCGCGTGAACGATAGCCCTGTTGATGTGGAGTCACTGCTTAATCAATCCAGTGAAGAGCTGGGCGTTAATCTCAATTTTGGAATGGTACTGGACGCCAGTTACTCCATGACCGTGGGCAATCCGCCAGCGTTTGTGCCGATGAAAACGGCGGCGCGGGATAGTTATCAGGAGGTGCTGGATCTTTGGAAAAACCGCCCAGGCAAGATCAAGTTTTCAGTGGTCTGGTTTGATTCATTGATCAAGCAGAGTCAATCGGGCGCGGGTGGACAAGGTGACTGGCAACCTAGTGATCTGCTGACTATTCCCTCCCCGCAGCAGGATGGTGGTCAGACCAAGCTCTATTCAGCGGTGGAGGTGATGGCAAAACGGATGAAGGTTGATTATGACAACGGCGTTTTTAATGGCGCCCGTGATCAGTATGTGATGTTGGTCTTTTCTGACGGTGCCGATAATTACAGCTGGTTTGATAACAGCAAACAGCCAGATCAGCCGCTGACAACCACTAGTGGTGCCAGTTATCGTCAGTTTGGCACCACGGGACCTGCGTCACAAAAGCCGGCTGATGCGTTGGCCCAGACCTTGTCAGCCATCAGCAGCCACCCGAGTTTGACAACTCACGTCATTGGTTTGGGTGAGACGATCAACATCGATGAGCTGAAGAAAATAGCCAGCACAGGACGTGGGGTGTTTCAGAACGGCAATTTGGCAGGTGGCAGTGTTGGCGAACTGTTCCAGCGGGTGATGAAGGAGTTTACAACCCTGCAGACACGTGGCGCTCAGGTCCCGTTGCCGCCAGGTGACTATAAGATCAGCTTGATAGTCACCAACAAAGCCACAAAAGAGGCCGGCCAGTACCATTTTAGTATTCGTGCGGGTGGCACCGACGCTAAAGTGATTGCTGCGCCACTATAATCAATTAATGGTAAAAATATTGCCTAGTTTGCCAGTTCGTTTGTTGTCGGTTTTTCTGCCCTCACAGGAGTGCGGAGGGCGGTGTGTGTTGGGGGTAAGCTTTCTGTTGTTGCACTGATTCTGGTTATCCGTTAATTAACTCAGCGGATAAGCGTGAGTCGACTCCGTGTGTCAATCGAATAGGGTCAGCAAGGGAGTGCTGCATGGTTATGATCAAGCATATGATTTCTTTCATTGTGATATTGGGGGCATTTGTCGTCCTTCCCTCTGGAATGGCAAACGAAATCCGCTCACTGGTATTGGTAAGTTATGTGGGTGGTAACGATGTTCGCCTGACTACTCCGGAGATTCGTAGACTCTATTTGGGTTTGCCAACAGCTCATAAACCCCCTTTGACTGCAGTGATTAACCGTACTGAGCCGCTGTTATATCAGGTGTTTTTGCAGAAGGCGTTATTTATGTCAGCACCGCTGTATGAACGCCAACTTATGGCCAATGTGGTGAGCCAGGGCAGCGGTTATCGGCCACAGATGTATAACAACCAGCAGGAGTTGCTGAGTGCCCTACGTAAGCAACGAAACGCAGTGACATTTATGTGGCGCGATCAGTTGCGGGCCGATTCCGGCATGGTGGTAGTTTCAGTTGTTTGGCAAGGCAGGGTCAATTGAAGCACTGGAAATGGGGGTTTGCAAGTTACATCATTATTGGCGGCCTGCTGATTCACGCCGTGCTTATTTCAATACTGTTTAGCTGGGTATTGAAGCTGGTTGAACATGGCTACCAGGAGCAGTTTATTAGCTCTTCCCGTTATAGCGCCCATCAGCTCACGAATCATATCGCGGCAACTAATAGCGGCAAACAGGTTATCGATACTATTGATGATACGTTTGTTGATGGGCGGGTTGTATACGCAAAACTTATTCTTGACGGGGGCAGGACGCTCACCTCGTCCAGCAGCCGCTTTAATTCGACTTTAAATTTCCAGGAAGATTTCTTTTTTGGAGACCATGGCGACAATGTCTACTTCATTGCTTTGCGCCTCTCGTTTGAGGGACGGGATGCGGTACTGCAATTGGGGTATGACGAGGCCTCTACCCAGGAGCAGATTGAGCAGACCTACAAACGTGGCATGTTACTGGCTGTGGGTTACATTCTGTTGTCACTACTGCTGCTGGCAGTGATTTCACCTCAAGTGACACGTCCACTTCGACAGCTGCGGAGTGCGGCACGGAAAATTGTTGCCGGGCGTACGGGTGAACGCCTTGTGGTGAATTCAAACGTTGATGAGATTGTTGGTCTTGCAGAAGATCTTGAACTGATGCGTGCCCAGTTGGTGGTGGGTGAAACCCATATTCGGGCGATCATGGATAATGTGGTTAACGGCATTATTACAATTCGTGGCTGGGGTGATGTTGAGTCCATGAATACTGCTGCTGAACAGCTCTTTGGCTATCAGGCCAGTGAAGTGGTCGGCAGGCCGCTGACGGGGCTGCTGGTGCACGGCATTCGTTCCACCTTTCCACCACGGGAGAGCGCGATTACCCAGGAGACCATTGGTCGCCATCGGGATGGACACACTTTTCCTGTTGAGATGGCGGTGAGTGAACTGTGGCGCGATGAGGGGGTGCTCTACATTGCTATAGTTCGCGACATTACCGAGCGTAAACATTACGAGGTCGGTATCAAAGCGATGCAGGAGGAGTTGGAGCAGCGTGTTGCCAAGCGCACTCGAGAGCTAGCCATGCTGAATCAGCAGCTCGAACATCAAGCCCTGCATGACTCCCTGACGGAGTTGCCTAATCGGTTGTTGCTGAACGATCGACTGCGCCACGCCATTATGACAGCACAACGTAAACAGCAACCGCTGGCGCTGTTTATTGCTGATCTGGACCGTTTCAAAGAGATTAACGATACCCTGGGCCACCACTATGGTGATGTGGTATTGCAGCAGGTGGCGATCCGTATGTGCGCTGCATTGCGTGAGTCTGACACTATCTCGCGCCTGGGGGGCGATGAGTTTGCCGTGGTATTGCCCGCCATTACAGGGGAGGGTGACGCTGTTAATGCCGCCCGTAAATTGGCAGCAGTGCTTGAAGAACCAATTGTGGTGGACGATCACAGCCTTCACGTTGGTATCAGTATCGGTATCGCACTGTTCCCCGAACATGGCATGGACAGCTCGACACTTATGCGTCACGCCGATGTGGCCATGTATGTTGCCAAACGGGCATCGCAGGATTTTGTTATTTATAGCCCGGAGCAGGATCAACACAGTGTCACCCGTCTGGCACTGGCGGGTGAGCTGCGGCGTGCTATCGAAAATGATGAGCTGGTGCTCTATTATCAGCCGAAGGTCGACCTTAAGCGGGATGTGGTGACCGGGGTGGAGGCGTTGGTGCGTTGGCAACATCCACAACGTGGCCTGTTGTCTTCAGATGAGTTTATTCCCCTGGCCGAGCAGACCGGTCTTATCCGCCCCCTCACCCTGTTTGTGCTGGAGGAGGCGCTGCACCAATACCATCTCTGGCAACAGGCGGGGGTGGATATTGTAATGTCGATCAATCTCTCTGCCAGCCATCTACAGGATCAACAGCTTGCAGATCAGATCAATCTGTTGCTCGATGAGTGGCAGGTACCCGCATGTCAGCTACTGTTTGAGATTACTGAAAGCGCCATCATGGCTGATCCCATGCGCGCCATGCATACACTGAAACAGTTGAATGAAATGGGGATAGGGCTGTCGATTGACGACTTTGGTACAGGTTACTCATCCCTTGTTTATCTTAAACAGCTACCCGTTGCTGAGATAAAAATAGATAAATCATTTGTGATTGATATGTTGGATAGTGACAACAGTGAAGATCTGGTGATTGTGCGTTCCACCATCGACCTTGGCCATAACATGGGGTTGCGCGTGGTGGCGGAAGGGGTTGAAAGTCTGGCCGTATTAGAGCGGTTGACTGAGCTGGGGTGTGATCAGGCACAAGGTTACTGCATCAGCTACCCGTTGCTGGCGGATGAGTTTATTACATGGTTGAAGGTCCGCACAGCGGAACAGGCAGCATATATAAAAAACAGAATTTTATAATCGAACCCGGCAGTAAAGAGTGAATACTTTTCGACCCTCAGTAATAAAAAGCCCCTTTGGCACTCTGCCAAAGGGGCTTTTGTGTGAGGGGAGACCCCCCCTCACCGCCATCTGTTGGGATCACGCACCAAATTTTTTGTAGGTGATACGGTGCGGTTGTGTTACCGCATCTTCACCCAGGCGACGCTTCTTATCTTCTTCATAATCGGCAAAGTTACCTTCAAACCACTCCACATGGCTGTTGCCTTCAAAGGCGAGCATGTGGGTGGCGATACGATCAAGGAACCAGCGATCATGGGAGATCACCACGGCGCAGCCACCAAACTCCAGCAACGCGTCTTCAAGGGCGCGCAGGGTTTCGATGTCGAGGTCGTTGGTCGGTTCATCGAGCAGTAACACGTTGCCGCCGCTCTTCAGCAGCTTGGCTAGATGCAGGCGGTTACGTTCACCCCCGGAGAGGTCGCCGACACGCTTCTGCTGATCACCGCTCTTAAAGTTAAAGCGGCTCAGGTAGGCGCGTGAGTTGATGGTGGTGGTGCCGACAGTGATGATCTCCTGACCGTCGGAGATCTCTTCCCATACTGTCTTTTTACCATCAAGGGTATCGCGGCTCTGGTCGACGTAGGCGAGCTGGACGGTCTCACCGATACGCAGTTCGCCGCTGTCCGGTTTCTCCAGCCCCATCAGCATCTTGAAGAGTGTCGACTTACCCGCACCGTTGGGGCCGATAACACCGACGATGCCGCCAGGTGGCAGGCTAAAGTTGAGGTCTTCGATCAGCAAGCGGTCACCAAATGCCTTGTTGAGATTTTTGGCTTCGATAACCAGATCGCCGAGACGCGGCCCTGCCGGAATGAAGAGTTCGTTGGTCTCGTTACGCTGTTCGTAGGTCTGGTTGGCCATCTCTTCGTAACGGGCCAGACGCGCCTTGCTCTTGGCGTGACGCCCCTTCTGATTGCTGCGCACCCATTCGAGTTCGCTCTTCATCGCCTTGATGCGGGCGCTTTCGCCCTTCTCTTCCTGTGCCAGGCGTGCCCCCTTCTGCTCCAGCCAGGAGGAGTAGTTACCCTCCCACGGAATGCCATGGCCACGGTCAAGTTCCAGAATCCAGCCCGCCACGTTATCGAGGAAGTAACGGTCATGGGTCACGGCGACCACGGTCCCTTCATATTCGCGCAGGAAGTGTTCGAGCCAGGCCACTGATTCAGCATCAAGATGGTTGGTTGGTTCATCGAGCAGCAGCATGTCAGGCGCGGAGAGGATCAGACGACACAACGCCACACGGCGCTTCTCACCCCCGGAGAGGGTAGTGACATCAGCATCCCAAGGCGGCAGGCGCAACGCCTCGGCGGCGATCTCCAGTTTGCGATCGAGGTTGTGGGCATCGGAGGCCTGGATGATGTTCTCCAGCTCCGCCTGCTCTTTAGCAAGTGCGTCGAAGTCAGCATCCGGTTCCGCATAAGCGGCATATACCGCGTCCAGCCGCACCATCGCCTCCTTGATGTGACCAAGGGCCTCCTCCACATTGCCACGCACATCCTTGGTCGGATCAAGATCAGGCTCCTGTGCCAGATAACCGATCTTGATGCCCGGCTGTGGCCGCGCCTCACCGTCGAAATCTTTATCGACGCCGGCCATGATGCGGATAACAGTCGATTTACCCGCGCCGTTCAAACCCAGCAGACCGATCTTGGCGCCAGGAAAAAATGAGAGCGAGATATCCTTGATGATGGTGCGCTTCGGGGGAACAACCTTGCTCACCCGGTTCATGGTGTAGATATATTGGGCCATGGTTTTTTTGGTTTCCGTTGTTTAAGTGTTTTGTTTATTGCCATGCTCGCTCATGCGGACACAGCCTATTAATGTTGGGTGGATTTACTCAAATGCCCTCGTTACTGTCGTTCTGCACCGTAACTTGGCTGACGGCGCTGATGTCTGACGACTAGAATACAGATCTCTCCGCGTGATGGTACATACACAATTGAATACGGAAAAATATGGAGAGGAAACGTGCGACGATCGCGTAACAATGGTGTGCCCGTTTCAGGGTTCTCAACGAGAAAATTCGCCGCTCTGTAAAACTCATCCAAAAATTTCTCAGCAACAACCAACCCCGCATTTCGAAGATAGAAATCAATTGTATCGGCAATGTCTCTCTCGGCTGCGGGATGCAGTGAAAAAGTCACCGTTTCAAACTCTTTCTCAAACGGGCCATTGCCTCTTCACCAGAAACCAGAGCGACCTTCCCAGATTCGATATCCGCCTGACGACGCTCGGCCTCCTGTTCCCATGAGGCATTAATTGCAGCATCAGCATCAAGACTACCGATGAGCCGTTCCAAAAGATGGGTACGGTCGGTAGGGGAGAGCTTGAGAACTTCTGCCTCCAAAGCCTCCAGGTTCATGTTGGTGTTCATAAGATCAGCTCCAATTATTGCCTTAGCTCTTTTACGCAAGCAGGGTCTATCAATGTAGGGTGGGTTAGGCGTATTTTGCCGTAACCCACCAAGCGTGCGAAGCACACAATATGTTTTTTCAAATTGGGCATGTTGTGCATGGAATGCATCCTACATAACTGTGAATATATCAAACCTATGTTGGGTTATGGCGCTCTCCTAATCCAACATCATTGCAGGTCAGTGGCAGCCGGTGATAACGGCAACGGCATAGCCGATACAGACTCCAACTACTACCTTAACTCCATGGACCCACAGAAAATTCCACAGCTTATGCATGAGGGATTTACCACGGACGCACGCAAGTGGCCACCATAAAGACCTATTTAGCTCACTCAGCCTCTGGTGGTTCGCCACGCCGTATATGAGGTCCTTCTGCGCCAGCAATCCAGTAGCCACGAGTTCGCCCAGTGCATTCTGGATTTCCTCTTGGCTTGCACTCGTCTTGAAGCGGGAAAGGTAGTACCCAATATTGGCGCCATGAACATGTGGAAGCCTATTATTTACACAGCAGTCCAAAAGAATATCCCTTTGCAACTTAGTTAAATTTTTCATATCTACTCAGCCCTGTAGAGTGCATTCCATGCACCATAAATACCCAACGATTCTATCCATCCTATCCGGCAATCCATTATGCATTGAGTACGCTTGGTGGGTTACGGCGCAAAAGGCGCGCCTAACCCACCCTTGTATCTCTCCAGATATGCTGATTAGCTATCAGCGTATCACGAGGAATGGTGATCTTGGACCCACCCTTAGGCATAAAGCCTGATACGTAGATCAAGACCCATTCCTCATTTTCTCAAACATAC
>JAKFXL010000048.1 GCA_021731365.1 Gammaproteobacteria bacterium | reverse complement strand
GGCGGTGGCGGTTGCGGCGGTGGCGGCGGTGGCATGTAATATGCCCGCGTCACGCGCTCCCTCTCACTATTGAGAGGTGTATTGCGTATCGCTATGGCTAACGCCATACAATAAAAATGGGAGGGCATGTCTGCCTCCCATTTTTTTCGTCAATAATTCCCTCGCCTACGCCATTACTCGATACTCAAATAACCCGCCGCCTTACCCTTCATCTCTCAGAAGTTTCTTTTATTATGCCTCGTTATCGGACTGCCACAGCACTGCAACCTTATATTCTGGATGGGATATATAGAGTTCATCATGGGTGCCTACTGTAATTGAGCCATTGCCATTAAAATAGAAGACTCTATCGGCATTGCGAATAGACGAATAACGGTGGGCGATAACAAAAGTCGTGCGACCTGTGCGTAATGTATCCAGGGCAGCCACTACCTCTTTCTCTGATTGGCTGTCCAATGCTGAAGTTGCCTCATCCATAATTAAAAATGGAGCATCCATTAACATCGCCTGTGCAATCGCAATACGCTGATACTGCCCACCTGATAGTTCAACACCGCCAGTTCCCACTCGGGTATCAAGGCCATCACTCAACGCGGTGATAAATTGCCATGCGCCACTCACTTCACAGGCGTGTACCATCTGCGACTCAGTGGCATCCGGCTTCACTAATAGTAAGTTGGTACGAATCGTATCGTGCATGATGAACGGGGTTTGCCAAATAACTGAAAACTGCTCACGTAGTGAAGCAATGGTCACAGTGCAAATATCCGTCCCATCAATTGTAATCCGGCCTTGCTGAGGGTCATGAAAACGCATCAGCAGCCGGGCAAGTGTTGATTTACCCGCACCGCTTGCCCCAACCAGGGCGACTGTTTCACCGGCGCGCACCTCAAGATTGACGCCTTGCAAGAGCGGCTCCCCTCCCGGGTAGGCAAAATCTACATTTTCAAAACGAATGCCCCCTTCAGTCACAACCAATGGCTCTGCATCAACAATATCCTGAGTCTCAGGTTTTAGATCAAAGATCGCCAAAACACGCTGCGCAGCCCCAAAGTCACCTTGTAACTGCATTGGCGCTTGTGCAAACCCGCGCACCGGCACCGAGAGATACCCCAGGTAGAGTAGGAAACTGACCATCGCCCCTATCCCAAACCCGTGGCTCTCTATCCGATCGATCCCGACAAACACAATCACGATCCCACAAAAATAGATCATGGCTGCCAGAGTGACTGTGAACCCTTGATCCAGCCAGCGCATTTTCATGCCCCAGTGACGTGCCTGTTCGTAACACTCACCATGCCGTGCCGCCATCCGTGTCTCACCCCGGACTGAGCTGATGCCACGCAAATTGCTCAAGGCCTGCTCTTCAAAGGCTAATAGTTTGCCCGCTTCATGAAAAAATCGTTGCGACACCTTACGTTTGCGCGGGCCGAATAATCCTTGATGTATGACAATCAGCGGCACAAACATTAACGCCACCAGGGCCAGATACCAGTCGATCCAGAACAGCATGCCACAATAAAAAAACAGGGTTAACAGGTGAGAAACAAGAAAGAAGGGGACTTCGAGTACCATGTTCTGCACACTGTCGACATCACTGCTGAGGCGGGCAAGCACGTCCCCCTTCTGTAGATGTGCCGCACCGGGCGCAGAGACATCAAACAGATGACGCAGGGCAGCTTGACGCAGCCGCCCCACAAAACGCAGCCCCAACCAGTTGCCCATCAGGGTGGAGGAGAAGTGAAATCCCTGGTTGATGACAACAACCAGTATCAACCAGAGCAGCACCGATTTAACCTGATCAAAACGCCCGGCATGCAGGTGATCAAACGGTAACCCTATCAGCCAGACCATGGCGGTATTGGTCACAGTTAACCCTACAATAGTCCCTATGACCAAACTGACAAACACCACATCGGCACGTGCGTATGGCAAAAAGTGGCGGAAGACTTGCCAGAATTGGGACCTTTGCACGACAGTTTCGCCCTGCTGAGGGGTATCACTCATATGTGTGAATCAGTAAAACAGCGCGCCGTTTTGTTGATAAACAGGTCGTGCAAAATCTGTACTGTCAGGATCGAAAACAGTACCCACTCCTGCCTCATTGCCCGGTAATAGGCATTGCCATCAGGGGGTGTGGGCAGGTTCACCAGCTCATCCAACAGCGCGGTCACCACTTGAGGATTAAAGATGCCCGCCTGTTGAATCTTCTCTTCAGAGAGAAATTGCGACAACCGATCTGCATTTTTTGGCGTAAAAAACCATTCCCGAATAGGGGTGTAAAAAGCACGTTTTTTATACGAGGTGGGGTGTTCTGGTAGTTTTGGCAACATTAACTTACGTAAAATGTACTTCTCATCCAGGCCGTTCAGCTTGAGCGCTGGTGGCACCTGTGCCGCCAGCTCCACCAATTTGTGATCCAGGAACGGGACCCGCGCCTCCACGCCGTTGGCCATGGCCAGCCGATCTGCCCGCCACAATATCCAGCCTGGCAGACGGGTCTTTATCTCCAGATACAGGGACTGGTTGAGTGGATGCAACCCCTCCAGTTTGGGCTTTAAGGTGGTGATCAACTCTGCCATCTGCTGATCGTGGTCCGCAGAGTGTTCCAGAAAATCATCGCTGAAGATCCCTTCACTCCCTTCACGAAGGATTTGCCAGAAGTCATACCAGACGGGATAACAACCAAATTGCGCCGCCACCTTCTGCTGCTGCAGTGGTTCATGCAAACGGGCTAACATCTGCAGATAGTCAGAGGCAAAGTCATTTCCAAAATCATCTAAATAGTAACGTAGCCGCTCCTCCTGCCCTCCCTTCTCATTGCCCCACTGACGAATGTAATCCTGGCGGAAGCAGTCGTAACCCCCCAATATCTCATCCGCACCTTCACCGGTATACACCACTTTAAACTGATTTTTACGCACCAGCTCCGACAACATCAGCAGCGGGATATCCAGCGCCATACGTTGTGGCTGCTCGACGCTGTACATCGCCTCCACCAATACATCCAGATAATCATCACTGCGCTGATCATCCATATAAAGATCGTGCAGCTCAACACCGATGTGGTCGGCAATACTGCTAGTAATTGGGTACTCGTCATTAGCACTGTTTGAAAAGCGGATAGTAAATGCCTTTACACTCTGCTCCGCAGACTGCTGCAACCAATAGGTGGTAGTGGCCGAGTCAACACCACCGGAAAGATAAGAACCAATGGGCACCTCACCGATCATGTGTGAGCGCACAGAGTCCTGCAAAACACCATCAAACTCTGTTAGCCACTGCTCTTCACTACGATCTTCATACTCACCCTCGCGGGGAAACTCCAGATCCCAATAACAGTCAATTTGCGGCTGCTTACCTGCCACCAGTGTCATAGTATGGCCGGGGGCCAACTCAACCACCCCGGCAAATAACGTATGTGGCGCAATATTAAATTGATAAGAGAAAAAATTCCGTACCGATTGAGGATTAAAGACGGGGGTGATCTGCCCCGATGCAAACAGTGACTTCACTTCTGAGGCACCATACAGGGTCGTGCCATCCCAATGGTAAACCAGCGGTTTGATGCCCAACCGGTCCCTGGCCACAAACAGCTCGTTAGTTAATGAGTCATGAATAGCAAACGCAAACATTCCCCGCAGGCGCGGCACACACTGTGCGCCATCGCGCTGGAACAGATGGAGGATCACCTCCGTATCCGATTGCGTCTGAAACAGAGCGCCCTCCTGCTCCAGTTCAGCCCGCAACACCTTGTAATTATAGATTTCACCGTTATAAACAATGGCGTAACGATCATCGATGCTTAACATCGGCTGGGCACCGCCACGAATATCAACGATACTCAAACGGGTGTGGCCTAACGCCACGTCACCACGCACTAAATGGTTCTGTGCATCGGGTCCCCGATGTATCAACGCATGTACCATGCGCTGAATTATTAACTCACTTGACTCACTCTGCGCCAACGGCTCAGCAGATTGATGATGGCCAGCACGATAGATGAAACAGATCCCACACATCACAGACTCTCACGTAAATAATCCCTGCACACAACGCCGGTCAGCAACAACCGGAACCCGCCTGATGCCATAAAAAAAGGGGCCGATGGCCCCTTTCTTATATCAAACCCACGTTAAGAGGTACTTAAACCTCTTCAGTGACGGCCTTGATGCTTAAACGGATACGACCCTGCTTATCCACCTCAAGCACTTTAACCTTAACCACTTCACCTTCGGTAAGCTTATCAGCCACATTCTCCACACGCTCATTGGAAATCTGTGAGATGTGAACCAGACCATCCTTGCCCGGCAGAATGGTGACAAAGGCACCGAAGTCCATCAGCTTGGCCACTTTACCATCGTAAATCTTGCCCACTTCAACATCAGCAACCAACTCAAGAATCCGCTGCTTCGCCGCCTCACCCGCCGCCCGGTCAACCGAGGCGACCTTAACGGTGCCATCATCATCCAGATCAATCGATGTGCCTGTCTCTTCGGTTAGTGCACGAATAGTTGCACCCCCTTTACCAATAACATCGCGGATACGGTCCGGATTAATCTTGAAGGTGATGATCCGTGGTGCATATTCAGACAACTCTTCACGAGGTGCAGTGATCGCCTTATCCATTTCACCCAGAATAAACAGACGGCCATCTTTCGCCTGGGAGAGTGCTGCCTGCATGATCTCACGGGTAATCCCGTCAATCTTGATATCCATCTGCAACGCAGTGATACCTGATGACGTACCGGCGACCTTGAAGTCCATATCGCCCAGATGATCTTCATCACCCAGAATGTCACTCAACACGGCAAAACGGTCACCCTCTTTAATCAGCCCCATGGCAATACCCGCTACCGGCGCTTTTAAAGGGATACCCGCATCCATCATCGCCAGGCTACTGCCACAGACAGAGGCCATTGAACTGGAGCCGTTGGATTCAGTAATCTCAGAGACCACACGAACCACGTAAGGGTAGTTTGCCATATCAGGCATCACCGCCTGAACACCACGTTTAGCCAGACGGCCATGGCCGATCTCACGACGTTTAGGGCTACCCACCATGCCGGTCTCACCAACACTGTATGGAGGGAAGTTATAGTGGAACATAAACGGATCTTTACGCTCACCCTCAATGGCATCGATCATCTGCGCATCTTTACCGGTACCGAGGGTGGTTACCACCAGCGCCTGTGTTTCACCACGGGTGAAGAGTGCTGAACCATGTGTACGTGGCAACACGCCCACACGAATGGTGATCGGACGAACAGTCTTGGTATCACGTCCATCGATACGCGGCTGACCATCAATAACGCGACCACGCACCACCTTGCTCTCAAGCGTGCCAATCATCTCACCCACGTCAGCTGCGCTCCACTCAGGTGTATCACCACCACACAACGTAGCAACCGCCTGACTGCGAATATCATCCAGCGCTGCATACCGATCCTGCTTCACTTTAATCTGATAGGCTTCATTCAACTGTGCCGCAACAACACTGCTCACCGCAGACTCCAGCGCGCTGTTCTTGGCGGGCGACTGCCACACCCAAGCCTCAACGCCCACTTCATCGCACAGCTCACGGATAGCCTTGATCACAACACCCATCTGTTCATGGCCAAACATCACCGAATCCAACATCACCTGTTCTGACAGCTCATGGGCCTCAGACTCCACCATCAATACCGCACCCTCAGTACCGGCAACCACCAGATCCAACTGCGAGGCCGCCAGCTGAGACTTGCTCGGATTCAGCACAAACTCACCATCGACATAACCCACACGGGCAGCACCGATCGGTCCCTTGAAAGGAACACCTGCCAGCATCAATGCCGCTGAAGCACCGATCAGAGCGGGAATATCAGGATCAATTTCAGCATCCAGTGAGACAACGGTGGCAACAATCTGGACTTCATTGGTGAAGCCGTCGGGAAACAGTGGACGTATCGGGCGATCAATCAGACGAGAAGTCAGTGTCTCCTTTTCCGTAGGACGCCCTTCGCGCTTAAAAAACCCGCCAGGAATCTTACCCGCTGCGTAGGTTCTCTCTTGATAGTTGACAGTTAGTGGAAAGAAGTCACGCCCCGGAACAGCCTCTTTACGTGCAACGGCAGTCACCAGAACGGTTGTATCTCCCATGCTGCACATCACAGCACCACTAGCCTGTCTGGCAATCTCACCAGTCTCTATCGTGACAGTGTGATTACCATACTGAAAAACCTTTTTAATGGGTTTCATTAACTATCCTTAAAATTTCTTATGGGGTATTTAACAAAGATCCAAAAATGATCGGATTCTGGATCAACGCACTGCGGGCATAGCAACAGAAACAGACCGCCCCGCACATCCTTCGATGTTACGCAGGGCAGTCTGTTTAATCCAGCTCGGCATTCCGCTTAGCGGCGCAGACCAAGACGGGTGATCAATTCACGGTAACGATCCTGATCTTTCTTTTTCAGGTAGTCGAGCAACTTACGACGCTGACTAACCATTCTCAAAAGACCCTGACGTGAGTGATGATCATGAGAGTGTTTCTTAAAATGACCAGAAAGCTGATCGATACGAGCGCTCAACAGCGCAACCTGAACTTCAGGAGATCCAGTATCCCCTGTGGCACGCTGAAAATCACCAACGACTTTCTGCTTAGCTTCTGCATTCAAAGACATGTTATCTCCCAAATAGACACTACTAACTCAATAAGCGGCGTATTTTACAACCGCATCAAGCCCGGTACAAGCACGGAATTGGCCAATTCTCCTCCTAAAAGGCAGATTAGGCAATAATCCTAGCAATTCACCAGACGTTTTGGAGCAACCCTGCCATCATCCAGGATGTGGCCGATCCCCAGAAATCCATCTTTATGACCATACAACCTAACCAATCCTGTCATCGGTGCCTTTGGCACCAGCACAGCCTGGCCTCGTTTGACATAAAATGCCATGTCATCGGTCAGTGCGATTGACGGCCACTGCGACAACGCGCTGTCCATCGGCAACAGACGTTTATCAACGCCACCAAACCCACCGGCTTCAATCTCATCAGCTAACTGCTCAAGACCGATACACTGATCAAGCTGATGGCCACTCACTTGAGTGCGGCGTAAAACGGTCACGTGTGCACCACACCCCAAAAGCTCACCAATATCCTCGGACAGTGTACGAATGTAAGTCCCTTTCGAACACCTGACATGCAGATCAATTTCATCACTGCTTTGACGCAGCAAATCAATCTGATAAATAGTCACCTGCCGCGGCTGACGCTCCACCTCCAACCCCTGATGGGCCAGTTTGTAGAGTGGCTGGCCATTCACCTTAAGCGCTGAGTGCATGGGCGGTACCTGCTGAATAATACCCGTCAACTGCTCCAGCACTTTACGCAATGTCTGTTCGCTGATGTGTGGCACGGGGCGGGTCTCAATGACCTCTCCCTCAATATCCGCAGTATTGGTCTTTTGCCCCAACTTGAGGGTGACAAAATAACCCTTGTCAGACTCCAGTAGATATCCCGAAACCTTTGTCGCTTCGCCCAAACAGATGGGCAATACACCGGTGGCAATAGGATCAAGGCTACCAGTATGGCCCGCTTTATTGGCATTAAACAGTCGTTTGACCTTCTGCAGCGCCACGTTGGAAGTCATGCCCGCCGGTTTGTCGAGCAAAAAAATGCCATGGATATCTCTACCCGGTATGCGCCGTTTTTGCACTCGTGCTAGACCGCGAACAGACTATTTTTCGCCACGATCAGAAGCCAATGCGGCATTGATCAAGGCGTTGATATTGGCACCATTTTCCACAGAGGCGTCATAGACAAATACCAGCTGCGGTGTAATGCGCAATTTCATTCGCTTGCCCAATTCACGGCGTAGAAACCCAGCAGCATGATTCAGTGCCGCCAGGACATCCTCCACGCCATTGTCCGTATTAAACATGGTGATGTAGATCTTGGCATGGGCCATGTCGCGGGTCACATCCACGCCGGAGACTGTCACCAGCCCCACACGTGGATCGTTGAGCTGAAACTGAATCAGATCCGCCAGCTCACGCTGTATCTGTGAACCAACCCGCTGGCTACGACTAAACTCTTTGGCCATGACGCTCTACCGTTGTGAAATCAAGTGATGAACTTGGCAACTTCGGTACGCTCGTAGACCTCAATCTGGTCTCCTGGGCGTACATCGTTGTAATCCTTAACGCCGATACCACATTCGGTACCAGAGCGCACTTCACCCACATCATCCTTAAAGCGACGCAGCGACTCAAGCGCACCTTCATAGATAACCACATTGTCACGCAATACGCGGATCGGATTATTACGCTTGACCACACCATCAATGACCAGACAGCCGGCAATCGCACCGATCTTGGGTGAGCGGAAGACATCACGCACCTCTGCCAGACCCACAATCACTTCGCGAATCTCTGGCGACAACATGCCGGACAGCGCATGTTTAACGTCATCGATAATGTCGTAGATTACGCTGTAGTAACGTATATCAATACCTGTCTCTTGGCAGATACGTTTGGCAGCGCTATCAGCACGGACATTAAAGCCCATGACAATCGCCTGCGATGCAGCCGCCAGATTGACATCAGACTCGGTAATACCACCCACGCCACTAGCCAAAATCTTAACCCTGACTTCATCGGTAGAAAGTTTGGTCAATGCATCACGCAGCGCCTCGGCACTACCCTGTACGTCAGTCTTGATCACCAGGTTAAGGGCGCTGATCTTGCCATCTTCCATTTGTGAGAAGACATCTTCAAGCTTGGAGGCCTGCTGGCGAGCCAGCTTCACATCACGGAACTTGCCTTGACGGAACAGGGCAATTTCACGTGCCTTACGTTCGTCAGAGATAACCGCTGCATTGTCTCCCGCGTCCGGAGTACCGGAAAGCCCCAACACCTGCACAGGAATTGAAGGTCCGGCAGAATCAACTTGTTTGCCGTTCTCATCAAACAGGGCACGAACACGACCATACTCTTTACCCACCAGCAATACGTCACCCTTGTTCAGCGTGCCGCTCTGTACCAATACTGTTGCCACTGCACCGCGCCCTTTATCCAGGCTCGATTCAACAACAATACCTGTGGCATGGCCATCTTTGACCGCTTTCAGCTCCATCACTTCCGCTTGCAACAGGATAGCTTCGAGCAGCTGATCGATACCGGCACCGGTCTTGGCGGAGACGTGAACAAACATCGAATCACCACCCCACTCTTCAGGAATCACCCCTTGAGCAACCAGCTCCTGCTTAACACGATCAGGATCAGCGTCAGGTTTATCAATCTTATTCACAGCCACCAGCAACGGCACTTCTGCTGCACGGGCATGTTGAATCGCTTCAATCGTTTGCGGCATCACGCCATCATCCGCCGCCACCACCAGAATAACGATATCGGTTGCCTGAGCACCACGGGCACGCATCGCCGTAAAGGCGGCATGGCCCGGGGTATCAAGGAAAGTGACCATACCGCGATCAGTCTCTACATGATAGGCACCGATATGCTGGGTAATACCGCCCGCCTCACCGGCTGCCACTTTGGCGCGCCGAATGTGATCAAGCAGTGACGTCTTACCATGGTCTACGTGACCCATAATGGTAACAACCGGCGCACGGCTGATCAGCTCACCCTTATGACCGGTCTGCACTTCAAGCAGCTCAGCCTCAAGTGCGTCTTCACGCATCAGCTTAGGTGTATGCCCCATCTCCTCCACCACAATGGCAGCGGTATCCTGGTCGATCACCTGATTGATGGTCACCATGGTGCCCATCTTCATCATCACTTTGATGACTTCAGCAGCCTTGACCGACATCTTCTGCGCCAACTCGGCCACAGTGATGGTCTCAGGGATTGCAACTTCATGGGTCACGGGAACCTGAGGCTTCTGGAAACCATGTGGCCCCGCAGCAACCACCACACGGCCACGACTTGGCGAGTGCGATTTTTTCTTGCGGCGGCCAGCCTTGTCGGCAGAGACGTGCAGCTCTTCACGATCAAAGCCACCTTTTTTGCCTTTGCCACCAAACGGTTCGTCAGCAGCGCCCTTGCCACGCTTTTTAGGCTTTTTGTCTTTGCCAGCATCACTAACAACCACGGCCTCCGGTGTCACCGGTGGTGCCACCGGGCGCACAGTTGCCTCGGCCGCCGCCTGCTGAATCATCTGCTCAGCGGCCCGCCTTGCGGCAATCTCCATGTCGGCACGACGCTGATCTTCCAGGGCCTGCAAGCGCACGGCCTCTTCTGCCGCCTGACGTGCGACCTCTTCGGCACGCGCCTCATTGAGTTCAGGACTCTCTGGCACAACCTCTTCTTCCGGAGACTCTTCTTCAGATTCATTGGCAACATCAGTGGGACGCTTAACGTAAGTGCGGCGCTTGCGCACCTCAACACTCACGGTTTTGGCGCGCCCCTGGGTCCCTGACTGCTTAAGCTCACTGACAGTCTTGCGTTTCAAGGTGATCTTCTTGGGAGATGCCGCCTCCTCAGCGACTTCAACCGCATCGCCCCCTTTACGCAGATGCTTGAGCAGCTGCATCTTGTCCTCATCACTGATGGTAGCGTCGGCGCTCGGTACCGGCACACCCGCTTCATCGAGCTGGACAAGCAAGCGATCGACTGGAATGCCAACCGCATCTGCCAACTGCTTTACTGTTACTTCTGACATTGCTGCCTACCCCTCTTACTCAAGTGCTCTTAATCCTTGGTGCTATTACGCAAACCAAGGGGCACGAGCGGTCATAATCAATTGACTGGCGCGTTCTTCACTCAAACCAGCCACATCACCCAGTTCATCCAGCGACTGTTCCGCCAGATCTTCCATAGTGATTACACCCTTGGCTGCCAACGCATAGGCCAGGGACTCATCCATACCTTCCATCTCCAAGAGATCCTTGGCAGGCTGCTTGTGGGCATGTTTCTCTTCACCAGCGATTGCCTTGGTCAGCAATACATCACGGGCGCGATTACGCAGCTCTTCCACCATCTCTTCGTCAAACTCTTCAATCTGCAGCATCTCCTGCACAGGCACATAAGCCACCTCTTCAATCGAGCTGAACCCCTCCTGGACCAGAATAGAAGCAACCTCTTCATCCACATCGAGCTGCTCTTTAAACAGGTTGAGCACAGCCACTGACTCTTGCTCACTCTTTTTCTCAGCATCCGTTTCGGTCATCACGTTCAGCTCCCAACCAGTCAACTGGCTGGCAAGGCGCACATTTTGACCACCACGACCGATGGCTTGCGACAGGTTCTCTTCTGAGACTGCAACATCCATAGTGTGGCTCTCTTCATCAACAACAATAGAGACAACCTCTGCCGGTGACATCGCATTGATCACAAACTGCGCCACATTATCATCATACAAAATAATGTCGACACGCTCACCGCCCAGCTCATTGGAGACCGCCTGCACACGCGAACCACGCATACCCACACAGGCACCCACTGGATCGATACGCTGATCGTTACTCTTGACGGCAATTTTGGCACGCACACCTGGATCACGGGCTGCGGCCCTGATCTCAATCAAGCCTTCACCCGCCTCCGGCACCTCAAGCTTAAACAGCTCGATTAGTAGCTCAGGGGCCGTACGACTGATAAACAGCTGTGGACCACGTGGCTCGGAACGTACATCGCGCAGATAACCACGCACGCGATCACCCGTGCGTAACGATTCCCGTGGAATCATATCTTCACGGGCGATCAGCGCTTCAACATTACCGCCCAGATCCAGGATGACACTGCCACGATCATTACGTTTGACAATCCCCATCACCAGCTCGCCGATGCGCCCTTTATAGGCGTCCACCACCTGCATTCTTTCAGCCTCGCGTACCTTCTGCACGATCACCTGTTTGGCAGTCTGGGCAGAAATACGACCAAACTCAACCGACTCAAGTGGCTCTTCTATATAATCACCGGCATTGACCTTAGGATTTTTGACCCGCGCATCTGCCAGCATGATCTGGTAATCAGGCGACTCAAACGCCTCCTCATCCTCCAGCACCAACCAGCGACGAAAGGTCTCGTTATTCCCAGTATCACGGTTGATAGTGACACGCACATCAACCTCGTCTTCATAACGCTTTTTGGTGGCTGTTGCCAACGCGGCCTCTATCGCCCCAAAAATGATGCCTTTATCGACACCCTTTTCGTTAGATACAGCTTCTACTACCAATAAGATCTCTTTGCTCATAGCTCAGCCTCTATTCAGCACTGCCTTGCAAATCCTCAGAGTTCAGGCACAAGACGTGCCTTCTCCACATCATCAAACGAAAACTGCTTAGTCTCACCCTCAAACTCAACGGTGATCAGACCAGACGCAATTCCCAATAATTTGGCGGTCATCTTACGACGCCCATCAAGCGGTGTCGCCAGCTGCACCTTAATCTCACGGCCGGTAAACCGCTCATAATCTTTTTCACTAAACAACAGACGGTCCAGGCCAGGCGACGAAACCTCCAGTGAATAACGTCCGGCAATGGGGTCTTCCACATCAAACACAGCACTGACCTGGCGACTCACCTTCTCACAATCACTGACCGTCACACCGCCATCAGGGTTGTCTATATATATCCGTAACAACGAATGGTGTCCCTGCGGCAGATGTTCGACACCTGCAAGCTCATACCCCAGCCCCGCCACAACGGGTCCAATCAGATTCAACAACTTTACTGGGGCCTGTCGGGCCATGAGGTCCACCTTAAAACAAAAAATGGGCCGTGAGCCCATTTTCAAAATCCAGAAAATTCGCGCCTAACAAAAAGGCCCACCTTCGGGGCCTTGGCAGCAAACAGACAACTACGCCAGAGCAGATGCCGCCTACCTCGATCACGCACCCTTCTGGCGCCAGACCTTAACAAAAAGAACGGCCAATATCAATACTTCATACCCGGCCAAGCGGGCATAACAACAGGCCTGAAACAGAACAGCCGACATCTAGGTCGGCTGTATAATTTCAACTAAATTTGGTAGCGGGGGCAGGATTTGAACCTACGACCTTCGGGTTATGAGCCCGACGAGCTGCCAGACTGCTCCACCCCGCATCGGCGAAGAGCATATTACTGATTTCATTAGGCAATAGCAAGAAGAATAATGATTTAAAGTACTATTAAACATCATTGCGTAATAGAACGGCCTGCTTGAATTGTGCAACCATCAATCATCACCTCTCCTCATGCACATCTCACCATATAAGAACCACATCACTGCCGCTCTTTCCAGGAGGCTGGCAATGAACTGATGGTCAGCTCGCGCCCCTCTGAAAGCAGGTACTCCGCAAATACCTTGGCCACCACAGAGGGTTTTTTACCCAAGGGGTAACAGAGATACCACTCGTCATCGATAGGGAAACCCTCTACGTCCAGCACCACTAGCTCCCCCGTATTAATTTCATGCACTAGCGCATAGATGGAGAGCATCGAAATACCCAGCTCACCAATCACTGCCTGCTTGATCGCCTCATTACTTCCCAGCGCCATGCTGACCTTAAAAGCAAAGTCACGACTGCGCCCAAGACGGTCCATCGTCAGGAAAGTACCGCAACCAGGCTCCCGGGCCAGGAAGTTTTCATCCGCCAAGGCCTTAAGCGGTATATTCTTTTTTCCTGCCAGCGGGTGGTTTGGAGAGGCAAGAATCACCAGCGGGTTGGTCAAAAAGGGGATGGCGTGAATGCCAGGGTCAGACGGCGTCTGGCCAACAATATAGATGTCGTCCAGGTTCTCCGCCAACCGCTCCAGGATGTGCTGACGATTATTCACAACCAACGACACATTAATACCAGGGTATTTTTTATGAAAATCTCCCAGAATGCGCGGTGCAAAATACTCGGTTGTTGTCACCCCGGAGATGCGCAGATCACCCTGCTTGACACCTTTGATATCTGAAACCGTCATCTGGAACTCATCCAACGAAGTAAACAGCGACTTGCAGGTTTTAAGCAGCTCCCCCCCTACCGCCGTTAGCGCAATTCGCTTCCCCACCTGCTCGAACAGTGACATACCAACAATACCGGTTAGTTTTTTCATCTGCATGGAGAGTGTTGGCTGGGTAAGATGCAGCTCTTCAGCCGCCACCGTAAAAGAGCCGTTTCGCGCTATTGATTCAAATACTTGCAACTGACGAAACGTGGCATTACGAATTTTGATCATGTTATAAAAACCCTACTAAATAGACTATAATCTATACTGATTATAAGATCTTTTTATTATCATTGATATAAGAAGCCATTCATAATCCACTCCAGGTTGATGACATAGTCAACTCTCCTTAGTGCGTACGGGGCCTGCCTTCCTCCCCCTCCCCCCCCCAAT
>JAKFXL010000055.1 GCA_021731365.1 Gammaproteobacteria bacterium | reverse complement strand
CTAACGTTGGTTATGCGGTGGGTGAGAGTGGCACAATCCTTAAGACGATTAACGGCGGGACAAACTGGATCAGTCAATCGATAGGGGGGGTGGCGCTGAACAGTGTCTCTGTTGCCCCGACGGGTAGCAGCTATGAAAAATTTCAGGCATATATCGAAAACGATCCCGCCAATATTGTGACAGTTAACCGTTATTCAACGGTTACAAACGGCACACACCCTAATAACACCAATACTATTGTCTACCGTGATTATGGGGTGGGCTATTTTAATGATGCCGTTGGGTACACACACCTCTTTGAGTTTGTGCATGGCTCCAATACAAAGAGTTACAACGTTCCGTGGGCGGTATCGAATGGCGTTAGCGGTTTTTTCAGCGTTAACTCGGGTTACATGCTGGCGACTGACGGCACGGACAATGGACCTAATGCGGGTAAGTTGAGTTCGGTCTGGCTCTATAATAATAGTGCGGGGACAAATACCTCGGCGGCGATTGCCACAACCTATACAGATCAGACCCTGTACGGGAAAGTGGTAGTGACTTCTACCACAGTGACGGTGACGCTCTATTCGGATGCGGCCAGAACAGCGCAGATTCTGACACTCAGCCGCCCCTCCAGTAACCTATCATTTCGTTATATCTACGGTTATCAGAAGCGCGATGCCGATATCGAGAACTCTACCTATTCCGTCAGCAATATGGATATTCAGGATCAGACTGCCTACATCGCCCGCAATGGTGGTTCTGTGATGCGGACCACAAGTGGTGGTGCTGCATGGAGCGCGGATACAGCGGCGGCGATTAATTTGAATGGCATCTATTTTGTGACCCCGCAAGTTGGCTGGAGTGTTGGCGTAAATGAGACCATTCTTAAAACCACGGATGGTGGCGGGGTATGGACAACCCAGCGAACGGGAACGGCGACACTGAATGGCCTCTTTTTTATTGACGCAAACAGTGGCTATGCCGTGGGTGATGGCGGGCTGATATTAAAAACGGTGAATGGCGGCAGCTCGTGGACCCCGCAGACGGTGGGCGGGAGCAATCTTTTGTCGGTTCACTTTCCCACCTCCGCAGTGGGGTATGCAGTGGGGTCGGGTGGGGTGATTTTAAAAACAACCAATAGTGGCAGCAGTTGGGTGCCGCAGCAGTATGGTGGCTCAAACTGGACATCGGTGCAGCTGACGTCGGTCAACTTTAATGATGCAAACAGCGGTTGGGCGGTGGGTGCGAGTGGGGCAATCATTAATACCAGCGATGGTGGGACGATCTGGTCGCCGCAGGCCTCGCCCGTGGCGGGGATATCATTCACGGGGGTGCAGTTTGTGAGCGCCACTACCGGCTACATTGTGGGTTCAGGGGGGGTGATCTTAAAAACTACCGATGGTGGTGGAGGGCTGACGTTTCCGATTGTGAAGCAGGCGTGGATCGCTGGAGGGGCGACGCCGTTGGTCTCACCGGTGTTGGCCGGCAAGGGGTCAACGGTTATTTTTCTTATCTATGTTAAAAACCCGACACCCTCTTTGGTTGCCGATCTCCGTATGAGTGATCTGCTGGATGAGACGGCCTTTGAGTATGTGGCCAACAGTTTGGTGCGGACAAGTGCGGCCTCTCCTCCAGCGGATACCGATACTGATCTTGTGATATTTAATGCAAGCGCAGCAGGCACGGGCACAGCAATGAGTGATGTGGTGGATGGTGACGTGATCTCGGCTCAGGATGCCGGTGGTATTGCTGGTGTGGATAAAATTACTATTGGTGCTGTTGTGGGGCAGGCAAATGCCGCACTGGCCGTTCGGTGGCAGTCAACGTTTGCTTTTCGCTTTAACGTTAAAATCAAGTAAATCGATGACTTATGGTCAGATAAAAATGAGAGTGGCCGGTTTTTAGTCCGGCCAAAACATTGTTTGGCCGTAATTTGCTAAAATACAACTCATTGCCCCCCTGCGGCCCCCGTAACTCAATTCGGAGTTTTAAACTAATGAGTGATGTTAAAGAGTATATGATCCGTGTCGGTCAACAGGCCCGTGTCGCTGCGCGGTCATTGAGTCGTGTTGAAACCAAACATAAAAACAGTGCGCTGGAGGCGATTGCATCCGCCATTGAGGCTGACGAAGCGGCGCTGTTGATGGCAAATGGATTGGATATGGCCGCGGGACGTAAGAGTGGTCTGGATGCAGCACTGCTTGATCGTTTGGAGTTGACTGCAACAGGCATCGCAGCAATGGCGACAGGGATTCGCCAGATTATTGCCCTGCCCGATCCTGTTGGCAGTATCAGTAACATGAGTTATCGCCCTTCTGGCATTCAGGTGGGCAAGATGCGGGTGCCGTTAGGGGTGGTGGGAATTATTTATGAGTCGCGCCCTAATGTGACCGCAGATGCGGCAGCGTTGTGTCTGAAGTCGGGCAATGCCGCCATTTTGCGCGGTGGCTCAGAGGCAATTCACTCCAATCGTGCCATTGCCAACTGTATTCGTGCTGGATTGGAAAAAGTGGACTTGCCGTCAGCAGCAGTGCAGGTGGTGGATACAACGGATCGTGATGCAGTGGGTATGATGATCACGATGCCAGAGTATGTGGATGTCATCATTCCACGCGGCGGCAAACGGTTGATTGAACGGATTAGTGCCGAGGCAAAAGTGCCGGTGATCAAACACCTGGATGGTATTTGCCACGTATATATAGATGATGAAGCGGATATCGAGAAGGCATTGCAGATCGCCTTTAACGCCAAGACCCATCGGTATGGGGTGTGTAATGCGATGGAGACACTGCTGGTGGCTGAAGGTGTTGCCGAGCAGGTTTTGCCTGAACTCTGCGGCATGTATCGGGAAAAGGGTGTGGAGTTGCGTGGTTGTGCCACAACTCAGCGACTGGTCGACGGTATTTTGCCAGCGGTAGATGAGGACTGGGCAACGGAGTATCTGGCACCGGTACTATCGATTCGGGTTGTGAAGGATATAGATGAGGCGATGGACCACATTGCTCAATATAGCTCCCACCACACCGAGGCGATTGTGACTGAAAATTACACCAAGGCGCGCCGCTTTTTACGTGAGGTGGACTCATCGTCAGTGGTGGTGAATGCGTCGACCCGTTTTGCCGATGGTTTTGAGTATGGTCTTGGTGCGGAGATCGGTATCAGTACCGATAAATTTCACGTCCGTGGCCCGGTAGGTCTTGAAGGGCTGACATCGCAGAAATATGTTGTATTTGGCGATGGTCATATCCGTCAGTGATCGGAGTCTTCGGAGGTACGTTTGATCCTGTTCACTACGGCCACCTACGGACGTTGCTGGAAGTGTGTGAATTATTACCCCTGAGTGAGGTGCGGTTAATCCCCTGTCATATCCCCGCACATCGTGGTGTGCCGGGGGCGACCCCCAAACAACGTTTAGCCATGTTGCAGTTAGCGCTGCAAGATATTCCCCGTTTTGTTGTTGATCAACGTGAGCTGGATCGAGGTGGGCGCTCCTACACGGTCGATACGTTGACATCGTTGCGTGACGAGTTAGGGGCTGCCCCTCTCTGTTTGATATTGGGAATGGATGCTTTTATTAAGCTCGATACCTGGCATGAGTGGTCACGTTTGATTGAGCTGGCCCATATTGTAGTGATGCAGCGCCCAGGGTGCGTCATGCCCAGCGGCGCAGTGGCAGAGCTGGTAGCGCGGCATCGGGTCAATGATAAGAAATACTTAATGCGGTCAGCAGCAGGGGGAATCTGGTTTCAACAGGTAACGCAGTTGGAGATTGCTGCCACCGCGATACGGGAACAGGTGGCACAGGAGAGGGATATCCGTTTTCTTCTGCCAGAGACAGTGCGGGAATATATTAAGGCTAACAACCTTTACCATTGATGAGCGAGCACTGCGAATAATGGCCCGATGAACAGCAGCGCTACACTAAGCTTTGTAGTTTGCATTGATGTACGGGTGACCCCAAAAATTTACTGAGAGAGACGAATGAAAGCAATAGAAGATGTGAAAAACCTGGTGGTGGCTGCACTTGATGATCTCAAGGCGATTGATTTGGTGGTGGTTGATGTCAGAGGTAAAACCACCGTGGCAGATTATATGGTCATTGCCAGTGGTACATCGAATCGTCATGTTAGCGCGTTGGCTAACAATGTGGTGGTGGAATCCAAAAAGGCGGGTTTCATGCCACTAGGTGTAGAGGGCAGTGATTCTGGTGAATGGGTATTGGTTGATATGGGCGATGTGATTGTCCATGTGATGCAGCAGCCAACCCGTGATTTTTATCAGTTGGAGAAATTGTGGGAAACCCAGTCTGCTGAGCTGGTTGCCAGCCATAACGGGTAATGCGCATCTATCTTATAGCCGTTGGGCAGAAGATGCCTGATTGGGTTAAAAAAGGGTATGAAGAGTATGCCAAGCGGTTGCCGCACGGTTGCTCTTTACACTTGATTGAGATTGCCCCCGGCCATCGCAGTAAAAGCAGCGACCTGAATCGGGCAATAGAAGATGAAAGTCGCAAGGTTCTGGCCGCTATCCCCCCAAACTGTCGTATTGTCGCCCTGGATGAGCGTGGTAAACAGTGGACAACACTGCAGCTTGCCACGCAACTTGAAGAGTGGATGCAGGACGGTGCTGATATTGCACTGCTGGTAGGTGGGCCGGATGGTCTGTCGCTGGAGTGTAAACAGCGTGCTGAGCAGCACTGGTCACTCTCTAACCTTACCTTGCCACACCCACTGGTTCGGATATTTCTCGCGGAACAGATTTATCGTGCGTGGAGTGTGACACAAGGGCACCCATATCATCGCGAATAGTTTTTTGTGATTGTGTTTTCAGCGTTGTACGAAGTTTTGCCCACTATTTAAATCCAGCGTTTCTGAATGTGCTCTGTTTTTATGCTGTTTGGCAGGCCACTTCAGGTGGTGTTAAACGTTATTTTTTTGTCTTCAATTTTTGTGGCAAATGTAAAATCACATCAAAATAAGTATGTTTTATTAATTGCATGCGTACCTTTTTCTTAAAAAATATTAAAAATTGAAGTAATTTTGATAATATGAACACCTGATTGATGATTTTAGTTTAAACTTTTTTAGTACTAGTCTAATATTTCAGTAAGCGCGGTCGATGATGTTGGGGAAGTTATGAGCGCTAAGGCTATTTTGCCCAAGAGCGCCATTTAGAGAATGAGTCAACACTGGACGAAATTGAGTAACCAATATGGAGAGTAATTTGATGGTAAAAAAGACAATCAATAAAAAAGCAGTTGCCAAGACCAAAGTGAAATCTGGTCGCGGTCGCAAACCAGCGGTACCTGTTGCCAAGCTTCTGAGCGAAGCGGCAATTAACGCAGGTCATGCAAAGGCATTGGCGGCGGCAGCTAAGATTGCAAAAAATGAGGATCGTGCTGCTGCAGTTGTAGCAAAAGCGGCGGCTCAGAAAGCAACTGCGGATGCCCGTTTGAAGGCGGCCGCTGCGACAGCCAAGACCAAAAAGAGTGCGGTTGCTAAAAATGCCGTTGTGAAGGCGCGTGCTGCAAAAGCGGCTGCTGCTGTCTCTCTTAAAGTTGCCAAGGCTGGTTTGGCTGCTGCCAAGGCTGAGATTAAAGCTGCCGTGGCAGATGTGAATTCAGCGAAAAAGAGAGAAGCGCTGAAGCAGAAGGCCGTTGCTGCCTATACTGCAAAGTGGGAAAAGGCTTATGACAACAAAACCAAAACAAAGCGTGTTGTTCGTCGTAAAAAGACCCGCGTAAAAGCTGAAGCCTGATTTTAGTTTTTATGTTGTTAAGAAGCCCGCAATATGCGGGCTTTTTTATTTGTATGACCATTGTGGTGTCGCGGATTGCCCTTTGTGGATTACCCTAGTATCTTGCCAGTTATGAAAAAACCGCTGATATGTTTGGGATCCGCATCGCCACGCCGGAGTGAATTGCTGCATCAGATCGCTGTGGCACATGTGATTCGAAGCGCCAATATCGATGAAAGTTCCCGGTTGGACGAGTCGCCGGAGCATTATGTATTGCGTATGGCTCTGGAAAAAGGGCGTGCGGTGTTGGCTCGGGCCGATTTGAGCGCCCCTGTGTTGCCGGTTTTGGCGGCTGATACAGTGGTGGTATTAGATGAAAAGATGATGGGCAAACCGTGTGATCAGGCTGATGGTTTGGCGATGTTACGCTCTTTGAGTGGCAGGCGTCATAAGGTGATGACGGCGGTTGCTCTATTGGCACCAGGATATGAGGCGAGCTGTCTGAGTATCAGTAATGTGGAGTTTTGCGCCATGAGTGAGGCTGATATGCTGGCCTATTGGCGTACCGGTGAACCGGTTGATAAGGCGGGCGGTTACGGGATTCAGGGTTATGCAGCCACCTTCATAAAAAATATTGAAGGGAGTTTTTCCGGGGTGATGGGTCTGCCGCTGTTTGAAACGGGGCAGCTGCTGCGTGAAATTGGAATAGATGTTTGTGAGGCCTGTTGGCCCGGATGATAAGTCATATGTCGATTGAGATATTAATGAATGTAACGCCGCAAGAGACACGTGTGGCGGTGGTGGAAAATGGTGTGTTGCAAGAGGTGATTGTCGAGCGTGAGCGTCGTCGTGGCCTGGTGGGAAATATTTATAAGGGAAAAGTGTCGCGAGTTCTGCCGGGAATGCAGGCGGCGTTTATTGATATTGGATTGGAGCGCGCAGCATTTTTGCACGCCTCTGATGTGGCGCAACTGCCGGATGGTGACGAGTCGGGTACTGAATCAAGCAAAAATGACAATATCACACAACTGCTGCGTGAGGGACAGGAGGTGTTGGTGCAGGTGATTAAAGATCCGCTGGGTACCAAGGGTGCGCGGTTGACTACTCACATTACTATTCCGTCACGGTTTTTGGTGTTTACGCCAAATGTTTTTCACGTCGGGGTTTCGCTCAAGATTGATGAAGAGGCTGAGCGCCAGCGGCTGAAGGATATTTTGGCCACGGTGATTGATGGCAGTGCCGGCGGTTATATTGCACGCACGGTGGCGGAGGGGGCGAGTATTGAGTCGATTCGTGCTGACACCGATTTTTTACGTAAGCTCTGGGATTCGGTGCGTGAACGGGCGGCGACTGCCAAGGCGGGAGAGATTGTTCATGAGGATCTGCCGCTGGTATTGCGCACGTTACGCGATGTGGTGGATGGCGAAGTGGAGAAGATCCGTATTGATTCGCGTAGCACAACACGCCGTGTGGTCGATTTTGCAGAGCGTTTTATGCCGGAGGTGGCGGGTAAGGTTGAGCATTATCCCGGTGAGCGTCCGATTTTTGATCTGTACGCGGTGGAAGATGAGATTCAAAAGGCCCTGGAGCGCAAGGTGCTGCTCAAATCCGGTGGTTATCTGATTATTGATCAGACGGAGGCGTTGACGACGGTTGATGTGAATACGGGGGCTTTTGTGGGGCACCGCAATCTTGAGGAGACGATCTTTAAAACAAACCTTGAGGCAACCCAGACCATTGCCCGGCAGTTGCGGTTGCGTAATCTGGGCGGCATGATCATCATCGACTTTATTGATATGTTGGAGGAGGAGCACAAACGTCAGGTATTGCGTTCGCTGGCAAAAAACCTGGAGCGTGATCGCGCCAAGAGCCATATCAGTGAGGTCTCGGCGCTGGGGTTGGTAGAGATAACACGCAAGCGTACTCGTGAAAGCCTGGAGCGGGTTCTGTGTGAGGCGTGCCCGACGTGCAGTGGGCGCGGCATGCTCAAAACGCCGGAGACGGTCTGTTACGAAATCTTTCGTGAAATTTTGCGCGACGCCCGTCAGTACGATGCCAAGCAGTATCTGGTGCTGGCTTCACAAGCGGTGGTCGATATGTTGCTGGATGAGGAGTCGACCAGTGTTGCCGAGCTGGAGGAGTTTATTGGCAAACCGGTTAAATTTCAGGTGGAGTCACTTTACACTCAGGAGCAGTTTGATGTTGTGATGGTCTAGGCGTGATTCAATATCACGGATAGTGCTGCATCGACTCTGTCTGATTGTATGAAATATACCCTTAAGGTCTTGGCGACGTTGTCACGGCACACCTGGTGGTGGAGTGCCGGGATGGTTGTTCTATTCGCCATCGCCATTTCAGCGGCGCGCCTTTTCCTGCCCCAGCTTGAAGATCATCGGCAAGCACTGGAGGCAGAGGCGAGCATCGCGATTGGTCAGCCGGTCACGGTTGAAAGCATAAAGGTTGGCTGGCACGGTTGGGGTCCGCGTCTGGAACTGCACGGGGTAAAACTGTTTGACTCCAGTGGTGCCAATGAGCTGCTCAGTTTTCAGGCGGCCCACATCGATATCTCACTGCACAACTCTATATATGAGCGACAACTGGAGTTTGGTGATCTGACCCTGGTGGGGATGACGTTGAATGTTGTGCGGCGCAGTGATGGTGAATATGCCATTGAAGGGGTGAACCTTGTGCAGCAGCCCCTCGAAAACCAGAACAGCGGAGGCATGACGTGGTTATTACGCCAGCCAAGGCTGGTATTAAAAGATAGCCTGATCCGTTGGCGTGACGAAAGCAGTGGTGCTCATCTGGCGTTTAGCCAGACCAATCTGCGTATTTTTAACAAGGGTGACCACCATCTTCTGGGGGGAAGCCTGGTGCTGCCCGAGACCATGGGTGGGGCGGTGACAGTGCGGATTGACGCCCTCGGCGATATTGATCGTCCGGAAGAGTTGCAGGTCGATTTTTATTTTAAAGGGGCGCAGTTGCGTCTGGCGCAGTGGTTAGTGGATCGTCCGGCACTGGGCACCTCGGTGGTGAATGGTGATGCCGATCTTGAGTTGTGGGGGCATTGGCAGACGCAACAACTGCGTGAGTTACGGGGCAACTTGGGGCTGCACGACTTTTATCTGGCGCATGATCTGGGTAAAGAGGGTGATGCGCTTGTTAAACAGCTGCCCGCCTTGGCGGGCAGCTTTGTGTGGCAGGGTGACAGTACGGCGTGGCAGCTGGAGGTGGAACGCCTGCAGCTGGGCAGCGGCCAACCGTTGGCCCGTCTACACGTAGCCCAGTGGTTGCAAGATGGCCAAAGAACGGTAGAGATTGCCAGCAGCTTTGCCAGGATAGAGACGCTGACCGAACTGGCGTTTAACAGTAATCTTCTCTCGGCAGAGTGGCAGCAGCGGCTGGCACAGTTACAGCCGCGTGGTGATCTGCGCGACGCCTATCTTAAACTGCAGCTTAAGCCCGATGAGCCGCCGCGCTATTTTATGCGGGCGCGGGCTGAAAATCTGGGTGTTAAACCGTGGAAAAAAGTGCCAGGGCTTGAGGGGCTGGATCTCAACTTCAATGTCGATCAGCAGAGTGGTCTGGTCAATCTGGATAGCGTGGCCGCGAGCATCGATACCCAAGGTCTGTTTCGTGAGCGGTTATCCATCGATACGCTAGGCGGGCAGCTGGCCTGGCAACAGGGTGGTGATGGCTGGCAGATACAGTTGCGGCAACTCAACATCGGCAACCAGGATCTGGCGGCAGAGCTGCAAGGCACTGTTGAGTTGCCTGCTGGCGACACCTCTCCGCAGGTGGATCTGCAAGCCCGGATCATTCGTGGCAATGGTGCCATGACCTCACGCTACCTACCTGTGGGTATCATGAACGAGGAGACTGTAGCGTGGCTTGACCGTGGCATTGTGGCGGGCCGGGTGGGCGAGGGGACCATGGTATTGCGTGGGCCGCTCTGGCAGTTCCCGTTTGTGGATGGCTCAGGCCGTTTTGATGTCAGCTTCAAGGTTGCCGATGCCATTGTGGATTATGCCGAAGGGTGGCCGCGTATTGAGCGGGCGGTGGCAGACGTTCAGTTTGCCGGCAACGCCATGACGGTGAATGGGCGCAGTGGCAAGCTGTTTGATACAAACATTAAAAGTGTCACGGTTGCGATTGCTGATTTTGCGGCCCATCCCGCACATTTAACATTGACCGGCGAGAGCCGTGGGGCAACGGCGGACCTACTCCGGTTTTTGCAACAGAGTCCGCTGCATAGCCACTTTGGACCACTGATAGACGGTAACGAGGCCAGTGGTAATAGCACACTGGGGTTGAATCTTGATGTGCCATTGGCCGGTGATGAACCAATTACCACCCGCGGCTGGGTTAATTTTAGTAATAGCGCCATGAACCTGAAACAGTACGGTGTTGATCTGGCAGCAGTGAATGGCAAGCTGGCCTTTACCGACCACACAGTGAGTGCCGAGCGACTGACCGCTGAGGTATTGGGGCAGCCTGCCATAGTGGCAATCAGCACGGCAAAGTCCCCCAAAAATAGCGGTGACTTTATTATTGAGGCGCGGGGTGAGAGTCGTCTCTCGGCACTATCAAAACGGATAGAGCTACCCATCTTCCCTTTTCTGAGTGGTGAGAGTGCGTGGCAGGCGCGGCTTGATCTGCCTCGTGATAACACAGCGCCGACGCTGCAGGTACGTTCGTCACTGCAAGGCACGACGGTAGGGCTGCCCGCCCCCATAGGCAAGCCGTCAGCAGAGTTACGTCCATTGCTGCTGCTGGCCGAGTTTGACAGCAAAAAAACCGTCTGGAATCTGGATTACGGCAATACACAGCTCTCAGGCCTGTTTGAGCAGCGCCACGATGATAAGGGTTCATACCTGCAGCGTGCTGAACTGCGGTTGGGACAGCGGGCAACATTGCCGGCAACAGCGGGATTTCGGGTGGCCGGTAATCTGGCCCATTTTGACTATGAGGCGTGGCAGCCAATCCTGTTCCCCGATACAGCGGGTGATGCGGATGGCAACAGGGCGGCGAGTGCCAGGAAAGATACCCAGACCACGGCAGTGACCGAGATTGATGTCGGCTTTGACCGTGCCACGGTTTTTGGTCAGCCGCTGCACAAAGTACAGCTGCAGGGGCAACATACCACCAACGCCTGGCGGTTCCAGGTTGAAAGCCGGGAGCTGGCGGGCAAGATACTCCTGCCCGATGATTGGCGATACCCACTGGAGATGACGCTGGCACGCCTGTACATCACCGTTGCTGACGAAGATAAAAGTAAAAAAACAGCGCCGCGCCCGGTGACCAAGCCCATCGATCCGCGTAAATTGCCCCCCCTGCAAATCAATAGTGCGGATACCCGGTTTGGCAATGCGGCACTGGGTACGATGGCACTGCTGACAACACGCCGCGACAGCGGCATGAACATTGAGTCGCTGAACCTTGCCTCAGCAACCGCCAGCGCCAAACTGCAGGGGCGCTGGCTGCAGAGCGGCGATGGAAAACAGAGTTCCCATCTGGACGGGACCATTGATATCCATAATCTGGGTGAACTGCTGGCGGGGTTTGGCTACATAGAAACCGTTAAAGCGGGTGTTGGCAGCAGCGTTGTGGATCTTAACTGGAGTGGTGCCATTGTTGATCCCACGGTTGCCCGGCTTGAAGGATCGGTCAAGTTTGATATTGAGGATGGTCAATTATTGGAAGTGGAGCCGGGGGCCGGGCGGCTGTTTGGCCTACTCAGTGTGCAGGCGTTACCACGGCGGCTGACACTCGACTTCTCCGACCTGTTTGGTAAAGGGTTGGCATTTGATTATATGCGTGGTCACTTTGACTTTAAAAATGGCAATGCCGTGACCAATGATTTTGAACTCGACGGCCCCAGCGCCAAAGTTGAGCTACAGGGGCGTGTTGGTCTGGTGGCGCGTGATTATGATCAGCAGCTCCATGTGATGCCACACATCACATCAGGTTTGCCATTGGCCGGTGCGGTGATTGGTGGTGTGGTGGTGGGCGCGGCAGTCCTGCTGGTGGAGAAATTGCTGAAATCTAAAATTGATCAGGCCACCGGAATTCGCTACCGCGTGACGGGCAGTTGGGATGCGCCTGTCATGGTGCCGCAGGAGTAGTCCACTGCCATTAACCCTATGTTTGATGGTACCCTTAGCGCCATGAAATCTGTCACTCTCCTTCTCCCCCTTATGCTGATATCGGGATGGTTTTTGTCACCCCTTCATGCCGCCGAACAGCGGATCATGGTGGTGGGTGCCGAGTTCTGGGCCATGCCCCGCCATGCCGACCAGTTGCTGACTCAAACGCCGCTGAAAGTAGCCGCCCAGCAGCTCTGGGTTGAGCCGGATGCCTACCTAGTTCTGCACTACCCTGATACTGAATCGGGGGAGGTGTGGGGGTTGGAGCTGCAGGCGTGGCTGGTATCGCTGGGCATATCCTCTGACCGGGTTGAACTGCGTGCCGGTTATGAACGTGATGATGGCGTGGCCGTGATTGTGGTTGCATCAGCCGTGGCGGAGGGCGACACAGCGTTGAGCGATGAACAGACAGTTGAACAAAACAGCAGCGTAGGGGGGGCCGTTGAGGTGATGCCCGACGTTGTTCAGGATGAAGTGGAGTTGCAATGAGCCGTAACCGTATTGCCGCAATTCAGATGGCCAGTGGGCCAAACGTCAACGCCAACCTGCTGGAAGCGGCGCGGTTGATAGCGCAGGCCGCCAAGGCCGGTGCCGGACTGGTGGTGCTGCCGGAAAACTTTGCCATCATGGGGCTGCGGGAGCAGGATAAGGTCGCGATTGGTGAGGCGATGGGGGACGGGCCAATACAGACGTTTCTCTCCCGGCAGGCGATCAAACATAAAATCTGGCTGGCGGGTGGCACCATCCCGTTGATATCCGACGATGAAAACAAGATCCGGGCGGCCTGCCTGCTCTACGACGGCAAAGGCAAACAGGTGGCGCGTTATGACAAGATGCACCTCTTTGATGTCTCCCTTGAAGAGGGTAGTGAGCGTTATACCGAGTCCGATACCATCGAAGCGGGGCGAGAAGTGGTAGTGGTCGATACCCCCTTTGGCCGGATGGGCCTGGGCATCTGCTACGATCTGCGTTTTCCTGAGCAGTTTCGGGCCATGCTTGACCAAGGCATGGAGCTGCTACTGTTACCCTCCGCCTTCACCGCCATGACTGGCAAGGCCCACTGGGAGATCCTGGTTCGCGCCCGCGCCATCGAAAACCTCTGTTATGTGGTGGCTGCGGATCAGGGTGGTTATCATCTCAATGGTCGTGAGACCCATGGTGACAGCATGATTGTTGACCCCTGGGGCCAGGTAATGGACCGTCTGCCCCGTGGTTCCGGCGTGGTCATCGCCGACATCGACCGTGACAAACTTACCAGCATTCGCCGCAACCTGCCCGCCATCAGCCACCGCCGCCTGCGCTGTGGTTGCCATGATTAAATTAAGGAGTGTTAGCCCATGAACCATAACCTCGATATCGCCCGCGATCTGATTCTGGTACCGGCGGGAATCGATGAGTCCCAGTTGCAACAGGTGCTCAGTACTGTCATGGGCCACGCTGTGGATAGTGCTGATCTCTACTTTGAAAATAGCCGGTTTGAGTCGTGGTCCCTGGAGGATGGCATTGTCAAAGATGGCACCTACAGCATCGAACGTGGTGTGGGGGTGCGTGCCATCAGCGGCGAAAAGACCGGCTTTGCCTACTCTGATGAGATCTATCTGCCAGCACTGAACGAAGCGGCGTTGAGTGCACGGGCCATCGCCCAGAGTGGTTCACGTGGGAGTGTGCAGGGGTGGGTACAGAATCCGGCGCGGGAGCGACTCTATACCCCCGATCAACCCTTTGACACCCTGCGTGAAGAGGAGAAGGTGGCATTGATGGAGGCGATTGACGCCGAGGCGCGCCGCCAGGATCCACGGGTAAAGCAGGTGATGGTCAGTCTGGCGGGCTCCCATAAAGTGGTGCTGGTGGCCGCCAGTGATGGCACCTTTGCCGCCGACGTTCGGCCACTGGTGCGGCTCAGCGTATCTGTGGTGGTCGAGGATGGCGACCGGCGCGAGCAGGGCTCTGCCGGTGGTGGTGGCCGCAGTGGCTACACGTTTTTCAGCGACGCCGACCGTGGCCTCGGTTACGCCCGCGAAGCGGTGCGTCAGGCGCTGGTCAATCTGGATGCCCGCCCCGCCCCCGCCGGCACCATGCAGGTGGTTCTTGGGGCTGGCTGGCCTGGCATTCTGCTGCACGAAGCGATTGGCCATGGCCTGGAAGGGGACTTTAACCGCAAAGGCACCTCCGCCTTCAGCGGTCGTGTAGGGCAAAAAGTCGCCTCCGAACTCTGTACCGTAGTGGATGATGGCACCCTGCCAGGGCGACGCGGCTCTCTCAATGTGGATGATGAAGGGACCCCGAGCCAGTGCACCACCCTGATCGAAAACGGCATACTCAAGGGCTACATGCAGGACAAGATGAACGCCCGGCTGATGGGGGTAAAGGCCACCGGTAACGGTCGCCGTGAATCCTATGCCCATCTGCCCATGCCACGGATGACCAATACCTACATGCTGCCGGGACAACAGACCCCGGAAGAGATTATCGCCTCGGTAGAGCGTGGACTCTATGCAGTGAACTTTGGTGGTGGACAGGTGGATATCACCTCTGGCAAATTTGTCTTCTCCGCCAGCGAGGCCTACATGATCGAAAACGGCAAAGTGACCTATCCGGTCAAGGGGGCCACCCTGATTGGCAATGGTCCTGATGTCTTAACCCGTGTCAGCATGGTGGGTAACGACCTGCGTCTGGATGAAGGGGTGGGTACCTGCGGCAAAGAGGGGCAGAGTGTGCCGGTGGGTGTGGGCCAGCCAACCCTGCGTATCGATGGGCTGACGGTGGGGGGGACCACCGCGTAACGAATTGATATATTAAAGTAGTGCTCACGTGAATAGTGGCAAGGGCTCAACAGGGAGGGGTGACAAGTGCCGATTGATAAAACATGGTGCAGCACATTTTCCGCCAAGTGTGGCAGCGAGTTTGCGCTGGATCACTATGGGGCATACGACAAAAGCGGTCGGGTCTACTGCTATTCAATCGTAAGGTATAAAAATCATGACTGAAATGTGCGAGGGTGTGCTGCCGCCAGCACCAGAGGACAAACCTGAAAATGCAAAAAAACCGCTGAAAATTCGTATCGCCCTGCTTTATGACGGCACCCTGAATAACGTTATTAATATCAAAGAGCGGGAGGCCAATAGCGATATCTATCAGGAGAACAGATCCAAAGGGCCCAATAGTTATGACAATGGTCGTACCAATATTGCAGTTATGGATAACTATATGGGGTCAACTGCCGATGGTTACGATTTTTTTT
>JAKFXL010000083.1 GCA_021731365.1 Gammaproteobacteria bacterium | reverse complement strand
CGCGCATCTGCGCCGGGGCCGGCTCCAAAATCCAACCATGGGCGACCTCGGTTTTTAACTGTGCGTAAAAGGCGTCGATCTCACCACCAAAGCGCTGCCACAAATCCTTAGCGCTCATCTCACCCTGATGGCGAGCAAGAATAGTCGCCAGTGGCGCTTGTGCCTTAACATCGGGTGATTGACCCAGTTTCAGTGGCGCGATCAGTTCGGTTTGTGGGGCTTTCACGGGGGCGTCCTTTTTTTGTTCGGTGGTGATGCCGGTGAGGCTGGAGACGGCTGCGGTGGAGAGTTGGGCGCTCAACTTCATGCGAGAAGAGATTTGCCGTTCTAGGTCGTCGCAGAAGCGCATTAGTTCTGCCACCCGCTCAACGACACGACGCTGCTCCTCAATACTTGGAAAAATAATTTCGAGGTTCAATACTTCGTCACGGCCTATCCCTGGAATTGCAATACCAAATTTTTGTTGTTGAAACTGTCTTTCAGCAGAATCAATGCAAATAGATAAAAAGTCGCCAACAACTCCTTTTAAAGGACGGATTGCCATTAATTGCCTGCTAATCGCCAACTCTTTCAAGTCACATCGTGCCGTTTTTCCGACGCCAGACCCTTTCACAGTAATCAGAATGTCATCAGTTTTCGCAATGGCACGCCTCTCTTTTGTCCATTTAGTTGGAGATGGCCGTCTCTCTTTAAACTCTGCCGGACCTGTAATGTAAGGAATTCCTTCTTGTCGCGTATTGTACTCCTCAGGTATCAAATGCTGACCTGATATCAACTTTGCAACATGACCAAGCGAAAGCCGAATACGTTTTCCCTCACACAATGGTTCTGGAAGGGTAGTTATTTCTCTACGCTCTTTTGCATTGAACTCTTCGCTCTGCTGAATACCCATTTGATTCAACAATTCAATTGGGCTGCCGTCGTCAACTTGAGACTCAGATAAAAATCCGCCCGCCGCAAGTTCGAGCACTAATCTCCGTAACTCTGCCACATCCTCCGGCGCATGAAACAACCGCGCGAAATTCTCGGCGAGGCGTGCCCAGGTGGTTTGCAATTCGTGCGGGCTGGTGGCTGCGGCGACGGCTTGCAGGGTGGACTGGCGCAGGTTGTTTTGCAGTTTGCGGCGGTGTTGCTGTTGGGTTTCCAGCTTGTCGCACAAGGCCATCAGCTCATCGACTTTGGCGACGATGCGGGATTGTTCGTTGATAGGTGGCAATGGGATCTCGAACTGTTCAAGTATTTTTTTGCTCAGACCTTCTCGGGCCATACCAACTTGCCTCGCCCATATCATTGTCTGCGTATATGGCGACAACATGCAGAGGTGCAAATAGGCTCGGATGTCAGGATCTGTTGGCCGAATGATTGTGACGTGCTGACTTACATTGGCTTCACCAAAGTCGGATGGAACTAATGCGCAACGCCCTAACGATGCGCCGGTGATATTCAAAAGAATGTCATCGCTTTCGACCGCAGAGCCACCCATGCCTTCATGCACAGCCGGTGTGATGAAAGCGACATCGTCAAGCCGAATACCGTCATTCCAAATGTTCTGAGAGCGCAGAAAAGGAACCCCCTCCCTAACGTACACCTCACGACCGCCCCGTGGTGTGCAGCCAGAACCAATCTTGTTCGTTATCGCCCCAAGGCGCGCAAACACCCATCCGCGCGGCAGTGAATAGGGACGCTCGTCATCAGGAATGTCTACAAAGGTAGTTTGTTTGGCGATTTTCTTTTGTCTCAATAACTCAGTTTTTTTGACCACAAGGCGAGAAAACCAATCGACAGCGGGTTCATCAGTCGAGTCCTGGATAACTAGCTTGCCCTGTACCGCAAACGCAAGAACCAACTCCCGTAACCGCGCCACACCCCCTGGCGCATTTGCAACATGCCCAAACTCTGCCAAAAACTGTTGTGCGTCCATCAGGCCTCTCCTCCTGTGGATCGGTTATCCAATCGCTGGCGCGAGCGTGTGATGGCGTCGTGCAGTTTCTGTTGCAGCAGCGCTTTGGGTGGCAGCTCGGTGAGGTATTCGGCGACGTGGATGCCGGTCTGGTCCAGCTCCAGCAGTTCGATCTGCTCCTGTTTTTTACCGCTGCACAAGATGATGCCGAGCGGTGGGGCTTCACCGGGCTCTTGTTCGTGTTTGGCGAGCCAGCGCAGGTAGAGTTCCATCTGGCCTTTATCTGCGGCTTTGAAGTCGCCCAACTTCAAGTCAATGGCGACGAGGCGCTTGAGGCGACGGTTGTAGAAGAGCAGGTCGATGTAGAAGTCCTCGTTATCAATCTGGAGCCGTTTTTGGCGGGCGACAAAGGTGAAGCCTGCCCCCAGTTCCAGCAGGAAGTTTTCCAGCTCACGCAGGATGGCGTCTTCCAGATCTTTTTCCAGGTAGCGGTCTTGCAGACCAAGGAAGTCGAGGATGTAGGGGTCTTTGAGCACGAGGGCTGGGGTTAGCTCACCCTGTTGCCGCAGGGCGGCGAGTTCGATGGCCAGCAGCTCGTCAGGCTGGCGCGATAGTGCGGTGCGCTCAAACAGCATGGAGTCCAGACGGCCTTGCAGGGTGCGTGTGCTCCAGCGCTCGGCCTGGCACATTTGCAGGTAGAAGTCGCGCTTGAGCGGGTCGTCGATGTAAATCAGGGTCTTGATGTGCGTCCAGCTCAATTGTCTCCGCACTGCGGAGACAATCTCCTGGTCAGGGAACACTTCGACAAAGCGCAGCATGTGGCGCAGGTTTTTGCTGGAGAAGCCGCGCCCGTAGTCGGTTTCCAATTGTCTCGCCAGTGTCGAGACAATCTGCTCGCCATATTCGGCGCGTTCGCCCTTGAGCACTTCGCCGTGGATGCGCTGGCCAATGTGCCAGTAGAGCAGAGTCAGGGCGCTGTTAACGGCGCTGGCCAGTTGCGCACGGCTGGTGTCGATGAGCTGGCGGATGTCGTTGACTAAGGCCTTGGCCTTGGCCTCGGTGGCGGGGAGCGGCTGCTTCACTCGGCCACCTCCGTGACGAAGTGGTGGGCCAGCGCGGCGGCCAGTTCGCCTTTGAGCTGATTTTCAGTCTCTTCGATCTCGCCCAAAAGCTTTTTGTATTTTTCCAGCAACACGTCGGGATCGTGGGTCTCTTCTTCTGGCGTGTTGGGGTTTTTGATATCGAGGTTGAAGATGGGCCAGTAGAGGCGGTCGCCGGCGGCTTGGGCATCACGGGCTTTTAGGCGCATAACGTCTACACTTTCGCGTAGTTCGGCAATCTGCTGTTCGATCTTGCTGCGATGTTTGGCATCGCTACTTCCAACCAGGCTGCTCTTCAGATCACGCGCTGCCGATTCCACCGAAGCCGCTTGATTATTGAACTCTTCGGCACGGAACCAGTGGGGGGCGGCGGCAGCATCTGCCTGTTCGCGTTTGCTTTTGAAATCCACCTTCCAGGCGAATTCGTTTTCCACTCGGTCGGCAAAGTCGTTCTCTTCACTGCCCCACCACTCTTGTATGGCTTTAAACTCTTCGAGGCGGATCGGTTTGGTTTTGGAGTAACTTTTGTAACCCGCCGGGTATTGGTGTTCGTAGAACCAGATGGAGTCGGTATGGAAGTGCTCGGTGCCATCGTCCACCACGCTGCCTTTGGTGAAAAAGAGCAGGTTGGTTTTGATGGTGGTATAGGGGGCAAACACACCTTTGGGCAGACGGATAATGGTGTGCAGGTTGCATTTTTGCATCAACGATTTTTTGATTTCCGCCTTTATTCCATCGCCAAAAAGAAAGCCATCCGGCAATACAACGGCCGCACGTCCTACATCATCTTTCAGCAACTTGACAATAAGCTGCATGAAAAGGTCAGCGGTTTCCTTCGTCGGAAGATGGTAGCCACTGGCCACGCTGTCATCTTCATAACCACCAAAGGGTGGATTGGTGATGATGCAATCGACCTTGTCGTTCGCGTTCCACTCGTTCCAACCAACAGCCAATGTGTTACTGCGCTTGATTTGGCTTGGCACGTCTATGCCGTGTAGTAACATGTTTGTGGTGCACAAGAGGTGTGGCAGTTGTTTTTTCTCGATGCCGCGAATTAGCTCTTCGATGGCGCGTTTGTCTTCCGGACGGGGTGACTTCATCCGCTCCAGTTCATGGCGAAAATGATCAATAGCGGCAGTTAAAAAACCACCGGTGCCGCAGGCGGGGTCGAGTACTGTTTCGCGTTTGGCCAGATTCGGGTTGACCTGTTGCACCATGAATTGGGTGATGGCGCGTGGCGTGTAGAACTCGCCCGCATTACCCGCGCCGCGCAGGTCGTTGAGCATCTGTTCGTAGACATCCCCCAGGCTGGCGCGAATTTTGAAATCGTGAAAGTTGATGGCCTCTTCCAGCTTCTCGATTACGGCCAGTAGTTGCGGGCCGGACTTCATATAATTGTTGGCATCCTCAAAGATCTGCTTGATGACTTTGTGCGACGGACCGATGCTGGCGTCGATTTTTTCCTTCAGCGTCGGGAACAGCTCGTTGTTAACAAAAGCGATCAGTTCGCTGGCGGCTATCTGCGGCTTTTTTTTGCCTTCGGCATCGGCCTTGTAGGCGGCCCAGTTGCGCCAACGGTATTGCTCGGGCAATGGGGATTGATACGTCTCTTTGCGCTCCTTGGCATTATCTTCCCACTCCTCTTCACGTTGATCGAAGACTTTGAGGAAGAGCATCCAGGTGAGCTGGCCCAGGCGCTGGGCATCACCATCGACGCCATCGTCTTTGCGCATGATGTCTTGGATGGATTTGATGGTACTGCTTAAATTCATATTCTTCTTTCTCTACTGCTTTGCTGGTGGCCTGATTTCAGGCAGATTGCTGTTCGTTGGTGTCGGCATAGAGCGCCTGCTCGAGTTCGTGCACGGCTTCGGTGTAGTGTTCAACACTGCCGAAGATGCCGCGACGTATCTGGGTTTTACTGCCAAGTTGGTCGAACGGTGGCAGCTCCAGCACCTTGGGGTCTTCTATATCCTGCACACCGTGGTCGGCGAATTTGTCGAGCAGGGCTTCAAGTACGGTGCGGGCCTGTTCGCCATATTTACCAAAGATGTCGCGCTTTTTAACATTGTTGGCACGTTCGCGGCGGGTAAGTGGCTTTTGATCAAAGGCTATATGGGCTACCAGGTCAAAGGCGTCGAGTTCATTGCCGTTGTGTATTGCTTGCTTCAATACACTCAGTGGTATGCCGTGGTCGGCCAACTCTTCAAGAATGGCCTGTTTACGTTCGGCCTGATCCCAGCGACGCAGAAAATCAGTGAGTGTGCCAAATTCGGCTCGCAGTGATCTTTTAATTTCGTCCTTAAGCAACACCCGGTAGTCCTCGGTGATGAGCTTGCCATCGACATCGAGGTATTGAGAACGTTCGACGGCAACACGCACGTCTACATCGCCGACGACGTATTTTATGCGGCCTTCACCACCACCGCTCCCGGTATTACTACCAGTATCGGTCTCCTCTTCGCCGGTTTGGTTTGGACCATAAGTCGGAGGCTCTAGATCACCAATTCCGGGAGAATCGATTATATCTGGTGGTACCACTGGGTCATCTGGCTTAGGTTCGTAGATCACCACTGGCTCACCGTCGAAATCAGGATCGGCAAACAGCCGTGTGGCGCCTTTGAAATCCATGATGGTGAAGTAGAGCTTCTGGTAATCCTCCCGCAGGCGGGTACCGCGACCAATGATTTGCTTAAACTCAGTCATCGAGTTGATGTTCTGGTCCAGCACAATCAGCTTGCAGGTTTTGGCGTCCACACCGGTGGTGAGTAACTTGGAGGTGGTGGCGATGACAGGATAGGGTTCGTCGTTGTCAATGAAGTACGAAAGTTGGGCCTTGCCTTCGTTGTCGTCGCCAGTGATGCGCATCACGTAGCGGCGATTGCTGGCCGCAGCGGGAATGAGTTTGACTAGTTCCTGGCGCATGCGCTCGGCGTGATCCTGGTCATCGCAAAAGACAATAGTCTTGGCCATCGGATCAGTGGCCTTGAGGTACTCCCACACTTTGCTCGCGACGAGCTGGGTGCGCTTTTCCAGCACCAGATTGCGGTCGAAGTCTTTGGTGTTGTATTGGCGTTGCTCTATCGCCTGGCCGAACTTATCGAGCTTACCTTTCTCCGGTGTGTAGCCTACGGCATCGACATCGGTGGCGATGCGGATGACCTTGTAGGGGGCGAGAAAGCCGTCCTCAATACCTTGCTTGAGTGAGTAGGTGTAGATCGGTTCGCCGAAGTAGGTGGTGTTGCTGACCTCCTTGGTCTCTTTGGGCGTGGCTGTCAGCCCTATATGTGTCGCATTGCTGAAGTATTCGAGTACCTCGCGCCAGGCTGAATCATCGGCAGCGCTGCCCCGGTGGCACTCGTCGATCACAATCAGATCGAAGAAATCGGCTGGGAACTGGCGATAGATCTGCTTCCACTCCTCTTTGCCGGTGACGGCTTGATATAGGGCGAGGTAGACCTCGTAGTTCTTCTTAATCTCGCGATTAGTGATCTTGTGCATCACCTCGCCAAAGGGCGCGAAATCCTGCTGCATGGTTTGGTCAACTAGAATGTTGCGATCGGCGAGGAAGAGGATTCGTTTTTTTGCCTTGGCTTTCCATAACCGCCAGATAATTTGGAATGCGGTGTAGGTTTTTCCGGTGCCGGTGGCCATCACCAGTAACACACGCTGCTGGCCCTTAGCGATGACCTCGATGGCGCGGTTGATGGCTACGCGCTGGTAGTAGCGGGGTTCGCGACCACTGCCGTCGGTGTAGTAAGGTTGCTCAACAAGTCTGACAGCCTCGGTCTCCACGAGGCCTTTCCATTGTTGATACAGCGACCAGAGTTCGGCTGGGGATGGAAAAGCATCTAACGCGAGGGTGCGTTCGACAGGTTGGGTCAGGCCGGTGCGGTCGTGCAGGAGGAAGCCGTCGCCATTACTGCTGATGGCAAATGGAGCGTCAAGCATTTCGGCATAGGTAAGTGCCTGCTGCATGCCGTGGCCGATCGAGAATTTTGCCTGCTTCGCTTCAACAATGGCGATGGGTACGCTCGGGCGAGCGTAAAGCACATAGTCGGCACGCTTGGGGCCACCTTTTGCGTCCGGGTTGCGGATTCGCGCAGCGAGCTTGCCGCGCACCATTACGCGGCCGTCTGTCAGACTCACCTCTTCTCTAAACTCATGTTGCTGCCAGCCGACCTGCTGAATAGCAGGCGTTATGAACTTGGTGCAGATGTCGCGTTCGGAGAGTTCTCTCTTATCCATACATCAACGGCCCTTCTTCTGTCTCTTTTGGCAATTTGCCGCGATTTCATGATTCGAAATCAATTAGGGAAAATATGTCATTTGCCTTGCCCTCCGCAAGAAGAAATTGGACTAGGGATAAAGGGGCAGCATGGGGAATGAAAAAGGGGAGAATAGCTGTTCTCCCCTTTTTTGTCTCCCGTCTCCGGGATGAAGTCACACTTAGGCGACGTTGACCTTCTGGATGGCACCACAATCTTCACGCCACAGGCAGCCGGTCTGGCCGCAGCTGTTGATGGCGGGGGTGGCAAAGCAGTCGTGGTTGCCCTCCTGGCGCTGGATGTTGCGCACCAGTTCGGTTTTGTTGAGTTTGCCGGGTTTGATATCTCGGGTGCGTGCGATGGTGCGGATGTCGTCTAGTTTCACGGTGTTTGTCCCTCCGTTGATGTGAGTGGTCCTGTGGAGTTGGGTGGTGTTTTTGTCACCACCCAATCTTAACGCTCTCTTTCATCGGCAGACGTTGCCGTTTCTTAACCCGTGTTACGCATGCCGGCGGCAATGGCGTTGATGGAGCGTAGCAGCGGGTCGAGCCAGACCAGCCGTTCGGCGTCGGGCAGGCTGTGGTCGCGGTACCGTTTCAGCAGCGTGACCTGGATGTGGCTGAGTGGGTCGAGGTAGGGGCTGCGGCGTGCCAGCGACAGGGAGAGGATGGGGGTCTCGTCCAGCAGCTGGTCGATGTTGGCCACTTTGAGTACGTATTCGACGGTGCGGTGGTACTCGGCCTCGATTTCGGCGTAGATCTGTGTCGCGGTCTCCGGGTCGTGGCAGAGCGCAGCGTACTCTTTGGCGACGCTCATGTCGGATTTGAAGAGTGCCATCTGGGTATTGCCAAGCAGGGCACGGAAGAAGGGCCAGTGCTGGTACATCTCGCTGAGTGTTTGGATGTTGTTGTCCGCATGCTGTTTGTACCAGGTCTCCAGTGCGGTGCCGATGCCGTACCAGGCGGGCATGGTCTGGCGTGCTTGTGCCCAGCCGAAGATCCAGGCGATGGCGCGCACCGAGTCTTTGGAGCGGTCGCCTTTGTTGCGGTGTGAGGGGCGTGAGCCGATGTTGAGCAGGCCGATCTCCATCACCGGGGTGGCTTCATAGAAGTAGTCGAGCAGTGCCGGGTTGTTGTCGGTGAGGGCGCGATAGGCGGCTTCACCCTCCCGTGTGAGTGTCTCCATGATGTCGGCGTGGCGGTCGCGCACGGCCGGGGTCTTTTCCACCAGGCCACGGCTGGCCTTGATGAGGCCGGTGGAACCCATGGTCAACTCGTAGACCGCCGTTTCAAGGTTGCTGTATTTGGAGGAGAGCACCTCGCCCTGTTCGGTGAACTTGATCTGGCCAAAGACGGTACCTGCCGGTTGCGAGAGGATCGCTTCGTGGGTGGGGCCACCGCCCCGGCCGATGGTGCCGCCGCGACCATGGAAGAGGCAGCAGTCGATGTGGTGGCGCTGGGCGATGGTGGTGATCTTGCGTTGCGCCTCGTGCAGGGTCCAGTTGGAGGCAAGGATGCCGCCGTCTTTGCAGGAGTCGGAGTAGCCCAGCATCACCTCCTGGCTGTTGCCGGCGATGGCGAGCAGCTGGCGATAGGTGTCGTTGCTGAGCAGCTGTTCCATCACGACTTCGATGTGGGCCAGATCTTCGATGGTCTCAAAGAGTGGTGAGACGAGGATGTTGCAGCGCCAATCTTTGCTGCTGCAATCGATCAGGCCGGTGAGGCGTGCCAGCAGCATTACTTCCATTACGTGGCTGGCGGCGTGGGTCATGGAGATGACGTAGGTGCCAAAGGCGCGGGGGCTGATCTCTTTTTGCAGTTGCCGCATCACTTCGAAGACTTCGATGGTTTCGCTGGTCGGTTTGCTGAGCAGGCCCTTGTCGAGGGTCGGTGCCTGACGGTTGGCAACATACTCGCTGAGGCGTTCCAGGCGCTGCTCTTCATTGAGGTCGGCGTAGCTATTGTCGTTGTAGGCGATGTTCAGGATCTCGGCAATGGCCTCGCTGTGGCGGGTCGACTCCTGGCGGATGTCGAGGTTCATCAGGTAGAAACCGAAGGTCTCCACCAGACGGATCATATCTTTGAGCTTGCCATCGGCAATTCGTGCATCGCCGTGGCTATTGAGTGAGTCGTAGATCAGGCGCAGGTCGCGCAGCAGCTCATCTTCATTTTCGTAGGCCTTGGCCTGATTGTCGGCGTAGTGCTCATGCAGCGCCTGTTTGACCTTGGCCAGGTTCTGTTCCAGACGGTAGCGGATGACAAAGATCATGCGCCGGTAGGGTTCGTTATCAAACCGTTCGCTGTCGCCGGAGAAGGCGATATCTGCCAGTGGGTCGTAGGCCTTGAGGGCGCGGGTGAAGACGGCAGTTGGTTGGCAGAGTGAGCTGGAGAGGGTGAGTGTCCGGCTCAGTTCGCTGAGGCGGTTGAGGTACTCCAGCAGCACGGCGGCCGATTGGGTGCGCAGGGCGTAGGCGGTCACCTCGGGGGTGACGTTGGGGTTGCCGTCGCGGTCGCCGCCGATCCAGGAGCCAAAACGCAGATAGCTTGGCACGGTGACGCTGCTGCCGTAGATGCGCTGGGTGGCACGTTCCAGATTGCGGTAGGCGAGGGGTACTGCCTCGAAGAGACAGTCCTGGAAGTAGGTGATGCCGGCGTGGATCTCATCTTCAACCTTGGGGCGGCGGATGCGGACTTCGTCGGTCTTCCAGAGGATCTGAATCTCGGTCTCCAGCTGCTGGATGATCTCTTCCTTCTCGATGGCGGTCAGGCGGGTATCGTCGAGCTTTTCGCTGGTGATGAAGATGCGCCGCAGCGCCTCTTTGACCATGCGCCGTTTGGCCTCGGTGGGGTGGGCGGTGATGACCGGGTAGTAGTTGAGCCGGTTGAAGATGGTCTGGATCTGGTCGGCGTCGATGTCGCTCTGGCGCAGCTCATGCAGGGTGGCGGCAAAGGAGCCGGGCCAGGCGGGGGCGCTGCTGCGGCACTGGCGGCGACGTTCCAGATGGTGGAACGACTCTTCGGCGATGTTGACCAGACTGAAGTAGATGCTGAAGGCGCGGACCACCTGGGTGGCGGTATCCGGATCAAGGTTGGTGATCAACCGTGACAGTTGGGCGCGTTTGTTGCTGTTGGCGCTGCGGCCCTTTTTGCGGAGTCCGATGTAGCCGTTACGCAGGGTCTCGACGGCGGCATAGACCTCTTCGCCCGCCTGGGCGCGCAGCACGTTACCAAGCAGGGTTCCCAAAAGCTTGACACGGGTGCGGAGCTTTTTATCCATGTTTTTTTGCAGAAGCAACATCGTTAATCCCTGGTTGATTTGAGGCTGATACAACGCCCCGGTGACAAAAAGGCGGCCATTATACACCGGGATGGCGGGTTGTGGATTTGTGCAGTCCGCTGATGGAGTACTTGCCTGTGTGGTCCCCCTGTGAATCCCCGCTGGCGCGTACGTGAGTGTCACAATTTTATCTAATGACACGAAAATAAATATCGTGCTATTGTTTGCCGCGCTGCTGGATTGCGCAGCGGATGGCGGATGGTCAGACAGGGATAGTAAACATGCAAAAGGGACAACAAGAGAGATGAGAACCGTTCAATCCCGTAGTTGGTTGGTTGGCATTGGTGCGGTGCTGCTTGCCGCCGTGAGTGGGTGTGAGCAGTCGCCGCCAGCGGCGGTTGGGGCTGATAAGGGGGGTGAGACGGCGATTGCAGTCAAGGATACGTTGATCGTCGCGCGCGCCAGTGAGCCGGAGTGGCTCAATCCGGTGGCGGGCCATCAACATGCCGACTCCGACATGGCGATGTTTCGTGGTCTGTTCAAGCTCAGCGATAAAAATGAGCTGGTGAACGACATGGCGCAATCCTGGTCGGTAGCGGCGGATGGCAAGGAGTACACCATCCATCTCCGGCCCGATATTAAATGGCACGATGGGATGCCATTCACGGCGGAAGATGTCAAATTCACCCTTGAGACAATTCAGAACCCACGCAACCACAGTGGTTTACGCAAGGAGATTGAAGAGGTCAGGGCGGTTACGGTGGTCGATCCGCTGACTGTACGTATCTCATTGAGCGAGCCGCTGGCACCGTTACTCAGTCGGCTCAAGATCGGCATGATCCCCAAACATCTGTTGCAGGGGAAGGATTTTAATACCGACGAATTCAACCACAGCAAGCCGGTGGGTACTGGACCCTACAAATTCCACGAGCGTAAAAGTGGCGAGTATCTGGTGCTGAAGGCCAATCCCGATTTCTACGACGGGCCACCCCATTTCAATCGCATCATCTACAAATTCCTTCCTGATCCTAATGTAAGCTTGGTGCAGCTCAAAAAAGGTGAGGTGGACGTTGCCGCGCTGACGCCCAAACAGGTCGCGGCGGTGAAGGCGGATGATCCTATTCGCATCGAGGTGACCCCCTCCGCCGACTACCGGGTGATGATGTTCAACCTGCGTGACAAGCTGTTCCAGGATGTGCGCGTGCGTCAAGCGGTGCAGTTTGCCACTGACCGCGAGGCGCTGGTGAAGGGGGCGTTGCTGGGGTATGGCTCGCCGGCTTATGGTCCGCTGCAATTCAACCGGGTCTCGGCACCGGAGTTGCCCAAACACGATAACGACCTTGTCCGCGCCGAGGCGCTGCTGAAAGAGGCGGGTTGGAGTCGTGGTCCTGATTCCATGATGTACAAAAATGGCAAGAAGTTGTCGTTTGTCCTGACCGTGCCCGTGAGTGATCCCGTGCGTGTCGATCTGGCGACGCTGCTTGCTGCGCAACTGGGACGTGCCGGCATTGAGGCAAAGGTCGATGTCAGGGACTGGTCCGTGATCAAGATACCCGCGACGCAGGCGCTGATTCTCGGCGGCGGTCTGCCCGGTGATCCCGATGAGGATCTCTACCGCTTTTTCTCTTCGCGGCTGTTGGGCGAGGGCAGCAACTACAGCGGCTACAGCAATCCGCGGGTTGATGAGCTGCTGGATCAGGGGCGTCATACCCTGGACGAAACAAAGCGTGTATTGATCTATCAGGCCTTGCAGGTGGAACTGATCAATAACCCGCCCTACAACCATCTCGTCTATCTGCAACATATATATGGTGTGCGCAAAGGGGTGACAGGATTCCAGCCGCGGGTCTTTGGCCACGGTACGTCGCCGCTGTGGAATATCGAGCAGTGGCGGGTTGAGGGTGGTCGTTGATGTTGCGCTATCTGGTCTTGCGGCTGGCGGGTGTCATCCCGCAGCTGTTGCTGATCAGCCTGCTGGCGTTTGTCATCATGAAGTCAGCCCCTGGCGATCCCGTGGCGAGCCTTGTCGGCGGGCGCGAATTTATGACGCAGGCCGATTATGAGCGGGTGGCACGTAATCTGGGGTTGAACGAACCCGTTGTGGTGCAGTATGGGCGCTGGCTGGGCAACGTGCTTCAAGGGGAGTGGGGCCATTCGATTCAGGATGGTCGCAAGGTGAGCACCGTGATTGCGGGGGCCTTGGCCAATACCGCGTTGCTGATTGGCGTGGCCGGGGTTGGGATCGTGCTGGTGTCGCTCATCGCGGGCCATCTGGCGGGAACACGGGCGCAACGGCCGGTCGATTACATAGTCAGCGCGGCGGCGCTGGTCAGTTTCGCCACACCGGCATTCTGGCTTGGGCTGCTGCTGATTCTGCTGTTTGCGGTGGTCTTTGATTGGTTGCCCTCATCCGGCCTGGTGACGTTAGGCTCACCTGACACACTGGTGACGCGGCTGCAACATCTGATACTGCCCGTGGCCACCATCATCCTGGCACACGCCGGCCCCTATGTGCGGCTGGTGCGTGGCAGCGTGCGCGATGTGCTGGCCTCTGACTACTACCGCGCCGCCGTGGCGCGTGGACTGCCACGGCGGATCTTGATGTGGCGCTATGAGCTGCCCAACGCCTTAACACCCTTCATCACCTGGTGTGGTGTCTCCCTGCCGTTGCTGGTGGGCGGTGCCTTCATCGTCGAATGGGTCTTCTCCTGGCCGGGCATTGGTCTGCTGTTTCTCAAGGCGGCGATTGCCAAAAACTACACCATGCTGATGGCCGCGGTGCTGGTGACCGGTGCCTTTGTCATCATCGGTAATCTGATTGCTGATCTGCTGGTGGCGTGGCTCAACCCAAAATTGAGGCGGCAATATGGACATCGTTAATGTTAATCCGGCCGACGTTAAACCCGCCAGCGAGATGCGGCGGTTGTTGCGGGCATTTTTACGTCATCGCCTGGCACACGCCGGGCTGCTCGGGCTGTTGTTGATCACGGTTGCGGCGCTGGTGGGGCCGACATTGGTGCACCACTCTGCACAGACATCGAATCTGGACGCGATCTACTCTGGACCCTCCTGGTCCCATCTGCTGGGCACGGATCAACTCGGACGTGATCTGCTGGCGCGGCTGCTGGCCGGCGCGCAGGTGTCGTTGAGCGTGGCGCTTGCGGCGACGATCGTCGCCTCGTTGTTGGGGTGTCTGTATGGCCTGGTTGCCGGCATGGGACCGGTGTGGCTGGATCGGGTGCTGATGCAGTTCCTGGATGCGATGCTGGCGATCCCGGTACTGCTGCTGGTGATCGTCTCCCAGGCGTTTGGCGAGTCGAGCCTGCTCAAGGTGATTGTGGTGATCGGTCTGGCGAGCTGGATGGGCACGGCGCGGCTCATGCGCACAGAGTGTGGGCGTTTGATGCAGTCGGAGTTTATCAATGCCGCCATCATGGGCGGTGCATCGCGCCTGAGTCTGGCGTTGCGCCATGTGCTGCCCAACGCCGCTGCGCCGTTGTTGGTGGTGGTGACCGTGGGGATTGGCCAGGCGGTCCTGATCGAATCGACGTTGAGCTTCCTCAATCTCGGTGTCCCCTCAACGCTGCCCAGCTGGGGCAACCTGCTGGGCAACGGCATGAGCAGCATGTTGAGTGGTGCGTGGTGGGTGGTGCTGTTCCCAGGGTTGATGATTGTGGTGACAGTGCTCTGCATCAATCTGGTGGGTGATGGCTTGCGCGATACCGTCGATCCCAAAAGGCGTACTCACCTATGAAAAAGATGAATCCGTTGTTGAATGTAAAGCAGTTGTCGGTGCGGTACGCCACGGGTGCCGACGAAGTGCGAGCGGTTGACGAGGTGTCGTTCTCTATCCGCCCCGGCGAGGTGGTGGGGCTGGTGGGCGAGAGTGGCAGTGGCAAGAGCAGCGTGGCCCAGGCGATTCTTGGTCTACTGGATCAGCACAACACAACCATCGCAGGCCGTATCGAATTTGATGGTGAGAACCTCTTCTCCTGCGACGAAAGCGGCTGGAACGCCGTGCGTGGCCGTCGCATCGGCATGATCTTTCAGTCGCCAGAGTCAAGTTTCAACCCGGTGGCGACAGTTGGCGCGCAGATGGTTGAAGCGCTGCGCTGGCATTTTAAGTTGGCCAAGGTCGAGGCCAGGCAGCGCGCCCTGGCAGCGTTGCGGGAGGTAGGGATGCCACGGCCAGAGGAGGTGATGCACAACTACGCCTTCGAACTCAGTGGCGGCATGTGTCAGCGTGCTGCCTTGGCGCTGGTGATGGCGCTACAGCCCGCCCTGGTGCTGGCGGATGAGCCAACGGCGTCACTGGATGTGCTGGCCCAGGCGGAGTTGGTGCAGTGGTTGGCGCTGATTCAGAAAAAGCGAGGGTTTGCGATGCTCGTGATCAGCCACGATCTGAATCTGGTTGCGCGACTGGCGGATCAGGTGCTGGTGATGCATGGCGGCCGTCTCCTGGAAAAGGGGGCAACACGGAGAGTCCTGGCAAATCCGCAACACCCCTACACAGAACAGCTGTTAAGGGCCGTGCCGCGATTGATAACCGCCGATATGAGGACTCACAACGACCACTCGGTTAAGAATGGAGTGGTGCTGCCATGAGTGAAACCCTGTTACAGATCGACGCAGTGAGCCGCACCTATCGTAGTCTTGGCGGCATGTTCAGCGGCAAGTGTTATCACGTTGCAGCGGTGCAGGAGGTGACGCTGAATATCGCTGCTGGTGAGGTGGTAGGGCTGGTGGGTGAGAGCGGTTCTGGCAAGAGCACCCTGGCGCGTATGGTGGTTGGCCTTGAACGTCCCGATCACGGGCGGATTGTGGTTGATCAGCTTCAGGTCAATGGCGCGCGCGGTACCACGTTACGACAGTTGCGCCGCACGGTGCAGATGGTGTTTCAGAACCCCTATACCGCGCTTGATCCGTTACAACGGATTGATGACGCCATTGTTGAGCCACTCTCCAACTTTCAACCCT
>JAKFXL010000027.1 GCA_021731365.1 Gammaproteobacteria bacterium | reverse complement strand
ACATTGCCAGGACCTGTAGAGGTTTTTGAACAGGCGCAAGGATTGGTAGAGCAGCACAGTGCTGAACGGTTAAGGGCGCAGGAGTTCTATGAACGTCAGGAGCAGCGTAATGCAGAAAAACTGGCGGAAGATCCTAATGCTGAAGTGAAAATCAGGCCATACACAGGAAAGCCTACGTTTATAGATCAGATATTTACCAGTCTGATTACAGTATTTACTGGTTTTATTATGGCCGCACTCATTGCAGTACCTTTAGGGATCGCCTGTGGCTTGAGTAAAACACTCTATACCGCAGTGGGGCCATTGATCCAAATCTTTAAACCGGTATCACCTTTGGCATGGTTGCCTATTGTCACGATGGTAGTAAGTGCTGTGTATGTGAGTGATGATCCGATGTTTCAGAAATCATTTGTCACCTCAGCCGTAACCGTTATGTTGTGCTCGCTTTGGCCGGCACTTATCAATACGGCTATGGGTGTGGCCTCCATGAGCAGTGATCTGACAAACGTTGCGCGTGTATTGCGTCTGAGCTGGATTGAGCAGGTGTTTAAAATTGCTATACCCTCCGCATTACCGATGATCTTCACAGGGTTGCGGATCTCGCTGGGCATTGGCTGGATGGTGTTGATCGCTGCTGAGATGCTGGCTCAAAACCCCGGTCTGGGCAAGTTTGTCTGGGATGAGTTTCAGAACGGTAGCTCTAACTCACTGGGTCGAATTATGGTGGCGGTGCTCACAATCGGCCTCATCGGTTTTATTCTCGACTGGATGATGGTGACGTTGCAGAAGTTGGTTTCACATGAATAACGGGTATGGCCATTTATTAATGTTGTTGCCAACCATTAATGGTAAAAAGGAGTATTCGATATGAGTAGTACATACTTAGCGTTAAGCCAGATCGCCATTGAGTTTCCCACTAAGGGGGGCAGCTATCGTGCATTGGAGAACGTTAGTATTAACATCAAGCAGGGGGAGTTCATATCGCTCATAGGCCATTCCGGTTGTGGTAAATCGACTGTTCTGAATATTGTTGCAGGGCTCTATAAAGCCACCTCCGGCGGTGTTCTGCTGGAAGGCAAGGAGGTGAATGAACCGGGTCCGGATCGAGCGGTTGTCTTTCAGAACCACTCGTTACTACCTTGGCTCACTGCCTATGAAAATGTAGAGCTGGCGGTTAAACGGGTATTTAAAGGCAAAAAAACCAAGGCAGAAATCAAGGAGTGGATTAATCACCATCTGGATCTGGTGCATATGAGCCATGCGGCACACAAAAAACCATCCGAGATATCAGGTGGCATGAAACAGCGTGTGGGTATTGCACGTGCGCTGGCGATGCAACCAAAAGTACTGCTGATGGATGAACCGTTTGGTGCATTGGATGCGTTAACACGGGCACATTTACAAGACTCTTTAATGGAGATTCAAAGGGATCTTAATAATACTGTCATAATGATCACTCATGATGTGGATGAGGCGGTGTTATTGTCTGATCGAATTGTCATGATGACTAACGGTCCGGCGGCTACGGTGGGTGAAATTCTGGATGTGACGTTGGAGCGTCCCCGTAACCGTGTCGAGCTGGCCGATGATCCGGCATATAACCATCTCCGTTCAGAGGTGCTTAAGTTCCTTTATGAACGTCAGCGCAAGCCAGATGAAAAGGTGGCATAGGTAGGCATGTTTTTATAGGGAAGGTGGGTCATACGGACATGTCAATAGGGAAGTTAATAGCATATCCAAGGAATATTCCCCGCTCTTGGTAACGAGAGCGGGGAATAGGATACCAGCACACTTCTATGATCGCTAAAACCGCGTTAGACTAGCCCCACTATCAGTCGAGGGGCTACCCATGAATAAAATCATCACAACACTCATTATTACCACCTTTGGTAGTCTTGCATACGCTGCACCGGAACTGAAAGGCAGCCCAGATGAACTGAGCTACTATCTGCTGGATCAACGAAAGATCATCACCATCAATGGTAATGCCAGTGAGCTGATTGAGGCAGATACTGCTATCGTGGCCATCACGGTGCGTACCAAAGAGTCAAAACTCAGTGATGCCTTGCAACAGAATGAAAAGGTACGCCAGGCAATTAAGGACAATTTGCAGCAAGCCGGTGTGGCCGCAGATAAAATCAAAGCGTCCAAGTTTTCATCCAGCCCCAATTACGGCTGGTTTGGTGAGAAGCCCTCCAGTTACGAGATCAGCAATGAGGTTAAGGTCACTATCAATAGTGAGGAACAGCTACGTGCTATCGCCAAAATAGTCGATGGCCAAAAAGATGTGCTGCTGGGTGGCACAGAGTTTAAAGATTCGCAAAAAGAGGGCAACGAACACAAGGTGCTGAAAAAGGCGCTAAGTGCGGTTCAGGAGAAGCAGAAAATCTATGAACAGAGCCTGGGTGTTGTGCTCACGCCTGTTCGTATCATTGACCAAAATGTCTATATCGAGTCACCTCAACGTATACGTCCACAAACACGTGTTTTGAAGCAGCGTAGTGACGGTGTTGTCAGTATGGCGATGCAGGAGCCCTCTGTTGAATCAGACGTGAGAGCTGATTTTGGGGCCATTAACTATTCAGCCAATGCTGTTGTGGAGTTTGTTATTAAGTGAACATCAGTAGGTTAAAGGGATTTTTTTATGAATAAACAGGCTGACAAAAAAAGAGAGGTGTTCAACCGTTCTGTGGCCCAACAAAGGCCATCCTCACACCGTTATCGACCTGTTGCGGGGTCTGTTTTATCTGTAAATGGCGGTCCAGGGTCTACTTTGCAACGTAAAATTCAGCAGATGGCTGACTGTAGTGAACACTCCACCAAATTAGGCGTGTTGGCACACTCAATGGAGAACAGTGCCCATAGCGTAGCGCAGAGGGAGGTTATGCCGCAGGGTGAGAGTAAACAAGAAAATAATACCGGCTTGCCAGACAATCTCAAACAGGGTGTGGAGCAGTTATCAGGGGTGTCGATGGAGGGTGTTCAGGTGCACTATAACTCCACTCAACCGGCTCAGTTAAATGCCTTGGCATTTGTCCAGGGTAATCAGATTCACGTAGGGCCGGGGCAGGAAACATATCTGCCACATGAGGCGTGGCACGTTGCGCAGCAAAAGCAGGGGCGTGTAAAACCAACGGTGCAGCGGGTGGGTGTGCAGATAAACGATGATCAGAGTCTGGAGCATGAGGCTGATGTGATGGGGGCTAAGGCCAATGCTATGCAGCTTAAGCAGAGCTCAGTGAATAGTGGTGCGGGAACTTCTACTACTACTGATATTGTACAGCGCCGATTGCCGCCGGGTAGCGCTGTTGAAACAGAATTGATGCTGGGTGGTGGCCAGGACTCTGCTTATACGATGCTCTACCGCTTAATGCATATGGAGGTGAGTCAGAACAGGTTGCTGCGGGTGCTGGATAATACCCCTTATGCAGATGCAAATGACGCAGTGAATGATGTTTTTCCCAATGGAAGATTTAATGCCGATGCCTATGCCGCGCTGTATGCCATCAATCAACAGTATAGTGAGGTATTGCCAGCCAGCCAGAGTATTCGTGATAACAACTGGCAGACATTGCAGCCGGTGTTGGCCCGGGCTATCCGGTTGGCGACTCAATGTGCGAGCAGGGATAATGATATTGAGGCAGTGTTTGGGCCTAATGCTGAGGTGCTGAAAATTAGTGCGACCTATCTGCAAGTCGCACAACGGCTGGGCGGCTTTAATAAAAATAATTTCACCATAGATTATCATGGCGATGATGCTGAAATGGGTGTGGGTGGATATACCTCCCCAGGGTCAGGAAAAATTCAGGTATCACCAGCGATGCTGGCAAAAGATAACAATACATTGGCGGTGTTGTTGCTTCATGAGGGGTGCCATGAGATCAACGGCACCATCATCGATTCTGGTTATTATGGTACTGCCCGTTTTACGCAAATGTCACCGCGCCAAAAGATTAGAAATGCCGCACATTATGAAGAGGTTGCGAGGCGTGTGATAGGAAACTCCATATATCCAGGTCAGACCTTTCAACCGGTGGCGCAGCAGCAGGTGCAGGGTGGTCGTCGTGCGGATCTGATACGCAAAGTAAAACCGGCCAGTGAAGGGTTGCGTGAGTTGTGGAATACCTCGGCAAATCTGCATGGCATGATGCGTGATATTGCATCTGGTGCCAGTGCTTTACAACCACAGTTGCAGGTGATGGTTGTTAAGGCATTAAAGCAGGGGTTTGAATTGCCTGCGTCAGCCATAGGTGATGCACCTGTTGTAACAGAGTTTGATCTTGCCTTGATGGAGTCAACTACCAAGGTTTTTAACCGGGCCATGACTGCTATTAATCGTTTTAAAAGAGAGGCGGATCCCAATGAGCGGGATCGTCTTTGTCAAATGACAACAACTGAGTTGGCACTGGAGGCGATTAGCCGTGTTGGTGGTTTTCAAGGGCTTGACCCATCGATTAATGTCACTGCGATTAATCAGATTCGTACCGCCGTTATTATTGGACTCCAGCAGCCTGATCCGTTTCCAGATTTTGGTGATGATTAGTATCTGTCTGCTGGGGCTGGCTTAACGTAAACATTGACGCACCTGCTCTACAGCCTCATCCAACTGCTCCGGCAACGTGTAAAAATGTGGTGAGAAACGGATGCCACCACCACGTTGGGCACAGAAGATGTTGTTCTGGGCGAGCTGTTTAAATAGTGTGTCGATGCTGGTATGCAGTGGTTTGAAGGTGACGATACCGCCGTAGCGCCCCTCATTTTGATTGTTTAGCACTGTGATCTGATCTATTTCATTTAATTGGTCAAACAGGTGGCGGCTGTTATTAAGCAGCTGTGCCTCTACGTGTTCCATTCCATACTCTAATAACAGCGCAGTGCTGGCCTCCAGTGCATGGATGGCCAGCATGTTGGGGCTGCCACACTCAAAACGGCGTGCTGTTGTTGCTATGTGCCACTCACGGGTGGTGTAGTCACCTAAAGGGTCGGCCATATGCCAGCCATACTGTTTGAGCTGTAACTGTTCACGTATCTCTGGACGACAATAAAAGAGCCCTAACCCCTCTGGCCCCAAGAGCCATTTATGGCCATCGGCCATGACAAAATCGGCGTCTATCTTTTGTACGTCAAACTCTAGTGCACCAATGCTTTGAATGGCATCTACACAAAAGAGTATGCTGCGTTGGCGGCAAAATTCACCGATGCGTTCGAGATTCATGCGTAGGCCGCTGGCATATTGAATGGAGCTAATGGTGATGAGACGGGTCTGTTTATCAACCAGTGCAAACAGTGCATCTTCCGGAGTGAGCCCGGCGCTGATGTCCGCTTCACGGAATTGAACGCCATATTGATTGAGTGACTCCCAGACGATACGGTTGGAGGGGAACTCCTGATTGCTGCTGACAATGTTATCTCCCGCGTTCCACTCCAGGCCATAGGCGACCAATGAGAGCGCCTCAGAGGTATTTTTCACCAATGCAATATCATCTGCCGACGGGGCGTTGATCAGCCGTGCCAGATTGCGCTTCAGGCGCTGTTCTACCAGCAGCCATTTAGGGTAGTGTCTGGAGCCGATCCGCATGTTCTCGTCGGCAAACCGGGCTGCGGCCTCGCAGGTACGGCGTGGCCACGGTGCAACAGCTGCGTGGTTCAAATGTATCAGCTCTTGAAGATGCGGGAATTCGTGGTTCAGGGTGTCCATGGGTTATCGTCTCCTCAGCCATTATGGTTTGGCCTAATGTAGTAAACTGTTGCCACTATAACAACCTGTCACAGTGGATGGGTTGATGCTTTGTAGAGTGAGCGTGATGAGTCTGTTATATCCGGTGTTATATCTATTGTTGTTGGGCGTGATGTTTGCTGCCGCAGCAGTGGCGTTCTGGTTAAGGGGGCGTAGTGAAACCCATCAGGCGACACTTGCGGCGCAGTTGCAGGCCCGTGATGAACAGCTGGCCCGTCAAACGGAAGAGATGGGGCGGTTGAAATCGACGTTGGCGTCACTGCAGCTGCACGGCAGTGAACAGAGCGCCAATCTTGCCCGGCTGGAGACCCAGCTTGAAGAGGAGCGCAAACAGTCCGGTGAGAAGCTGGCGGTATTGAGTGAGGCCAGGGCACAGCTAACCACGGAGTTTCAAAATCTGGCAAACAAGATTCTTGAAGAGAAGAGCAAAAAATTTACCGATCAAAACAGGGCGAATCTTGATCAGGTGCTCAACCCACTGCGTGAACAGCTGGGGGATTTTCGCCGCAAGGTTGAAGATGTGTATGAAAAAGAGTCCAAGGACCGTATGTCGCTGTTCCATGAAATCAGCGCACTTAAACATCTGAATCAGCAGATCAGTAGTGATGCCATTAATCTTACCAATGCACTCAAAGGGCAGAGCAAAACTCAGGGGGCGTGGGGTGAGGTGATTCTGGAGCGGGTATTGGAAGAGTCCGGTCTGCACAAGGGACGGGAGTACGATACCCAGGGCAGCTTCACTACCGATGATGGTAAGCGGTTGCGTCCGGACGTGGTTGTGCATCTGCCGGAGGGTAAAGATATTATCATCGACTCCAAGGTGTCGCTGACGGGCTATGAACGTTACTGTTCCAGCGCTGATGAGGTAGAGCGACAGCTGGCATTGCGTGAACATGTTGCTTCGTTACGTAGCCATATTAAGGGGTTGAGTGTTAAGAGTTATGAAGATCTGCCCGGCATAAATTCTCTCGATTTTGTGCTGCTGTTTGTACCGATTGAGGCTGCGTTTATTACCGCGCTGGAAAATGACCAACTACTCTTCCGTGAGGCCTTTGATAAAAACATTATTGTGGTTAGCCCAACCACGTTGCTGGCAACGTTGCGTACTGTACACAACATATGGCGTTACGAGTATCAGAATAAAAATGCGTTGGAGATTGCTGAAAAGGCCGGTGGTCTATACGACCAGTTTGTCCGTTTTGGTGAGTCATTACTGGATGTTGAGGATAAGCTGGGCAAAGCCCAGGCCTCATTTCAAACGGCTAAAAGCCGGTTGATGGATGGCCGTGGCAATCTGGTTAGCCGTACTCAGCAGTTGCAAAAGTTAGGTGCCAAGGCAAAAAAGAAGATGCCTGAACCACTGCTGCAAGGCAGTGATGCTGAGTTGTTGGAGACAGATGGCGTAGAGGAAGAGGAGCCAATTGCTGAGTTTTCCCCTCCCTCCAGAATAGATTAATGGTATGTGCCAGAGATATTGGCGTTGATGTGTGATGCGTAATGAATGACAGGAGTAAACATGGCAGTTCGACAGGTATTACGTATGGGCCATCCGTTATTGTTGCAGCGTGCGTTGCCGGTAGTGGAGTTTAATACGGCGGCACTGGATATTTTGATACAGGATATGTTTGATACCATGGCCGAGTTGAATGGCGCTGGGTTGGCTGCGCCACAGATTGCGGAGGGTTTCCGCGTAGTCATTTTCAGCATTGATAATAACCCCCGTTACCCCGATGCGGAGCGAGTGCCCAGCACCATACTAATTAACCCTGAGATTGAGATCCTCTCCAGCGAAGAGCAGCTGGGATGGGAGGGGTGTCTGAGTGTGCCCGGTATGCGTGGGCAGGTGCCACGCCACCAGCATATTCGTTATCGTGGTTTTGATGCGGCGGGCAATCTGTTTGAGCGTGAAGTGAGTGGTATTCATGCCCGGGTAGTTCAGCATGAGTGTGACCATCTTGATGGTGTGCTCTATCCACAACGTATTCGTGATATGAGTGAGTTTGGGTTTACTGATGTGCTGACGGAGCAGGGGCGGGTAAAGAAGGTAGCCAAGGCATAACAAGTGCGGATACCTTGAATGGCCGCATAGCCGCAAACTTACCTGTTCACTCAGATAGTAGTTTGAGGCCCGCTGGTAATGTTTCGCCATACATGCGCCGTTTGTCATTTTCGTCCAGCTCCACCAGTGTCTGTACCATTGTTACCCAGGTGGCAGGGGCCTTGATGCTTTCCAGTTGGCGCTGCACCTCATTTCGCAGGGATTGATCGATGTCGCGTTCGCGGTCGCCGCTGACCCGGGCGAGCAGGGTGGCAGCAAAACCGGCAGGTTCGATCTTTTTCCAGTCGAGGCTGAGAAGTTGTGTCAGCCAGCCCTCGGCAACGTCACGGCTGATGACATTGTGGGCGCTGCCATGGAACGGTACCCGCGCGCCAATACGGCCAACGGCCCACCAGGTTTGTGGGTTTTCGCTGGGTTTGCGAAGCCGTTCGGTTAACCAACCACCAATCTCCTCTTTGCGCTGAATGGCGACCCGCTCCAGTGCGGCGGCGAGTTTGACCATGTCGTCGTAGCCCTGTTTTTTCTGGCCGCTCCGTTTGATGTGTGACTTGCCCTGTGGTTGCAGGTAGTAGGCGATGTCATCAAGGATCTGTGTCTGAGCCACTTCATCAAGTCCGCCAGCGATACGCCGCCAGAGTGTCCACCACTCTGACCAGTTCTGACTCTCGTTGCTATATTGCACACCTTGTGAATAGATGGCCCAGAGCTGTTCGACGCGCCAGTCATCGAGTGGATAACCAGTGCCGGGGCGTAGTGAGAAGCCTGTCAGGCTGAACCAAACCCGTTCATGATCGGCGCTACGCCGCCGTTTGCGCACCCCGTCCATGAATGGGGTGAAAAGTTCGCGCAGCAGCGGGACCGGCCAGTGGTGTCTGTCGCCCAGGGATTTTTCAAGCTCACTACGCAGCCGTTTAACTGCCTTGCCTTCCACCTCTTGTGAACGGTTGTCGAAGATGTGTTGGATTTTCTCCACGGCCTGATTGAATTGGGCAGGCAGTGAGGGGACGTCCAGTGTGGCGGCGGCCTGCTGGCTGTGCTGGCCACGTAGCTGGAACTCAAGTTTCCAGCGCTGCTGGGGATTTTCCTGATTGACGCAGTAGATCTCCAGCGTGCCAACCTCCGTCAGGGTGGCCATGAGCTGGACCGGCAACTCGCGCTCGGTTGTATTGGCCATGGGATCTATCACACTGACCAGTGGTGGCAGGGGCAGGAACTCCGTACCTGTCAGGTCAAAAAGTGCACCGGCGGAATAGGGCGTGCTGCTTGTTGATGAGACCAGACGAAAGCTGACGGGTTGGCTCAGCCGCAGGGCAAAGGTCTGCTGGCTGAGCTGGATTTCATCCCCCTCCTTGCTTCCACGGGGGAGTACACAGACCCCGTGCCGGGTTTGGGTGTTATTTTCCAGTAGCAGAAAATAGCTGCGGGCCGAGCCACCGCCGATCTTGGGGGCACGTCCCAGTGTTGCCAGACCATACGCAACGGCACCGTGGGCAACGGCGGTATCAGGGTCTGGATTGTTAAGCAGGGTCGGCCGGGTGCCGCGCCAGTGGTTGATGACATCAATCAGCCGCCCAGCCAGGGCGGTACCGCGAAAGACGCCACCATTCAGCAGCAGTGCATCCGGTATGGGGACGACACCATCCCCTGCCGATGTCTGGCGGCCTAGTGCCTCCGTTGAGACACCGGCGTGGTGGTGTAAAAAGGCGGCAACGTGGCGAGTAATGGCGGGATCGGCGGCATAAGGGAGACCAAACTCAACAATGCCCCCACGGCCGCGCTGGGGGCGGGCATCGACACTGACCTCCGGGAAAAAACCATCCAGCAGCATGTGCCACACCTCACCCCGGCTTAACTCTGTTGAACGGGCGCCGCCGATCAGCCTGCTGCCGCTGCCCAGCAGGGTGACACTGATCTGTTCGGGGCCATCGACCGCCAGCAGCTGCTCTTTGGCGCGGCGGCACTGCTGTAACAGTTGGGAGAGCTGCCCGCTTTCGAGGCGGCTGCCGCTAGCAACAAGTCGCCCCTCCGCCAGATGGGCCAGCCCCAGATCCATGTTATCGCCCCCCAGCATCAGGTGGTCGCCCACACCAATGCGGGTCAATTGTGGGCCGTTAGGTGTCTGCTCGACCTTGATCAGGGTGAGATCAGTGGTGCCGCCCCCGACGTCGCAGACCAATACCAGGCGTGTTTTGCCAAGTGCCCCCTGCTGGTCGTGGCGATGGTGGTAGAGCCAGCTGTACATGGCGGCCTGTGGCTCTTCCACCAGCCGTACTTGCGTCAGCCCGGCATGTCTGGCCGCTTCCAGCGTTAAGGCACGGGCCGCTTCGTCAAAGGAGGCCGGCACGGTCAGTACCAGTGTCTGTTGTGACAATGGGTGGTCAGGAAAACGGTCTCCCCAGGCGTGACAGAGATGGCTGAGGTAGCTGGCGCTGGCCATCATGGGCGAGATCTTGTCGACCTCGTCTGCGGCCCCCCAGGGGAGAATGGCGGCGGTACGGTCTACTGTGGGGTGGGAGAGCCAGCTTTTGGCGCTGGCCACCAGCCGCCCCGGCACCTGTGCACCAAGCTGTTGCGCCAGGGTGCCAATGATGGTGTGATTGTTCTGTTCCCAGGGGAGCTGGATATCTGCCGGGTTTAACTCATCGGGAGCGGGGTGGTAGCGTAGTGAAGGCAGCAGTGGGCGGCTGCCCATTTCGCCCAGCCCGACCAGCTGCTCGATCTCAAAAAGGTGGATTTCGCTATCACTGTTGATGTCGGAATAGGCGACTACGGTGTGGGTGGTCCCCAGATCGATACCGACAATATAGCGGGCAACATAGCCGGCAATATTGCCCGTGCTCACCCCTGTTGGCCCTGGCGCACATCAAATTCCACCCGCCAGCGTTCAGTGCCGCTGCTGGGCAGCGCCTCCAGCGCCAGTGTGCCGATAGCGGTGACTGCCGCATGGAGCTGGACCGGGACTATCTCGCCAGGGCGGCGCTGGTCTGCCGGTAGTGTCGCCTCAATCTCGCCCAGCTCCTGCAGCTCATCGTCGGCCCAGAACTCAAGCAGTGTGCCGATCTGGTCCTGACGCCGTACGGAAGAGCCAAAAAAACGGAACCGTACCGGCTCACCCACCACCAGCCCAAACTGTTGTGGTGTAGCCTCACAATCGGTCCCTTCCTCCATGCCAAAGGGGGCCACGCAGAGCGCCTGTACCGGCGGCGTGATGCCTGGCACAGCGGGCATGGAGGATTCAATACCAACATAGTAAGCCTGAGCCGTACCGCCGCGAATCCGCACACCGTGACCACGACGCATATATCCGTAATAGGCAGCGCCCTTGGCGACGGCCAGATCGAGGTCCGCCCCTTCCAGGAGACGGGCGGCAGGTGCGGACTCAGCGGTCAACCACCGGTTAATCACCTGCATAATGCGCTTGGCCAGCAGCGGTGATTTGAAAACACCTCCATTAAACAGCACTGCGGTTGGGTGCAGGAAGCTGGCCCCTGGCGAGGGGGTCTGGTCAAACCCCGGTAGTTCCGCCGTGGCCAGGGTCTGGCGGCCAAGAAAGGCGGCCAGATGACGGGTAATAGCGGCATCCTGGGCGTAGGGCAGACCTAACTGGGTAAGACCCGCGCGGGCGCGGTTGGCGGGGCGGGCGGCGGCATCCACCTGTGGGAAAAACCCTTCGACCAAGGTGGTAGTAACCTCGGCGCGGGTGAGTTCGCTACGGATAGAGCCACCGATGAGTCTGGAGCCACGGCTCGCGATCACCAGCGGCACACCCTCCAGTGTATCGTCGGCGAGTAACCTCTCTTTGGCGGTGCGGCAGCCGTAAGTCAATGTTCGCATCTGCCAGCTATCCAGGCGGGTCTCCTGGCTGGCAAGTTTTTGCGCGACCCCGTGGGCCAGCGCCAGATCCATATTGTCGCCACCAAGCAAGATGTGTTCGCCCACCGCGACTCGATGCAGCTCAAGTTTGCCATCACGCTCCACCACTGCGATTAGCGAAAGATCAGTGGTGCCACCGCCCACATCGATCACCAGGATCACATCGCCCACCTTTACCTGTGTGCGCCATTGACCTGCGCTGCCTTGAATCCAGCTATAGAGTGCCGCCTGCGGCTCCTCCAGAAGGGTAAGGTTCTGATAGCCGGCCAGCTCAGCCGCCTCGGCAGTCAGCTCGCGGGCCGCCGGGTCAAATGAGGCAGGGATGGTGAGGGTAATCTCCTGTGTATTGAAAGGCGTGTCGGGGTGACACTGGTTCCAGGCGTCGCGCAGATGGCTCAGATAACGGACGGAGGCCTCAAGGGGTGAGATCTTAGCCACCTCAGCGGGTGCCCCAGCTGGCAAGATGGCGGCGCGGCGGTCCACTCCTGAGTGGCAGAGCCAGCTCTTGGCGCTGGAGACGAGGCGGATCGGTGTCTCGGCACCACGGTTACGCGCCAGCTCCCCCACGATCTCTCTTGGGATCTCTCCTGGGATCTCTTCAGGCGCGCTGTTCCAAGGCAGTGCAATGTCCGCCGGGTTGAACTCATCTGAGTGCGATATATATAAGAATGAGGGGAGCAGGGGACGCGCCTCAACCACGCCAGGGGCGCTCAGCTGGGGAATGGTCAGCAGTTGCTGGACAACCTGTTCACCTTCGCTGGCCGTCAAATCGATATAGGAGAGGGCGCTGTGGGTGGTGCCCAGATCGATGCCAATGGCATAACGGCTCATAACTCAACCTCTGCCGGGGCGATGATGGTGACATCGTGGCCTGCTGTGGTTTGGGGCAGTGCCACCCGCGTGGCACGCCAGCCGCGATGGGCGAGGGTGCCGCTAAAGGGGGCCGAACCAACAACATTGCCGGTGAGGCGAATTGCCGAGGCGTTAAACCCCTTCTCCAGCACAACCGGGCTACCCTCACTCTCATTACGGATCGGTTCAAGGGTAAAGTGGTCGCGTAAGGTCTTGCGACACCCCTCATGGATCACCCGCGCCGCTGCGCCGATCTCCGCATCAGAGTAGCTACTCACCTGCTCTTCGATAAAATCGATCAAGCGCCCATCACGCTGCAACAGAGCAAGCAGTTGTAACGCCGCATCCGGCGTGGTGGTCTGCCGTGGTGGCTCTGCTGCGGGTTGCGGGGCGGGTGGCACATCACCGCTGTCACGTTGCAGGCGTGCTACGCCAGCGGCAAACTGAACATTGAAAACAGTCTTCCAAAAAGCGCCAAAGGCAATAAAAATGCGGGAAAAGAGCGGCGGGTTTGAGTCTGTCATGGGTAACTCCAGTGCTGGCTTGTTACAATAAAACGGCGGTTGACAGGCGGCTACCGGCTGGACAGCTGGCTATCCCGGCACCGCCATACCAACAATACTTAATGTGATGGTGATTGCGGTTCGAAGGACTCTTTTAAAAACCGGATAATCTCTTTTGATTCGTACATCCAGACCGGTTTATCGCCGCCATCAATCCGCAGACACGGGACCTGGATGTTGCCCCCTTCGCTCAGTAGCTCCTGCCGATAGGGGGTATTGTTTTGGGCGTCACGTGTCACAATTGGCAGGTTCAGGCGGTGCATCTCACGGCGCACAAGCACACAAAAGGGGCAGGCGTAGAACTGGTAAAGTGACATCTTGGCGGCACGCTCATTGACGGCCTGCTGCTCTTCGGATGAACGGGTGACTCTCTTGGGTCGAGTGAGAAAACTGCCAAAAACAATCACCCTACCCAAACCTTCACGTAATGCTTTTACAATCATGGCTCAATCCAATCAGGAGTGTATGAAGGCAGGCATTCTAAAAGATTGCCACGCGTCTTACTATCAGTTTGGTAAACAGTACATATCTGAAGTGGACCAATAACCATTAATGATTTTTTACTTTGTTAAGTAAAATCAGGCTTGTACAATCACAATCTCCAATCCTGGTGAGAGTGATAACTCCATAACACAGGATGTTTTGCCGCAATGGAGGCAGTGATGCTATTAAACATATGGTTTATAGGTCGATATGTTTAGCAGACTGTAAAACGGAAGAGTGCTGGCGCGATGCATAGCGGGCGTGGCCGGGCTTTTTTATGTGTCGCCGTTTAAGTGGGTTTAGAGCTGTGGAGAATCATTATGCTATTTGTATCAAGAGGAGCTGATCAGCAGATTATTGCCGTTTATGACCTTCCTCATGCAGATGCAGTAGAGCAGATAGCCGCAGATGATCCTCAGTTGATTGAGTTTCTCTCTCAGCCGGGACAGGCTAAAGCGATGCTGTCTGAGCGTGATTCAGAGATGGTACGAGTTATCGAGGATCTTATCGACGTGCTGATTGCCAAGCGGTTGCTGTTGCCCACAGACTTACCCGTTGTTGTCCAGAAAAAGCTACAGGGACGTCAGCTTCTGCGTCAGCAGATACCCACATCTAACCCATTGCTGGACGAGGGTGATATCATCTAGCTCTTTGATTTGCGTAGCGTATAATCGGTCTGTCTTTTTGAGTTTTGACTATTTTTGGGGTGTGTTATGGCAATGCGTGTTGGTATTGTAAAAGTTCTGTCTGGTTCAGCGGTTGCTATTTCTCCAGAAGGGACAAAGCGGATACTGCAGCAGGGCGACATCATTTTTGCCTTTGACGTGGTTAAAAATGAGTCTGGTGAAAGGCTTGTCATCGAATTTGATGGTGGCAAAACAGTCGCCCTGGATAGCAGTGGCCAGCTCATCATCAATGCCAACGTGGTTGCCGACCTGTCTGAGGAGTCGGGTGAAAATGACCCGCAGGCAAAAGAGAGTGATGTCTCCGCACTCCAAAAAGCCATCCTGGCTGGCGCTGACCCAACACTGATTGCCGAAGCACCAGCAGCAGGTCTGCTCGAAAACGAAGGGCATGGTCAGGCCGAAATTACGCAGCGTCTGAATCAACAGGTTACCCCTGACAGCGGCTATGAAACCATAGGCATCGCCCAGGATCGAGGTGTGCTGGAAACGATATATGAGCCAGTTGCCCACTTTCCACAAGGGACCGTCACCCTCTCACTGGTCAGCTTGGCAAAGGGCGAAGGGCAGCTGGTTGAATACATCCTTAGTATCAGCCAGCCCAGCGCAGCGGACACCGTAGTCAGCATAAGAATTTACAGTGGTACCACTGACACAGCGAGCGAAACGAGCGACTACAGCAACGGCATTTACACCATCACCATCCCGGCGGGCCAAACCAGCGTAAAGTTCAATGTAGCCACCGTAGAAGATACCCTGGTTGAAAGTCCTGAGACATTCAGTGCCCAAATCATCAGCGCCACCAACCCCATTGGCCCGGTTGACATCAACACCACCCCATTAGTAGCAACGATTACCGACATTGCTGATACCCCCGCCCTGACTTTAAGCGTCTCATCGGCAGAAGAGGGGAGTCCAGTCAGTTTGACCGTGACACTCAGCAAAGTCAGTACCGTTGATACCAGTGTTACTTTGAACGTTTTCAGTGGTAATGGTAACAGCGCTACCCCCGGTAGTGACTACAGCGCTGGTCCTGTCACCGTCATCATCCCAGCGGGCCAGACCAGTGTCAGTGTTAACGTAGCCACCGTCAATGACAACCTCTACGAAGGTGATGAAACGTTTAGTGCTGTGATTACTGCTGCCAGCAACAGCGCCGCCACACCACTGTTTGGCAACACCCCAGTCACCGCCACCATTATCGACAACGACACCCCGACCATCAGCAGCATCAGCAGCCCGACAGCGGTTGAAGGCAGCCCACTGATCTACAACGTCAGCCTCAGCAACGCCTCCACCACCCCGACCAGCTTCCCCTGGGTGCTCGGCGGCGGCACGGCCACGGCGATCGATGACTACAGCGTCCCCAGCTTCAGCGACGGCGTCA
>JAKFXL010000066.1 GCA_021731365.1 Gammaproteobacteria bacterium | reverse complement strand
GGCCAATTTTATTCCCCCTGGTGGTGGGCAGATTAAAACGTATCTGAAAGAGCTGGTGAATGAGTGGGTCTACGGCATTGCTGTTGATTCGAAACAGCAGGTCTGGTTTGGCACAGAGGGGGGGGTCTCGATGTTTGATGGTCAGAGATGGCGCGCCTGGACCCACAAAGAGGGGCTGGGGGCGGCGAATGTGGGCAATCTGCCCATCAGTTTAAATACCGGGCTGGGGACACGCTCCCGCCATGACCTGAATGTGGTCAGTGATGGGGAGTCCACCTACAACCCCAGTTATGTGCTCTCTATCTATGTGGATGGCAAGGATAGGGTCTGGGCCGGCACCTGGGGTGGTGGTATCAGTTATTACGATGCTGGCAACGCAGGCGCTGACAAGCAGTGGCGTAACTACACCACCCAGGATGGCCTGGCGGGTAATGTGGTGTATAGCATTGCCGAGGGTCGGGATGGTTCCCTCTGGTTTGGCACAGACCACGGTGTGAGCCGCTTTGATGGTCAGCAGTGGTATCGTTACGGCCGTGAACAGGGGGTGTTGTCAGACCACGTCTACGCCATTGTGGCGGTGTCGGAGAGTGAGGTGTGGGTGGGCAGTCGTGGTGGTGTCACCCGCCTGGGTACGGCAGTGGTCGCAGAGAAAAAGCCCGCAGAGGCTGTATCAGGTAAAACAGATGAAAATTAATCCAAGGCTTATGGTTGCCGGCGGGGTAGTCGCTGTCGGGCTGGTGGTGGGGGCGTATCAGCTGGGGCAAAACAGTGATAATCAAGCGGCCACAACAACAGGGCAGCTGGCCGCCAACGGTGCGGAGGGCGCTTCGCCTTATCGTAAAGTGGCGCTTCTGGCGGGAGAGGGGTCGCAGACCTCTGTTGCGGAGCCACGCTTCAGCCATTTTCGCGTGGGTAACCGTAATGTTAAAAGCATGTTTGCTGACGGTAAATATATCTGGGTTGGCACGTCGGGCGGGGTGATCCGTTATGACACTGAAACCGATGATTACCAGCTCTATAACAATAAAAACTCCGGCCTGCTCTCCAACGGGATTTTTCACATCAGTCGTCTGGGCGAGTCTCTGGTGGTGGGTACCTATGGTGGCGGCCTCGCGCTGCTGAATACCACCACTAATGAGTGGTCTACCCTCAATATTCCACAAGGGCTGGCAGATCAGTTTGTCTACGATGTTATCAAGGCCAAAAATGGCGATGTCTGGATTGCCACCTGGTCCGGGGCTAACCGTGTCCGTCAGGGGGCGTTTGATGACCCCAAGGCGTGGCAGACCTTTACCGTGGAGAATACCCAGGGCGGGCTGCCCAACCCCTGGGTTTACAGTGTAGAGGAGGGGGCAAATGGAGACATCTGGTTTGCAACCGAGTCGGGGCTTGCGCGCTATCGTGATGGCCAGTGGCAAAACTGGCAGCACAAGGATGGGCTGGGGGCTGACCATGAGCTGGTCCGTGATGTAAACCAGTTTAAAAATGACCCCGGTAAGGCCTCTTCCCACCACGCCCGCCAGAAACAGGAGCAGGGGTTGGAGGGGGTTAATGATGCCTACAATCCTAATTATGTGATTTCGATGGCGGTTCAGCCCGATGGCACGGTATGGGCTGGCACCTGGGGTGCGGGACTCTCCCGTTTTGATGGCAAGCAGTGGAAGACCTATACCAGCAAGGATGGCCTGCCTGCCAACCATATATTCATGCTCTACATAGATAAACAACAGCAGCTCTGGATTGGTACCAGCAAGGGGTTGGCCCGCTTTGATGCCAAGACGGAGGGGTTTGTGCTGAAAGGTGTTGCCGATGGACTTTATGCCGAGAGTGTATTCTCTATGGCCAACGGCCAGGATGGCAGTTTCTGGGTGGGTAGTTTTGGTGGAGTTGCGCATATAGAACAAGGCTGGTAGTGATGAAGAGCCTGGGCAGTCGTATCGCGTTAGTGCTGGCTACAGTGCTGTTTGCGGTGGTGCTGGCGGCGGGGCTCTGGGTTGAGCGTCAGCTGGAGCGTGCTATCTATAACGAGGAGGTTGAACAGGCCAAAACCCATGCCCAGACCCTGTTAGCGAGCCTGCGGATTTTGATGCTTAATGGTCAGGGGACACAGGCGCGTGCCTGGCTTGATAGTATGCAGGGCGCCGTGGGTATTGTGAGTATTGAGGTATTACGTAGCGATGGTAGCGAGGCATTTACTGATCTGAATACAGTGAATCGGGTAAACCGCTACCTGGATGCCCCAGTCTTTGAGCGTGCCCCGGTGCCAAGGCAGCAGCCCTATATGATAGACCACTCCTTTGAACATGCTTTACTGGGGGAGGTGGCGGTTGATCTGCGCTCCTCCCGGGAGATCACCGTCCTTCATCCCATTCCTGCTGAGACAGAGTGTCTCCCTTGTCACGGTTATGACAGCTCACACCTGCGTGGTGTCCTGCGGCTGAGCATGTCGCGAGAGCTGAGCCTTGCCCGCATCGATTCGATGCGAAGCAATCTCTGGGTGATTGCTGCACTGCTGGTGGTTATCATTGCGGTCACCGCCTGGGTGGCACTCCGTTTTAGTGTGCTGGCCCCGATTAACTATCTGCGTGAGGCCATTGGGCGTGTGGGGGCAGGTGAGCGCCATGTCAAACTGCCGCTGCACTGGCGTGATGAGCTGGGCGAGGTGGCGGCAGTTTTTAACGACATGCAGGGCAAACTACTGGCCAATGAGGCGCGCATCCGGGCGGTGACTGAGAATGCCTTTGACGCCATCATTACGGTGGACGAGGGTTGCATGATCGATACAGTCAACCGTGCGGTGGAGAAGATGTTCGGTTACAGTTCAGCGGAGTTGTTGGGGACCAATGTGCTGCTGCTGATCCCGGAGCCTTATCGCAAGGAGCATAGATTACATATTGAGCAGTACCTGATGACGGGCAGAGGGCGGTTGGTCAATAACCACGTTGAAGTGATCGGGCTGCATAAAAATGGCACCACCTTCCCTGTTGAGCTGTCGCTGAGTGAGATGTTTATTGGCGACAAACGCTATTTTGTGGGGGTGGCGCGTGATATCACCGATACCAAACAGCAGACGGCGGCGCTCGAGTATCAGGCGCTACACGATGGCCTGACGGAGCTGCCCAACCGTATTCTGCTGTCAGATCGGATACGCCAGAGTGTGTTGATGGCGCAGCGGAGCCACGAACCGTTTGCGCTGCTGATTATGGACCTTGACCGCTTCAAGGATATTAATGACACACTCGGCCACCATTATGGTGACATCATCCTGCAGCAGGTGGCGCAACGGGTGCGGGGTATCTTGCGTGAATCCGATACCATCGCCCGCCTGGGAGGGGATGAGTTTGCGGTACTGCTGCCGCGTACCGAGCTGGTCCAGGCGCGGCGGATAATCGAAAAACTGTTGGCTGCCATTGAAGAGCCGTTTCAGATTGGTGAACAGGCGCTGCACGTAGGGGCCAGCATAGGTGTCACCCTCTATCCACAACATGGGGAGGATGAGGTGACGTTGATGCAACGTGCCGATGTGGCCATGTACGTTGCCAAACGCAACCACACCGGTTACGCCGTGTATGACCCCACCACCGATCAGCACAGTTTGCGGAATCTGGCGCTGCTGGGGGAGTTGCGTGGCGCGATTGAGCGTGATGAACTGGTGCTCTATTACCAGCCTAAGATCAACATGCAGAGTGGCAAAATTTATGGTGTTGAGGCACTGGTGCGCTGGCAACATCCACTCCATGGCCTGATGTATCCCGATGAATTTATCCCCCTGGCAGAACAGACAGGGTTGATTACCCCGCTGACGATGTGGGTGCTCCAGGCAGGGTTGGCGCAGTGCCAGCAGTATCGCAACGATACATTGCCACTGGATATGGCGGTTAACCTCTCGGTACGTAATCTGCACGATCCCCGTTTCCCGGAAAAGGTTGCACGGCTCATCGAGGCGAGTTGTGGCGACCCGAGTCGGCTGCGGCTGGAGATCACCGAAACAGCCATTATGGCCGATCCGGCACGGGCGATGGAGACACTTAACAGCCTCAGTGCCATGGGCGTCCTGCTCTCTATTGATGACTTTGGTACGGGCTACTCATCACTCTCATACCTCAAACAGATGCCGGTAGATGAACTTAAAATCGACAAATCCTTTGTGCTGGGTATGCTCGAGGACAACAGTGATGCGGTTATTGTCCGCTCCATTATTGATCTGGCCCACAACATCGGCATCCCCGTGGTTGCGGAAGGGGTCGAAAGTCAGCAGATCTACGACATGCTCAAAGAGATGGGGTGTGACTCCGTGCAGGGGCGTTTTGTCTGCGGACCGTTACCGGTGGCTGAGCTGATGCAGTGGATTGCCGAATCGCCGTGGGGCTTAAAGGGGGCATGATCGGCGCTGTATTGTAAGTAGTAGTGTCTGGCAGCAGGCCGAAGGCGTTCGGAAGCTGTCACTACTCCCGTGTGCCCACCTTGGGTGTGGGTGTTTCCGCTGTTGGGATGGGGCGATAGATATCCACCTTCCTGAAAAACTGGTCCGCAATATAGACCCGCCCCTCCTCATCCACTGCCACCCCGGCGGGCAACATGTAGTTGCCAGGACGGCTTGATTGGCCGCGCTGGCCAATCACCATCAATAATTCTCCGGAGGCGTTAAAAACCTGCACATTGCCAAAGGCGGTATCCACCACGTAAACATTGCCCCCGGGGTCGGTGGCAATCCCTTTGGGGCTGAAAAACTGACCCGGATAACGACCAATGGAGCCAAAGCTGCGTAGATACTCCCCTTCACGGTTAAAGGCCGAGACACGGAAGTTGCCTTTGTCGACAACATAGACGGTGCCGTCAGGCGCGGTGTCTGCCTGTAGTGGCAGGTTGAATTGGCCCGGCTCGGTACCACGCCCACCCACGGTGGTGATGAGGGTGCCGGAGAGGGCGTCGAGAATGTACATATGGTGATCACTGCTGTCGACGCCGCCTGTATCCACCACATATAGTTTTGTACCGTCAGGGGATACTGCAATGCCGGTAGGGCGCTGAAACAGCGCTGGCCCGCCAAGCAGACGTAAAAAATCGCCGTTGAGATTAAAAACCGCCACACGGCGGTGGCTCACATCCGCAACAAACAGCTCATCTAGAGAGGAGATGGCGATGCCGGTGGGTTTGCCCAGTTCAGCAGGTTTGTCGCTGCCAAACTCTTTATAGACCCCGTTTTTCAGGTCAAACATGATGACGGCGCGCTGTACTGTATCGGTAACGTAGACCCGGCCATGCCGTGCGCTGACACCAAATGGTTTTACCAGACCTTTGGTCTCATCGTTGCTGCCAGTAGCGTAGCGGCGCAGGCTCTCCATACGGCTGGGGGACTCAACATTACTGTTGTAGCGCAAGGTCCGTTCAAAGATGAATCGCGGGGCATCGGGCGGCACGGGGTAGACCGGAATATCCATCCCGCTCTCCAGCGGTGGTGCGGGGGTGGCGCAGGCGGTGAGCAGTAGTATGATCGAAGCAGATAGGACAAGGCGCAGGCCCGGTCTTACTTGATGTGGCATGTTTCACACAGATGCTCGGCACCGGTACGCAACAGGATGTTGACGTCAGGGTTATGGACGTTGTGGCAGGTGGCACACTCAACACGGTTGTCGTAGATCTTGACGCCGTTGTCAAAACCGTAGGGGCTATCCACCGGGCGATAGTCGGGGTCTTTGGCGTTGAGTCCGGCGTACTCCATCGATATGGGATGGTCGTTTTGCAGATCGGTGCCCAGATGTTTGATCTCAATGCTGTGGGCAGCAACGCCGTTGTGGCATTTTCCGCAGTTCATCAGATCATTACCACCGTTAAGGCGCAGATGCAGAGAGGCGTCGGCAGTGCTGTCCCAGCCGTCAGGTTTAAAGACGGTCATATCAACCCCCATGGTGCCATCGTGACAGGAGAGGCAGAGCAGGCTGATGGGGCTGGGGGTGCGAACCTTGTTGTCGAGTGTGCGGCTGTCGTAGAGGTCATACGCCCCGGTGGCGGGCTGGAAGCGGTTCCAGCCGGGAATGCCGCCCAGCTCGCTGCTGTCAGCGCCATTTTTTTCGGCAGGCACGTGGCAGTAGACACACGACGTGCCGTAATCGGCAAAGGCAAGGCCGGACATCGCCGTGACCCCCGCCCGCTTGTTCAGGCCGGTAAAGTCGTGTTTGGTGCCGAGGATGGTCCCCGCGCCTGTTGCACTGCTGATAGCAAGGATCGCCGTTGCCAGCAGCCAGCGCCAATACGTATTATTTGTCAGGTGATTTAGCACAGGGTTTTATATACACGCGATCATTCAAATGGCCAACAATTAATTAGGATACAGTTCCACCCTTGGGTAGCGCAAATGGTTATTTTGCGCGAAAATGGTTTGTTTGTCGTTTGCTGGTGGGCTTGGCTGCTGGCCATTGGTGCGTAGTCTTTTCTGTATGATTTAAATGGTGCATGGTTTGAAGCTCAAAAAGCCCCTCTTTTACCCGGTTGTCCTACTTCTGGCGTTGGTTGTTGCATTGCCCGGTTATGCGGCGGATGCCGTTTCTGCTGAGCAGGCGGCCAAGGTTTACAGTGATAACTGTGCCGTGTGCCATGGAGATAAGGGGGATGGTCAGAGCCGCGCCCGTTTTGGGCTGAACCCACCACCGCGTGATTTTACCTCGGCCGATGCCGCCAAGACCCTGAGTCGTGAACTGATGATCGACCGGGTCACCCACGGCAAGCCCGCCACCGCCATGGTGGCGTGGCAGTCGCGCCTCTCCAGCGCTGAGATAGCGGGTGTTGTCGATTACATTCGTAGCAGTTTTATGGCCCCCGCCACGCCCGTTAAGGTGACTTCGGTAACGGCAGCAGCTGTGCCTACTACTCCAATGGCGTTGGGGAAAAAGATTTTTGAGGACAACTGCCGGGTCTGTCACGGCGACCGTGGCAACGGAGCCACCTGGACCAATACCGTGCTTGACCCGCCACCGCGTAATTTCACCTCACCACAATCACGTCGCATATTGACCCGGACGCGGATGTTGGCCTCGGTCACCCATGGCCGTCCCGGTACGGCCATGATGTCATTCTCCAGCCGGTTGTCAGCGGCGGAGATTGCGGCGGTGGTTGATTATATCGGCTCCACTTTTATGAAGGGGCCGGTGATTGCAGATGCCGATATGAGCAACATGGCCGCCGCCAGTGATAGTGGGCACGGTCAGGCGATGACCGGCATGGCCGGTGCTGCCATGGCACCACGTAATCACCAGACCCCGGCAGCAGTAGATATGAAGGCCGGGTTCCCGGGTGATTTTAAGGGGGACTTTGATAAGGGCCGCCTCTTTTACATGGATAATTGCAGTACCTGTCACGGCGTGCGCGGTGATGGCATGGGACCCCGTTCCCACTTTATTGAACCTAAACCGCGTAATTTTTTGAACCCGGAATCGCGGCAGCAGCTCAACCGCCCGGCGTTGTTTAGGGCGATATTTCTGGGCAAACCGGGCACCGTCATGCCCGCCTGGGGCAAGGTGTTGACCCCCCAGCAGCTGGCCGATGTGGCCGAGTTTGTCTTTCAGGACTTCATCCATCCCAATCCTGATGCAATTAAGGCTCAGGCTGAGGTGGGTGAGTTGGGCAAAAAAAAAGCCCACTGATTTCTGATGTGTCAACGGTTGGGGGATCCGCCACCATCCCCTCTACCGTAGAGGTGGCAGCGGGTAGCCGTGCCGTCACCGATTTTGAGAAGGGGCGCGACCTCTACAACTTCCGTTGTTACTTTTGCCACGGTTATGCGGGTGATGCTAAAACCCTGGCGGCCACCTATCTGGACCCACCACCACGCAACTTTACGACAACACCGCTAGCGCAGCTGCCACGTGCACGCATGATTCAATCGGTGACGCAGGGGCGCAACAATACCGCCATGGCCGGTTTTAAGGAGACACTGAGCAAGCAGGAGATTGTCCTGGTGGTCGACTTTGTCCGTCAGGCATTCATGAGTGGTGAGAAACCCAATACCCGCTACCACACCGCAGGCAATGGCTGGCCCAATCACCAACGTTACGCCGCCGCCTTCCCGTTTGCCCAGGGTGAGATTGCACTGGATCGGGCTGTGGAGAGCTTGACGCCGGCCCAGCGTCAGGGCCGCAAGCTCTTTATGGCCAGCTGTATCACCTGTCATGACCGGGCCAAAGTTGATGATGAGGGGATCGCCTGGGACCCACGGCCGGTCTCTTACCCCCGTGCCGGCTACTCCCATCGCTTGCCAGAGGCCGATGCAGTGTCGTCAGCAACCCCCTACTCAATCCATAACAAAGCGCCGGTAGTTAAAGGGTTGAATGCACAGGAGCGGGAGGGGGAGCGGCTCTATCAAGCCGCCAACAGCTGTGCCTTCTGTCACGCTGCCGATGGCACGGGTAAAAACTGGATCGGTACTTTTCTTGAACCCCACGCCCGTGACCTCACCACGCTGGAAGGCATGACGCAGCAGCGGCTGGAGGGGGTGATCCGCGATGGTTTAAAGGGGACCACCATGCCCGCCTGGCGTGATGTGCTGGATGAAAAACAGCGGGCAGCGGTAGCGGCCTATGTGATGCGGGTATTTGTGCCCAGGTAAGTCGGGTCTGGCAGAGTGGTGTTATCTGCACCGCCCTGGCAAGCTGGTTTATACTCTGGTTATATGAGTTGATTTTAGGAAGCGTGAATCATGGTTAAGGTAGGTATTGTTGGTGGTACAGGGTATACAGGTGTGGAGTTGTTGCGGCTGCTGGTGAACCATCCAGATGTGGAACTGCGGGTGATCACCTCACGTTCTGACGCTGGAACGCCGGTGGTGGAGATGTTTCCCAATCTGCGCGGCCATCTTGACCTCTGTTTCAGCGAGCCGACCCTTGAGAATCTGACCCAGTGTGACGTGGTCTTTTATGCAACCCCCCATGGCGTGGCCATGGCCGATGCCGGGGCGCTGCTGGAAAAGGGGGTGCGTATTGTTGATCTGGGGGCCGACTTCCGCATCAAGGATGTGCCCGTCTGGGAGCGTTGGTACGGTATGACGCACACCGCGCCGCAGCTGGTGGCGGAGGCGGTTTACGGCCTGCCGGAGGTGAACCGCACGGCGATTAAAAACGCCCAGCTGATCGCCTGCCCTGGCTGCTATCCCACATCGGTCCAGCTTGGGTATATGCCGCTGTTGGAGCAGGGGCTGGTGGATAACTCACGGTTGATTGCTGATACCAAGTCGGGGGTGAGTGGTGCCGGACGCAAGGCGGCAGTCTCGGCGCTGTTGTGCGAGACCAGTGAGAGCATGAAGGCCTATGCAGTCCCCGGCCATCGCCACCTGCCGGAGATCCATCAGGGGCTGGTGCAGATGGCAAAGGGCGAGGTCGGGCTCACCTTTGTGCCGCATCTAACGCCGATGATCCGTGGCATCCACGCCACCCTGTACGCCATCTTGAAAACCGAGGTGGATCTACAGGCGCTCTATGAGCAGCGCTACCAACATGAGCCGTTTGTCGACGTCATGCCCGCCGGATCCCATCCCGAAACACGCTCAGTCAAGGGCGGCAACTTCTGCCGTATCGCCATTCACCGGCCCCAGGGCGGTGACACGGTGGTGATACTGTCAGTCATCGACAATCTGGTTAAAGGGGCTGCCGGTCAGGCAGTACAGAATATGAACATCATGTTTGGTCTGGAGGAGCGTGCCGGTCTCTCGGTAGTGGCCCTGTTGCCGTGAGGTTGTTGTGATGAAGCTGGACAGACTGGTGGTGAATGGCGCTGCGCCGTGGTGGCGGCAGCGACCCTTGATCATATTGGGGCTTTTGTTGCTACTGCTGGCCTGGGGGGCGTATGAGCTCGGGCAGTGGCGAGCGGGCTACAATAAACTGGCAGCGCTGCAGCTGCAGGGTGAACTGGGCAATCTGCGCGATGAAAACCGGGCGCTGGGCGAGCAGGTCACCGTCCTTGAACGGACGCGGTTGATCGATAATGAGTCCGCCGAAGAGGTGCGTACCTCTCTGGTAGAGCTGCAGGCTGAGATATTGGAACTGCGTGAGGAGATCGATTTCTACCGCGGCATCATCTCTCCGGCGGATCGTCAGGCAGGACTCGAAGTACAGAGCTTCAAGTTGAGTGAGGGGGGCGAAAAAGGGCTCTATCACTATGATCTGGTGATGACCCAGGTGCTTATTAATCAACGGCAGATCAGCGGCACCGTCAAAGTATTTGTGCAGGGTGTGCAGGCGAGCGAACCGGTGACCCTCGATTTTAAAAAGCTCTCGCCCAACAACAGCGTGACCGAATCCTTTAAGTTCCGCTATTTCCAGGCGTTGGCAGGGGATATCCGGCTACCAGAGGGGTTTGTAGCACGGGCTATCTTGGTTGAGGTCACCTCTGGGGGGAGTAGTATCAATAAAACCTTCCCCTGGAATATTCAGGGTTGAACAGGCCATGGGAGTGGGGATAACCGATTGTTGCCCACGGGTTGTCATGCTACCGTGATGCGGCAATAATGTTTTTCATCGGTCGGTTTTGGTGTTACGGAGGTGCTGATATGCCCGTTGCCCCGTATTATGTGGCCACCAACTGCTTTGAAAACAACCATTTAATGGAGTAAATGTGCCTCATGTTTTCGCGCAACAAGAATAAACTCAAGGCTGTAAAAGTGGATTCCCTGATTGGGCACCATACAGAACTGCAGGGAAGTGTCCTGTTTAGCGGCGGTTTTCATATTGATGGCAAGCTTAAGGGCAATGTATTGGCCGAGGAGCCGCTATCACTCTTAACACTCAGTGATCATGGCGTAGTAGAGGGTGACGTGCGGGTGCCCAATATTGTGTTGAACGGAGTGGTGATCGGCAATGTCTACGCCAGTGAGCGGATTGAGCTTGCGGCCAACGCCAAAGTGACAGGCAATGTCTATTACAACCTGATCGAGATGGCGATGGGGGCCGAGGTGAACGGAAACCTGGTGCACCAGCCAGCAGTCGATCCTTTGGCGGAGGTGACGTCCAGTGCGGTGGGGATGTTGCCCGATGGACGGGGAGTAGCCAATTCCTGACCATTCTGGTTGGTTGTTGTTGTGCTACACTAATAACAGTTTAAAATTAACCCAAGTTGAGGGTGGTATATTATGAATACAGCAGCAGTGTCTGAAGTCAGTGATTCATCAGTGATTGTATTTACCGATAGCGCAGCCAGTAAGGTTAAAGATCTGATCAAAGATGAGGGTAACCCGGCTTTGAAACTGCGCATCTACATCACTGGTGGTGGCTGTTCCGGGTTCCAGTACGGTTTTACCTTTGATGAAAACATCAATGATGGTGATACGGTTGTGGAAAAAGAGGGTGTGAGCCTTCTGGTTGATCCGATGAGCTATCAGTACCTGACCGGTGCCGAGATCGATTACAGTGAGGGGTTGGAAGGTTCCCATTTTGTTATCCGTAATCCACAAGCCACTACAACCTGCGGTTGTGGTTCGTCGTTCTCAGTGTAGTTTCAGTATAAAATAGTTGCGTTATACATAGATCGCCGCCGCATCTTCTTCAGATGCGGCGGCGTTTCTGTTTCTGGGGTTTACGCCTGATAGATGGCACCGAGCACTACCGGGCGGGTTGCCCCAGTGGCCTCAGGCAGATTTCCGGGCTTTCCTTCAAGGGTCTGCTTGGCCAGCCAGGCAAAGGCGACCCCTTCCACCCAGCTTGGGGCCAGCCCCAGCACCTCCGTGCTCTGTACCGGCATGGTTGGCAGCCGTTCAGCAAGTCCCCGCATTAACACCGGATTGTAAGCACCACCGCCACAGACAAACAGCTCGTCGGCACTGACTGCGTGCTGCTCAATGGCACGGGCAATGGTCTCGATGGTGAGCTGGGCCAGAGTGGCCTGAATGTTTTCAGGGGCATCTTTGATGTTGGCTTGGGCCAGCCAATGTAGATTGAATAGCTCCCGGCCACTGCTTTTGGGTGGCGGCGTGGTGAAAAATGGTTCCAGTAACAGTTGGTTAAGCAGTGGCTGGTTCACCTTGCCACTGGCGGCCCAGCGACCGTCTCGGTCCATTGGCTGCTGCTGATGGCGGAATATCCAGCCATCTAACAGTGTATTGCCCGGCCCGGTATCAAAGCCGATGACAGGCTGTTGGGGGTCCGCAGGCAGAACAGTGATATTGGCAATGCCGCCGATGTTGAGGATCACCCGATTGCGGTCAGGGGTGCGAAATAGTGCGTTATGGAAGGCGGGCACGAGCGGTGCCCCTTGCCCGCCCGCCGCCATGTCGCGTCGCCGAAAATCGGCAATGGTGGTGATCCCGGTGCGTTCAGCGATGATGTTGGGGTCGCCAATCTGCACGGTAAACGGGGGGGTATGTTGCGGTGCGTGAAAGACCGTTTGGCCATGGCTACCGATGGCAGCGACGGCGGTGGTGCTGATTTGGCCGACCAGTAGCTGCCGCACGGCGGTGGCGAAGAGCTCGCCGATGGCCACATCAAGCTCGCCGAGCTGATGGATGTGGTGGGTTGTCTGGTTGATGAACTGTTCCAGCTGCCGTTTGGTGGTATCTGGCATTGGCTCTGTATGGGTGGCGATCAGGTGGATACCGGTGTTGGTAAACTCCACCAGCACGGCGTCAACCGCATCCATGCTGGTGCCTGACATCAAACCAATGAAACAGGGGCCGGTCATGGCCTTTAGCGCCCGGCCAGGGCGATTTTATTGCGGGTCAGCAGGTCCAGCTGCGCCAGTAATGGTGCGGCCTTGGTCTTGAACTCGGCCCGGTGCTCTTTTGATAGTGGCTGAGCGTTGGGCAGGGCAACCGTTAACGGGTTGCGATGGACGTTGTTGACCAAAAACTCATAGTGCAGATGGGGGCCGCTGGCGAGACCCGATTTGCCCACATAGCCGATCACCTGCCCCTGGCGTACCCGGCTGCCGGTTTGCAGGTTGCGGGCAAAGGCTGACATATGGCCATACAGGGTGCTGTAGGTAGCGCCATGCTGCACTATCACTACATTGCCGTAGCCACCTTTGACGCCACGGAAGGCGACCTTGCCGTCACCGGTGGATTTGATTGGGGTGCCGGTGGGTGCGGCGTAGTCGACCCCTTTATGGGCGCGAATCTTGTTTAATATAGGATGTAGCCGTCCCAGGCTGAAACCTGAGCTGATGCGTGAAAAATCTACCGGTGTCCGTAAAAACGCCTTACGCAGGCTGTGGCCATCGGCGCTGTAGTATTCGTTGCGACCGTCGCTGTTGGTATGGCGGATGGCGGTGAATGTCTCGCCACGATTGCCAAATGAGGCGGCGATGATGTTGCCATCACGCACCTTTTCGCCATTGAGGAATATCTCTTCATAGATAACAGCAAAGGTATCGCCGCGCCGGATGTCGAGGGCAAAGTCGATGTCCCAGCCAAAAATTCCGGCCAGCTCCATGGTGAGCCGGTCAGATAGCCCCACCGCTTGTGCAGACATGAATAGTGAATCCTTAATGACGCCGGAGCTCTGTGCGGTACGGGTCTCCAGTGGCTTTTCAATAATGGCGGATTCAAAGCCGTCATCCACACGCACCATATGTAAGGTGTGGGTCACATCGTAGTCATATATCAGCTCTGTCAGTGTTGCGTCGTTGATGCGGAGTTTGAGCTGCTCGCCGGGGTAGAGCCGTGTCAGTGGCTCGGCGGCCACCTGCTCTGATGTCACCTTGAGCAGCTCTTGTGCGCTCAGTCCGTGGCGGTTAAACAGTGTGGAGAGGCTATCGCCAGAACGAACCTCCGCATGGAACCAGTCGTCAGGCTCCTCTGGGATAGCGTTAGTAGCATGGTCGGTTGAATGGCTGTTTAATGCAGGGATATCCAGCGTGCTCTGGAACTCATCGTCGGAAATGACAGAGGCATTCATTGACGGGGCACGGATCGCCTCAGCATCGTCAGGCAACAGAGTGACTACGATTGCCAGAATGGCAGTGCCGCATAAAACCAGTCCCCAGTGCAGATATTTGTCGATCATACGACGATTCATCGGCAGGGCGTGGCTATTGTTAATGGCTGCTTTTTTTGGATTGCCTGACAGGCTCACTCAAAACCCCCTTTATAATTAACGTGTTGGCTGTGATGTATGGCGTGAATGGCCAAAAATGACCAATTTGTTCGAAGTGTGGAATCAATCCCACATATAATGCATGTTACGTCAATGTAACAGTATATCCACATATAGAGCAGAGGAACAGGATGGTAGCAGTAAAGGAACAGCTTGAGATAATTAAGCGCGGAGCGCACGAGATCTTGCGTGAAGAGGATCTGATTGCACGCCTTAATAGCGGAAAACCCCTGCGAATCAAGGCAGGGTTTGATCCCACCGCCCCCGATCTGCATCTTGGCCACACCGTACTCATCAACAAATTGCGCCAGTTTCAGATGCTGGGACACGAAGTGCTGTTTCTGATAGGCGACTTCACCGGCATGATAGGCGACCCCACCGGCAAAAACGTCACACGCAAGCCATTGACCCGAGAAGACGTTGTAGAGAACGCGCGTAGTTACGAGCAGCAGATCTTCAAGATACTCGACCCGGACAAAACAACCGTCATGTTTAATTCCAGCTGGATGGGGGCGATGAGCGCGGCAGATCTGATACAGCTGGCCGCCAAGCACACCGTGGCACGTATGTTAGAGCGCGATGACTTCAGTAAACGGTACAGCGGCGGGCAGCCCATCGCCATCCACGAGTTTATCTATCCGTTGGTGCAAGGGTATGACTCCGTCGCAATGAAGGCTGATGTGGAGCTGGGCGGTACGGACCAGAAATTCAACCTGCTGGTTGGGCGTCAGCTGCAGGAGATCTATGGCCAGCCCCCTCAGGTCGTCCTGACAATGCCGATCCTGGAAGGGCTGGATGGTGTGCAGAAAATGTCAAAATCACTCAACAACTATATAGGTATCGCCGAACCGGCCGGAGAGATGTTTGGCAAACTCATGTCCATCTCTGACGAGCTGATGTGGCGCTACTTTGAGCTGCTGAGCTTTCGGGCAACCGCCGAGATTGACACACTAAAACACCAAGTAAAGGAAGGGATGAATCCCCGCGACGCCAAATTCCAGCTGGCGGAAGAGATCATCACCCGCTTTCACGACAAGGCGGCGGCGCAACAGGCGCAGTCTGACTTCATCGCCCGGTTCCAGAAAGGGGCGATGCCTGAGCAGATAGAGGGGCGGCAGATTGCCGTGACAGAGGGCAAGATCAGTATAGCCAGCCTCCTTAAAGAGTCTGGGTTAACCCCCAGCACCTCAGAGGCGATACGGATGATAAAACAGGGTGCCGTTAAAATTGACGGCGAACGGGTCGATAACCAACAGCTCGAGATTGCCGCTGGCAGCGTACATGTATATCAAGTGGGGAAGCGCCGCTTTGCCAGGATCACCCTTGTTTGAGGCGGCCGGTCAGTTATAAGTCCGGTTTGTGAAAGGTGCGGTTTTTGGGCTGTATGGCCAGTCCCACAAGCCTGTTTAAACAGTGGGAATTAAAGTAGTTGACGCATGGAAATAGGTGCGTATAATGCGCCCCTCTGCTGAAGCAAAGCAATCCTAAGTGGCTGCAAACTAAAGCAAAAGCGTCAACAGAAACAAGTTGACGCGAAAGAAAAGCGCTGTATAATCTCGCTTCTCTTAAACGGGGTCCGCCCCGTCGCTCTTTAAAAACTAATGAGAACAAGCAATTTGTGTGGGTGCTTG
>JAKFXL010000061.1 GCA_021731365.1 Gammaproteobacteria bacterium | reverse complement strand
CTGGCACGGCTCAACGACTTCAAACGCAACATCATGACGGTGGAGGATCCGATCGAATACTACATCGACGGCATCAGCCAGACCGCCGTCAATAATAAGGTGGAGATGACCTTTGCCCGTGGTCTGCGCGCCATTCTGCGCCAGGATCCGGACATCGTCATGGTCGGTGAGATCCGCGATCTGGAGACCGCCGAGATTGCGGTGCAGGCGTCGCTCACCGGCCATCTGGTGCTCTCCACACTCCATACCAATACCGCCATTGGTGCCGTTACCCGTCTCCGCGATATGGGGGTCGAACCGTTCCTGCTCTCCTCCAGTCTGATCGGTGTGCTGGCTCAGCGGCTGGTACGTATCCTCTGCCCACATTGCAAAACACCACACCTCGCCACGCCGTCCGAATGCCAGCAGTATGGCTGGGATGTGACCAATGCACCGACACTCTATAGTGCTGTTGGCTGTGCCAAGTGCAACCAGATCGGCTACCTCGGGCGCACCGGCATCTACGAGCTGGTGAAGGTGGATGCCACACTGCAAAGCATGATCCACGACGGTGCCAGCGAGCAGGAGATGGAGCGCCACGCCCGCAGCAGCACCCCCGGCATCCGTGACGACGGCCTGCGCCGGATTCTGGCGGGGGCCACCTCCCTGGAAGAGGTATTGCGCGTCACCCGTGAGGGTTAGCTGAACCATGGGCGCGTTTGCATACAAGGCACTGGATGACTCCGGCAAACAGCACAAGGGGGTGATGGAGGCGGATACGCCACGCCAGATCCGCCAGCAGCTGCGTGACAAAGGGTGGACACCACTGACGGTGGAGGAGGTACAACAGCGTGAGTCGCGCCAGCACAAAACCTCAAGCCCGCTGTTCCGGCGCACCATCAACCCCGCCGACCTCTCGCTCATCACCCGCCAGTTTGCCACCCTGGTGCGCTCTGGCACACCGGTGGACGAGGCGTTGTACGCAGTCTCACGCCAGACCGAAAAGCCCCGTCTTAGTAACATGTTGATGGCGGTACGCTCCAAGGTCAAAGAGGGGCACCCGCTGGCGGTCGCCATGGGGGATTTTCCGCACATCTTCTCCGAACTCTTTCGCGCCACCGTGGCGGCGGGAGAGCAGTCGGGCCATCTCGACAAGGTGCTGGAACGGCTTGCCGACTACACCGAGACCCGCCACGCCCTGCAGCAGAAGTTTCAGCTGGCGCTGATCTACCCGCTGCTGATTGCCGCCGTGGCGGTAGCGGTAGTGGTAGGGCTGGTGGGTTACGTCGTGCCCAAAGTCGTTTCAGTATTTGATGGCATGGGCCAGGAGCTGCCGTTCCTGACCCAGGCGCTGATCGCCCTGAGCGACTTTCTGCAAGCCACCTGGTGGTTACTGCTGGGGGGGTTGGCGCTGGCGATCTTCACCTTTGCCTCGATGATGAAACGTGACGGACCACGGCGCAGCTTTCATGCCCTGCTGCTGCGGCTGCCACTGGTCTCGCGGCTGGTACGGGGGGGCAATACGGCCCGTTTTGCCCGCACCTTCAGCATCCTTGCCAGCAGCGGTGTGCCGGTGCTTGATGCCATGCGCATCTCCGCCGAGGTGGTCACCAACATGCCGATGCGTGCGGCGGTGGAGCAGGCGGCGCAACGGGTGCGGGAAGGGACGGCCATTCACAAGGCGCTCGACGCCAGTGGTTACTTCCCGCCCATGACCGTCCATCTGATCGCCAGTGGCGAGACCAGTGGCAATCTTGATGAGATGCTGGAGCGCGCCGCCGTGACCCAGGAGCGCGAGATGGAGACGCTGATGGGTATGATGATGGGGCTGTTTGAACCCTTTATGATCCTTTTTATGGGCGGTACCGTGCTGGTGATCGTGCTCGCCATCCTGATGCCCATCTTTGACTTGAACCAGTTAGTGAAATAGGAAAACGTGATGAACAGAGATAAAAGTAGCGAGACCCAACGTGGTTTCACCCTGATCGAGGTGATGGTGGTCGTGGTCATTCTTGGCATTCTGGCCGCCTTTATTGTCCCCAAGCTAATGGATCGCCCTGATGCCGCTCGCATCGCCAAGGCCAAATCGGACATCGGTGCCATCGAGAGCGCGCTCAATCTCTACCGGCTCGATAACCACCGCTACCCGGCCACCGATGATGGCCTGGAGGCGCTGGTGAATAAACCGGCCAACGCCCCAACCTGGAAAGAGGGCGGCTATCTGGAGCGTCTGCCCATGGATCCGTGGGGCAAACCCTATCAGTACCTGAGCCCGGGTATCCACGGCACCATCGACATCTTCAGCCTCGGTGCTGACGGTGCCGAAGGTGGTGACGGTGCCAACGCTGACCTGGGTAACTGGAACGTTCAGTAACCCCATGTATCTGACCCGGCAGCCCCGCCACCGCCACAACGGTTTTACGCTGCTGGAGCTGCTGGTGGTGCTGGTGATCATCGGTATCCTGCTGACCATGGCCAGCCTGTCAGTAGGCGGTGGCAGTGAGCAGCGCCAGCTGCGCGAAGAGGCGAAACGGATTACCGCCCTGCTGGCGCTGGCGGCTGATGAGGCGATACTCAAAAACCAGGAGCTGCTGCTGGCAATAGAGCCCGATGGGTACGCCTTTCTAACACAGGATGAGAAGGGAAAATGGATCCCGGTGGATAGCACCGGCAGCCTGCGGCCCCGCGAACTGCCGGAGGGGGTAAGCCTATCCGTGACGGTGGAGGAGCCGTTGGTAATGGCTAAAAAAGCGGATGATGAAGAGGAGCCGGGGCAGATCTGGATCCTCTCCAGCGGCGAGATGACCCCCTTTACCCTGACACTCCATATTAAGGATGGTGTTGATTATCAGCTGCACGGTGACCTCATCGGTAATCTCAAACTCGACGAGCCAGGGGTAGAGAAGTGAAGCAGCAACGGGGCTTTACCCTGTTGGAGATACTGGTGGCGCTGGCGATACTGGCCATCGCCCTGGCGGCGGCGATCAAGGCAGTCAGCAGCCACGTCAGCAACGAGACCTACCTGAAGGAACGCAGTTTTGCCCACTGGGTAGCGATGAACAAAGTGGCAGAGCTGCGTATCAGCGGCCAGCTGCCCAATGCCGGGGATCTGAACGGCGAGGCGACCATGGGCGGCATGGAGTTTCGCTGGACCATGAAAGTAACGGAGTTTCAGGGCGGTGATGTCCGCCGTCTGGATGTAAAGGTGACACCACGGGAGAAACCCAAACAGCCCTTGAGTTCATTAATCGCCTTTGTGGGGAGGCCGTGATGAGGGCTGCGTTGCCAACCAACGTATCACCCAGGCCCAGGACAAGCAGCGGCTTTACGCTGCTGGAACTGGTGGTTGCCATCGCCATTTTTGGGTTGATGGCGGCGATGGCCTACGGCGGCCTGGGCAGTGTTTTAAACACCCGTGACCACGCGGACCGTCAGGCGGACCGACTGGCAGAGGTGCAGAAGGCCTGGACCATTATAGGTCGTGATATCACCCAGGTGATTGACCGCTCGGTGCGTGACAGCTACGGCAGTGACATGCCACCACTGCTCGGGAGCAGCTACGGCAGCACGGTGCTGGAGCTGAGCCGTAGCGGACGGCGCAATCCGATGGCCCAGCCGCGCAGTAGTCTGCAGCGTATCGCCTATCTGTTTGAGGATGAGGCATTGCAGCGTCAGAGCTGGCGGGTGCTGGACCGCTCCAGCGATAGCGAGGCGCAATCGGCACAACTGTTGACCGGGATAAAGGCCGTGGAGCTACGTTTTATGGACAAAAACCGGGAGTGGCAGCCACAGTGGCCCGGTGCGGCCGCCGTTCCCGCTGATCCGCCGCTGCCGCTGGCCATTGAGCTGACGCTGGAATTGAAGGATTGGGGTCGCATGAGCCGCATCTTTGAAGTGGCCGGGGGATAGCCGGATGAGGGATACACAGCAAGGGGTGGCGCTGATCACTGCGGTACTGATTGTGGCACTGGTGACCACCATTGCGGTGGCCATGGCGTCACGCCAGCAGCTCGATATTCGCCGCAGCGCCAATATTTTTGATACCGATCAGGCGTGGCTGGCGGTGATGGGGGGTGAGGATTACGCCCGCAATGTACTGGTAGAAGATGGTAAAAACGGCAGTAGCGACGCCCTCGACGAGAACTGGGCGCAGCCGGTACAGTTTCCGTTTGAAGAGATGGTACTCAGTGGTGTGATGGAAGATATGCAGGGCCGGTTTAATATCAACAACCTGATTGATGGCAACGGTGCGCCCGTACAGTTGGAACTGGGTCGCTTTCAGCGCCTACTTACGCTGCTGGATCTGGATGTCACAATCGCCGATGCAACACTCGACTGGCTCGATAAGGATTTTGATCTGAAACCCAACGGTGGTGCCGAGGATGGTTACTACATGCAGCAGCAGCCCGGCTACCGCACCGCCAACCGCTTGATGGCCAGTGCCAGTGAGTTACGGCTGGTCCGGGGCATGACCGCCGACGCCTATGAAAAACTGGCCCCCTTTATCACCGTGTTACCAAAAGCGACAGCGGTTAATATTAATACTGCCCCGGCGACTGTGCTGGCAATAGTCGGGACCAATCTAACCATAGCCGATGGTGAGTCGCTGCTCTCGGCACGGGGGGATTCGGGTTTTAACTCTGTTGCCGACTTTACCCAGCAGCCGGTTTTTGGCCCCGCGCCCATCACCGGCGATGGGCTGGATATCAAGAGTAACTATTTTTTGTTAAATGCAATGACTGAGTTTGATCGCTCCCGCAGCCAGCAGTTTTCACTGCTCGAGCGCCAGAACGGAGTGGTAAAGGTGATCATGCGTGGTCAAGGGGCCTACTGATGAGTAACGAACTGTTTATCCGCTTTGATGCTGGCAGTACCAGCACCGCCCACTGGCTGCGACGGGCGGCGGAGGGCGGTGCCGCCGCCAGTGGCCATGGTGAGCTGGCCGAGATCGGCAAAGTGGCTGCCGGTTACCGGGTGGTGGTGATTATCCCTGCACACCAGGTGCTACTCTGCCGCGCCACCGTGCCGGGGCAGAAACGGCGTCTGCTCGCCCAGGCGGTCCCCTATGCCCTGGAGGATCAGCTGGCCGCCGATGTCGATACCCTCCACTTTGCCTTTGGCCAGATCAGCAATGACACTGTAGCGGTGGCCATTATCGACCGTGCCCTGATGGATGTATGGCTACAGCGGCTGCGTGAAGCGGGGATCAGCCCGGCGGCACTGATCCCCGAAACAGTGTTGCTACCCTGGCAGGCAGGCGAGTGGCAGCTGGCCTGCTGGGATGAGCTCTGCCTGCTACGCCATGGCGAACAGTCGGCCATTGTCATGGATAGCAACAATGCCAACACATTGATAGAGGCGGCGTTGGCGGAAGCAGGTGAGACCAAACCGCACCGGCTGGTGATCCATGCCGCCGCTGAACCCGGCTTTGACAATCTACCGGTCGAGACCGAACACCATCCACTGCCCGACTCCATTCTGCTCTGGCTCAGCCAGCACTATGACGAACGGCTCAGCCTTAATCTAATGCAGGGTGCCTATAGCCGCCGTGAACAGATCGGCCAGTATTGGCGACCCTGGCGCGCCGCTGCGGCCCTGCTTTTGGTACTGCTCGTGGTAGAGGTGGGGGTGACCGTTGCTGATTACCGACGGCTCGGCGCTGAACAGGTTGCCCTGCAGCAGCAGATTGAAACCACCTACCGCCAAGCCTTTCCGGAGGCCCGTAAAGTGGTCAACCCCAAGGTACAGATGGAGCGGGCACTCAAAGAGCTGCGCGGCGGTAACAGTAGTACAGGGCTGAATACCCTGCTGGCCGAGGCTGGCCGCGAGTTTCAGGCCAGCGCCGGGCTTACATTGCAGCGGTTAAGTTACCGCGAAGGGCAGCTGGATGTTGCACTCACCGTCACCGACCTACAGCAGCTGGATGAGCTGAAACTGCGCCTGACCCAGGGGGGTAAACTTCGGGTCGAGGTTCAATCCGCCTCCGCCCAGGGCAGCGTAGTTGAAGCACGGCTAAAAATTAAAGGAACCGCATCATGAAAGAGTGGTGGTTTGGTCTACAGGCCAGCGAGCGCCGCACCCTGGGCATTGGTGGCGGCGCACTCACCCTGATCCTGATCTACTTTGCTGGCTGGGTCCCTCTGCAAGAGGGGGTTGTCACGCTTGAACAGCAGGTACAGGAACAGCGTTCACTCCAACAGTGGATGGCACAATCCGCCGCCGAAGTGCAGCAGCTGCGTGGCGGCAGCGCTGGTCAGCCACAAGCCGCGGGCCGCTCACTGCTCACCACCGTCGACCAGTCGGCCCGCAATGGACAGCTTGGCAGCAGCCTCAAACGGCTGGAGCCGGAAGGGGAGCACGGCGTCAAGGTCTGGCTGGAACAGGCCGCCTTTGATGAGATGATGGGTTGGCTGGTATCCCTGGAGCAGCAGTTTGGTGTCACCGTCACCACCATCACCATCGAACGCAAAGCCGAAGGTCGTGTTGATGCCAATATGACACTACGAGGATCTGCAAGCTAATGAAGAGACAGATCATCGGATACAGCGTGCTGGGCCTGCTCTCCTATCTACTCTTTCTCGCCTGGACCTTCCCCGCAGACCGCGCCTTGGCACTGCTACGCCCCCAGCTGCCAGCACTACAGATAAGTGGTGTAACAGGTACCGTCTGGTCCGGACGGGCCGCCACCCTGATTTACCAGAACCAGCGCTTCTCTCGCCTTACCTGGCAATTCCAACCGCTGGCACTTTTTAAAGCACAACCGACGTTTACCATCACCTTTGCTGGTGACGGACGTACTGGCACAGCCGATGTTGGATTGCGCCCGGATGGCACTATCGTAATAGCGGCGCTCAAGGCCCAATTGCCGATGGCAGAACTGTCACAGCAGCTGGGTATTCCGGTGTCGCTGGGTGGAGTGGTCGATGTGGCTATGGATAAGATCACCGTCAATAACAGCGTGGTGCAGGGTGCTGAAGGTAAACTCCAGTGGCGTGATGCCAGCATGACCGCCCCCGTATTACAAAAACTGGGGGCCTTTAACGTTCAGGTCACCACTGAAGATGCGGGTATCAAAGCGTTGATCAACGACGCAGGTGGCCCGCTCCAGCTGGAAGGGACAGCACGTCTGATCAATGATGGCAGTTACCAGTTCAGCGCCAAGGCCGCCGTGCGTGATGCCCAACAGACCCTTCTACAGCAAGCACTCCAGGCCGCCGGACGACCAGAACCCGATGGGCGGATATTAATCGAATATCAGGGCAGGTTATAAACACCCACAAAACACGGCATGCCTCAATACAGACATGCCGTGATCAGCAACGATGTAGCCCCTTTTTAAAAGGGCTTACTGATTAACAATCCTGATCTCTACCCGGCGATTTTCTGCACGACCCGCTTGTGTCTCATTGGAGGAGACCGGTTTTGCCTCACCAAAACCGCTGAAGGTAATACGGCTTTCGTCTATAGAACCCACCTCTTTCAGAAACTTTGCCACTTTTTCAGCACGCGCCTCTGATAACGTTTGATTGGTGGCATCATTCCCCAAAGAGTCAGTGTGTCCCATCACTTCAATCTGCGAGTTCGGGAAAATCTTGATCGCCTCAACAATTTTATTCATCAGCGGAAAGTTATCTGCCTGTATCTCACTCTGGCCCGATGGAAATTGAAACCCATGGGCAGAGATCAGCACATTCTGCAGTTGACGATAGACATTGGCCTCTTTGGCAGTAAAGAGTGCCTGTACTGTCTCAAACTTCTGCTGTTCTGCACGATCTTTCTCCGCCAGCTCTTTTTTCTGCCTTTCAGCAGCACTCATTTGCGCCTCAAACTCAAGACGAAGCCTCTCTTTTTCCGCCTCTTTATCAGACAACTGTTTTGCCAGTTCAGATTCCCGCAGCCGTATCTGGTCAGCCGCCGCTCTATCACGCTCTGAGAGCTGCTTGGCCAACTCCGCATCACGGGCACTCAACATAGACTCACTGCTGGATCTCTGTTTTGCAATCGCCGCCTGATTGGCTGCTGTGAGTTCGGTAATTTTTGCCTCTGCCGATTTGACCTGGGTTTGCAACAGCTGCTCCGACTCCGTGGCTATACTCAGCTTTTGCTCCAATGACTCTTTTTCTGTGGCGATGTTAGCCACCTTGTTTTTAAGATTGATCGCCGCTTTATCACTCGCCTCATTAAACGGCAGGGTTCCACCCAGTGGCTGATTAACAACTTCCAGCTGTCGCTGTTGCCACAGCACTATCTCTTCCATGGTGTAGTTGCGACGTGCAAAATCTTTGATTGTTTCAGTAATCGATGCGCTCCGTTCTGCCAGCCACTTTGCCTTGCCTGCATGCTGGTCGGCCCGCTCTGTTTGTGTACGGTCAGCATTTAAAATCGATACCGTCAGGGCGATCTCCTCTTCTGCCTGGAGAATGGTTTTGGGCGCATATTTTTCTGCACCCTGTTTTTTAGCATTGACGATGGCTGTTTTAGCCTTGTCGACGGTCCCCTGTTTTAATGCAATCAACTCAAGCTGTGAGTAGTCGGCAATCAGTTTTGGACGCAACTGTTTGGCCTTTTCCAGATCCCCTTTTTCCACTAACGCTGCGGTTTTTTTCAGATCCTCATCAAGGGCGCTCACCTTATCACCCTGCATGGTTTTAGCATCTGCGGCATAGGCACGATCACGGGCCTGCAGGACCTCCCCTAAAACATCACGGCTGGTCTGTGCATCCCTGTTCAGGGTTTCCAATGTTTTCAGCCCTTCAGCGGCTTCTGTATTGGCGACCACCCCCCGGTCACCTAAAGCGGCTGCCATTGCCTTTTTTAGTGACAGATTGGCCCTGATATACCCTTGAGGTGCCAATATCTCCGCGCCATCGTCCTTGGCCTGCTGTAGACCCGCTTCCAATAACCCTACTTGCTGGTACTGGCTGACGGCTTGGTCATGTGTCAGTCTGGGTTGTGTCGCACAACCACTGATGGCTGCTGCCCCCACCACTAAACTTACGCAAAACAGACCGGCTGTGATTTTCATGGTTCCCTTCCTTTATTAAACGTAATGGCACCAGGACTATTAGTCCTTACCGTGAAGATAGTGAGGCGATGGACCTTTTGCAGGCAGCCACTGCTACAAGGCGGCCATTATATAATCACATTTTGATTGTCATGATACTTTTGGATAGCGCGCCTGACCACATCATTCAGGTGTGTTGTTTATACAACACCACAAGCCAATTAACAACAATCGGCAGACAGACTGCCAATAGTGACCTGAAAGTGAACAATGTTAACCCAGCATCGATCCCCTATCGCCGGGTATTCAGCCTCCTTACATTTAGCCGATACAGCACTTTGCCAAGCCACTTTTAATTCGACAGACGTAAGGGGAACCGTTTTGAGCGAGCCACAGGAACACTACATCTCGGCGGAGATATACAAAGGGTTCTACTACAACAGGGATCTGGATACCTCTACCATTATTAAAGAGTACGGTTCTATTGAGGCGATCCTGCACCAATCCCGCTTCATCGCTTGCCTGACCATCCAGATCCCTCACCTCTATCGGGCCGAGTACCAATATGGCAGCCATGTCTATAACAGCCTGCTGGCACAGACCAATACCATTCTCAAAGAGTTAAAAAGCCTTCTTTTTCGTGAAGAGGATATATTAATTGTTGATATGGTTGAGGTTGATACGTTTGTCCTGTTCCTATCGCCGCCCCGCGACAACAATACCCAGCTACTCGACCATATTGAATCCATGGTGCAGCGGGCGCGCCGGCAAATTGAAGATAAAATATTTAACCTCTTTTATCCCTATACCAAACAATACTCTAAACCGGCTATTGGCTATGCACTGATCATCAATAATCCCATGGTCAACAATATGCGCCTGATCATGAGCCTGGTAAAACAGTCAAAACGGGTGGGGGAGTTTTTAGCTGAACAGCAGAAATATCAAAGCCTTTACCAGCTCCAGAAGCTGATTTTAAACCGCGAGATCAGAACCGTCTTTCAGGCCATTATTGATATTAATAGCCTGGAGGTGATCGGTTATGAGGCGTTATCCCGTGGACCTGCCGATAGCGAGCTCAATTCACCGTTGTTAATGTTTTTATTGGCCACCGAGTTTGGCCTGACCTTTGAACTGGACAGTATCTGCCGCAAAACCGCCTTCGAAAGTGCCCGCCATATCGACTCTGGCATCAAAATATTTGTAAATACACTGCCCATGACCATTCATGACCCTGAGTTTCGTGGCCAGTACCTGAAAGATCTGCTGGAGGATCTGAAGTTAAAACCGGAAAACGTCGTGTTTGAGGTCAATGAAGCGCTGGCGATCGACAACTACGACCTTTTTAAGGGGGCGTTGAAGGACTACTCCGATATTGGAATCGTGCATGCCAGCGATGATATTGGTCGTGGCCATGCCGATCTGGAGCGTATCCTTGAACTCGCACCCGGCTATATGAAACTTGATATCAGCATGGTGCGCGACATTGACCAGAGCTTTATCAAACAGCAGATGGTCAAAGCCATGATCAGTCTGGCCCACAACATCAGCTCTAAAATCATTGCTGAAGGTGTCGAGCGTAAAGAGGAGTATCTAATGCTCAAGCAGTTAGGGGTGGACTACGCCCAAGGGTATCTGTTTGGCCGTCCCAGCGAAAAGCCGGTCCCTTTCGATAAATCACTCTGCTGCTGAATCGCAGCAATGCCCCGGTTTAAGAGCGAGCCCTGTCCGGCCTGCTGTGCCAATGAAGGGGTGAAACTACCTGAAGTACCCTGGGTAAAATACACCCCGTCTCAAAACAGTAGTGGCTCAACATAAAAGCGTAATTTGCGATTACCGTCAGGCAAACGGCGCTTTTACTTTCATTGCCCGCGGGCAACCGGGTAGAATGCGCCGTCTGTTGCTACAACGCCCATCACCAAAATGCCCATGACAACCACCCTGTTAAAAATTCTGGACCCCATCGCCACGCTTATCGAAAAGATCAGCGAGGGGGCCGGGCGGCTCAGCGGCTGGCTGGTGGTGGTACTGGTACTGCTGGTCTGCTACGACGTCACCATGCGCTATCTGTTCCAGGCCGGGTCGGTGGCGCTGCAGGAGCTGGAGTGGCACATCTTTGCCCTGATCTTTCTGCTGGGGGCCGCCTATACACTCAAATATGATGAACATGTACGGGTGGATGTTTTCTATCAGGCGCGCTGGATGAGCCCCAAACGACGAGCCGTGGTCGATCTGTTTGGCTGCCTGTTTATGCTTTTACCCTTCTGCTGGCTGATGATCCACAGCTCCATCCCCTTTGTCAGCCAGGCCTACGGTTGGGGTGAAGCGTCACCCGATCCGGGTGGGCTGCCCTACCGCTGGTTACTCAAGGCGATGATCCCCATCGGTTTTGTGCTACTGGCACTGCAAGGGGTCGCCATGATCATCCGCTGCCTGCGAGAGATCATGTCCCACAAGGAGCCCCAGTAATGGCGATGGAGTACTGGGCACTGGTCATGTTTGCCGTGACTATTCTTCTGTTAATGCTGGGCTTTCCTGTCGCCTTCACCCTCGGTGCCGTCGCCATGGCCTTTGGTGGCTACTTCCTCGGCTGGCAGGAGTTTGAGCTGTTGCCGATGCGGGTCTGGGGGGTAATGACCAACTTCAGTCTACTGGCGGTGCCACTCTTTGTCTTTATGGGGGTGATGCTGGAGCGCTCCGGCCTGGCTGAGGAGTTATTAGAGACCGTGGCACGACTTTTTGGACGGCTGCGCGGCGGGCTGGCCATCTCCATTGTGGTGGTGGGGGCAGTGCTGGCAGCGACCACCGGCGTTGTCGGGGCCACCGTAGTGGCAATGGGGGTCATCGCCCTGCCCATCATGCTCAAACGGGGTTATGACAAGGGGCTGGCAACGGGGGCCATTGCCGCCTCCGGCACATTGGGACAGATCATCCCCCCCAGTATCATCCTGATCCTGCTCGGCGATGTAATGGGGGTGGCGGCAGGTGAGCTGTTTGCCGCCGCCGTGATACCAGGGTTGCTGCTGGTACTGGCATTTATCGTCTATATCCTGATCATCGCCTACCTGCGACCCGAACTGGCCCCCGCCGTAAAGATGGAGGAGCACACACCTGGCCTGGCAGGCAAAGTGATCAAGAGCCTGTTACCGCCACTGATTCTGATTATTGCCGTGCTGGGATCGATCTTTTTTGGCATCGCCTCACCCACAGAGTCAGCCGCCGTCGGGGCGCTGGGGGCCATGGTGCTGGCGGCACTGCATGGGCGGATGTCGCTCAATAATGTACGTGACAGCGCCCATCATACCGCACGCCTCACCAGCATGGTCTTTATCATATTGATTGGGGCTACCGCCTTTGGGTTGGTCTTTCGCTCCATGGGTGGGGACCTGGTGGTGGAAGATATTATGCTGGCCCTGCCCGGTGGCCAATGGGGCTTTCTGGCCGCCAGTATGTTGCTAATATTTGTACTGGGGTTTTTCCTCGATTTCCTCGAGATCTGTTTTATCGTCGTCCCTATCCTGGCCCCCATCGCCAGCATGCTGGATATCAACATGGTCTGGTTTGCCATCCTGATCGCCATGAACCTGCAGACCTCATTCCTGACGCCGCCGTTTGGCTTTTCACTCTTCTACCTCAAAGCGGTGGCACCACCCGAGATTCACATCCAGCACATCTATCGGGGCGTAATACCCTTTATTATCATTCAGTTGGTTGTGCTTGGTCTGTTGATCCTCTTCCCTGAGGTGGTCCAATGGTTGCCCGGCCTAATGGCTGAATAGATCGTTTACTGAACAACAAAGCTGGTGAACAGTACCTCCTGGACACTGGAGGGGAACTCTTTACCTTCGGCATCCTTTGCCTTATGGGTCACGGAGATGTGGGCATACTGCTCCAGCACGGACTGAATCTTTGTCAGCGCCTCCTTCCGGAGGTTTTCGCGTGCCTGAACCGTCAGCACCTCATTAATATCCCGGCTGGAAAAGAGCATTAACAGCTCGTGACGAATGGGGGCCATATGTTTCTTCACTGCCGCCACCACCTCCGCATCCATGGTCATCAGATTCAGGCTCAACTGCATAAACCGTAACGAACGGTTGTCCTGAACATTGACCACAAACGCCGGTTCCAGCGGCAGGTAGTTAACCTTGCCCGTGACCGCCCCGCCACTATCGCCACCACCTCCGCCAGCAGCAAACGCTGAACTGGCGCAAAACATCGCCAATAAACAGAGATAAAACCGCTGTTGCAAGGATATAACCGGACGCGCTGCAAACCTCATAAAGCTCTCCCAAATACCGTACAAACAAGGGTTAATGGTGATGTACGTTGTCAGCCATTGATATCGGTAGGCGCTAAAGATCCTGTAGGATTTGTTGGTTATAAAACTGTTAAATCTGAAAAAAACGAATTGAATCAAACGATTGTCAGGGTAGGGGAGATAATGGCCATTGGGTGGCAATGCCGCCACCCAATGGGTAAACGGTTAACTAAGGACGCCAGCCAAAGGTGATGCCCACACTATTACCACTCAGCTCCTGATTGGTATTGCTGGTTGTATAGTCGATACGGGTCACCCGAGCACCAATGTAGCTCTTGGCACCGATAATGTAATCCACCTCAAAAACAAGCCCCAGCGCATTATCAAAATCGGCAGTTGCCACAGAGGCCACTCCGCTACCCTTCATTGAAGGGTTGAGGTGATAGGTCAAACCACCACCAAAACGCCATGATGGCGTGGTATAGAACTCCATCAGTTCGAGCGGATAACGTTTCCAGTCCACATCACCATTCTGGGCATTGGCAGAATCAAACTTGTAACTCAGACTTATCTGGGTCTCCAGCTCAGGCATGAATGTCGGCGCTGTTTTAAAGGTAACCCCCACCCCCAGCTGCAACAGATCTCCAGCATCAATGCTGACAGTGTCGCCATTGGTATAGGTGGCATGAAACAGCTCATCACCACCCACATCAATCCCGCCCTGAAACAGCAGATCATAATCACCTGCCTGGGCGGTACCCGCCAGCAGCAGCGCCAATCCCGAAAACACCGTTTTCTGAAGCTTCATTTGTTATTTAACTCCTTATTTTTAGGTTATTTTATGGCAACTACAACATCAACACCTCTGTTAAATCTTCAAGCTCCGGGCGTAGGCCGCCTCAGAGATATCACTCCAGGCATCATTACTATCCCGGAATGAGCGGTACGCCTGGTAGACCTGTTTGAACGTTGCATCCTTAGCGGCCTCTGCATCCAGCGTCTCCTGGGTAAGACGTTTAAGCGTCTTGATCACATCGTCCGGAAAGGGCAATACCTGTACCTTATGTTTCTGCTTTAACTCTTGCAATGCCTGCAGATTTTTAGCCTCAAACTCCGCCAGCATCCAGCCGTTAGCGGCAGCAGCAGCGGTCTCGATCATGATCTGAAATTCTGCCGGCAGCTCCGCCCACGCCTTGCTGTTGATGGTGAGTTCAAGTGTCGGACCGGGTTCGTGCCAACCGGGGTAGTAGTAGAACTTGGCAGCGCGCTGTAGCCCCAGACGCAAGTCATGGTAGGGACCAATCCACTCTGTGGCGTCGATGGTGCCACGCTCCAGGGCAGTATAGATCTCGCCCCCCGCCATCAGCACTGGATTCACCCCAGCCTGTGCCATCACCTTGCCACCCAGACCGGGGATACGCATCTTTAACCCTTTAAGATCGGCAACGGTATTGATCTTTTTACGGAACCAGCCGCCCATCTGCACCCCGGTATTGCCCATGGGAAAGGGGACCAGATTGAACGGTTTATAGACATCCCGCCAGAGGTTAAGACCACCGCCATGATAGAGCCAGGCGTTCATGCCCTGGGCGTTCATACCAAACGGGACCGCAGTAAAAAACTGCGCCGCCGGTACTTTGCCAGACCAGTAATACGCCGCGCCGTGGCCCATCTCTACCGTCCCCTGAGAGACGGCATCAAAGGTCTGCATCGCCGGGATCAGCTCACCAGCGGCATAGACACTGATACGCAGACGACGGTCACTCATCTTCTCGATATCACTGGCAAACCGCTCCGCCCCCTCTTGCAGGATCGGCATATTGGGCGGCCAGGTGGTGACCATCTTCCAGTTAAACCGTTTTTTCGAGGCCGCCATAGCCGGGGCAGCCACAACGCTGGCGGCGGCCAATGCCGTACCACCAACAGCCTTCTTCAAAAAATCACGACGTTGCATGAAAAGTCCTTTTTTATTACAGAGTGGGCCAACAGAGAGCGCCCGTCAAAAGTCTGGGCAAGATGGTAACGTAGCCTGCCGGGGGTCGCAATTTTTAGTGCTAAATGAGTCGGTTATCACTGCCGCAAAACCCTTCACGCCGCTGCCCCAGGGTTTAATCTTTTCTGCCACGGGCCGCCATCTACACTATGTAAGTGCCATATCGGTGGTGGTGGGTAGTCTGGCAATGACCTGTAACACGTTGAAATCAAAGTTTAATTTGTTGATCGCCTGGAGATTGATCCCCCTCCTGGCCTGCATTTGTCTGACCACCACGGCTCAGGCCGCAACCTTTGTATTACCCAAAAGCGACGTCGTGGGGCAGATCCAATACACCACAGCGAGCACTGGCGATACCCTGCGTGATATCGCACGGCGCTACAACATCAGCTTTAACGCCATCAAAACCGCCAATCCCCACATCAACCCACAGCGGCCTGCCGCCGGGGCGCGCATTTTGATCCCCAGCCGCCACCTGTTGCCGCCGGGGCCACGGGAAGGCATTGTCATTAATGTTGCCGAGATGCAGCTCTACCACTACGTCATCCCCGTGCCCCCCTCACAGACCACGGCGGACGAGGCAGCAAAGGCGATAGCCGCAGCACTGGCTGCACAGACCAGTGAAGAGAACCCGGCCCCCATAACCCCTGGCACAACCACTGGATCAACCCCTGGCATAACCCCTAGATCAACCTCGGGCGCGAT
>JAKFXL010000033.1 GCA_021731365.1 Gammaproteobacteria bacterium | reverse complement strand
CGATAGCCCCTAAGCAAGTAGGGACACCTATCCCACAGTTCACAATAATCGGAACAACAGCGCCAATTGAACATCCTCAGCAAAAACAGGCTACAGGGCATAACGCTCCTCCTCTGCATGGCAGCCAGCGGCCACGCCGATGCAGCGGGCAGTGGCTTCGCTGCGCTGAAACAGATCAACGCCCCTGAACGTCAGGCACCACAGACCGGACTACGCAGTCTGGGGCCGGAGAGTGGCCGCGACACAATACGGATGCAGCACGGCAGTTTCCGTCTTGATCCCAGCTTCATCCCCCAGCTCAACACCGCGCAGGGGTATCTGCTGCTACAGCTCACCGGTCCCCTGACGGATGAGTGGCGTAATCAGCTGGAAACATTGCAGGTCAGCCTGCTGGAGTATATCCCGGACAATACCTGGAGCAGCCGCGTTAACCGTAGCCAGCTCCAGGCGATTCACGACCTGCCCTTTGTACGCGCCATGGGCAAGCTCTATCCTGGTGACAAACTGCCCGCCACTCTTTTAAACCATGACCTCTCACCCCATGCAAAACAGGGGAGTCAGATCACCCTTGATGTCTCGTTTCAACCAGACCAGACCCTTCAACAGGCGCTGGCAGCACTGCAGACCATCGCTGCCACCCCCGATGTTCGTGAGTACCGCAGCGGCCAGCAACTGCAGATCACCTTGCCAGCCAGCCGGCTGCTCGACCTTGCCAACCTTGAGGCAGTGCGCTGGATAGAGGAGCCCGCCGCCCCGATCATGCAGGACAACGTCAACTCCGCCAACCTCATCCAGGTCACCGCCCTGCAGCAGCAGCTGCCCGACCTGCTCGGCACCGGCGTTATGATTAGTGGCTGGGAGGGCGGCACCCCCCAGAGCAACCACCCCGACCTCGCTGGCCGTGTCACCATCGCCCAGAGCAGCGCCAACTCCGACCACGCCACCCATGTCACCGGCACCCTCATCGGCAGTGGCAAAAACAACAGCCTGGCCCGTGGCATGGCACCGGCGGCCCAATACATCGGCTACGACTTTTATGGCGACATCCCCGCCGAAATGGCCCAGGCGATCATCAGTTACAAAGCCTATCTAAGCAACCACTCCTGGGGCTACATGGTCGGCTGGACCGAGGATTACTACGGCAGCGGCTGGACCTGGTTTGGCAATCCTAATGAAGAGAACGACAGCAACTTTGGCCGCTACTCCAGCCTGACCCAGCAGTGGGACCACTTTATTAACCGCTACGACGGCATAGTCGTTAAATCCGTCGGCAACAACCGTAACGACCACGGCGTCGCTGCGGGCAAAGCCCACCGCCACCATGGGGATTCCATCACACTCCACTACGACAGCCACAAAAGCGACAGCGGTTACGACTCCCTTGAGGTGATTGCCAGCGCCAAAAACATCATCACCGTCGGTGCCGTCAATGATAGCGGTGGCCTCACCAACTTCAGCGGCTGGGGGCCCACTGACGATGGCCGCATCAAACCAGACCTGGTCGCCAACGGCACCGGCATCCTCTCCACCTTCTCCAACAGCAACTACGGCGTGATGGGTGGCACCTCCATGGCCACCCCCGCCATCACCGGTGCCCTGGCCCTCCTGACCGAGCTATACAGCCGTCACTTTACCAACAACCTCAGCGCCGCCACCGCCAAGGCACTGCTGATCCATACCGCCACCGACCTTGGCAATGCCGGACCCGACTACCAGTTTGGCTGGGGACTCATCAACGCCAACGCCGCCGCCACCCTCATACGTGACGACCAGGGCAGCGGACTCTACCTGCGCCAAACCTCCCTGAGCAGCGGTGCCGAACTGGTATTCCCCATCAACATCACCAGCACCAGCCCCGAACTGCGCGTCACCATCGCCTGGACCGACCCTGCCGGCTCCCCTGCCGCCGCCAGCGCACTGGTCAACGACCTCGACCTTGAACTGATCGCCCCCGACGGTACCCGCCACTACCCCTTCAGCCTCAACGGCCTCGCCGACCCCGCCGCCTTGGCCCGACAAGACCGTGCCAACCACACCGACAACGTTGAACAGGTACTCGTCGCCCAACCCCAACTGGGCCAGTGGCAGCTGCGTATCCGTGGTTATCGTGTACAAGGAAACCAACCCTTCACCATCATCAGCAGCAACGGCCTCAACAACACCGGCAAAGCGGTCACCCTCGCCGCACCCACCCCAACCCCCAGTAACAGCGGCAGTAGCAACAGCGGTGGCGGTGGCACACTGGGATTTTTTAGCCTGCTACTGCTGATGCTGGCTGGCCGCCGCCGTCACTAACCCCCCCATAACAGGGGTGGATCTAGCCACCCATCCCCCCACACCGCACATCTCCCGTATAATAGCGCCCCACTACGCCGACTAAACCCGGCTGTTAAGCTCAAAAAAACAAGCAGTAGAAAGGACACACTAATGCTCACCCTGCCCAGCATCGAACAACGCATCGCTCAGGAGCTCAACGCCCGCGAGGCCCAGGTCATCGCCGCCATCGGCCTGCTCGACGAGGGCGCCACCGTGCCCTTCATCTCGCGTTACCGCAAAGAGGTGACCGGCGGGCTGGACGATACCCAGATGCGTAACCTCGAAGAGCGCCTTGGCTACCTGCGTGAATTAGAAGAACGCCGCGTCAGCGTCATCAACTCCATCGAAGAGCAGGGCAAGATGACCGATCCGCTCAAACAGTCGATCCTGCTGGCCGACAGCAAGACCCGCCTCGAAGATCTCTATCTGCCCTACAAACAGAAGCGCCGCACCAAGGCCCAGATCGCCATCGAGGCCGGACTGGAACCACTGGCCGATGCCCTATTTAATGATCCAACCCTCAACCCAGAGGCCGAAGCCGCCAAGTTCATCGATGCCGACAAGGGTGTCGCCGACGTGGCCGCCGCCCTCGACGGCACGCGCCAGATCCTGATGGAGCGTTTTGCCGAGGATGCCGAGTTGATCGGCCAGCTGCGTAGCCACTTCTGGGAGAACGCCCAGCTCTGCGCCAAGGTGATCGAGGGTAAAGAGAACGAAGGGGCCAAGTTCTCTGACTACTTCGACAAAAGCGAGGCGATCAAGGCAGTGCCATCACACCGCGCCCTGGCGATGTTCCGGGGTCGTGGCGAAGGCATTCTCAACCTGACACTGGCGCTGGCAGAAGATGCCGAGGCTGAAGCCAACCGCACACCAACAAAAGGTGAGCGCATGATCGCCGCCCGCTTTGGCATCCTCGATCAGAAACGGGCCGCCGACAAATGGCTGCTCGACACCGTGCGCTGGACCTGGCGTGTCAAGATGGCCATGCACCTCGACCTCGAACTCAAGCGCCAACTGCGCGAACAGGGCGAGCTGGAGGCGATCAAGATCTTCGCCTCTAATTTAAAAGACCTGCTACTCGCCGCCCCGGCCGGTCCGCGCGCCACCCTCGGCCTCGACCCCGGCCTTCGTACCGGCGTCAAAGTGGCCGTGGTCGACAACACCGGCAAGCTGGTCGACTACGCCACCATCTACCCCCATCAGCCCAAAAACCAGTGGGACCAGTCGCTGCACGTGCTCGGTGAGCTGTGCAAGAAACACAAGGTTGATCTGATCAGCATCGGCAACGGCACCGCCTCACGCGAGACCGACAAACTCGCCGCCGACCTCATCAAGCTGCACCCCGAACTGCGCCTCACCAAGGTGATGGTCAGCGAGGCTGGCGCGTCGGTCTACTCCGCCTCCGAACTGGCGGCCAAAGAGTTTCCCGACCTCGACGTCTCGATCCGTGGTGCGGTCTCCATCGCCCGCCGTCTGCAAGACCCGCTCGCCGAGCTGGTCAAGATCGAACCCAAGGCGATCGGCGTCGGCCAGTACCAGCACGACGTCAACCAGTCACAACTGGCCAAGTCACTCACCGCCGTGATCGAGGATTGTGTCAACGCCGTCGGTGTCGACGTCAACACCGCCTCCGCCGCGCTGCTGGCCAACATCGCCGGCTTGAACACCACCCTGGCGCAAAACATCGTCGAACACCGCGACCAGAACGGCGTCTTCAAAAACCGCAAGGCACTGCTCAAAGTCGCCCGCCTCGGCCCCAAGGCCTTCGAACAGGCCGCTGGATTTTTGCGCATCATGAACGGCGACAACCCACTCGACGCCTCCGCCGTACACCCCGAGGCCTACCCCGTGGTGCAGCGCATCGCCGAAGCATCGAGCCGCGACCTGCGCGAACTGATCGGCGACAGCGACTTCCTCAAAAAGCTCGAACCAAAACGGTTCACCGATGAAAAATTTGGCGAGCCGACCATCCGCGACATCCTCAGCGAACTCGACAAACCGGGCCGCGATCCCCGCCCCGAATTCACCACCGCCACCTTCCAGGAGGGGATCGAAAAACTCAGCGACCTCAAACCCGGCATGATGCTCGAAGGGGTCGTCACCAACGTCACCGCCTTTGGCGCCTTCATCGACATCGGTGTGCATCAGGATGGCTTGGCCCACATCTCCGAACTCGCCGACAAATATGTCAGCGACCCGCGTGAAGTGGTCAAAGCCGGAGACGTCGTCAAGGTGCGGGTGCTGGATGTAGACCTAAAACGCAACCGCGTCGCCCTCACCCTGAAAAAACAGAGCGACGGTGGCGAACGCATCAAGGAAGAGCGCGCCGCCAACATGGGCAATCCGGGCGGTAACAAAGGGCGGGCAGTGCCGAAGCAGAAGGAGCAGCCTAAGCAGGAGTCGGCGCTAGCAGCGGCGTTTGCAAATCTCAAACGTTAACTATCAAAACAGACCAAAGGTTGGCGTGGTCTCACACCACGCCAACCTCTGCACTCAACTCTTTTTGTCCAGCAACTCCATCAATAGCGCCGCAGTACGCTGAGCATCAAGTTTTGCACCCATCGCATGGAACAGATCCTGGCTTTTACGATACATCACCTCGGCCTGCTCCAGATCACCCCGAGTTTGGTAGACACCCCCTAAATTGCCGTAAACACTGGCCATCTCCTTCTTACACCTCAGCGCCTCATTGATATTCAGACTCTTGTGATACATTACCTCGGCCTGATCCAGATCACCTCGATCTAGGTAGACATTCCCTAAATTGCCATATTGATTCGCCATCGCCTTCTTAAGCCCTAGAGCCTCTTCGATATCCAGGCTTTTGCGATGCATCACCTCGGCTTGATCCAGATCACCCCGAGCGTGGTAGACAATCCCTAAATTGCCGTAATTTCTGGCTATACCCTCCTTACACCCCAGCGCCTCATTGATATTCAGACTCTTGTGATACATCACCTCAGCCTGATCCAGCTCACCCCACATTTTGTAAACAATCCCTAAATTGCCGTAATCTCTGGCCATACCCTCCTTACACCCCAGCGCCTCATTGATGTTCAGACTCTTGTGATACATCACCTCGGCCTGATCCAGATCACCCTGCACTTGGTAGACAAGCCCTAAATTGCCGTAATCTCTGGCCATCCCAGCCTTGAGTCCCAAGACCTCATTGATCGCCAAGCTTTTGTGATACATCGCCTCGGCCTGATCCAGATCACCCCGTGTTTGGTAGACAATCCCTAAGTTGCCATAACCGCTAGCCATACCTTCCTTACACTCCAAGGCCTCATCGGTCTCCAGGCTCCTGCGATACATCGCTTCGGCCTGATCCAGATCACCCCGCCTTTGATAGACATTCCCTAAATTACTGTAAGAAGCGGCAAGCCATTCTCGATCATCAGCAGCCTGGGCCAACTCCTGACAACGCTCATACATCGCCTCTGCCTGAGCCAAACGTCCAATGCGACTTAAAAAGTGACCATAGGCGTTAATCGCCTCCAGACTGTTACCGCTTACTGCGGCACGGGCATACAACGCCTCGGCCTCCGTAAGACGACCGGCATCGGCCAGGGTATCCGCCTCTGCCAACATGCCGGTGTGTCTGTTTGTATCTTCCGTGGCAGGCCTGGCGTCGCTCACATCCAGCGTGACATCGTCAGAAATCACCACTGGTTGTGCCGATGGGTTTTCAGCATCGCGCACCCACTGGGCGAGGTGAGCCCTGAGTCTTTTTTCATACGTGGCCATTTCATCAAAGGTGTAAAAGAGCAGCTGCTTTTCCCGTTCAAGTTTTTTCTTGAACTCCAGCACCTGGCTCAATTGTGGCCCCGGATCACTCAACTTGCCGGGGTCTACTGCCTTGAAAAGCACCACCATCTGCCGCAGCGGTTTTTCCGGATCGTTAATACACGCCAGGGCGACGTGATACTCCTCTTCCGTGCCGGAGCTGTATTTGCATTGTCCCTCCACATCGGTGGGTGAACCCCAGCGATCATGCAGCAACAGCACAAAGTAATCACACTCACAGATATCTTCATTGATTAACGCCTGTGGTCGCCCCATGCCCGCCAGCGTTACCTCCCACCCTTTTGGGATAAACAACTTGCCACGATGCAGGGCATCGGTTTCGTTGTAATCATCCAAGGTACAAGCAAAGGCCTTGCGCTCCTTTTCAAGCCCCCCCGGACTGGCGATAAATACTTTATATCCGTCTATATCTACGACCATTCCCCACCCCCAACATGACATGACCATCAACCAGCGACCCTATCACAACAGACATGTATAAAACCCCTGGCCGCGTTTGTCCGGGCGGAATGGGGGAACAGTTAAACCCTGAAAAGTTTACATTCGACAAACAAAATGTTTACTATCCACCCTTATCCCGGCTAAAAAAGTTTACAAAGACCATGTACTCACCCCTAGGCAAGACCCAAAAAGCGACCGAGGCCCGACGTTTCCTGCTGGAGGCGATCAAGGCCGGGCGGCTCGACTACATCCAGACGGCGACCGCACAGTTCGGCGTCACTCGCCAGGCCATACATCGCCATCTGAGCTATCTGGTTGAACATGGTTATCTTGTCGCCGAGGGGAGCACACGGGCGCGGCGCTATTCGATTGGCCCGAATCGCTGGTATGCCGCCAGTTATGACCCGAGTGTTGCGGATGAATCGAACGCCTATCGCCGTGACTTCCATTTTGTATTTGCCGATCTGCCGAAAAGTATTGAAGAGATTTGCCACTACGGCTTTACGGAGATCTTCAACAACGCCATTGACCACTCTGAGGGGACGGAGATCACCGTTATGACCGAACGCACCGAGTCTCATGTCACCATCACCATCACGGATAATGGCGAGGGGATCTTTCTGCGTATCGCCCGGCTGTTAAATCTTCCCGATCCCCGCGAATCACTGCTGGAGTTGAGCAAAGGCAAACTGACTACCGACCCCGCCAACCACACGGGAAAGGGGATCTTTTTCACCTCTCGGGCCTTTGATCATTTTTTTATCCGCTCCGATGATCTGGCGTTTACCCATGTGGACCGTCACGACGATGACTTTCTGTTTCATGGTGAGAAGGTGACCGCAGGGACTACGGTCACCATGGAAATATCCACACAGAGTGAAAAGAGCCTGAAACAGATATTTGATGCCTACAGCAGCGGCCCCGACGATTACCATTTCGACAAAACCATCGTACCCGTCAAACTCGCCCTGTATGAAGGTGAACGGTTGGTCTCCCGCTCTCAGGCCAAACGGATATTGAACCGTGTGGAACGTTTCAGTCGTGTGGTGCTGGATTTTGAAGGGGTGGACTCCATCGGCCAAGCCTTTGCTGATGAGGTGTTTCGTGTCTTTAAAAATGCCCATCCCGATATCGATCTGCGGCACGACAACGCCAGCGAAGAGGTTTTGAAAATGATCCGGCGCGCCCAGTCGAACAGTTAAAAAACCTGAATAAACCCTCCGTTCGTAGTGCAATGCAGCTCAGAATTAAAACCGGCGTTGTAGGTTCGAATTTATTCGAACAACACTCTGTCGGTGAACGCATTAGTGCGAATAAATTCGCACCTACCCACTTAACTGATCAGTTGCCGTTCGTGGTGAGCTTGTCGAACCATGAATGGAGGGCCAGGTATAATTTCAGAGAGTTACATCAGCCTTTCGACAGGCTCAAGGCGAACGGAGTTAATGGGTTACACCGCCATCTTGATCAGCAGCAACAATAGCAGACTGGCAAAACTGCTCTGCACCTTCCTTAAAACGCACGAGCGGGGGGACCATATCGTCAGACGCCGGATGATCTCGACAGACTGCCGACAACTGGCGTGAGGCGATTCTGTTCCAGCTACATGATACTGAGGCCACCATTCGCCGGGCAGAGAAACTCAGCAAGATACTGGCTGAAGAGTGCACATGGCCAAGGGAGTGTACTCAACTTTTGGCCGAGCTTGTGCGCGTGGAATAGGGACGGTGGCGGCGGTTGCAAATTTGAAGCATTAATACTAAAAAACATCGTGGGATGGGACTGATTGCCAATCCACCACCGCGATTTTTTGACTATTTCAAACACATGCAATACTCTTCAATACTGTTTTCATGAAAAAACAAAGTTACATGTAACCCCATGTTTTAAATGAAATGTCATTTTCATAAAGGTTTCATGAAACTTTCAACAAAAATTTCATAGGGCTTCGAATGCTGAAAATAGAGACGTTTAGCTCCGGCCCCTTCACCTTTCAACTGGGCTTTGCCCTAAACACCCTTCAGGCTTATACCAGCCAGATTGAACTTGGCCACCGGATGCTCACCCGGTTACCGGCCTATTCACGTATTGCCGCCAAGCTGGAAAAGGATGTGCTAGTCAGCGGGGTGAAAAGCACTGATACCATCGAAGGGGGGGATATCACTGACGAAGAGGCGTCTGATCTGATCGAGAATGCCGATGCGGCAAGCGATAACCGTGAGTTACGTATCGCCAACCTGCTCAAGGCCTATGAGTACCTGGACCAATACGTTGCCTCATTCAAAGAGAGCCTCATACTCCCCATCACTGAAGCCCTAATGCGCCAGCTCCACATTATCGCAACCACCGGTCTGACGGATAGTGACTACCAACCCGGTCTCTACCGTGACAACCCTACTGGCATGATTACCAAGGTTGGCGATCAGGACCATGGCGGCATATACAAACCACCCCAGGCCCGCGCCGATATTGCCACGCTGATGCAGGCACTGGCGGAGTGGAGCTCATCCGAAGAGATGGCGACTGTTCCAGCCTACATCCGCGCCGCACTGATCCACTACTACTTCGAGCGCATCCATCCATTTAATGATGGCAATGGCCGTATTGGTCGTCTGCTGGAGAAGGCCGTGCTCATGCACGCCGGTTATCGCGGCTGGGCACGTGGCCTGGATAAGTACTATCTGGACCACATCGGCGACTACTACACACTCTTCAACCAGTGCCGGAAAGCGGAAAGGACAACACCGGAGAACTGCAATGAGCCATTCATCAAGTTCGCCCTGCTAGGCATGACCGATACCATTGAGCGCATTCATGAGCGCGCCAGCCAAATTGCCGGACAGATGTTGGCCCTCGCCTACCTGGGAGATCTGCTGCGCGAAAAAAAGATCAATCCCCGGCAACACGAAATCCTCGAATACCTGGGGGCACAGCGAACCAAAACGGTCTCCATGCACAAACTCAATTCTCAACGCTGGTACCGAGCACTCTATTCTGAGCTATCCCCCGCCACCAAGAGCCGCGACTGGGCCGGGATCGAAGCGCTGGGATTTGCCTCAAGGGAAAAAGATCAAATAACTATTCACAAATAACGGGTTACCACACGCTACTGCTTCTCTACACCGCACTAACTGTGGCAAACTTTTACCATGACCCCACCCCCAACAGACCCACGACTACACAAACAGCTGAATCAGGCGATTACTGCACACCAGGAGGGCCGACTTGCCCGTGCCCTGGAGCTCTATCGTCATGTGCTGAAGTCTGATCCCAAAAACCTTAACGCCTTGCAGAATCTGGGCATTCTTTACGGCCAGAGCGGGCGATTTGAAGAGGCGCTGACCCAGTTCACCAAGGCGTGTGCTGTGGAGCCACACAATGTCTCCATGCACTACAACCGGGGCAAGGCGCTGCAGGAGCTGGACCGTTATGAGCAGGCGTTGGCGAGTTACAACCAGGCGCTGGTCCTCAACAGTCGCTACCCTGACGCCCACAACAATCGTGGTGTGCTGCTGAACAAGCTGCGCCGTTATGAGGAGTCTCTGGCAAGTTATGATAGGGCGCTACAGCTGGACCCCGGCTTTGTGGCCGCCCATATCAATCGTGGTTCTGTACTGACCGATCTGCACCGTTACCATGATGCACTCGCCTGTTATGAACGGGCGCTGGCGATCGACAGTACGATGGCCGAGGCGTTTAACAATCGCGGGCTGGCACTGGCGGCGCTGGGGCAGATAACCGAGGCGCTGGCCGCTTACGACCGGGCGATTGCCCTGACCCCCGACTACGCCGCCGCGCACAAAAACCGGGCGGAGCTGTTGACAGCACTCCAGCAACCGGAGGAGGCGCTGGCCAGTTATGATCGGGCGATTGCCCTTGATCCAACGCTGCCCTATATCCAGGGCAGTCGGCTCCACGCCCAGATGGTGATGGGTGACTGGCAGGGGTTTGACGAACGGGTTAAACAGATCAGCGTCCAGATTAAACGCGGGGCGACGGTGGCGATTCCGTTTGGCCTGATGGCCACTGCCATCGATGCCACCCTGTTAAAACAGGCGGCTGAGCGCTGCACCGCCGACCAGTATCCGGCGCTGGAGCCACCGCTCTGGGCCGCGCCAGCTACCCCCCATGAGCGCATTCGCATCGGCTATTTTTCGGCCGATTTTCACAACCATGCTACCGCCCACCTGATGGTACAGATGTTTGAACAGCACGATGCCCAACGCTTTGAGACCTTTGCCTTCTCTTTTGGCCCTGCCCATCACGACCCGATGCAGCAACGGCTGCGGGCCGCCTTTGACCACTTTTTTGATGTTCAGGACAACAGCGACCAGCAGATTGCAGCCTTGGCGCAACGGCAGCAGATCGATATCGCTATTGATCTGAAGGGGTATACCCACGACTCGCGCCCCGCCATTTTTGCCCAGCGCCCCGCCCCGATCCAGGTGAGCTATCTCGGCTTTCCCGGCACCATGGGGGCCACTTACATCGACTACCTCATCGCCGATCCGGTGGTGGTGCCCGCGGACCATTTTCATCTCTACAGCGAGAAGGTGGTGCAGCTGCCACACTGCTATCAGGTGAATGATAACCAGCGCCCTATTGCCGCAAATACACCCTCACGGGCAGCACTGGGGCTACCGGAGACGGGGTTTGTCTTCTGCTGTTTTAACAATAATTTCAAGATCACCCCCGATCTGTTTACTCTCTGGATGGGGCTGCTGGCAGAGGTGGGGGGGAGCGTGCTCTGGCTCTATCAGGGGAATCCGGCAATCTGCCACAACCTGCGCCGCGAGGCAGAGCAGCGCGGCATCGATCCGGCACGGCTCATCTTTGCCCCACGGCTGGCGCTGGCTGAACATCTGGCCCGCCACCGGCAGGCGGATCTGTTCCTCGACACCTTTTATTACAATGCCCATACCACCAGCAGTGATGCCCTGTGGGCCGGACTGCCGCTACTCACCTGCATCGGCAGTACCTTTGCCAGCCGGGTGGCCGCCAGTCTGTTGCAGGCGGTGGGGCTGCCCGAGCTGATCACCCAGAGCCATGAAGAGTATGCGGCGCGGGCCTTAACCCTGGCCAGAGAGCCGGCCACCCTGGCCGCCATCAAAGACAAACTGGAGCGCAACCGTCTGACCCAACCGCTCTTTGATACCCCTCTATTCACTCGCCACATTGAAGCGGCCTACAGCGCCATGTGGCAGCGCCATCAGGCGGGGTTGGCACCGGAACATCTGACCATTCCCGCCTGAACCTACCGGTTAATAACCCAGCGTGCGCCCCCCATCAACGCTGATGATCTGGCCGGTGATGTAATCCGCATCAGCAATCAAAAACAGCGCGGTACGGGCAATGTCACGGGGGGAACCCTGGCGCTTAAGGGCGGTACGCTCAAGGATCGCCCCCTTGGTCTCATCATCCATTGCCTGTTCGGGCCAGAGAATGGCACCGGGGGCAACGCCGTTGACCCGCACCTCTGGCCCCAGCTCCCGCGCCAGGGACTGGGTCAACATCGCCAGCCCGGCCTTGGCCGCACAGTAGATGGGGTGGCCCTTCATGGGGCGCTGGGCGTGGATATCAACAATATTAATGATGCAGCCACGCTGCTGTTTCAGGTGTGGCAGCGCCGCCTGCGCCAGAAAAAAGGGGGCTTTAAGATTGGTGCCGATCAGGTCGTCCCACTGCGCCGCACTGCTCTGCCCAACAACGGTGGGGTAGAAGCTGGAGGCGTTATTCACCAGCACATCAAGGCGTTGCCAGTGGCCTGCTGCCTCATCCACAATCCGTTGCAGATCGGCCATATTCAACAGATCCCCCTGAATCAGGATCACCGAGTCGGCACGCTGCTGGTTCAGCCGCTCCGCCAACACCATCGCCGCCCCGGCAGAGCTGCGATAGTGCAGCGCGATATTCATACCGCTGGCGTGCAGCTGCTGTACCAGTTCGGCACCAATACGCTGGGCACCGCCCGTGATCAGCGCCACTTTAAAACCTTGTTTATCAGTGCTGTTCATACCCTGAATAGTGCTCCTGAATGGTGATTGGAGGTGTGATTAGCTACACTGTGGCCCACTCTAACTGATTGACTGGTAAACATGAACCGAATGAACGCCAATCCCGCCAACGGCCTGCCCGCCGCCACCGCTGATGAGCTGGCCCACAGCAAAAAGCTGGAGGCGCTGATTCGCGCCGAAATCGCCGCCGCCAATGGCTTGATCACCTTCGCCCGTTTTATGGAGCTGGCGCTCTACGCACCGGGGTTAGGTTACTACGCCGCCGGGGCGCGTAAATTTGGCGCAGCCGGGGACTTTGTCACCGCGCCCGAGATATCACCACTCTTTTCACACTGCCTGGCGCAACAGTGCCAGCAGATTTTGCAGGGGCTTAATGGTGGCAACCTGCTGGAGTTTGGCGCAGGCACGGGGGCCATGGCCCGCGACATCCTGCTGGAGCTGGAGCGGCTGGAGAGCCTGCCGGAGCGTTATCTCATACTGGAACTGAGCGCCGACCTGCGCCAGCGCCAGCAGGAGACACTACGCCGCCACGTACCCCATCTGTTTGAACGGATTGAGTGGCTGGATCAGCTGCCCGCCCCCGGTTTCATAGGGGTGGTACTGGCCAACGAGGTGGTCGATGCGATGCCGGTCCACCTGATCCGTTTTGAAGAGAAGGGGGTGCGGGAAGGGTTTGTTGCCTGGCAGGAGGGACGTTTTGTCTGGTGCGACAGGCCGCTCAGCACCCCGGAACTACAGCAGCGCATCACTCCCCTGCAACAGACATTGGATAACGAGACCTTCTGCCCCGGCTATACCACCGAGATCAATCTGGCCCAGCAAGGGTGGATAAAAAGTCTGGCCGGTTTTATGGAGCAGGGGGTGGCGCTGATCATCGACTACGGCTTTCCGCGCCACGAGTACTACCACGCCGAACGCACTGGCGGCACGCTGATGTGCCACTACCGCCACCGCGCCCATGGCGACCCACTCATCCTCGTCGGCCTGCAGGATATCACTGCCCATGTCGACTTCACCGCGCTGGCAGAGGCAGCACTGAAGTCCGGACTGGGGGTGCTGGGTTATACCGCTCAAGCGCAGTTTTTGATTGCCTCAGGCCTGGGCCAACGTCTAGCATCGGTGGATCAAAACGATACCCGCCACTATCTGGAGATCACCCAGCAGGTGAAAAAGCTGACTCTGCCCAATGAGATGGGGGAGCTGTTCAAGGTATTGGCGTTAGGCAAAGGGTACGACGGCCTGCTGGAAGGATTTATGCTCCAGGACCGCCGTCACGCACTTTAGGTAAGTAAACCCCGGCAAATCGCAGAAAAAATCAGGGAACATCTGAATAAGTCCACCGTTCATGGTGAGCTTGTCGAACCATGTATGAAGGACACTTAACAATCAATATCTTACGTTGCCAACCCTTCGACAGGCTCAGGACGAACGGGGTTATTCAGAGGTCCCTTAGATATTTATCAGCCTGTTAGCTGTTTTTGGCTGGTGTCACTGGTGCGCTTTTGCGCTGCTTTTTCTGCTGCTCTTTGCCCGTTACGGTCACGGCTGGGGCGTTACAGGGGTAGCAATACTCACCATAAAGGTCGCAGCACTCTTCCTTACTTGGGTGTTGATGGTCCGTTGAACTGATAGATGAATCTCTCATGATTGCTCTCCTCGGTTTTCCGCGTCCTCACTCAGGCTATCGGCCCACCATCACCAATAGTGAAGGGCGGCCATCCCCCCTGAAAACCCCACACACTTTAATACTAGCCCAATAGTGAGGTAATACCACTGCCCGTGCTGAAAACCAAAAAGCCGCCCCAACGTATGCCGGGGTGGCTTTTTATCACAAGAGGGCACCTGAAAAAGTTAGCTAACCCGAACCGATTTCCAGTAACGGCTCTGCCAGTAGGGGTGTGTCATGCTGGAGACCATCACACCACGACTGGTGGAGGCGTGCAGAAATTTGCTCTCCTCAAGATAGATGCCTACATGCTGGGTCCGTTTATTGATGTGAAAAAAGACCAGATCGCCACTCTGCAGATCAGCAACGTTCACATCGACACCCGCTTTGACCTGTTGATGGGTGCTGCGTGGCAGCTCAAGATCGAACAGGGAGGCAAATGTCAGCTTCACAAAACCAGAACAGTCAATGCCACTTCTGCTCATGCCACCCATTCTGTATTTCACCCCACGCCACTCATCATGCTGTTTATAAAGGCGGGCCAGCAGCCTGTTTTGGGCCTGCTCGTCACCACTCACCGCGACCTCTTCCGGCTCCTCCACCCCGTCCGGAGTCATCGGTGCTTCAATATAGCGCGCCGGATAGTCAGGCATCAGGCTACAGCCACTGCTCAAGAGGATGAGCGCTGGCAACAAAAAAGTGCGAAGAGTGAGCGGGGCAAGGGACGCCATGTTATTCCATTAACACCTTGTCTTAATGAGCCTCAGAAGTGAGGTGGGAAGATCATACCAACGGATGGCGGCGCTGGACAGCAAAACCTCTCCAGCTACAAAAATGGCCAGTGTTGATGTTGATTGACTCAATGCCAATACTGGCGAGATAAGGGCCGTCTGTACAGCAAGGGAACACTTCACAACTCGAATGCTGTTGGACTATCCATTGGCAAGCTTGTAAAAAAGAACAAACAACTTAGTGACCGCTGTATGGTGGCTTTGCTGAACGGCAAGCTCAGCATTATTAAAAAAGGAGCAGCATTGTGAAAACAGGTCTGATAGCGGGAGTGCTATTTACGTTTGGTTTGCTGGGTTGTTCCTCCAATGCCCTGGAGGATTTGAAGACGTTGGGGAGTGATGATTTCTCTGAGGATGTATGGAGAGATGCTTCTCAGGAAGAGCGAGGGAGAATGGTTTTTTCGCTGCTGCATAAACATGACGTTACCAAAATGAAGGTTGAAGAGATTCAGGCACTTCTTAGGGAGTCTACCGCTTACTATGAGTATGATAAGTTCCCCGCTTATCTTGTTGGTGCCAAAGAGGTAGAGAGTGAATATGGGGATGGATATCTACTGGCATTCCCGTTTGATAGAAACACCGGGATGATTAGTAAGTATGTAATTTATCCTGAACCTAAAAAATAAACTTGAGCGATTGATTGCCCCATGTGGTTGAGCCATCATCCCGTAGGATGGGTGGAGAGCAGCGCAACCCATCATTCCAAAAATCGGTCACGACAACCATCGGTCATGGATTTTCAATACTCATCCACCTTTCATGTTTTATCAATCAGTGTTGATGGGTTCAATTTCATTTCACCCATCCTACGCGCTTTCAGTTATTGCGCCTTACGAGTTTTGAGGACAGACAAGCCAGACTTGCAGAGAGCAGCAGGACTTATTAAACCGTGGTCTGTCCCCAATGCTGTTCACTTAACAAAATTCCCGTTACACTTCTTCGATACGCAGATTACATCAGAGGCAAGTTATGGCAGGGAAAGCGGCAGCGCTGACAGGGCAGGTTAGGGTGTCCGACTATTTGAGCGT
>JAKFXL010000062.1 GCA_021731365.1 Gammaproteobacteria bacterium | reverse complement strand
CTGCCAACGATCCAGCCAAAAACCGCTCTTCATGACACCACCTCTGTAAACTCAACCATATACCCACCAAACTTGCGGATATTAATCACACCGCTATCCAGTATCAAATATTGCCCCTTAATCCCCTCCAGACGCCCCGCCACCCGTTCGGTCTTATCAAAGTTAAGAGAGGTGATCTTGGCAGGATAATCAACCACCGGATATTCGATCGGCTGCTCTATTGCATCACCCAGCAGAACAATCGCATCGACCCCAAAACGCTGTTGCAGCGCCCCTACCTCAGCCCCGCATTGGGCCAGCAACTCATCACGCACCTGTGCCAGATCGACCTGTTCGGCTGCACCCTTCAGCATCTTGCGCCAGTCGGTACGATCCGCCACATGCTGCTTGAGTGCCACCTCCACCAAGCCAGATTGCAGGCGATTTTTGACCCGTGCAATCGGCAACGCCTGGGTCGCCCCCTGGTCCATCCAGCGGGTGGGGATCTGACTGCCACGGGTAATGCCTACTTTGATGCCCGATGAGTTGGCGAGATAGACATAGTGATCCTGAAAACAGTTTTTCAACCCCCACGCCGGATCACGGCAGGTACCGGCCTCGTAGTGGCAGGTCTCCGGTTTAACGATACAGCTGTCACACTCCGGCAGGTCACGAAAACAGGGGTAACAATATCCCTGACCAAAACTCTTGCTGCTCTTGCGGCCACAATGGACGCAGTGGATTTCACCACAATAACTCAGGGCTATTTCACGTCCGATGTACTCATTCAGCGCTACCTCCTGCTCGCCCAGACGTAACAGGTACTCCACCGGCGGCCCCAGGCGAGTGACCATTTTCCGCAGATTGCCACGGACCTGGAGCGACATCAGGCCAGCCCTTTTGAGACCACTTCCCGGACATCACTGGAGAGTGTTGGCAGCGCCAGAATCCGCTTCAGCTCAGCACACATCAGCAGCTGACGCGCCTCATCATAACGACGCCACTGTATCAACGGGGCCGCCAGTCGTGCCGCCACCTGAGGGTTTAACCGATCAAGTATCACAATCTGATCCGCCAGGAAGGTATACCCCTCTGCACTATGAAAACGGTAGGCGTTACCGTTGACAAAACTGGAGATCAGCGCCCGGACCTTGTTGGGGTTTTTGATATTAAACGCCGGATGGTTCATCAGTGTCTTAATATCGGCCAGCGTTGTAGGCAGGCGTGACATCGCCTGTAGTGCGAGCCATTTGTCGACAATAAGAGGCTCACCCTGCCATTTATCATAAAATTGCGCCAGCGCCTGCTGCCGCTCATCACACTGGATATCAGTGAGGCAACGTAGCGCCATCATCACGTCAGTCATATTGTCAGCACTGTTGAACTGGCTGTAACAGAGTTCGATGATGCCACTGCCATCATGGCTGGCGAGCAGCCCCAGTGCGGTATTTTTCACGGCACGACGCCCGACACTCTCCGGTTTGACGTTGTAACGCCCCTGCTCCAGATGGTTTTCATAGTTCTCACATAGCAGCGCCTCGTGGTCGCGGCTCAGTGCGCCGCGCAGCAGCCAGCGCGCTTCGTGTATCGCTATCGGGTCCACAACCGCCAGGGTCTCGGCAATGTAGTTTTCCGTCGGCAGCGCCATGGCCATCGCTTTTAGATTGAGATCCCCCCCCTGCTCCGCCAGAATCTGACCAAAGGCCTCCGAGTAGAGTGAATAGCCGTTACCTAACGCCTGCAGATCAAACGTCCCGCCGTTGATCTTCTGTTCAATCAGACCGTGTAACAGGAGCAGTGCCAGCTGCTGGTTGGCGTTCCAGCGGTTAAAGGGGTCGCTATCGTGGGCCATCAGGAAGGCCAGCTCTTCACTGCTGTAGGGGTAGTTGAGCTTCACCGGGGCTGAAAACTGACGCAACAGCGACGGCACCGGCGGGTGCGCTATGTTGATGAACTGAAAACTCTGCACCTCATCCTTGCACTCCAGCACCCGGGAAGTGCCCATGGCAGCGGCCTCCCCCGCCAGCTGCAACGGGCAATCGGCACCGTCAGGGGCTAACAGTCCTATCTCAACGGGGATGTGGAACGGCAGTTTTGTCGCCTGTCCTGGGGTTGGTGGGCAGCTCTGGCGGATGGTCAGCGTCAACCGCTGCGCCGCCGCATCATACGCTGATGAGCAGTCGAGGCGCGGTGTGCCGGACTGGCCGTACCACCGTTTAAACTGGGTCAGATCGATACCATTGGCATCCTCCATCGCCTGCACAAAATCCTCAGTGGTCACCGCTTGGCCATCGTGACGTTCAAAATAGAGATCACTCCCTTTACGAAACCCGGCCGCCCCTACCAGATGGGAGATCATACGCACCACCTCGGCCCCCTTTTCATAGACGGTAAGGGTGTAGAAGTTATTGATCTCCACATAGGACTCGGGGCGCACCGGGTGTGACATCGGCCCGCCATCCTCGGCAAACTGGTAGCTCCGTAGCCGGTTGACGTCATCAATCCGCTTGACCGCCCGCGAGAAGAGGTCGGAGGTGAACTCCTGATCACGAAACACCGTAAATCCCTCTTTCAGGCTGAGCTGAAACCAGTCACGACAGGTGACACGGTTACCCGACCAGTTGTGGAAGTATTCATGGGCAATCACACTCTCAATGCCAATAAAATCAGCATCGGTGGCGGTATCCGGCCGCGCCAGCACATATTTGGAGTTGAAGACATTAAGCCCCTTGTTCTCCATCGCCCCCATATTAAAGTCATCCACCGCCACGATCATGTAGATATCCAGATCATATTCACGACCGTACACCTGTTCGTCCCAGCGCATGGCCCGTTTGAGTGACTGCATGGCGTGGTCGCACTTATCCAGATTGTGGCGCTCGACGTAGATACGCAGCGCCACCTGACGGCCACTCATCGTTGTGAAGCTATCTTCGACAAACTCCAGCTGCCCGGCCACCAGGGCAAACAGGTAACACGGTTTTTTGAACGGGTCCTGCCAAGTGGCGCTATGGCGGCCATCCCCCAGCTCACTCTGGGCCACCAGATTACCGTTGGAGAGCAGCACCGGGTATTTCGCCTTATCCGCAACGATGGTAGTGGTAAAGAGTGTCATCACATCGGGGCGGTCGAGGTAGTAGGTGATCTTGCGGAACCCCTGCGCCTCACACTGGGTGCAGAAATTACCACTCGACTTATACAGGCCATCCAGTGAAGTATTCTCCTGCGGCTTTATAAGCGTCTGAATCTCCAGCACAAAGCTATCCGGCACCATGGGAATGGTCAACGACTCCTCATCAACCTCATACTGCTTTGCCATCAGTACCCGACCATCGAGCTTTACCAGTAAAAGCTGTAGATGACGCCCATCCAGCCGCAACGCCCCGTCACCACCGCCATCACGGCGCATCGTCATGGTCGTGGTGACAACCGTCTGCTCCTCACCCAGCTCAAAGTGGAGCTTGACCCGATCGATCACAAAAGGGGGCTGTGTATACTCTTTCAGGTAGATGGTCTTCAATGCCGTGCTGCTCATAGTCGGTGTCACCAGGTTTTATGGACGGGAAAGTTCATCGGCCAACGTACCTACCGCGATGGCATAACGGCTGGAACGGTTCCAATTAAGAATAGTATGGAAGTTGTCATAGACCAAAAAGGCACGGGCACCCTCCACATCATCCGGTCGCACCAGCGACGCCTCAAGATCAGCAAGCGGCAGATCATCCTGCTTCAACGTGCTGACGCCCATCGCACGCCAGTCAGCCAGTGATTTTTTGTGCTTCAAAGAGAATAGTGTGCTATCAAACTCACCGGGCAGTTGCACCTCACGACCCCAACCCTGTTTATCATTCCAACCCACAGAGGAGAGGTAGTGTGCCGCCGAGGCAAACACATCGGCCTTGGAGTCCCACAGATCAATACGCCCATCACCATCAAAGTCGATCGCATACTGACGGAAGGTTGACGGCATAAACTGCGCCTGCCCCATCGCCCCAGCCCACGACCCGAGCATCTTCTCCGGCTCAATATTGCCATCTTCAATAATCTTCAAGGCATCCAAGAGCTGGCTGCGGAAAAAAGCACTGCGACGGCCATCATAGGCCAGGGTGGAGAGGGCCGCGATCACATTGTTGCCCCCGGTAAAACGGCCATAATCAGTCTCAATCCCCCAAAAAGCGACCAGATAGTGGGGCGGCACACCATATTTTTGGTAGACCTGCGCCAGCAACTCCGCATTTTCCACCAGTTTCTGACGCCCCAGATCGATACGGCGCTGGGAGATGGCGTTGCTGAGATACTGATCCAGCGTTCGGGTAAACTCTGGCTGCTTGCGATCCAGCTCGACGACTCTTTCAATCGGCGCCACCCCAACAAACGCCCGCTCCAGGGTCTTGGCAGAGATCCCTTTTGTTAACGCCTCACTCTTCAACGCCTCTAGCCACTGCTCAAAACTGGGCGGCTCCGCCGCCAGAGTCGCCGTGCTCATACCGATCAAACCCGCCAATAACCAACCACCCATCTGTTTTAATCTCACCACCACTCCTTTGTACCCAATAGACTCAACGTTGAACGATTCTAACAAACTATTCACCACCACCCCCAGCCAGACTCCACCCACCCGAGAGATTTTTCATATATTCAATCGGGTCAACACGGTAGACTCAGACACCCATTCATATTTGAACGTTCAAGGAGAGATCAATGGCACGAACCCTTTCAACCATGCTGGAACTGGGCACCCTTGCCCCCCAGTTCACCCTGCCTGATACCCACGGAAAACTTGTCAGCCTGAATAACTTCAAAACGGCTAAAGGGTTGCTTGTTATATTCATGTGCAACCACTGCCCATACGTCATCCACCTGCGTCAGGCACTGGCCGACTTTGGCCAGCAATATCAGGATCAAGGCTTGGCCATTGTCGGCATCAACAGCAATGACGCTGCCAACTACCCCGATGATGCCCCGGAAAAAATGGCCGCCGAGGCCGCAAGCGCCGGTTATACCTTCCCCTACCTCTACGATGAGACACAGTCAGTGGCCAAGGCCTACCGAGCTGCCTGTACTCCGGATTTTTTCCTCTTCAAAAACAACGACCTGGGAGAGATGAACCTGGTCTATCGTGGCCAGTTTGACAGCAGCCGTCCCAAAAATGAGGTTGCTATCACAGGCAATGACCTGCGTGGTGCGGTTGACGCACTGCTGGCCAACCACCCCATCAGCGCTGACCAGACCCCCAGCATGGGCTGTAATATCAAGTGGAAGCCGGGCATGGAACCCGACTACTTCGGCTAATCGGCTAAAAAGCAGCGAGTCACACCCCTGTCATCACATACGGGTGTGGCCCTGCGCTCACACACAGGTTTACAGATTTACCTGATCAAAACTCGATATAGAGTGGTGGTGCGAGACATTCACTGAGTCATCCCGGATCAGTTGCAGCGTCTGCATACCTGCGGTAAATGCCGCGTCCAGCTCCTCAACCGTATCGGAGAGGAACAGAATCTCCTCCTCAGGCAGACCGATCTGTTCCGCAATTTTGACATAGGCATCAACATCACGTTTATTGCCCATTGTCGTATCAAAGTAACCACTGAACAGCGGTGTCAAATCACCAAAATCGCTATACCCAAAAATAAGCCGCTGCGCCTGCACCGATCCTGATGAAAAGACATACAGCTTAACGCCCCTCTCCTGCCAGCTACGTAAGCTACGGGCCGCGTCTTCGTATACATGACCGGTAAAGTCACCCTTTTTATAACCCGCCGCCCAGATCATCCCCTGCAGGCTTTTAAGGGCAGTGATTTTTTCATCCTCATCAATCCAACGCAGCAGCTGCTTAATCAACGCCTCCAGCTCGAGTGGCTCACCCACCACAGAGCGCACCTCATCAAGCGCTTTTGCCACCTCATGTTCATCTGCATGGGCGCGCACAAACTCACCCATATGGGCACGCGCATACGGAAACAATCGCTCTTTGACAAAGGCAATGGATGAGGTTGTCCCCTCAACATCGGTAAGAATCGCCTTAATCATGGCTGCAAAAACGCCTCAAACGTGGGGTAAGCGCTTGCAATTGCATCGCCGCTATAACTCGCCACCCACCCCTCTGGCGAGGTAAAGAGCCGGATGCATTTGAAATCTGGCTCTGCACCCATATCAAACCAATGTTTAGTGCCGGCCGGGACGCTGATCAGGTCCCCTTGTTCACACATCACACCATACACTTTGTCATCGGAATGGATATAAAACAGCCCTCTGCCTGCCACAAAAAAACGCACCTCAAAATCACTATGTGTATGTTCATCCAGAAATTTTTGGCGCAATGTTTGGCGTTCCGGGTGGTCTGGGCGAAGTGCAATCACATCCACCGACTGAAAATCATACTCAGTCATCAAACCATCAACCTGCACCTGGTAGGCCTCTATCACCTCTGCCTGCGTCGCTGCCGCCGCCAATGGCTGATGCGCCTGCCAACGTTCAAAACGGATACCTACCCCTGCCAGTCTCGACGCTATCTCGCCATGCACCGTGGACGATTCAAGCAACTGCCGCTCAGCAACCGAAAAAACCTTTAAATGGCTCATCTATCTCTCCATCTGTTTTATAAAAAGTAACAACGGGTCGATACCCTTGTATATGCACCTCTGAGTTTTACAGACTCAGAACTACGACGTGGAGGTGTTCCATGAGAACGTACGTCAGTAAAGTTTTAGCATTACTATTTTTGGCACTACCTGCCGATGTGATAGCCTTTGAACAGACCCCAGCCACCCCTCACGAAGAACTCTGTTACGGTCGCGCCATGATCGGTTTTGACTCAGTGATCAACTCACGCCTTGGCGTGCCTGCCGAACATGCACTCCATCTGGCCGTTATGACCCATCCCCTGGCAGCACCTACCGGCCCGGTATACTCAAAAGCCATGCTTAATACCATCTGGGACGCCTACTTCTGGCAGGAGAGTCCACACAACTACGCACTCAAGGTGTTTTATCGATGCGCTACAGAGCAGACCGCACTCCGTAGCGCAAAAAGCGACTGGCTGATTACTGAGGGGTATTAGGCTTAATCTTCAACAACTCAATATCAAAAATCAGCGTTGCATCAGGACCAATCATGGCACCCGCACCACGCTCACCGTAGGCCAGTTTTGAGGGAACAACAATCTGCCACTTAGCCCCTTCTTTCATCATCGGCAACACCTCCTGCCACCCCTGAATCACACCATTCACAGGGAATGTCGCTGGCTGACCACGTTTGATTGAGCTGTCAAACTCAGTACCATCAATCAACGTACCGCGATAATGAACCTCAACCACATCAGTCAGCTTGGGCGATTTACCCTTGCCAGTATTGATAACCTTATACTGCAAGCCGCTGGCCGTCTGCTTGACACCGCTTTTTTTGGCATTAGCCGCCATAAAAACAGGCTCTTCACGCTTGTTGGCTTCAGAGATCTTTTTGCTCTCCTCCACCCGCTGCTGCTGTATACGTGTCAGGGTACCCTGAATCTCTTCCTGTGATAATTTGGGTGCCGCACCACCATAAATATCACGGAATCCCATCATGAAGGCAGGCTCTTCCAACGCCACACCCTCACCCTTAATCTGCTGTGCCACCTGCATGCCCAGGAAATAACTAAGACGTTTCTGGTCTGTATCCAACCCTTCAACAGCCTGAACCTGGCCCATCCCTGCAAACAGTACGACTGTTGCTACCACCAATTTTTTCATGAAAAATTTCTCTGAGGTTAGTTAAAAAGCACCCTATGTTGGCACAGATTAATTACAGTTACAAAATACCTGTTACGCCATAGCCCGAAGGCCACCCGCTAAAAATATATAACACTATAAAATTAAGCTGTTATGATAGCCCGCTTGCTGATAAACCTCATATTCCCCTTTATTAACATGACTATTCGCACATCAATTATTATTCTTCTGTTGGCTGCCATTAGCGGCTGCACCAGCATGGTTGCCAACCGCCTTGCCGATAATCTCGGCAACGCTATTCTGTCTCAAGACGATCCTGAAACCGTCCGTCAAGGGGTGCCCGCCTACCTGCTAATGCTTGATAGTCTGGTACTGCAAAATCCTGATGACGCCGCCACACTGAAAGCAAGCGCTGCTCTTCACAGCGCTTATGCCGGAATGTTTGCCCAGACCCCAGCTCAGGCGCAACGCCTCGCAAACAAGGCTAAACAGCAGTCAAGGATGGCATTGTGTCAACGCCAGCCAGCCGTCTGCAAACACGATGGTGGCACTCTTGCCGATTTCCAGAGCAGTCTCACCAACGTAGATGCCGATGATATCGCTTACCTGTATACCTACGGCACCGCATGGGCGACGTGGATACAGGCCAACAAAGGCAACTGGAATGCCCTTGCTGACCTGCCCAAGGTAGAGGCCGTGATGTTACGTATTGTCGCCATTGACGAACGTTACGAGTGGGGCCGTGCGCATCTCTATCTCGGCGTCATCAACAGCCAGCTACCCCCCACACTGGGGGGTCAACCAGAAAAAGGTCGCGCCCATTTTGAACAGGCAATTGCCATCTCTCAAGGCCAAGACCTGATCGCCAAAGTGGAGCTGGCGCGCAATTACGCACGGCTCGCCTTCGATAAAGAGCTGCACGACCAGTTGCTCAACGAAGTGCTGGCCACCACAACCACTATTAATACATTAACACTCAGCAACACACTGGCCAAAGAGGCCGCCCATGAGCTACTGGCCACATCCGCTGAATATTTTGAGGAGTAATCTAATGCATAAATGGCTATCACTCACCCTGTGCCTGCTATTAATCACATTGCAGCCGGCGCAGGCAAAAAACTTTAAAATAGCCACCGTGGCACCCGATGGTACCCACTGGATGGAAGAGTTAAAAAATGCTGCTGCCGCAATCGACAAAAAGACTCAGGGACGCGTCACCATTCGCTTCTATCCTGGCGGAGTCATGGGTAATGATAAAAGCGTGCTGCGTAAAATGCGTATCGGCCAGCTCCAGGGCGGAGCCATCACCGGTGGCGGTCTGGCTGAGATTTACCCTGACGCACAGGTCTACAGTCTGCCACTGGCCTTTCGTTCTTATGAAGAGGTGGACTACGTCCGTGAACGGCTGGATAAAAAAATCATCGCGGGACTACACGACAGCGGGTACATCAGCTTTGGTCTAGGCGAAGGCGGTTTTGCCTACTTGATGTCTGCCAAACCATTAAACAAAATCAATGATCTGAAACAGTATAAAGTCTGGTCACCTGAAGGTGATCAGTTCAGCCGCTCCGCCTTCGAGGCCATCGGCATATCCCCCATCCCACTACCACTCACCGATGTGCTCACCGGCTTGCAGACCGGCATGGTAGATACCGTGGCCGCCTCATCCATGGGAGCTATCGCGCTTCAGTGGCATTCCAAAGTAAAACACCTGAACACAACACCACTGATGTACCTTGTGGGCACCTTAATCATTCAGCGCAAGGCCTTTGAAGAGCTTAGCGCTCAAGACCAGGCAACGTTCAGCAGCGTCATGCAAATCACATTCGCCCGTCTTGATAAAATCAACCGTCAAGACAATACCCAGGCACTGCAGGCACTCAAACAGCAAGGCATTCAGTTTGTGGAACCTAGTGCTGAGGAGCAGAAACAGTGGCAAAACGCTGTAGGCAGCGCAATGAAAACGATGGTCGATAAAAACATCATTAGCAAAGAGATAGTCCAGGCGCTGCAAATCCCACTCAACGAATATCGAACCAACCATCGCTAAGTGCAGCTGATCACTACATTAGGGCGTCTTGTCGCCTACCTGGAAAAGGGCCTGTTAGCGCTGATGCTCGGGGCAATGATTCTCATTGCCACCACTCAAATCGTCATGCGTAATGTTTGGGGTACTGGCATAGACTGGAGCGACCCACTCCTCAGGGTGATGGTGCTTTGGATCGGTCTATTGGGGGCAATAGCGGCCACACGTGATGGCAACCATATCAAAATTGATCTGCTTTCAAAACTGCTGCCGACCACCGCAAGACGCTTTCTAACCCCCTTGACCAACTTGATCAGCGCCACCATCTGCGCCATCATCTGCTACCACGCAATACGCTTTGTGGCCATGGAGTATCACGATGGTACAACCGCCTTTGCTACTGTGCCTGCCTGGGTCTGCGAGCTCATCATCCCCATAGGCTTTGGCTTGATGGCACTACGATTCTTAACAGATGCATTCAGCACCCTGTTGACCATGCCACAGCAGAACGTTAAGTGATTATCGCATTAACCCTGATACTGCTGGCACTCATAGGGACCCCCCTATTTATCGTTATCGCCGCCTCTGCGCTCATTGGTTTTTACAGTGCCGAGATCGACCTGTCTGTCATCATCATCGAATTCTACCGTTTAGCAGAGATGCCCATCCTGCTGGCAATCCCACTCTTCACCTTTGCCGGTTATCTGTTAAGTGAAAGCAAAGCCCCGCTCCGTCTTGTGCGCCTAACTCAAGCACTGCTTGGCTGGATGCCCGGCGGGCTTGCCATTGTTGCGCTTAGCGCCTGTGCACTCTTTACTGCATTCACAGGCGCGTCTGGTGTCACCATTGTTGCACTCGGAGCACTGCTCTATCCGGCGCTCAAACAAGCAGGCTACCACGACAACTTCAATCTGGGCCTGATCACCAGTGCTGGCAGCCTAGGCGTTCTGTTCGCGCCATCACTCCCCCTCATACTCTACGGCATCGTTTCGCAACAGATGGGCATCGGTGAAACGTTCAGTATTGATGATCTATTTCTGGCAGGTATTCTTCCAGGAATACTTATGATCCTGATGCTAAGTGGCTGGAGCGCCTGGCAAGGACGCACACTGCCGACCACTCCATTCACCTGGCAAGAACTACGTGCTGCTGTCATTGATTCAAGATGGGAGCTGCCACTGCCTTTTATTATGCTCGGTGGAATATACAGTGGTTATTTTGCTGTATCTGAGGCAGCTGCTGTCACAGCCATCTATGTACTTCTTGTGGAGGTATTCATACTGCGTGAAATCAGCTTAAAAGCCCTGCCCGGAGTCATGCGTGAATCCATGGTGCTCGTCGGGGCTATCCTCATCATTCTCGGGTTATCACTAGCCTCAACCAATTACCTTATTGATGCACAGGTCCCCACAAAAATCTTTGAGACTATCCGCGAACACATCAAAGACCCCCTGACATTCCTGCTAGCACTCAATATATTCCTGCTAATTCTCGGCACCATGCTCGATATATTTTCAGCCATCGTCATCATGACGCCCATTCTGCTGCCTGTAGCACTTGGTTACAACATTCACCCTATTCACCTTGGCATCATCTTTCTTGCCAACATGCAAATCGGCTACTTCACCCCCCCTGTTGGCATGAACCTTTTTATTGCCAGCTACCGTTTCAAAAAGCCCGTTATACAGCTCTACCGTGCCACCATTCCGTTCTTCTTCATCTTATTGGTGGCGCTGTTAATCATCACCTACTGGCCCGCACTATCATTAACATTAGTACAGGCAAAACAGTAACAGGCCCAATATATAAAATCAGCGCCCAAGCAATTGTTTTACCTTCCCAACAAACTCATCCGCATCAAAAGGCTTGCCAATGCAAACAGTAATGCCTGCATTAGAGAACTCGCTATAATTACCCACATCAGTCCTTGCCGTCAGCATTAAAAAAGGCAGCTGCTTAATCTTTGGCGACGTGCGAACAAATGAGAGCAGTTCCAAACCCGTCATAAAAGGCATATTCCAATCAGAGATAATCAACTCATAATCACTCTCACACAGCGACACTGTTGCCTGCTGGCCATCCGATACGCAAGTCACCACAACAGGGCTAAAGGCCCGGCGTAACAGCACCGTTAATGCCAGAGCAATATTAGCGTCGTCCTCCACAACTAATATTTTCAGTCCTTTATTCATGTCGACCCCCGTCAAGACAAGACCCCAAGCAAAATATTTCTTAACATCCACACCCCGCGCAGCTTAATTCTGAGTCCACAGCACCCTGTTAATTTAACAAACCCGCTCATTTACGTAACGGCAATGCCACATTAAAACTACTACCCACACCCAACTCACTATCAACCCAAATGCGCCCCTGATAGTGCTCCACAATCTCCTTGCAAATAGTCAACCCCAAGCCACTGCCACCGGCCTTGCGGGTATCTGAACTATCAACCTGATGAAAGCTCTCAAACACCCTGTCAATCTCATCCTCTGGAATCCCTATCCCTGCATCAGTAACAGTGATGTTTACTTCGCAATCTGACAATGACATTGCCACTGTCACAGCACCCTGCTCAGTAAACTTCAGTGCGTTGGACAATAAATTATCAAAAAGCTGACGGACACGATCCTCATCCAGACAAAGCAGGCATTCATCCTGCTCCACAAGCAGCTGTAGAGATAAATGTTTGTCGCGATACGCTGAAGAAAAAAACTCAACTGACTTTTTCAAAACATCAACCAAATTCACCGACACATCTTTCCACACAGTTTTACCAGAATCCATTTTTTGCAAATCAAGCAGATCATTAATCAATCGCCCAAGCCTGTCACTCTCATCATTAATAATGGAGAGGAAATGCCTCTGGGTATCGATATCTATATTTCCAGCATCCTCTTTAAGTATCCCGGCAAATGATTTAATAGAGGTCAGAGGTGTGCGCAGTTCATGGGAGACCACTGAGACAAGGTCAGTCTTCACCTTGTTAAGATGTTGCAATTGCACATTCGCCGCCTCCAGCTCCGCAGTGCGCTTCTTAACCAAAACTTCCAGATTCTCAGAAAGCTGTTTAAGTGAATAGGCCTTCTCCCCAAGCTCCTGCTCAATCTTTTTCATGTCAGTAATGTCTGTTCTAATACCAACATATTCATACGGATCACCAAACTCGTCCATAAAGGGTACTATAGTGGTATTAACCCACAGCTCCCGCCCCTCTTTTGATCGATTCAGCATCTCCCCATGCCACACATTACCAGCCGTGATGGTCTTCCACATCTCACCAAAATATTGTTCACTGTGAAATCCTGAACTGATGATATTGTGCTGTTTGCCAAGCAGTTCCTGACTGCTAAAACCAGTTGCATCAAGAAATCTTTGATTGGCATACGTAATATTCCCATTCACATCAGTAATGCTCACAATGGTATGTTCATCAAGTGCCAGCTTCTGAGTATTCAACGCCTTTAACGCCCGCCTAATCGCCACCTCCTGCTCAAAAAGATGTGTAGCCGCCTCATTCAATGCCAAACCTAACTGCTCAACTTCAATCGCACTACTGTCAACAGGAATATATCCACCACGTTTGTTTTTTAACTCAGCAGCGAATTTGGCTGATTCACGCAGCATACGAAGAGGACGGCGCATCACCAGCAAAATTGAAGCCATCAACATAACAGCCAGTATGACGCCATCCAACATGTAATCGTAAAGATACTGCTGAGCAATAGCCTCAGCCTCAGCCAGGCTATATGTTAAGCGCACCCAACCAACCAGATTAGCACCAATAACTGGCTCCCAAATAATCAAGAACCCTTTCCTCTCTGTTTGCAGAACAGGGTTAGCCGGTGGCTGAAGCTGTGTAAGTTCATAGCGTAATTGAGGAGTGCCATCAGATGCTGTCATCACATCTGTAATTATTTTTCCTTCAATATCGACAACCTGTGTTTCGATCACACTAGGAAAGCGCGCTGTACGCAAAAGCAACTGATCTGAGGAGGCAAAATCGAGGGTAATAATGTGGGCAACACTGGTCGTGGCGATGTTCTCCGCCAACGCCTTAGCCTGAAGCGTAGCAGAACTCACCACCCTTTCTGCACTCTTTTGAGCTTCATGAAGGGCAAAATAAGGCACTATTAAACAGAGCAGCAACGTAACCGAAAGCATCACTTGACGGTCAAGACGCCGCGGCAACATGGCATAGACTAACCGTCGCCAAACCATGCTCATACTATACGGTATCCGTACTATCGCGCTTTATCAAAGGGTGCTATCAACCCTCTAACAACATCATACTCAGCATCATTGGTCGCAGCAAAGCCATCATAATCATTATCCAGCGCTTTAATTACCGCGCGATGCTTAGGATTTTCAATATCAAGTTTCAAAAAAGCCTTCTGCATTTTCTCAAGTAACAACTTGTCAACCTTCGAACTAGCAGTAATATTGTACGGCGGCAACTGAGGTGAGGCGTGAATAATACGCAAGCCCTTATCCTGCCAATCGAGCGCAGTTGTATCTTTAAGAATACCCGCATCATAAAAACCACGCATAACCGCCCGCGCAATATTATCATAGTGACCAATAAACACCTGTTTACCCAGCTTTTCCAACGATACGCCCGCACCTACAACAGCAGCCTTCTGCAGCAAAGCAGCGGGATCACCAAATGCAAAGGATTTTCCATCTAATTGCGCAACACTGTTAATTGAACTGTCATCACGCACCACTATCATCAGCTGAAACGAACCTTTACCCTGAGTCACCATTTTGGCAACGAGCTGGCTATTACTTAACGTGCGCGTTCGTAAATAAGCTACAGGGGTGAGATAAGCGAGCTCTACCTCCCCTCGAGCAACGGCACTAATCGCCTCTTTCATGTCCGCAGATAATTTCAGGACCACTGGACGCCCCAGCTCCTGCGTCAAATACTCTGTCAAAGGTGTTAACCGATGGTGCATCACTGCGGGGGTATCCATTGCAACAGAACCAAAACGGATCTCTTCATATTGCAGCTCTGCCGCCTGACCAGTGCAAAAAGCACCAACACCAAGTAACAATATAGCTAAATACGCACGTAACATCATTTCACTAACATCTCAATTAACCTCAGCACTATTTTTGAACACAAACAACGCCAGATGGTATTGGCAACTCAACATAAAAAACGGACCCTTCGCCCATAATACTCGTTGCCCAAACACGTCCCCGGTAATATTCAACAACAGTGCGTACAAATGCCATCCCAATATTTTTGCATCCAGTCACACCTACAGCATCAGATTGAAAAAAAGGCAACAGACGTTGTTCCGGTATACCTGGGCCATTATCAATCACACTCAATACAACCGACACGCCATCACTCTGAACATCCAGCCTCACACACCCTTTCTCTGTAAAACGCAAAGCATTTACCAACAACACCTGAAGTAGCCGTGAGAAACGCCCAGCGTCCATTAGAGTCACCAGATTTTCAATGTTCGCTGTATAGCTAAAACCAATTCCCTTTGCGGCGCACCATCGCCGCACTGATTTTATAGAGCGGTTAACTACCTCCATAACATCAACATACTCATCATGCCATACCATGTCGCCGTTCATTATATTTTGGTTATCGATAATGTTAGCGATCATACTGCTGATGCGTTCGGCCTCCATACTGATAGAGGCAAGATATTTTGAACAGTTATCCACGTCAGGTTCATCAGCATGGCTCAACAAAATATCGGCATACAACTTTACGCTTGTAAGCGGATTTTTAATATCATGGGCAATGGCTGAAACAACCTGTTTTGATTTGGAAAACACCGCAGCATCAAATATTTTTTTCTCATCCACAGAGTACAGCTGATCAAACAGCTCATGATATAGCCGCCAGAGATCCTCTTTATTATCCGCAGCGTATGTATTCATTTATCTATTTATTGCCCTGCTCTCAAACCTTTCATCTCCAATGGTAAGCATTAGCAATACAACTATGCTGTCTTTGGAACCATGTAACCCGCGCCACGTACTGTGATAATAAGCTCCTTGCCAAACTTCTTACGCAGGTGGTGAATATGGACCTCTGTAGTATTGCTTTCAACAGTCAAACGCCATCCATACAATCTCTCTTCAATTTTTTCCCGAGAGATAAGTCGACCGGTGTTGTCGAGCAGAAGATGAAGCAGTACAAACTCTTTTGTTGGAAGGACTACCGGCTTGCCTTTAAATGTCACAATTCTGGTAGCCGGGTCCAGAACCAAATCACCATAGTTAACCAAGGGTGTAGCACGATCTGCCTTGCGACGTAACAGCGCTCTAATTCGGGCATAAAGCTCATCCATATCAAATGGTTTGATCAAATAATCATCCGCCCCATTATCCAAACCAACTATTCTGTCCAGCACTGTATCTCGAGCTGAAAGTATCAGTACCGGCAGCTTATTTCCCTCATCACGAAACCGCTTCAACAAACTGAGTCCATCCAGTTTTGGCAATCCAATATCCAGCACCACTAAATCAAACGACTCGGACAGAAGTGCTTGCAACGCACCATCACCGTCCATCAACCAGTCCACTGTAAAACCCGCCCCTTCAAGCCCAGATCGGATACCACTACCCAATGTGGGGTCATCTTCCACCAACAAAATTCGCATAGCACTCTCTTGAAATTAAATTATCGTTAGACTGTCAACTTTACCCCACAACACACTGATAGAATAGTGTCAACTTCAAAACGGCTTCAACCAGCTCGTCAACACTACGATTTAACCTATCTCTATCACAGCAATTTTCGTATCAGCAGATATGCAGTGAATCCCTCTCCGAATCACAAGCATTACCAAACAAGATCCTGACAAGTCCAGCCTTAATACCCGTTCTTTTCATTAAATCTACAAAAAAAGCATTCAGCTTTTTTATGAAAAAACAATACCTGACAGCTCCTGCATGTCAATGCCAAAAAATATTTAATAATTACTTAATAATCCTGTGCTATTTTGTCCCCATAATGTCATGCTCACAGGGTGTGGGTAGTCCGTGTGACAACAACGTAGATCGGAGAGACTGTGTTTTATAACACTGCACCGAAACCGCTTATCACGCTTCTTATAGCCGCCTTGTTCCCTTCAAGTCCTGCGCGCGGTGAGTTTGCGCTCAATTTCCTGCCCAACCCCAATGTAGTTGCCAGCATGGCCAATCAGAGCTGTAACGCCAATACCGGTGGCGGCATGATGGGCGGCGGAGCAATGGGCGGGGCAA
>JAKFXL010000010.1 GCA_021731365.1 Gammaproteobacteria bacterium | reverse complement strand
TCACCACCAAATTTCTTTGATTGTGTAACGGTCAGTGCCGCTGTCAATGTCGTTTTACCGTGATCGACATGACCGATGGTGCCCACGTTTACGTGGGGCTTAGTACGTTCAAACTTTGCCTTGGACATTAGAGCGCCCTCTTTAATCTAAAAGTAATTTACAGTTGACCAAACCCAAAACCACTATTGCGACTACAATACCCGCGCAATCAATACAAAAACCTGGAGCCCATGCCCGGATTCGAACCGGGGACCTCTTCCTTACCAAGGAAGTGCTCTACCCCTGAGCTACATGGGCGCTATACCTTAAAACACTACTACAACCGGAAATTTTACACTCCACAGTTTTGGAGACAAATCCGGTTGTGACTTGAATTTTGGAGCGGGTGGCGGGAATCGAACCCGCGCTATCAGCTTGGAAGGCTGAAGTTCTACCATTGAACTACACCCGCCCAGTTACTACTCTCACTTGGCGCACCAGCCATCAAACCCGGCCAAGACTGCTGCGACTTTAAATTCTGGTGGAGGGGGAAGGATTCGAACCTTCGAAGGCAGAGCCAACAGATTTACAGTCTGTCCCCTTTGGCCGCTCGGGAACCCCTCCACTAAGAAGGCGGCTATTTTGGATTAGCAGCTCCATTCTGTCAACAGCAATCACTGACAAACTTTAAGATTATCGCCAATACGGCAAAACAGCCGGCTTAGGTGCTTTAACCGGCCAAGATCAAGCTGTTATGATGCGGCATCAGAACATTTTCAGGGTTAAAAATAATGAGCAACAGCACTATTTTGGTCACTGGCGGCGCGGGCTATATCGGCAGTCATGTTGTTAAACAGCTGTTAAACCAGGGGCGAAAAGTGGTTGTGCTGGATGATCTGTCAACCGGCTTCCGCCAGAGTGTACTGGGGGCAGAGCTGATTGTAGGCAGTACTGGCGACGCAGCGCTAGTGAACAACGCGCTCACCAAACATGAGATCGGGTCTGTGATGCACTTTGCGGCCCATACCATCGTGCCTGAATCGGTCAGCAACCCCCTCAAATATTATAAAAACAATACCTGCAGCAGCCGGACGCTGCTCAACTGCTGCGCTGACCATGGCATTGAGCACTTTATATTCTCTTCCACCGCCGCCGTTTACGGCATGCCTTCGGGTGGGTTGGCGCGGGAGGACTCCCCCCTCAACCCTATCAACCCCTACGGCACCTCAAAACTGATGACGGAGTGGATGTTGCGCGATCTATCGGCCGCCACGTCGTTGCGCCACGTAGTACTGCGCTACTTCAACGTTGCTGGCTGCGATACGGATGGCTTGATCGGTCAATCTACCCGTCACGCAACACTGCTCACCAAGGTCGCCTGCGAGGCGGCGGTGGGCAAACGGGAGAAGGTGCTGATTTTTGGCACCGATTACGACACCCACGACGGCACCGGGGTACGTGATTACATTCATGTCGAGGACCTGGCCGACGCCCATCTTAAGGCGCTGACTTATCTGGAAAACGGGGGCGACTCGAGCACCTTTAACTGCGGTTACGGCCACGGCTATAGTGTTCGCGAAGTGTTGAAGATGGTTGAGAAGGTCAACGGCGCGCCGCTGAATATTGAAGAGATGCCACGTCGTGCCGGCGACCCACCACAGTTGATTGCTGACGCCAGCCGCATCCGCGCCACACTTGGCTGGACCCCGGTCCACGACAATCTGGAGACCATTGTGACCACTGCTCTGAATTGGGAGAAAAGATTACTGACAGACGACTTTCGTGACCCCATTACCACCGGCGGTCACTCATAAAACAGCCACTCTAATATATAAACCTCTTTGTAACACCCCTGGCAATGGCTAGAGACCATCGCCAGGGAGACTCTTTAACGCTTCACTTGACTCACATCACGTACCGCACCACGCGAAGCGCTGGTGGTCATGGCCGCGTAGGCCCACAGCGCGTCGCTCACCTGGCGCTGGCGGTTAACCGGTTTCCACGCCGTATCACCTTTGGCCTCCATCGCTTGGCGTCGTGCTGCCAGCAACTCATCAGAGATCGCTACGTTGATGGTACGATTGGGGATATCTATCTCAATAAGATCACCCTCTTCAATCAAGCCGATAGCACCACCCTCCGCCGCCTCCGGTGAGGCGTGACCGATCGACAGGCCAGAAGTCCCCCCTGAGAAACGACCGTCGGTAAACAGTGCACACGCCTTACCCAACCCTTTCGACTTCAAATAACTGGTGGGATACAACATCTCCTGCATGCCCGGACCACCACGTGGCCCTTCGTAGCGAATGATGACCACGTCACCCTCTTTAATCTTGTCACCCAGGATCGCCTCAACCGTTGCATCCTGACTCTCAAAGATGCGCGCCGGACCCGAAAACTTGAGGATCGAATCATCAACACCAGCGGTCTTTACCACACAACCATCCACGGCGATATTGCCGTGCAGGACCGCCAATCCGCCCTCACTACTGTAGGCGTGTGCCATGTCACGGATGCAGCCGTTGACACGATCCAGATCCAGCGTCGGCCAGCGTTTGGCCTGACTGAACGCCTGCTGGGTCCGCACGTTACCAGGACCGGCACGATAGAAGCTGTGCAGTTCATCATCATCATTGCGGCGGATATCCCAGCGCTCCAGCGCCTCCGCCAGCGTCTTGGAGTGGGCCATCGGCACGTCCATATTCAACAGACCACCACGGGCCAGCTCACCCAGAATCGCCATCACCCCACCGGCACGGTGTACATCTTCCATATGGTAGAGCTGGGTCGACGGTGCGACCTTGCAGAGCTGCGGCACCTTGCGGGAGATGCGATCAATATCGGCAACATTGAAATCCACCTGCCCCTCCTCCGCCGCTGCCAACAGATGCAGAATGGTATTGGTCGAACCACCCATAGCAACATCGAGGCAGACGGCATTTTCAAAGGCCGCCTTGGTGGCGATAGAACGTGGCAGCGCCGACTCATCATCCTGCTCGTAATAACGTTTGGCCAGCTCAACCACGAGACGACCGGCGCGCAAAAATAGATCCTCACGATCGGCGTGGGTTGCCAGCATCGAGCCATTGCCCGGCAGCGACAGCCCCAGCGCCTCGGTCAGGCAGTTCATCGAGTTGGCGGTAAACATACCGGAACAGGAGCCACAGGTCGGGCAGGCCGAGCGCTCCATTGTCGCCACATCCTCATCAGACTGAGTGGGGTCAGCGGCCGAAACCATCGCATCCACCAGATCAAGATGCACCTCTTTACCCCCAATAACCGCCTTGCCTGACTCCATGGGCCCGCCCGAGACAAATACCACGGGGATATTCAGCCGCATCGCCGCATTCAACATGCCCGGGGTGATCTTGTCGCAGTTGGAGATGCAGACGATGGCGTCGGCGCAGTGGGCATTCACCATATATTCAACCGAATCGGTGATCAGCTCACGGGATGGCAGTGAATACAACATGCCGCCGTGGCCCATGGCGATACCATCATCAACGGCGATAGTATTAAACTCCTTGGCCACACCACCGGCCCGCTCGATCTCCCGCGCCACCAGCTGCCCCATATCTTTCAGATGCACATGGCCCGGCACAAACTGGGTAAAGGAGTTGGCTACCGCAATAATCGGCTTGCCAAAATCCCCATCCTTCATGCCAGTGGCACGCCACAAGGCGCGGGCACCGGCCATATTGCGGCCGCTGGTGGAGGTACGGGAACGGTATTCAGGCATAGCAACAACCTCTGTTAGTAAAGTTCGTTAAGAGAGCTAAGATAGCAAATTTAAACCGCCAAGCGTAGGGTAGAGTGGTGTGATCCAACCTACCGGATAGGAAGCAGAACTATGACAACCACCAGAATGCCCGCCCTCTTCATCGGCCATGGCAACCCCATGTACGCCATAGAACCCAACCACCACACCCACGGCTGGCAACAGCTGGCACAAAAAGTAGCCCGCCCCAAGGCGATCCTTGCCATCTCCGCCCACTGGTATATCGACCATACCGCCGTCACCGCAATGGCGCTGCCACGGACCATTCACGATTTTGGTGGTTTTCCACAGGCGCTGTTTGATCTGCAATACCCGGCCCCCGGCTCACCGGCGCTGGCGCAACGCATCCAGCAGCTGCTGGCACCCACGGCCGTGACATTAGACCAGAGCTGGGGGCTCGACCACGGCAGCTGGTCGATACTGCTGCATACACACCCGGCGGCAGATATCCCCGTCGTTCAGCTTAGCATTGACGCCAGCCAGCCGCCGGCCTGGCACTACGCACTGGCACAGCGGCTCCGGCCACTGCGCGACGAAGAGGTGTTGATCCTTGGCAGCGGCAACATCGTACACAACCTCGGCCGACTCAACTGGGACGCCAACGCCCCGGCTTACGAATGGGCCGAACGGTTCGCCCACTGGGTACAGACAGAGCTACGCAACAACAACCCCACCGCCCTTATCCACTACCTCAGCCAAGAGGATGCCCAGCTCAGCGTACCCACCCCAGAACACTATCTGCCGCTGCTGTATGTGATTGCCCAGCAACACCCGGAAGAGCTGTTTGGACTACCCATGAGCGGGATAGATATGGGGGCTATTGATATGCAGGTGGTGACGGTGGGGATGGGGTGACAGAACGGATAGGGCATTATTCAACTACGAGAAAAGGGGGATTCGAAGACAGGAGACAACACATAAAGAAAGACCAACAAACTCAAAATACTGTTTCAAAACAGAGTTGAGGAGGCCTTCACCACAGCCTCCTCAAACATCTCCACCGCAAAACGATACGACGGCGATGTTCGGACGTTAATTAGTCAGGCCATACACGCCGCGAAGGGATGCTTGGCAACGGTACATCCTCTCGTTTGGTTGCCGGTTTGACAGGGGTCGTCTCAGTTGTGGTTTTGTCTGCCTGCTGCGCCTTGGCCTGACGTACACTGCCGGCCAGTTTTGATCCTATTTGACTCATGGTTATATAACCTCCTCGATGATGGACTCAATCTCCTGGGCAGCCGCTTCGCCGCGTTTACCCAGACAAAAAACACTGGCACCTTCAATGGCTGATGTTCGGTAGACCGCCCGGCGACGTAAACCACCTTTGAGCGATGGAATATCAAACTCAGCCAGTGCCTGCTGCATGCCGCGTGATAACGCATTACGCGGTTCAAGCTGGTTGATGACTAAATAGGCCCCCAGCTTAGGGTTACCCAGCTTGGCCTGCTCAATGGTCTGAGCCAACCGCACACTGGCCCACAGGTCAATCGGCGAGGGCAGCACCGGTATCAGTATAGTATCTGAGGCGGACATGGCCAACCTCGTAGTCTCTGTCTCCAGCGTGGGTGGGCAGTCGATGACTACATACTGGTAATCCTGGCGAAAACGATTAACCTCACGCGCCAGATTGCCCGCCACGGCAATCACCGAGACTGGAAACGGGCGGTTATCGGGGGCTAACCCGGTCCACTGCCCTGCCGACCCTTGTGGGTCTGCGTCGATCACCAGTGTGCGCCCACGCCGCGCCAATCCGGCGGCAAAGTTCATGCTCAGGGTTGTTTTACCTGTGCCGCCCTTCTGATTTGAAACTGCAAAAACCTTTGCTGACATACAATGCTTCCAGTTTGGCCGGTGAGACAGGATTCTAGCATGGGCTTGCTGTCCGGCAGTGTAATTATGGTGCGATGGTGGCCCACCGGGCACACAGCCCGATCCTGGGGTCTGCCAACTAAATCACGCCGGGAATAAAACGGTATTTCACCCGCTTCATGTACTCACGATACTCCGCATGTTTACGCAGGTGGCGCTCCTCTGTGTAGGCACGCAATATATAGAGTACATTCCACGCCAGATGGCCAATAATCAGCTGCGGTGACGCCCAGAACTGGGCGTAAAAGGCGGTCTGTAGCCACCAGAGTGAGAGTTTGCAGACAGTGCCCGGATGGCGAATAATGCCATAAGGCCCCCGCGTCTGTAGCCGTTTGAGTGTGATGTTGACCCCTGACGGCCCAAGAGAGACGTCTGAATAGATCAGCGCCAGCAGCAGCACAATCTCAACCATTTTGAAGATGTAGAGACCGGTCTGCTCGGCAAACACAAAACTTTCCGGCGCAACATTGGCAATAAACGGCCCAAAGGGGAAGAGTGTGCCGGTCACCTGATTCAGGGGCTCATAACAGGCCATGCAGACCAGCCACCCACCCACGGTCATATCGATGGAACGGGTACGGTTTTCCGCCCAGCGTGACTCGATGCTGTAACCGGCACTGGCAACCAGTGCATCCATAAACCAGAGTATGGACGATAGCCAGACCAGAACCGTCATCAGGTTGTAATTATTAAAGTTATCCGCTGAAAAGCGAATGGCACTGTCCATGGTGATGTAGATCTGCACCACCATAAAGGGGATGAAGTAGGCGCGCATCACCAGATTTAATAATACCTTGCGGTTATACGCTTTATCCAACACCGCAAACCGCCGGTTACCCCGCACCATAAAACCGAGACTGATCTGCTTCAGGATATGTAGCAGCCTCACCGCCGGGTCATAAAAATCCTCAACCCGTGACGCCTTGAATATCAGGGTCAACAAAAAATAGGGGATGCCGGCAACCAAATAGATATTCAACAACGCATCCAGAAACTCCATGCTTTTATCGTAGCGCTGATAGTAGGGATGGCTGCCAAGAAACTTGATGCCTATAAAAAGCACCACCATCCAGACCACATACCGCGCCACCGCCCGCCGCAGTAGCGGCACCACACGGATATTCTTATCTACATAGAAGTGGCTTAAGCCGCGCCACTGGCGGATAAAATTAGCAGCACCCCAAAAAAGTACCATTGCAAAAATGGGCAAAAAGAACCACGCATCCAGACCGCCAAACGTCTTAAAACCGAAATAGGAGAGTGCCGTGGCCATTACCGCCATCAGTACATAGGCGTGGGGGGAGATATTGCTATTCATTTTCAAACCTGTCGATCAACAAAACACCCCTCGGGGACCCGTTGCAAGCGTTGGCGCATTAATATCCTCTGCATACTATCAGCTACCGAGAGCAGCGCCCCATCCTTCAAATATTTATATCAACTCCAGTGCCAGGCAGCGGTCTACCCAGCCGCCCGTAGATAACCGGAGGCAATCCCGGGACAAATACCGTAAAATAGACCTTCTCTATAGCGATGCAGACCACCACACCGGAGCCACCGATGCACACCGCCTCAAACAGATCGGCCAAGCTGGAAAAAAAACTGTTGCACTATACCGGCAAGGCCATTGCCGATTTCAATATGATTCAAAAGGGCGACAAAGTGATGCTCTGCCTCTCGGGCGGCAAGGACAGCTTCACCCTGCTTTATATCCTTAACCTGCTACGGCAACGCAGTAACAACAAATTCGAACTCTTCTCATTCACCCTCGATCAAGGCCAACCCGGCTGGAATGATACAAAACTGCACGAATGGATGCAGGAGCACCGCATCCCCTACGAGGTTCACAGACAAGATACCTACTCGGTGGTGATCGATAAAGTGCCGGAAGGCAAAACCTACTGTTCACTCTGTTCGCGGCTGCGGCGTGGCTCTATTTACACCTACGCCGCCAAACATGGCTATACCAAGGTTGCCTTGGGGCACCACAGGGACGACATGATCACCACGCTGATGATGTCCATCCTCTACAACGGCGAGATCAAGTCGATGCCCCCCAAACTGCTCAGCGACAACAAACAGCAGATTGTCATCCGCCCCCTCGCCTACTGCCAGGAGGAGGATATCGCCGAATATGCAGCGTTGCGCGAATTCCCCATCATCCCCTGCAACCTGTGTGGCTCCCAGGAGAACCTGGCCCGCCAGCGCACCAAACAGCTGCTGAAAAATCTGGCTCAGGAGAATGAGAAGATCCCCAGCAACATCCTGCACGCCCTCCAGGCGCTCCAACCCAGCCAACTGATGGATAAACGACATTGGGATTTCAAAGGGTTAGAGTCACTGCGCCAGAACGGGGGGTTAGCCAACATTAACGAACCCGTAGACATCGAGCCACTGATGATGACCGATGGCGATGAACCTCTTCCTCAGCCACAACACAATGACGGGGCAGTCATACAATTTCAACAATCAGCCACATCACAACATAACCAATAAACAAAAAAGGGGATCCGCAACTGCGAATCCCCTTTTCCATTTAACACACCGAACAGAAAAACGTCATCCGGCGTTCAACATCAAATATAAATAGTTAGGCCATCACCTGTCCTGCAAACAGGACCATGGAGATCACCACACCCAGGGAAGCAACAATGAAGGGCAGCGAATGCACCATCAACCGGTTGTCCGTTCCAGTATTCATATCCTGATTTTTCCTGTTATACGATGAGGCCTAAGCCATTGCCACGCTGGCAAACAGCGCAACAGAAATAACGATACCAGCCAAAGATGCAACAAGTGCCAATGTTTTTTCCATGATAGTTTCTCTCCGAAGATTTAGATGTTTATGGTTGGGTTTCCCCCGAAACCCAGACGCCAGAGATAGTAGCTCTGGCTGTCCAGAACAGAAACATAGCAAAATAGTCATCTATGTTTCAACTATTTTTTAGTAAAACAGTCAGAATTAAAGTCATTGAAAACTGTAGGGTTTTTTATCAGATCAAACCATATTGCCTCAATTCACGCGGCACGGATGGTGGAAAAAGAATATAAAAGGCACACTATAGGGCAGACATAAACAGCAAGCGCTGTTTCAGGATCAAAGTGTTAAAAATCTAGGAACAATGCCGTGACCACCATTGATGAGTTCAAGAGCGACACCCCCTTTGTAAGCTGGTTTCGTCAATCCGCACCCTACATCCACGCCTTTCGTGGCTGTACCTTTGTGATCGCCTTTGACGGTGCAGCGGTCGCCAGTAGCGAGTTTCCCAGTCTGATTCACGATATCGCCCTGCTTAACAGTCTCGACATACGCACGGTATTGGTCCACGGCGCACGACCACAGATAGAGACACGCCTTGCGGAGCGTGGTGCCACACTCGAATACATCAATGGCCTGCGTATCACCAATGATGAGGCCTTGATCTGCGTTAAGGAGGCGGCAGGCAGTGTACGGGTGGAGATTGAGGCGCTGCTCTCCATGGGGGTGGCCAATTCGCCCATGTCCGGTGCCCGCATCCGTGTAGCCTCCGGTAACTTTGTGGCGGCCAAGCCGGTTGGCGTTCGTGGCGGCATTGACTACTGCCACACCGGTGAAGTGCGGCGTATTGATGCCGACGGCATCCGCCAACGGCTCGACGACGATGCCATTGTGTTGCTGTCACCCTTGGGATACTCCCCCACCGGCGAAATATTCAACCTGACAACCAATGAGATCGCCACCGCTGCGGCCATTGCACTAAAAGCGGACAAGCTGCTCTTTTTAACGGAGGCAGAAGGTATTTACGATTTGGGCCAACAGCTGTTGCGTGAACTGAGTATCGAGGCGGCCCAGCAGCTACTGACCCGCCACCAGAGCAGTGAACTGGAGCTTCAGTATCTGCGTCACGCCATTCATGCCTGTCAGCAGGGTGTCAAACGTACCCACCTGATCGATCGCAGTGTTGATGGCGGGCTATTGCAGGAGCTATTTACCCGCGACGGCATCGGCACCCTTATTACAGCCGGTATCTATGAAAAGATCCGCCTTGCCACTATTGATGATGTAGGAGGCATTTTCGAGCTGATCGAACCTCTGGAGAATGAAGGGGTGTTAGTGCGCCGCTCCCGTGAACAGTTGGAGCTGGAGATCGGAAACTTCACCGTTGCCGAACGCGACGGCACTATTATTGGCTGCGCCGCACTCTATCCATTCAAGAGCGACCGGATCGGTGAGCTTGCCTGCCTTGCCATTCACCCCACTTATCGCAATACGGGACGCGGTGACGAGCTGCTCGCCACCCTTGAAAAGCACGCCAAACAGAGTGGCATTGACCGGCTCTTTATTCTCACCACCCATACCTCACAATGGTTTCAGGAGCGCGGTTATGAACCGGCCACCCTGGAGAGCCTGCCCATGGAAAAGCAGGTACTGTATAACTACCAACGCAAATCCAAGGCGTTTATTAAGACCCTATAACCATTATTAAAGGATAAAAAGAGCGCCCCCAATATCCCGCAATCTGGCTGATCTAGTACCAAGGTACAATTAACGACCCGGCCAACCATCGGTAAACTTCCTTCACACCACACAATCTGAAGGAAATAACGTAATGATCAAACAAGCCATGGTTGGATTTGCCCTACTCACCAGCTGCACAATAGCGCAGGCCCTTCCGGTAGTGCAGTTCTCTGACTTCATCAATGACGGCACACGTAGCAACTTCAACGGCTTTGAGAGCATTCCTAACGATGGCACGATGTATACCGATGGTAGCGCCTATATCGAAGATGGCGTTGTGGTGCAGCAGATTAACGGTGATACCGGAAACGACATCTGGGTTACCTACACCGGCTCACATCATCAAGGCGGCTACAGCTGGTATCCAAACGGTGGTGATAATGGTTACACCCAGATCTCCCGTAGCGGCGGATTAAGCTTCGAAGATGTGGGAATGTTCATCGGCAGCGGTTTTGGCCTGGCCAGCAACGTTTTTTATGAACTGCTCAGCAATGGTGTCTCTGTGCTTTCCGGCTCCTTTACCCCCACATCTAACCAGTATCTGGGGTTTTCCGGTGGTGGCTTTGACAAGATCCTGCTTGCTGACTGCTCACAGTGTGATTCACTCACCACCTCCGTCACCGATGGCCATTTCCAGGCACTGGCCCTGGACAGCATCGAACTCTCCGGCACGGTTCCAGAGCCAACTTCATTAGCACTGTTGGCAGCAGGATTGATGGGACTGGGCTGGCGCAATCGCAAGACATCACTAAACAGCACAACCATTAGTGCGTAATAACATTTCACAATAACAATAATAAATGGGCCAGGGAGTGGCTCACTTTTTAATCCCATCAAGCAATCTGCGATCTGTCCCTTCTCTTAAAAATCAGAAACTATTTCTCAGGGCCAGTGCCAACATCAACCGGTTATCAATATTGAGCTTTTGAAAAATATTCCCCAGATGGGCCTTAATGGTTCTCTCCGAGACATCCAGTTTCCGGGCAATCAGCTTGTTATTCAGCCCTTCAGTAATCAACTTGGCCACTTCACACTCACGCTGCGTAAGAGACTCCAACGATAGCTGTTTTTCAAGCGGCACTGTTGCAGCATCCGGAATAAAAATACCGGCAATCATCTTTGCGATCAGTCTACGTGGCAACCACACCTCACCGGTTAACAGAGAGGCAACCGCCTTTTGTAACATATTTGCCTCGACCCCTTGCAAACAGCAGCCACGTACACCGCAATAGATCCACTCAAGATCGATCATATCCGGGTCGTCATCGACCATCATCAATATTGAGTTATTGCTTATACGACCAAGCTCCACCAGCAAGGGGTCACGTCCGCTGTGTATCAGCGCACTATCACAGATAAACAATAATGGTTTGATAGCTGATTCAGAATGTAAAAAAGCGTCCAAAGACGTACGATCAGCCGCGCATTCCACACGATAGTCAGGCAACGCGGCAGACCAGCTGTTCAGTAACGCTGAATCCACACTGGCAACAACGATGACCGTGGCCCTGGAGGTCTCTTTTTTATTCATGGAAAAATAACGTTATTCACTGGATGCTCCTCACCTCTCTCCAAACGCTATCGGCAGACATGGGGTGCTATTGAATCAGTTTCACACCTCTGCACCAAGGTACAATTGCCTAATCCAGCGTATACCGCTAGAGTTAGTGGCAGTGTAGGGCCATGGGGTTATGAAAATGAATACTAAAGTTGCATGCATCAGCACCGATACATCGCTTACGTCACATCTGAATGCCATTGATGGGTTTGAGCTTGATACAGGTTCGCCGCACGAAGCACGGCCATTACTTCACAAGGCCCATCATGATGTGGTGGTGCTGGATATCCGCAACCACCACGCTGCGCTGTCATTAATAGCTGCGGTACGCCGCTGGCAGCCCGGTGTGCGTATTCTTCTGCTGGTGGATGACAACAGCGACGAGCAGACATTAATGCAGCTGATATTTGCTGGGGCACTGGGATATCTCAATCAGGCAGACATCCCGTCACGCCTGCATGCAGCCGTGCTCGCTATTCAACAAAATCAGGCGTGGGTACCACGGCACCTCGTCTCTCATTTTATCAACGCACTTTCAACACTAAAACAGCACACTGCCCTCCGTTAAAAATATACACCACACCTATCAGTAGTGTGGCGGGGGCATCTCATCAGATTGGGCGCGAACAAACTCAGCACCCGAATCTATCTGCTGAGTCATACGTCTCATTTCAACCTGTAAGCGATCAATCTGATCCTGCTGCTTAATCACCACCTGATTCAACTCTTCCACCGTCTGTTCCAGATACACCATGCGTATCTCCACATCCTCAATTCGTTTTTCCATTACTGCCTCGTTATAAATATAAGGGGGACAAGTGCCCTGCACGCACCGTTAAGTGGTGGGCAATGAAATACCGGGATTAAAGCAGATATATATCAAAGCGAGTACTTTTGCCTTCCATAATCAGATTGGGTTTAGGGCCAGCAATTGTCTCCGATTTACGTGGCCGCTTGACCACAACCCGTTTACGGGCCGCCGCCAATGCTGACTGCAACAGCTCTGCATCATCACTATCAAGGCCTACCAGCTCACGAAACAGGCGCATCTCTTTTTTTACCTCAGCCGCCTTGATCCGCTCAGGATGCATCGGGTCAACATAGATCACATCAGGCCGTTCGCTCTCAGCCAATGTTAGTAGCCATTGCCTGGCATCGGCTACTGTCAGAGAGAGCCGCTCAATAATCGTCGCAACCTCATCATCACACTGACCACGCCTCATGCCATCACGCAAGAGTGCCGCCACCACCGGCGAGCGCTCAACCATCTGCACATGACAGCCAAGCTGCGCCAAAATAAATGAGTCACGGCCTAAACCGGCTGTGGCGTCCACCACCCTGGGACAAAACCCTTTTTTAATGCCAACGGCCTTGGCCACCAGCTGGCTACGTCCACCACCATAACGACGACGATGCCCCATGGCACCATCAACAAAATCAACATAAACCGGCCCGGATGCCTGAGGACCAAGCGGCTGCAGCTGCAATCTTTCGGGCGTAAATTGCAGTACACGTTCACACGATGGGGAGAGGGCTGATGGATCCTGCACCAAGGGCAGGCCCAGTTCAAGTGCCAACGCGTCAGCCTCTGATAGCCGTATTGCATCACCCACCAACACCGCCATCTTCTCTGCTGTTATGATTGTAGCCACTATTTATATTCACCTGATCTACGCTTGATGCAAACCACTTGTCTGATATCCTTACATCACCCTTGTCTTAACACCGCAGACTACCGACAATTACCTATCTGCATTTAAAAGGTACCCACCATGTCCATCCAGCAAGACCATATCAGCCGTAAAAGCCTTCGCATTATTGAGTATGGCGGTCTATTTATTATCACCATCGCCACTCTTGTCGCCGGCTTTCAGGAGATCATGCATATGATCAACGCCGGCAAAGTAACCCTGTCCGACTTGCTACTGCTGTTTCTCTACCTGGAGGTGGTTGCCATGGTCAGTGTCTATCTGGAGTCTGGCAAACTGCCCATTCGTATGCCTATTTACATCGCCATTGTCGCCCTTGCCCGTTATCTAACACTCGACATCAAGGACATGGATAGCTGGAAGGTCATCTCCATCTCTGCCACCATTGTGCTTTTAACACTGGCGGTATTGGCCATCCGTTATGGACACATGAAGCTGCCCTATTCAGGCATGCAGAGTAACGAACACAAAGATTAGAACAACGGCGCTCCGGAAAGATAACTGCGCCAATTGTGACGTCCATCACCAAACGCAAGGAACGGAGGATTAATCAACGAATCCTTGCCGTTATAACGCAGTGGATTCAGATCAAGATCGGTGAGTGCCCCGCCGGCTTCCTCCAGAATACACTGCGCCGCAGCGGTATCCCACTCACCGGTCGGTCCCAACCGTGCATAAAGGTCAGCACGCCCTTCAGAGATGTAACAGGATTTAAGCGAGCTGCCCAACGTCAACACATGGGGTTCACTAAAGTTACTCAGCAACACCTTGAAGCGGTCACTATGACAGGCACGACTCCCGGCAATGGTAATCTGCCCCCCTTTCCAGTCACGCGTCCTAATCTGCTGGGCAGCACCACCTTTAACCTGTTTGTATGCACCGCGACCTTGTGCTGCAAAATAACATTCATCGGTCACCGGCACATGAATCACACCCAGCACCGGTTGGCCTGAATCGATCAAGGCAATATTGATCGTAAACTCACCATTGCCTTTAATAAACTCACGGGTACCATCCAGCGGGTCGACCAGCCAGTAACGCTGCCACTGTTGCCGCTCTTCAAAGGGGACCAACTCACCCTCTTCCGATAACACTGGCCACTCCGGAGTCAAGGCCGCCAATCCCTGAACAATCACTGCATTGGCAGCAAGGTCAGCCTCCGTCACCGGACTATCATCTGCCTTCTGCTCGACACAAAAGGTACGGCTATAAACGGCCATGATAGAGACCGCTGCCAATTCGGCAATCGCCTGCACCTCTCTGATCAACGCGACATCAGAGCTCACGCAGCGCCCCCGGCAAGCAGTTCACGCACCATAAAGAGCGCGGCAATACTACGCGCCTCGGTACAATCATCACGCTGCAATAGTGCCGCCAGTTGAGAAAGCTTCCATGGCACCACCTCAATCTCCTCCGGCTCGTCACCCTCCGCAGTCTGTACAAACAGATCTCGTGCCAGTACGATCTGGGTTTGATGATTCATATATGAGGGGGAGAGGGAGAGTGCGGTCAAGTGCTCCAGCGAACGTGCTCCGTAACCGACCTCCTCCATCAACTCACGGTTAGCAGCAAGCAGCAGATCCTCTCCCGCTTCAATTCGCCCCTTGGGTAGCCCTAACTCATAACGATGAACACCGGCAGAGTATTCACGGATCAGCAACACCGTGTCATCATCGAGCATCGGCACGATCAATACCGCGCCACCAGAACTGCTCCGCAGACGCTCATACTGCACCTCAACTCCGTTTGCAAAACGGAGATCGACGGACTCAACATGAAAAAGTCGCGTCCGGGCAACGGTAGCTGTGGCTAGTATTTCAGGCATTTTACGCATAATCTGTCCCCATTATAGCCTGAGAGAGCGACATAACGCGCCATGAAAAAGATAAACTGGAATGAGATCAACACCGTCCTGCTGGATATGGATGGCACCCTGCTGGACCTGCACTACGACACCCAGTTCTGGCAAGTTCAGGTGCCGGAACGTTACGCCCGCAACCATGGCCTGGATATCACCGTCGCCAAACAGCAGCTGGCCCCCCTCTTTGATAAACATATCGGCACCCTCAACTGGTACTGTCTCGACTTTTGGAGCCAGGAACTAGAACTCGACATTGTTGAAATGAAACGGGAAGCTGCACATCTCATCGCCATCAAGGAAGGGGCGTTACTGTTTTTAGACCAATTAAAGCAGTCGGGGAAACGTACGGTCCTTGTCACCAATGCACACCCTGGCAGCCTGGCCTTAAAGCTCGAACATACACAGCTCGACAATCACCTCGACCACATCATCTCCGCCCACGAACTGGGCTTGCCCAAGGAGAGCCCACTCTTCTGGGGCAAGCTACAAGAGATAGAGGACTACCAGCCAGAACAGACACTACTGGTTGATGACAATCTGCATGCCCTCCGCACTGCGCGAGAGTTTGGCATTCGCCATCTGCTGGCTGCCTGCCATCCCGACAGCCAGCAACCACCACGCCATACTGATGAATTCCCAACATTTCATCACTTTGACGAAATCACGTCAGGCGTAAATTCAATTTAGCAGTACTGCCACCCCTGAAACCCGACCAAATGATCTATGGGGGCTGCTAGCCCTCCGCAGCCTGTTTGGCCTTCCACTGATCCCATTTTTTATAACGCTTTTTACAATATGCCAACAGTGATTCATAGCCATCAAAATAGTACTTAAACCCCTCTTCTGCCGGAGCATCATATTCACAATAGTCGTTAGTATGTGTACGGCAGACAGCGGGGCGTACCTCATAAATACCACACCGACCGTCTGGCAACAGGTGGTTGCAGGCGTTATCAACCAACAAAAACCAGCCATCTTCATCCTTGTACAATCGCACGTTTTTATGGGACACCTGCCACAACAGGTAGTCAAAGTCGGTTTTACTTTTTGGTGTCTCAATCTTATGTGTAATATAACTACAGCACTTACTGCCGACACAAAAACTGCACTTGTTCTCGGAGGTAATTTCAACTTTTTCCACTTTAATGGGAATGGTTTTTTTCATTGTTCGACCTGATTAATTCATACACGATGACAAAGCTACCCAGCACTCTACGGAACATTGGTTACCCTTTCAACTCAAACCAAAACCAGTGCGCCCCTGAAGCCCACCTGAGTGTATTGCCAACAACGTTGTACCACGGTCAAAATAGCCTTTAGCGGCCAATCCATACAGTGCAAAAAAGAGCTTTCCTGTGTAAACAGGGTCGAGCAAAATACCATGCATCTGCTCAAAACGTTGCATAAAAACAAATAATTCCGGTGTAACCTTGGCATACCCTCCATGGTGATAGTCATACTCTATACGCCAGTTACTCTGCCGTTGCGCGATACTTTGCCACACCCAATGTTCTACCGCATTACCCAGAAAATCGGCCCCTTTCAGCACGGCTACGCCCAATGCCTGCTGCTGGCCGTTAAGGGCTGCCACCACACCCGCAAAACTCCCGCCCGTGCCACAAGCACACGCAACGATGTCAAACGGCTCTGTCACACCCTCCAGCATTTCGCGACACCCCTGTACCGCCAGTGCATTTGTACCCCCCTCAGGGAGCAGATAAAACTGACCAAACTGTTGTTGTAACTGCTCAAGCAGTACTGGCGACTCTTTCTCCCGATAATCGACACGGTTGAGATAACGCAAAGTCATACCACGTTCCACTGCAAACTGAAGTGTTGCATTCAGCGGCTGACACGCCTCACCCCGTATTACACCAATGGTTTTAAAACCATACTCATCGCCTGCGGCTGCCAATGCGTAAATATGGTTGGAATAGGCCCCGCCAAAACTGAGCAGTGTCTTCTGCCCCTGCTGCCGTGCCGCCAGCAGGTTGTATTTAAGTTTGTACCATTTGTTGCCTGAAATAGTGGCGTGTACAAGATCGCTGCGCTTCACCAGTAGTCTTACACCACACTGATCAAGCAGCGGGTCTCTAACTTCCTGGATGGGTGTTGCCTGGGGGGTTAATAACATGGGGCATATAATAAACTACAAATCCTGCAACTGCTCGATAAGCGGTCCAATATGCCGCTCATAATGACGCCAACGCTGAACCGACCGTTTGTAGATTGGCTGACGTACCTGGTCATGACTGCTGGTGGCAGTCAATCGAGGGTTTTCATAGTGCCTCATACACTCGTCTTCCCATGGCAGATCAAGAAAGGTTAACAGCGCGGCGGTTGTCTCTTCTTGTTGCTCAATAAAGTTTTCATATTGCAACGTAAAAAATGACAGTTTAAGACTCTCCTTCCAATGCTGCATCAGCTCATGATAACTGCGGTAATAGCTGGCAACCGCATCAAGATCATAGGAGTAGTCATGCCCTTGGTTAAAGGATTGAAAATAACAGGAGAGGCAAACATCAACCGGGTCGCGTACACAGTGAATAATACGGGCATCTGGGAACAGCCGGGCAATTAACCCCAGATGCAGAAAATTTTGGGGCATCTTATCCGTCACGTATCTGGCCGAACTGTTAAGCCCATTGATCTTGTCCAGATATTGACCCGCATAACGGTCAATATCATCGGCATCCAAACCCGCCACCCTCACCCCATACACACCATCCGGCCCTGCGGCCTGCTGGGCAATCTGGTTAATATAATAGAGTTCTCCCGCAGCAAACACCTGTGAATGACAATCCAGGATCTGCTCCACCAGACTGGTACCTGAACGGGGCATGCCCAAAATAAAAATGGGGCGGGCAGCGACACCAGAAGGTTTGGCTGTTCTCTCAAAAAAATCTCTGGTCAAAATATCTGTGGTGTGGCTGATAAACTGTTGCAGCTCTCCGGCATCAAATCCTTGAAACTTATAACTGTTCGCCTTCTGAAAATGGGTAAACGCATTGTCAAAATCTGACTCATGATCATATAAACGGCCAAGATTAAAATGGAGTTCGGCCAACTCATCCGCCGTGAGCAGTTTCGC
>JAKFXL010000054.1 GCA_021731365.1 Gammaproteobacteria bacterium | reverse complement strand
GGGTGGGGACGTTTTTGGGGAGCGCTTCAAAGGCGCTGGCACTGCTGGCACCCACTAGCAATATTGCTATGCAGGTGGTCAGGACGGTAGGTTTTTGTTTAATCATCATCTTCTCCTAAGGATACATTTAAATAGTTGTATTGCGGGGTAGAGGATAACCCTGCTTGTCGTCATGTTAAATTTAGACAAAGACTAAGTCAACATCATATCACTATGTTTATTAATGATAATTCTTGATATAAACAATCGGGTTTAACAATTTGTCCAGCATTCTGATAGGCGTTAAAGTTGGCTAACAGCGGTGAATGATTACTGGAGTGTGACGATAGATAGTGGATTAGATACGGTCAACTAATTCATAAAATAAATCAATACAATTAAAATTATTCATTTTATAAATAATAAGAGATGCGGCTATAGTGATTGTGTATTGACAAACAACCTGTTTTTAAATGGCGTAAAGGAGATCTAAATGAGTAATAAGCCCAAGTGTCCGATGACTACCGTGAACGGTGCCCCAGTTGCCGAGGATCAGAACAGTATCAGCGCCGGTGAGCGTGGTTCTCTGACGTTTGACAACTTCCGTATGTTTGAGAAACTGGCCCACTTTAACCGCGAGCGTATCCCAGAGCGTGTGGTTCACGCCCGTGGTACTGGTGCTTACGGTACTTTTACATTGACCAAAGATATGTCGGACTACACCATCGCCAAATTCCTCCAGGGGGTTGGCAAAAAGACCGAGCTGTTCCTGCGTTTCTCCACCGTTGGTGGTGGCCAGGACTCCAGTGACTACGCCCGCGATCCACGCGGCTTTGCGGTGAAGTTCTACACCGAGCAGGGCAATTGGGACATGGTCGGCAATAATACTCCGGTCTTCTTTCTGCGTGATCCGATCAAGTTCCCCGATTTTGTCCATTCGCAGAAGAAGAATCCGCAGACCAATTTGCCCGATCCAGCGGCGATGTTTGAGTTTTGGGCCAACAGCCCACAGTCACTGCACCAGATGACCATCTTGATGTCGGACCGTGGCATTCCAGCGACACTGCGTAATATGCATGGTTTCAGCTCCCACACACTGAGCTTCTGGAACGCCAAGGGTGAGCGCAGCTGGGTAAAGTGGCACTTCAAGAGCAATCAGGGGGTCAAGACCCTGACCAACGAAGAGGCCGCAAAAATGTCCCCTGCCGGCGCACAGCAGGATCTGGTGGAGTCGATCAATAAGGGTGATTTCCCGAGCTGGGCGGTGAAGGTGCAGATTATGAGCGAAACCGAGGCACGTACCTATAAGATCAACCCGTTTGATCTGACCAAGATCTGGCCCCACAGTGACTTCCCGCTGATCGAGGTCGGTAAAATGGAGTTGAACCGCAACGTCACCAACTACTTTGCCGAGACCGAGCAGGCGGCCTTTAGCCCCGGTAATCTGGTGCCGGGCATTGGCGCGTCGCCTGACAAAATGTTGCAGGCGCGGTTGATGGCCTACCCCGATGCACACCGTTACCGCATCGGTGCTAACGCCAATCAGTTGCCAATTAACTCTCCTCGTTGCCCGTTTCACCACTATCAGCGTGATGGGGCGATGGCGGGCATGCCAGCGGCCTTTGGTAGCGATAACAACCAGGGCGGTGGGGTGAACTTCTATCCTAACGATCAGGTGGGCGATGGTGCCCCGGTACCGATGCCAGAGTTTGCTGAGCCGCCAATGCCGATTTTGGGCGAGGCGTGGGTCAAGGCTTACGATACTCAGGGTGAAGATAACTTCAGCCAGGCCGGTGATCTCTATCGTTTGATGTCGGAGGATCAAAAGAACCAGTTGGCGGGCAATATTGCCGGTGGTCTGGTTCACGCCACCAAGAGCGTGCAGGAGCGGATGTTAGCGCAGTTCAAAGAAGCAGATGCTGATTATGCCAAACGGGTTGCTGATGTGATGAAGGGCATGGTTTAGTACGGTCTGATGGAATAGTTTGATGATTTCGGCTCACGTCCCCTTTGTATTTGTATAAGGGGGACGGTAGAGCTGATGCTTTTTATACCCTGGCTGGTTATACGTTGGCTGGCAGTGTAATTACTGTGGCGTTAGACAAACGATTGGTTTAGGCAGATCGATGCCGTGACCTTGAGCATAATCAACGCCGATTTCCCGTAACGCTATGATAGATTCTTCATCCTGGGCAAATTCAGCAATCGTTTTAATGCCACCGACGTGTGCAATCTCTGCAATCGCTTTGATAATGGCGTAATCCATGCGGTCTGTTCTCATGTTTTTGACAAAACTACCATCAATTTTAATGAAGTCGACGGGGATCCGTTTAAGGTAGGAGAAAGAACTCATGCCACTGCCAAAATCATCCAGGGCAAAGCGGCAGCCATGTTCTTTTATTTTATGAATAAAGTGAATGGCATTGGTAAAGTCTGTAATTGCTGCGGTCTCAGTGATCTCAAAACAGATGGTGTGTGGTAACAACTGGTAAAGTTTAAGCTGGGTGTGAATGTATTCGAGCAGTCCCGCATCGCTTAGTGATGTGCCAGACAGGTTAATAAAAGTGATGCGATCATCGGTAGCTGTATTGTTTTGGTGTCGCTCACAGGCTAGTTGTTGAAAAGCGGTATGAATGACCCAGCGGTCAACCGTGGTCATCATGTTGTAACGTTCAGCGGCGGGAATAAATGCGTAAGGGAGAATAAGCTTTCCTTGTTCATCTACCATCCGTATTAAGAACTCACGATGATTGACCGTTGTGTTGACATTCAAGGGCATAATGGTGTGTTCGTGCAGAACAAAACGGTTCTCCTGAACGGCTTGGGCTATTCGCGAGGCCCACTGCATTTCAGTGTGGCGACGGTTGAGTTCGGCATCATCGGCACGATAGAGGTGAACACGATTGCGCCCCAAGTCTTTAGCGGCATAACAGGCCATGTCAGCGCCACTTAATACCTCTTCAATATTGCGACTGCTACTGTTGATGATGGTGACGCCGATGCTGACGCCGATGGCAAAGTTGTAACCTTTCCAGGAAAAGCGAAAGTTTTGAATGGTTTCGCGGATGGTTTCGGCGATCTTTAAAGCGTGATCCAGATTACAGTTCTCCAGCAGGATGCCAAACTCATCACCACCGAGCCGTGCCAGCGTATCGCGGTTCCGTACCTGGTGTAACAGATCAACGGTTAAACAGCGTAGTAGTTGATCTCCAGCCATGTGGCCACAGGTGTCGTTAATGATTTTGAATTGATCCAGGTCAAGATAGAGCAATACATGTTCATATGAGCGTTCCTTTGCACTCTGTAGTGCGCGTTGCAGGCGCCGTTCAAATTCAAGTCGATTGACAAGTCCGGTGAGGGCATCGTGATAGGCCATATGGTGGATAGTGGCTTCGGCCTGGCGCAGTGTCAGGCGTCGCTGTGCTTCACGCAGCTCGCGCCTGATGGCTGGCACAAGCCGAGTAAGATTGTTTTTCATGATGTAATCATTCGCACCATGCCGCATGGTTTCCACAGCAGTCTCCTCGCCGATGGTTCCAGAGACCATAATGATGGGGACGTCACTGTTTGTTTCGCGTACAAGTGTCAGCCCTTGAATAGTATCAATAGTGGGCACGTTGTGGTCGCTGATGACAATATCCCAAGGCCCCTCTGCTAATGCGGCGTGTAGTGCATCGAGATTATCAGCGCGGTGGATAATCGTATTCAGGCCACCTTTATGCAGTTCGCGTTGTAGAAGGAGGGCGTCATCTGCGGAGTCTTCTATCAGTAGCAGACGCAACGGTGGATCTTGCCTGCTCTCATCGGCCACGAGACACCTCGTTTAATACCAGCCAGTAGAGGCCAAGGTGGTGTGCTGCTTCAATAAACTGGGTAAAGTCGACGGGTTTGCGTACATAGCTGTTGGCCCCCAGCGAGTAGCTGGTGATGATGTCCTGCTCTTCATTGGAGGAGGTTAGCACGACCACTGGCAGGAGCTGAGTGAGTGGATTGAGCCGAATCTGTTTTAATACCTCCAGTCCGTCGATCTTTGGCAGCTTAAGGTCAAGCAGCACCACCTGTGGCAATTGTGATGTATCACGCCCTGCAAATGTGCCTGTGCCAAACAGATAGTTGAGTGCTTCTTCACCATCACGGACAACTACGATCTCATTGGCAATATTGTTTTTTTGCAGTGCCCTGACGGTAAGTAGCTCATCGTCAGGATTATCTTCGATTAATAGTATGGTAGCTGATTTTGCCATGGTAGACCCCCGTCATATGATAGCTAGTTGTTATTATAAATTGTGGAACCATTTTTTACATCGTCTGCTCTGTATCTGAGTCAGGAAGGGTGAAGTAGAAGGTGGCACCGTGATTGACCTTGGCATCTACCCAGATCTTGCCGCCATGTTTTGTGATGACCCGTTGTACGGTGGCCAGGCCAATGCCGGTTCCTTCGAACTGTTCGACGGAGTGCAGACGTTGAAAGGCATTAAACAGTTTGGATGAATATGTCATGTCAAAACCAACACCATTGTCACGAATGAAAAAACAGATGTTGTTATCGCTGATGAGTGTATTGAACTCGATGGTGGCATCTGTTCGGTGGCGAGTGAACTTCCATGCATTACCAAGCAGATTGTCTAGCAATACCTGTAGTAGTGTTGGGTCGCCATAGCCCCAGAGGTTGGGGGCGATAGCAATATTGACAGTGCGCTCAGGTTCGTTTTGGCGCAGCTCTTCGATGAGCTTTTCTGCCAGTAAACTTAGATTTGTCTTTTTCAGCTGTAGTTCGCTACGGGTAACGCGTGAGAGTTTCAAGAGATCGTCAATCAGATGCCCCATTTTCTGTGCGTTATTGCGGACACGGTTCAGATAGTCACGACAGCCCTGGTTGAGTGACCCACTACAATCTTCCAGCAGTGCCAGACTGAAGCCGTCGATGGCGCGCAAAGGGGCACGTAGATCGTGTGAAACTGAGTAGCTAAAGGCTTCGAGCTCACTGTTGATTGAGGTGAGCTGAGCGGTACGGTTGGTAACGGTTTTTTCCAGCTGGTCATTTTGAGATTGGAGCGCTGTTTCAGCGAGGCGACGGCGTTCGACCTCACGTGATAGGGCGGCTGATTTTTTCTGGTATTTGGTTAAGGAGAGGGTCAGGGCTATCAGTAGTGAGGAGACGACTGTGTAGATTATACCGATATTCCATGAGAGTTCGCGGTGCCGCACCTGAACGCCGACAAAGTCTTTGACGAGTTTAAGTTGAGCCGCGCCACGATAACCGTAATTGATAGTGGTTGTGAAAGTGACTGGATTATCAGTGCTGGCAGGGCGTTCAAAGGTGTTGAACTGGTAGCCGCTCGCCGTAGTGACCCCCATCTGTCTGATGTCACTACTGTTGCTTCCCCAGTCATCGATCAAACTATCAATATGCTGGTAGTTACTGGTCTGTAAGCCATTATGTATTAATGAGGCCAGCAATTGAAGTTCACGTTCGGAGGAGCGCTGTTTTACTTGGATCTCCTGTTGCCACTGATGCTGTACAAATAACACGGATAATAAGAGCAGTAGCGCCAGAAACAGCGCCAGTAGTAACCATGGAAGTATGTGTGCCAGGCGCTGCATGGTTCAGCGCTCAGACCCTACTTTATGAACAATGGTTCTTAACTGTTCGTAATCACGTTCATGCGCCGGGATTAATGCGGTCAACTCTTTGTGCATGGCGGACATAATGGTTTTGCCGTTTGGTTCGTCTTTGAGTTGTAACAGCGCCTGGCGCAGTTTTTTGACTTTGGTGGTGGGTAGGGTGCTGCTGGTGATAAAGAGATGGTCAGGGGTGGCTGGTGTTACCGCAATTACTCTTAACCCCTTGGATTCAAACTCAACAAATACCTCACGTTTAACAGCGCCGGCATCAAAATCACCTGCAAGTACGGCAATGGCGACGTTATGGTGTGAACCAAGAAATTTGTATTCCGATAATGCACTGACGGGAATGCCGGCCTCAGCTAACATAAAGCGGGGCACAATGTGGCTCATGGTTGACTCTTTGTCACCAAAGGCAAAATGTTTGCCCTGAAGCTGTTTGAGATTCTTTATGGGGCTTTCGTTGCGAGTGATGATTACGCCATAGAGGTTGGGACTGTTGTTGACTTCGAAGCGGGCCAGGAGCGGTTTACTGCCATATTTATCCAACAGTTTTGTATAAGGGGCAGGCCCCATAAAAGCGATGTCGACTTGATCTGTGCCGATGGCGTCGATATGGTCATCATAATTACGGCCCACCCGGACAACGATGGGTTGCCCTAATGTGAGACTGAGATATTCAGCCAGCGGAGTAAAACGTTTTTGGATCTCTGCCTCAGGCAGATAGGGATGGACGGCCAGGATCAGTGGCTCGGTTGCTGCTATGACAGGTTGGATCGTTGTGGTAAACAGCAGTATCAGCGCAGCAAACAGTTTTTGTAATGGCTTCATTTGACACTCACTTTATATGTGAATGAGACTGATGTTATATCGATGCAGTCTCGTTGTGCCGCGTCTACACCACCCTACGCCAGCAATCACCCCAACATAAGTGCTGTTTTGTTAAGGTGATTATTGGCTCGTAGTCAAACAGCTATACAAATGTAATAGATACGCCCCTGACGCAGTTTGCTCCCCTATGAAAATCCTAGCAAGAGCTTGTGTGATTTATTATGCAGGAACGTCCACTTTGTGCTTTTTTTTGGGAAAGGTTTGGAGGGTGGGATAGACATTGTCCCGGAGGGGATAAGCGTGGAGTGTTTTTTGTGATGGTTATTTGATTAATGGAGGGGGCATATCTGAAAGTGTGCCCCCGTTTGGTGTTGAGTTATGCCCCAATCTCGGACCACACGGCAAATTCGTTGCCGCTGGGTTCAGTGAAATGGAAACGCCTGCCCCCTGGGAATGAGAATATTTTGGTGCTGATAATCCCACCGGCCTGTTTTACTTTCTCTTCCGTGGACTCTAGATTATGGCTGTAAAAAACCAGTAATGCTGCACCGGTGCTAGTGGTTGAGGTCAGTTCTGATCTATAAAAACCGCCATCGAGTCCTTGGTTTGAGAAGGCTGAGTAGTTGGGGCCGTAGTCGATAAAGCTCCAGCCAAACGCAGCTTTAAAGAATCGTTTTGTTTCACCAATATTTTTTGCAGGGTATTCAACATAGTTTAGTTTTTCGTGTTTGTTCATGGTCAATCGGGTCCTTGATAACCGGGGTGGGTATTTACTCGTCGACAAATACTTCAAATCCCCCGTAGATCATCCGCATGCCATCAAAGGGCATGGGATTGGTGTCTGGATGTAGTCGTGGATCATCCATCGCCAATTTCATACCTCTGTTGCGGGCCTCTTTTGATGGCCAGCTGATCCACGAAAAAACAACGGTTTCATCTGGCTGACATTTTACAGCCATGGGGAATGAGGTGATTTTTCCTTCTGGAACATCGTCACCCCAGCACTCTACCAGTTTTAATGCACCGTGCTCTTTGAATACAGCGGCTGCATTTTGAGAGTGCTTTTTGTAGATCTCTCTGTTCTGGTCAGGTACTGCTGCGACAAAACCATCGACGTAAGTCATTGGGTATCCTCCTTGATGTATTGGCGAGTAATGAATGGTCTAGCTTATCTAAAATTTTATGCAATACAAACAGCTTCGCACTTTTCTCCTGTCGCCTATAGGCGACAGGAGGGGCGTATTGGCTAATATTTTTCACTGTAGATTAACTATTCTTAATAGCCGTATTTTTATAGTTTTCTATGTAGTCAAGCATGGCAGCGGTAACGTTGTCTGGATCTGGCGGATTGCTGTTTTCTATTTTTGTAGCCACTGTATAGCTTGGTTTGGGTGGTAGGTAGGCAGACTGGCTGCTATCGGCAGAGAAACAGCCGATTTTTTTTGTTGTGTGCACAGCGGGACTCAGTGAGTTTTTTGTGTTGGGGGAATGTTTCTGTGTCATATGTCGGTGCCTCACGATATCTGAGAAATAAGATCTTTATCACTATGTGAAGGTGTAAGCAATAGTTGGACCATTGATGCTTTCAACTTATTTATCAGTATGTTATTAATGTGGTGTCCTCTTTTTTTCCATGATTCATGAGCTTTTTGGGTTGAACCGTTGCCAGTCAGCGACACTTAATTCAGAGATGGTCCCTAATCGATTGAATAGGGGAGAATGGTTGTGTTGTTGATTGGCGACAATAGGCACGGTTTCATCTCCAGTTAACGTGTAATAGTAGTCTAAAAAATCCGATTGCCAAGGTCGCGCACCATGGCTGCCGGGTCAACATCGGGTACCTCAAACTGCACGTCATCGAGCGAGACGTTAAAGGGTCGGCCCTCCTGATAATGAATGGGGAAGCGCACGCCAAGCCGCAAGTTGGATCCAAGTTCATATTCCGCAAGTCGCCAGGTATTGTCGTAGACGCTGAAACCGAGCGCGGTGACGGCGACATAGCCCGATACGTCAAACTTGAATTTAGGTTCGGCGTGCAGATACCCTTCGGCGTCAATCTGCAATCCACTGCCCGGTGTCCACTCAATATGCACGCTCGCTTCGGCGGCACCACTGATTCCCAACGTTCCTCCCAGCTCCAGGCCACCCGTTGCACTGGCACCGGTGATGCCCAAGCCGATACCGGCGCGGGCCGCCAGACGTAGCCCGGCCTCAGCGGGAATATTGAGGTGGGCATCACCAGTGATGCGGGTGTTTTCTTCGTGTGATGGGTTGTATTCGATGCCTATCCGCATCTGGTCCAGCGCGCCAGGGCCGATGCTGGCGTGGGCGCTGAGATTGCCCCCCACTTCGGCGACAATGCCAGGGAAGATGGGGATCTGGGTTGACATGCCAAAGAGCGATCTGTTGACCTCCCTGATACTGAAAATCTCCAGCGAGCTGGGCAGGCCGATTTCGCCGGAGAGGGTCACCTCGCCATTGGGGGCAAAACGGATGCCTGCTGTCCCTTGTAGCCAGGGGGCGATCTGCAGGGTGGCGGAGCCGTTGCCGTAGACCACCAGTGGCGCATCGGGGGCGGGGGTGCCGCTGGGGCGGCCATCCTCACCGACAGTACGGTTGGTCACCCCCACCGTGGCACTGCCCGACATCATGCCACGGGCATAGCTGCCGCTGAATTCGGCGGTGAAGGCACCATCGTCATACCCCACCGTCAGTTGCGAATCGATGCCGGGAATGGCGGGCTGGGCGGTGCCGGTGGCGGCGACCTTCCATTGGTCGTCCACCTTGCGCACGGTGACGTCGACCGAGCCGGAGCGGATGGCGGGGTTGGGGGCGAGTTGCAGGTTGCCGCCGATGGTCAGGCCGGTCTCCTCTGCGTAGTCCACTTGCAGGCCGGCCTGCTGCACCCCCGGAATGTTGGGTTCAACGGTGCCGGTGGCGTTGAAGTGACCAGCTTCGTATCTCATCTGGAGATTGGCCGAGCGGATCCCGCGAACCTTGTCTGCCGAGGTGATGCCGATGTTGCCTGACATGCCAAACTGCTCATCCCTGTACCACATGCTGATACTGTTCTGGTCGAACAGTGCGCTGTCAAACGAAAACGTCCCCAGCAACTCGAAGCCATGCGCCTGTGTATACCGCGCCTCAACATCGCCTCCGCCCAGCTGGTTGATGTTGAAGTCAAATCCGCCTTCGATCCCGAAGCCGTTATTTTTGCTGTAGAACAACATCAGTGTGCCACCATTCAGCGACACCGCTGGCAATTGCAGCTGGAGAGTGTTGAGTGGAATGATGGCCGCCAGCACGATGTCGTCTCCGCGTAGCAGCATGGCAAGCCTGCTGTTTGCAAGCAGCGGCAGAGAGGGGAGGATGGTCCCCTCGGCATAGAGAGCGCCATCACGGATGGAGATCTCTTCGAAGCTGAAGGGACTCAGTGGCGAAAAGTCGCCATCCAGACGTGGGATGGGACCCACCGCTGCAGCATGAGGTACACCTACGGTCTGGAGCGGCAGAGTGATGTTCGCGTTAGTGGCGTGGAACTGTTCGGGAAGGTTCCACAGACACTCGACAGTTCCTGCACTCTGTCCGGGTGTATTGGCCGCCCCGATATTGGCGGCGAGTTCAAAACGGTTAATGATAAAGCCGGAGAGGCTCTTTGCAGCGGGAGTATCAGGGTTCAGTGTGATGGAGCGGTTCCCCTCCGGAGTGCGCGGGTAGCGCCCCATCACCACGCCGCCAGCCCCGGAGGCAAGCACAAACTCCCTGGCGCTACCTTCGATATTGACAGGCGTGGGAGCGACGGCCTGATTGATTGGATCAAAGTTTGTGATCTCGCTGTGGGTCCACCATGAGGACTGGCTCTCGGGGGTTCCACCGGAGTCCACCGTAACGTTCTCGAACACGATGCTATAGTCACGCAGCCACGCGCTGACGCTCCTGTGCCGCTGCGCCGGGGTCAAGGATTCCTGATATTCGCGGACACGTGCGCGCATCGAGTTCTTCAGGGTGCGGCCGGAGCTGGTATTTGAATCTGCATCGAATAACTCCATGTTCTCCATGCTATTACCCACCCCCTCGCCATGCTCCCCGGAGACCTGAAGTTCGACGATATGGTCAACCTGAAACGTTTCGTTACTACCCGTGCGGTTCCACGTCGGCCTTCTCAGGTAGTCGTAGAGCCATTCATTTCGGGTGTGGGAGTGGTCCCGATTGCCGATCCGGATACGGACTATGTCGCTGCTGGCGGTGGCTATCGGGATGCCGCGAGCCTGGAGCTTCTCATTAAACGCCTCAGGGGTGAATATGCTGTTCTGGTTCCACAGGCTGGATTGATCAGGTTCTTCCCGGTCATAACCGGCCAGACGTTTGAGCCGACCGGCCTGTTGCCAGGATTGGTAGAGAGCCAGATGTCGGCGCTTGTTTTGTGGCAGTGGTAGAGTCGAGATGGCAGTTAACTTCTGTTGGCTAATAGGCGTGGGCGCAGGTGGGGTTGGCGGCGCTGGTGAGACTTCCGGATTGGATTCGATACGCCGCTGGATGGTCGAAGCGGTTCCCCCCTGCTGCACCACATGGGTTAGCTCATGGGCCAGCAGCTCACGGCCGCTGTCACTTTCGGGTGAAAACTCGCCGGGGGCGAAGAAGATATCGCTGCCGACGGTGAAGGCGCGGGCATTGGTTTCGGCGCAGAGGTCGGCGGCTTCGCTATCGGTGTGAATCCGCACCTGACTGAAATCCTGCCCAAACTGGCCCTCCATATCTCTTTTGGCTGCATCGGGCAGTGTTGCTCCACCACCACGACGGGCCTCGATGCGTGCTTCGGTGTCGGCGCTGGTGGTCTGCCCGGCCATCGGGTCGGCGGCCTCGCGCTGTACCTGGGTGGTATCATCCTTGCCGGGGGCGGCCGTTTTTTTGTCGAGTTGTTGCTCGGCGCTGTTTTCGGGCACCGGGCGGCGCTGGATAGTTTCGGCAGCGGGCACCGGTTTGAGCGCCAGGGTATCGCCTTTTTCAGCATTGATCTCTGGCTCCAGGCTAGCGCGTTGGGCCTTTTTTGCGTTGTCCTGCTTTTGTATCGCAGGCGCTGCCGGGGTGGCCTTGGGCGCACGGGCGACCTGTTGTGCGACCTTGTCGGCCTCTTTTTCAGCGCCGTCTTGTGGGTGGCTGATGGCCATCTTGGCCTGCAGGTAGGCGGGTGGTTTTGCCGCCTCCGGTTTTTGGCTGCGTTGGGCGCTGGCCGCTTTTTTGGCGACCTTAGTGCCATCCTTGTTGGCGGGGGTGGATTTATTCTTCTGGGTAGCGGCGGCCATGGTTTACCCCGGCAGATGTTCGAGTTGTGGTGGCAGGGTGCGGCCGAGTTTGCGGTACTCGGCCCGTAGCGCTTCCAGCAGGTGGGTGGCTGCCAGCGGACTCTCCGGCGGTTGCGGACTCAGGGCGGCGGCGTTGAGCACGATGTTGCGGATGTGGCCGCCCGCCAAGTCGCTGTAGCTGGCTAGCAGACGGCAGGTCTGTTCGTTGGGCGCGCGCTTACCGAGGTGGGAGCGCCACAGGCGGTAGCGCTCCTCGACGCCCGGCAGCGGGAATTCGATGATGGCGTCGAAGCGGCGGCTAAAGGCGGTGTCGATGCGGTTGCGGCTGTTGCTGGTGAGCAGAACGATGCCGGGATGGTTTTCGATGCGGGTGAGCAGGAAGTTGGTGAGCATGTTGGCGTAACGCTCGCCGCCCTCTTTGCCTTCGCTGCGGCGGCCAAACAGGGTATCGGCCTCGTCCATCAACAGGATGGCATCGAGGGCGGCGGCCTCGTCCAGCACCCGGCCGAGGTTCTTCTCCGACTCACCGATGTATTTGTTCATCACCGCTGCCAGATCAACGCGGAACAGCGGCGCCCCCAACACCGTGGCCAGACGGCTGGCGGCGAGGGTCTTGCCCGCGCCGCTCTCACCGGCAAACAGGGCACGCACGCCGGGACTGGGGTCGGCCAGGCTTGCACCCAGCCCCTGCCAGAGTCGTTCGCGGCGCTGGCAGCGCTGGACCAACTCATCAAACTGGGTCTGGATCTCGGTTGGCAGGATCAACCCGTCGGCCTCGACGTGGCGCGTTACCGGCTGGGCCAGCAGCCGCAGCCGCTCGGAGCCAAATTGGGCGCGGGCGGCGCGTAGGTGGTGCGCACCGGGTGGCTCGTCGTGGTGGGCGCTGCTAAAACGGATACGTTCGGCCAGCGCCTGGATGGTGGGGCCATCCACCAGCGCCTGTTCGGCCATGCTCTCGGGGATCTGCTCTGATAACGCCTCGCGCCAGGCCGTCAGTCGTTCGTCGCGATTAAGTGTCGGCAGGGTGATCTCCAGGGCGTCGTTCGCCGCGACGGTGCCATCGTGGCCGCAGACCAGCAGCAGCGGTGTCTGGTGCAGCTGGGTGCGACTCGGGCTGAAACGTTCGCCGGGGCCGAGGTTGATCAGCAGCAATGGCAGCCAACTGCCGTAGTGACAAGCGGTAGCCAGCACCGGGCGCTGCTCCCAGACATCTTGATCTACCTCGATGGCCAGCAGCCCAAGTTCGGCGGCCAGGGCGGCAGCAGCGGCAAGACCCGCTTGCGGATTGCCACGCAATACCACCACCCGCACCACCCCCTGGCGGAGCTGGCTGGCCAGCAGTGGCAGCTGCCGTTTCAGGTCGCCGGGCAGGGCGGCGTTGCCCGGTAGCAGTGGCCGGGTGCCGGACCATGGGGTGCTGTCGCCACACAGCAGCGCCCAGAGTTCGGGCGGTAGGGTCAGCTGGCGGGTCGGCAGCGGGCCGTCACCGTTGATCTCCAGTATTCCCGCACGTACCAGCCGGTGGCTGGGCAGGGCGAGGGGAGGCAGTGGTGCATCAAACAGTGCCTGCGCCATCACCTCCAGCAGATGCAGGCCGGGGCGCGGTGCGGCGCCAGGGCTTTGCAGCTCCGCCAGCGCCAGGTTGAGCAGGTGACTCGCCTCGGTCTCGCCGCAGAGCGCCAGCACAAACCATTCGTGCAGCTGGAGCTGGTAGTCGCGCAGCAGTTGGCCAAAGGGGCCGGGCAGCTCGGGGGCGTGCTGCGCCAGTCGAGCGACAGCTTGGTCCCAGTCGCCAGTCGGCAATCCCAGCAGTGTGGCCAGATCGGCGTAACCCTCCAGCTGCTCAAACAGTGGCGATGGCTGCGCTAGATAGAGCCGCGCAAACCGCGCCACACCGCTGTAGACAAAGGCGCGGTTGAGCAGGGCCGGAGTGATGATGGGTGGTCTGTTGTTCATGGCTGCGGCTCCATTTCACTGCCGTAATGGAAAGTCACTACCCGTCCCAGCCACGGTACCCAGCCGGGGGTTATGTCGAGGCCGACACGGCGCACCGCGAGTTGCGCGTCGTTGAGGCGAAAGTGCAGGTTGATGTGGCTACTGTCGGCGATCAGTCGTGCCGGAATCTGCCATGTTTTTGGTTGCCACACCGCATCGCCGTAGCGGCTGGTCCCCAGTCGTGCAATCTGCTCCATGGCGGCCAGCGGTGGTTGCTGCGCCAGCATCGCGCCGTTCTCCATGCCGCATTCGCCGGCGATAAATTCGAGTAACGCCCCGGCGGGTGGGCAGCCGATGGCGCTGGCCAGATCGTAGAGCCAGCGCCACCCGGCACCGGCCTGTTCTGTAGGGAGCTGTGACCGAACAGTGGCCAGGTTGAGAAAGTTGATGAGGTAGAGCAGGCTACCCTGATGGGTGATGAAGTTGTGCTCGAATATGGGTTCGTATGTGGTTGTTGAGCTTGATTTTTCTGGTGCTGGTCCTGTTTCTGAAACTGTTTCTGTAGCTGTTTTTGTGTCTATGTCTTGATCTGTTTTTGGCGCAGCTGGATTCAAACTTCCTGTGGCACTTAGTTCGAAGCGATTGCCGGACGCTGCTGTTATTTCCAACGCTGGCGAGGGTCTGGTCTCCGTAAGTGGCTGGGCCTCTACCTCATGCTGTTTCTCAGCACTGTAGCCTGGATGCAACACAGTGGAATCCGGGCTGCTGCTCCCCGGATTGCGTTTCACTCCATCCGGGCTACCAAGTTGCGCCGGTGTGGTTGGAGAATCGTTACTCATAACTTTTGCCAGTAGGCAGAGCTGCTGCGTCCCTGACGTGCCTGCCAACAGGGCTGGCGCCTGTGACCACAGCGCCAGCAACGCCGCCAGCAGCGGGCGGGAATCGGTTGCTGCCACGTTAAGGAAGCTGAGGTCGGGTTGTTGGCGGGGGATCAGCGCTGGTCTGTTTGTTACGCCGCCACTGGCAATAAACTCACGGGCCGCCTTCACCGTCGCCGCCCAGCCCGTCGCCCGCGCGGTCATCAGTAGCAACCGTTCAGCGCCACTGTTGCCCAGGCCCTGCCAGAAGGGTTGCCAGAGCTGGGCAGCGTGCAGCTGCGTCACTACCGCAGGTAGTTGCAGCGGTGACTGCTCAAGCAGGGTGACAATCGCCTCGTCCGTGGGACGTTGCAGTTCACTCTGCCAGCGCCGCCAGTACCAATGGCGTTGGGCGGTGCCGTGCAGCAGGTCGCGGATCAGGCAGGCGAGCAGGCTGGCGTGGCTGGTGAAACGTACCGCCAGGGCGTCAGCGGCGGCGGCGGACCAGCCATCCACGGCGTTGTCGGCAAGGCGGCGTGCCTGCTCGGCGGCGCGGGCGGCGATCTCGCGCGGGTTACCGCTGGCGGTGATGCGGCGCAGAAACAGCAACTCCCCCGGCGCTGTGGTGGGCCAGCCAGTCTGTTCCAATGCAGTTTTGATGGGGCCACGGGCGGCATCAATCGCCGCCGCCGGGCCACGCAGGGTGACCCGGTTCAGTAACACTGCTTCCGCGGCGGGCAGCATCGGTTTAGCTGCGCAGCCCGGTCACCCGTAACGCCAGGGTGAGTGCGGCGTTGGGGTTGATGACACTGGTGATGGAGGCGAGTGTGCCCTTGCTGTCATGGTCCTCGACCCGCACCGTGGCGATCACCTGTTGGGCAGCGTCGAGCAGGTGCAGCAGATTGCCCGCTGCCGGCTCGCGATTGAGGTCGAGGCGCAGCAACTCACCGGCACGGAAACGGCTCGGCAGACTCTTTAACTGTCCCTGGAGTAGCTGTTGCGGGTCGTCACTGGCGGCCAGTAGCAGACAGGCACGGACAAAGTTGCGCATGGCGGTGCGGCTGTCGCCGGAGGCGTCGCTGTCGAGCTGGCGGAACCACCAGCCAACCAGCTCCACCAGGGTGCGGATGTTGTTGAAGTCATCCGCCTCGGCCTTGGCCAGATTGGGCCAACGCTCCGGGCTTTCCACCACTAACTGGTTGTCGTCGGCCAGGTCGGCCCAGGCCAGCCGGATCGAGGGTTTGATGGCGCGCAGGCCGCTGAGCAGACAACCGGCGGCGGCATTGAGGCGCTGGTGCAACTGATTGGCCGGTTCGCGCAACGCCGGAAGCGGGCTGGCGAGCAGATCTTCGAGCGCCAGGATCTTGTGGCCCTGCTGCTGCATCTCACGCAGGGCGGTGACGGCGAACGGCTTGGCGGCAATTGCCTGCTGCATGACCAGATGGTTTTGCAACATACCAAAGAGCGTTGGATTGAGGTTGGTTGGTGTGGCCGGTTGCCTGAGCTTGACCTCGATGAGCTGACGTCTTCTCAGCACCATTTGCTCCAGCGGGATGCGCCCCGGCAGCTGGTTGGAGAGGCCGCTCAACGTGGTCCAGTCGGCAGCGGGAATATCAAGCAGCGTCGCCATGAAGGGCAGCAGCTCTTCTGCCAGTGGTGTGGCGCGATTGGGGCAACCTGGCACCAGGTCGTCGGCATTGCCGGGGCGCAGATCGAGTGGGTCGGGCAGGGTGCGCGACAGCGGCGTCTCACGCACCCGCACGTAGTAGAGACCTAGGTTGCTTTCGATGATGCGTTTGCGCTCGGCCCACTTCTGTTCAACCTCCTGCCAGTGCTCTGCCAGCAGTCGCTGGGCAACGGCGTAATCGTCGAGCAGTTCGCTGCGTCTGGCCTCCAGCCCCTTGAGGGTGGAGTTTTCGTCGCCTATGCGAACCGCCAGCTCGGCCAGCTCTGCCTGTTTTTTTTCCAGATTTTGTTGCTGTTGACGCCGCACCTTTACCAGGGCAAAACGCAACGCCTCCATGGTGCGGATGTCATCGGTCATCACCATGCCGGTGGCAAAGAGTGCCGAATGGGTATTGTGCGTGACGGTGAGGTTTGAAACCCCGCCGGTCTTGTCGGAGATGTCATCAAAGGGGATGGTGAAGGAGGCGCCGAGTTTGGGCAGTGGCTTTTTTAGAAAGCGGCCATTTTCGTCGGCAGTGACACCCAGCTCGTTGACCAGCGCGGTATAGCCCTCGCCGAGCTGTTTTTGCAGATAGGTTTCAACCCGTTCAATCAGCGATTTGCCAGTGCCGGGCGCCTTGGTGGCGATGTCGCGCAGGGTCTCAAGGTTGATACGGGCGTTGATGAAATGGTCGCGTATTGGCTCGATTTGACGCATGGTGCCAAATTTGGCGCTGGCCTTGGCGTAGGTCGGTTCGCTGACCGGCTCGGCGGGTGCCGCCGGTGTGGCAGGCTGCGCTGGAAAATAGGGCCCCGCCTGGTATTGGAAAATGCCGGGGTTGTAAGCGGCGGCGCTCATCAGCAGCGGAGTAGTGTTCTCAACCGGTGTCAGTTTGAGAGCCTCCATGTCTGCGACGCCAAAAAATTTCTGAACCATGGTAATTACCCCTTTGAGGTGTCGGTTGCAGTCGTGTCAAACGCCACGGCGCCGTTCCAGCGCATCATGCTGCTGCCGGAGCCGTCGCCCGCCACCCCGCCTGCCAGGGCGCTGAATGAGACGGTGAGGCTGTCGAGCTGTTGGCGTTGCAGATTGAGGTAGTCGTTTAACTCGTTGAGCAGGCGGTAGCTCTCATCCAGATCCTGCTCCAGAGTGGTGATGTCGTTGTAGATGCCCTCGCGTTGCAATAGCAGTTGCTCTGCGGCGGCAATAGGGTCACCCATCGAGGTGTAGCCAACGACGGTATGTGGCGCGAGCAGATGGCTACTGTAGGGTTCGGGCAGCGGCGTGGTTGCGTTGCCCAACTGTTTGCGGCGTTGCTCAACCAGGTCGTTGCGGAACAGGTCGGGGTTGCGCGGGCGAACCACCAAGGTGGGGGCCTGAGCGAGGCTGAGCTGATCGTTGTCGAGGCCACCAAAGAGCAGCTGCCACTGTAGCCACCACTCTTTCCAGGCCTGGGCGGCGGCCGTTTCACGCTGGAACAGCTCATCTTCCAGGGCGGTATCGCGCTGCGGCAGATCCATCAGTTGGGGGCGGTAGTCGAGGTCGGGGATCGCCAGCAGCAGGCGGATGCGGTCGCCCAGCCCGTGGATCAGATTGACGCTGCCGCGTGGCAGCTCGCGGTCGATGACGGCACCAATGGTACTGGCGGGCACGGGCGCCAGCTCCACCTGCAGGTCGGCCGGCTGGAACATCAGTTTGGGTGTTTTGCTCGCCGCATCTTTCAACAGCATGGGCGGCAGTGGCCCGGCGGCGGGCAGGTAGTCGACCCCCAGCAGGGTGGCGAGTGAGGCACTGGCGTTGCCCTGATTACCCTTTTGCAGCCACTGTTCCAGCAGCCCGATGTTATGGGCGAGAAAAGTACGGTAGGCGGCCTCCGGCTCGGAGAGGTAACGCCCGGCCACGGTGTCGATCCAGGCCGGGGTTTTGTTGATCACCTTGATCAGTGCCACCGGCACGGCGCCGTTGTTGGCAGCGTGTGGTGACTCGTTCAAAAAACGGACACAGACGCGGTTGGCGGCGCGTGCCTGCGACATCGCCAGCAGCCGTGGATTGGCGCTGACAAACTGGAGGTTGGGCAGAATCACCGTCTCCAGTCGGCGCTGCCGCAACGGGTCCAGCTCGGTGCGGGTGCAGGGGACCTGGTCACTATTTTTATCGATCTCCTCAACCACGGCGTGCAGGGTGAGCAGGTAGATGCCATCTCGCAATTTGCCATCCAGTTGCCGCTCCATCAGCTCGGCAAACGCTGGCCACTCCTGTTTCAGTGGGTAAA
>JAKFXL010000039.1 GCA_021731365.1 Gammaproteobacteria bacterium | reverse complement strand
CATCAAGGTCTCCGCTACAAAACGGCCACCGTAAGGGCCAAAGTGACCACTGGCGTCAGGCAGGTTCGCTTTCGACACGTCTCACATCTCCTAGCTCTATTGTTTTAACGCTCAAGAAAGTGCAGCATTCTTGAAAAAGGCCGCCATCAACGCCGCACTCTTAATCCCCTTGCTAGCCTCAACACCCCCACTGACATCAACCGCGTAGGGGCGCACCTTGGTTATCGCAGCTGCAATATTGTCGGGGGTCAAACCTCCGGCAAGCACAATCTGGCCGGCCAACGCGGGCGGAATTGCATCCCAGTCAAACACCTCGCCGGTTCCCCCCGGCAGGCCGGGTCGGTAGGTATCCAACAAGATCCCCCTGGCGTGCCGGTACTCATCAACAAACGCTGTCAGATCAAGCCCTTCACGCATCGCCACTGCTTTGATCCAGGAGCGGGCAAACTGGCCACAAAATGCTGCTGACTCCCCACCATGGAACTGCAGTAGATCGGGGGCCACCGCACTCAGCACTGCCTCCACCGCCGCTGGATCGGGGTCAACAAAAAGCGCCACTGTCGTCACAAACGGGGGCAAGGCAGCGACTACCGCCTGGGCCTGGGCCAGGGTAACAGCACGCGGACTCTGAGGATAGAAGACCAGACCAATGGCGTCAGCACCTAAGCTGGCCGCTACGCGCCCATCTTCAGGGCGGGTAATACCGCAGATTTTGACCCGTGTCCGCATCAACCAATCCAGCCAAGACTAAAGGGCGGAATAGTATCAGATTTTAAAGATTTACGTTCAACTGGCCCCCAACCTGACGACTCACTGAGTCGACGGCCATTCGGGGGCAGAGCGCACTGTATGGCTGGTGGTTACCGCTTTTCTGTCTGTTTGCGCCACGTGTCAAAACAGGCCAAACCACAAAAATGGGCCACATAATCAGCCGTTTCGGCATTTTTGGCACCAGACGCCGGAACCTCTTTCATACAGGATTCACATTTAACCAACTTAACCAATTGATCTGTTTGTTGTTTTGTATTCATAAGAAGTCTCCTAAGTGAGTTCACGTTTTCAGACTAGCAACTTATTACGGTCTGCGCCATGTAACACTGCGGATATAAACGGGGTTAAGGCGAGGGAGACAAAAGGAGAACACCATCCTGATGCTCTCCCCTGAAATGACACAGCTACCACTCTGGAGGGGAAAGGAGAGGGCAGCCGCTACTACGTAAATTTGCAAGGCCAGACATACTAGAAAGTGAGCTGGGAGACTCGTCATTAACCTTACAAAATATACAACTACATAATATACGTGAAGATCCGGATTAGATAGCCATCAAACGAAATAATATTACTTTTTAAGCGGAATTTATTTAACCCTCTCATGCCCTCACCAGATGAGGGCACTGGCCCGACGCGCGGGCAACTCAAACTGTGGTGGGTATTGGACATGCCTCAGATAGAGCCCATGGGGCAACGACGTCACGCCGCCCACACTACGGTTACGCTGCTGCAATACCTGCTGCGCCCACTCCACCGGCCGCTCCCCTGCCCCTATCGCCATCAGTACACCGGCAATATTACGCACCATATGGTGCAGAAAGGCGTTGGCCTCGATATCGATAAACACCAGCTCATCACGACGGCTCACCACCAGCTGGCGCACCGACCGCACCGGGTTTTTGGCCTGGCACCCTTGGGCACGGTAAGAGGTAAAGTCGTGCTCACCAATCAAACTTTCTCCCGCTGCTGCCATGCGCTCCACCACCAGCGGGCGATACTCCCAGGTCGTACGTCCGGCAAGAAACGCGGGGCGCACCGAACGGTTACAGATTACGTAGCGATAGCTGCGCCCCACTGCACTAAAACGGGCGTGAAACTCATCACTGACAGGCATCGCCCAGAGGATCGTCACCTCCTTGGGCAGATTGGCATTGGCCCCGTGGACCCAGGAGTGCATCGAGCGCTCAACACCGGCATCGAAGTGAATCACCTGCTCAGTGGCGTGCACCCCAGTGTCGGTACGCCCCGCGCAGATCACCCGCACCGCGCCATTGGCTACCTTGGATAGCGCCCGCTCCACCACCGCCTGCACTGAGGGTGAATGGTCCTGAAGCTGCCAGCCACAAAAAACGCTACCGTCATACTCTACGCCCAACGCAATGCGCATCTATCTTCCGCTCCTGCCTCACAATCGCGCCATTCTACCCCATCCTTAAACTGACCCTTAAAAATAGCAACGCCGGGATTCACCCGGCGTCTCTAACTACTCATCCACTCATCAGCCCCTGCTATTTATCCGCGACCGGGCGTACACGCCAACTCTGCTGGGTATTGGCGATATAACGCTGGCCATGGAGAAAGTGCACCACCCAGGCACGGGCGTTGATACCGGCGGCAACGGTGCTGCTCCAGAATCCAGACTCTGGCGAGCTGGGAAAGACCTCAAGATTGATGGCTGGCTGAAAACAGCGCTGTTCAACAATGGTGTTCAACTCCTCCACCGTAGGCAGACGCCAAGTGGTGCGCCCTGCCACCTGATGCGCGTTCAGATCGTCCACCGCGGCCTCAGCCGCTGCCAGGCTGTAGGTCAGGGAGTTACCTTCACAACCATTTTCCGTCCATGCCATGCCTAAGCTACAGCGTAACCAGGTCTGCTGACTCTTAATATTAGTGATAGTGGCCCCATCAGCACTCACCTTAAAGTGGTTTAACGGCGCAGTAGCGGGCTTGCCAGAGTCGCATTTTTGCGCCAATACCGGCATCGCCACCCCCATCGCCATTAGAAACATCAGTTTTTTCAATAACATGAATTTGCTCTCTGTAATATCGCAAGAGGCCCGTCTGTCGCCGCAGACAACCCTCCAGCAATGCCCTGGAAATAACCTTACTAATCTAAAGCCAATTGTAGCAACTCCAAATCGAGGCGTCGAGAAAGGGCGCAAAATGGCATAATGGCCAAAATATTATTTCAATCCCGGGAGCACTTTGTGGAACACCTCACCCTCACCCGCCCTGACGACTGGCATATCCATCTACGTGACGGTGCCGCCCTCGCCACCACCGTGCCACACGTCGCGGCCCAATTTGGTCGCGCCATCGTCATGCCCAACCTGCGTCCACCCGTCACCACCACTGAGGCGGCACTCGCCTATCGCCAACGGATTCTGGATGCCCGCCCCAGCGGCTCCCGCTTTGAACCCCTGATGACGCTCTACCTCACCGATACCACTAGTGGTGATGAAATTCGCCGTGCCAAGGCCAGCGGTTTTGTGCATGGCGTCAAGCTCTACCCAGCGGGGGCCACCACCAACTCCGACTCGGGCGTCACCGATCTGGCCAAAGTCTACGACACCCTGGCAGTGATGGAAGAGATGGGCATGTCACTCCTGATTCACGGCGAGATCACCGACAGCCATGTGGACATCTTCGACCGCGAGAAGCTCTTTATCGACCAGAAGCTGGCCCCACTGCTGGAGCGTTTTCCCAAGCTAAAAGTGGTTTTTGAACACATCACCACCCGCGATGCCGCCGATTTTGTGCTCTACGGCCCCGATAATCTGGCCGCCACCATCACCGCCCACCATCTGCTAATGAACCGCAACGATATGCTGGTGGGGGGCATTCAGCCACACCACTACTGCCTGCCCGTGCTCAAGCGCGAAAAACACCGCCAGGCGCTGGTCAAGGTTGCCACCAGTGGCAATCCCAAGTTTTTTCTCGGTACCGACAGCGCGCCACACACCCGTTCGACCAAAGAGTCCGACTGCGGCTGCGCCGGCATGTATACCGCCTTTGGTGCCATCGAGCTCTATGCCGAGGCCTTTTACAACGCCGGCGCACTGGGCCAGTTGGATGGTTTTGCCAGCCGCCACGGCCCCCGCTTCTACGGCCTGCCGGTCAACAGCGAGACGGTCTCGCTGGTCCGTCAGGAGTGGGCCGTGCCCAAGTCTTACCCCCTAGGGGACGAAACCGTCGTCCCACTCCGCGCCGGTGGCAACCTCACCTGGCAGCTGCTACAGACCCACAACCAAGGATAATCACCGCCTCATGTCTGATTCTACCTACCGCATCGCCGACCGTTTTCGTGGCTTTCTGCCTGTTGTCATCGATGTTGAAACCGCCGGTTTCAACGCGGACACTGACGCCCTGCTGGAGATTGCCGCCGTCGTACTACGCATGGATGAACAGGGGATGCTCTATCGTCATCAGACCCATGACTGTCACGTGGCCCCCTTCCCCGGAGCCAATCTGGACGAAGCCTCCCTCGCCTTCAACGGCATCGACCCCCACCACCCCTTCCGTGATGCGATGCAAGAGGCTGAGGCACTGGAAAAAATCTTTGAACCCATACGTCAGGAGATCAAAGAGAGTGGCTGCAGCCGCGCCATCCTGGTGGGCCACAACCCCTTCTTCGATTTGGGATTTCTGAACGCCGCCATCAAACGCACCAAGGTCAAAAGCCCCTTCCACGCCTTCAGCAGCTTTGATACCGCCACCCTCGGCGGTTTAGCCTATGGCCAGACCGTGCTTGCCAAAGCGGTACAGGCGGCAGGATTTAAATGGGATAACGAGGCTGCGCATTCGGCCATCTACGACACCGAAAAGACTGCCGATCTCTTCTGCAACATTGTGAATAGCTGGCAGGAGATGCACCAGCAGAGTGGCTTGGTGGATTGAGTGGATAAACACCCAGCAGGCCCACCGCCTGTGGCGAACCTGCTGGATAGATGTTTAAACTAAATTAAGGGGGGGGGTAGGCACCTACCCCTTAGCCCCCAGCGCCTTGGCACGCTGCTGTCGCAGCTCTGCCTCACGATTGACATGGGAGACATTCCAGTCAGACTCCAGCTCCGGCCACCCCTGCATGTGGCGCATGGCCAACTCGGCCATCGCCTCCATGTAGTCAGGGCGATCATTCAGGGCGGGGATGTAGTGGTAGCTCTCGCCGCCTGCTTTAATAAAACGATCCCGGTTTTCAACCGCGATCTCTTCCAGGGTTTCAAGGCAATCGGCGCTGAAGGCGGGGCAGACGATGGCGATGTTTTTGACCCCATCCTTGGGCAGCTGCTCCAGCACATGGTCAGTATAGGGTTTGAGCCACTCTTCACGGCCAACACGTGACTGAAAACTGACCTGCCACTGATCATCACTCAGCCCCAACTTGGCCACAGTAAGGCGCGCAACCTTGTGGCACTGGCAAAAGTAGGGATCTCCATTGAGCAGGTAACGTTTGGGGATGCCATGAAAGGAGAAAATCAGTCGCTGCGGTTGACCGTTAAGCTCGAACTGCTCCCGGATGCTGCTCACAAGTGCGTCGATGTAACGCTCATCGTCATGAAAGTGGTTGATAAGACGCAACTCCGGCACCCTGCGCCAGGTCTTCAGCTCATCAAACACCGCATCAAAGATAGAGGCGGTGGTGGTGCCTGAATATTGGGGGTACATCGGCAGTATCAGGATGCGTTGGGCATTGGCCTGACGCAGCCGCTCCAACGCATCAGGAATCGAAGGGTTGCCGTAGCGCATCGCCAGCTCGACCTTGATCGGTCCGGCCATGCGTGTTTCCAATAGCTGTTGCAGTGCAGCCGCCTGGAGTTTTGAGATGTTGATCAGCGGTGAACCCTCTTCGGTCCAGACCGTTTGATAGGCGTGGGCGGAACGTTTGGGGCGGATGCGCAGGATGACTCCATGCAGAATCAGCCACCAGATCGGTCGCGACATCTCAATCACTCGCGGATCCCAGAGGAACTGGGCCAGATAGCGTCGCACCGCATCCGTAGTAGGGGCATCAGGTGAGCCTAGATTGCAGAGCAATACACCCGTGCACTCCATGGAGTTGTGGCTAAAGTCGGGGCTATTTTTATAACTGCTCATGTTGGCCATCTTGGTTATCTGCTTAAACAGACACTCAGTATACCCAACCGATTGATATCGTGAACAATAAAAAAAGGGGGGGTAGTGAATAGCGCTCAACCGGGGCGTAACTGGTTTGCAGCTGCCTCAGAAACAGCACCAGGCGGGGTGAGATCAAGTCCTATCGCCTGAAACAGTGCTTTTTTATCAAACGGCTTGGCCAGGCATATTTCAGCCCCGGCCTGACGGATTTTGGCATTATTTTCCGGGGTGAAATAACCGGTCATGGCAATCACACGAATGTGCTGTGTGGTTGCATCCTCTTTGATCTGCTGACATACGGCAAAACCATCCAGCCCCGGCATCTTCAGATCCAGCAGCACCAGCTCAGGGGCAAACAGCTGTATCTTGCGGCCAGCATCAAAACCATCATGGGCAATATCAACATCAAGGGGAATACTTAGGGTTGCCAGAAGATCGACTAGATAACCGGCAAAAGAGCGGTTGTCATCAACAACCAGAATACGCATTGGACCGGGGGGGATTATCTGCATACCACGCGCTTTGGCAAATGCGGCAACATCTTCGAGCAGAAAACGACGGTGGCCACCGGCAGTGGTCACTGCCTTTAACCCACCTTTTTGGGCCCATTGTCTAACGGTAACGGGAGAGACCATGAGCAACTCAGCCACCTCGTTGGGGGTCATGTAGGCACGAAGGTGGCTGCGTTGCATCACAATTTCTCCCGTTAACGCGAGTGTATATCAAACACAATCATCGTTACAATCGATTTTATCGGTTTAATCGATTTTAGGTGCAAAACCATTCCCAACCCCAAAAAACGCCAACCCAGCTGAACCCCATCCAACCCACCATACTATGACCCTGATTAACCTAAATTGATCTGGGAAAACCGCTCACCCAACCGTAAACGCCGGTAGTCCGCCACTATCCTGGCGTGATCAAATACCAACGGCTGAGGCAGCGCATCCAACTGACATATTACCAAATCTTTAGCATCATCCTGCGCCTGCGGCTCACCCGTGGCTTGGGCCACATAGACAAGGCTAATGGTATGGCCGCGGGCATCACGCTCGGGGCTGGAATAACAGCCGAGCAGGGCCGTAAGTGTAACAGTTAACCCGGTCTCCTCCTGTGCTTCACGGATTGCGGCGGCCTCTACCGTTTCACACACGTCAACAAAACCACCGGGGATCGCCCAGCCATGCGGTGGATTTAGGCGTTCAATCAAGACGATAGGATGGCCAGGACGATCAACCAACTCAATAATAATGTCCGCTGCCACGGTGGGGGTTACCGGTCTAGGTCCAGATCTAAACACGCCCTACTCCCGATCACGAATAAAGCGAATGATATCGCGCCGCTCATGTTTGCCGGGGCGACGTTTGGGTACGGATTGACCTGCGGATTGTAAACGACGCTGTTCGGCAATCTGCTGGCGCGCCACACGGCTCACCTCAGTTTCTGCATAGAGTGTTTGGGCGACAGATGCCGGGCCGCGTTTGTCAGAAAGCACCACCACCACGACCACCATCTCATCCTGGTCACGCTGAATCCGCAGCTCATCGCCCACCGCAACCCCGCGTGACGGCTTGATACGGCTACCGTTAAGGTGGATGTGACCACCATTAATGGCACTACTGGCCAGGCCACGGGTTTTAAAAAAACGCGCCGCCCAGAGCCATTTGTCTATACGTACCTTGTCGTCATCCACCGTTGTCATAAGGGGAGAATTTAACACAAAAACAGAGGGCCGATGTTTGCACACCGGCCCTTCACACAACAAAACAGCGGTGGTTGCTTACTTATTTAACCGCCACCGACAGCAGCAGATCATTCAAGCGTGAAACAAAGCTGGCCGGATCTTCCAGCTGACCGCCTTCGCTCAACAGCGCCTGATCAAACAGTACGTGGCTCCAGTCACCAAAACGCGCCTCATCACTTTCGCTCTGTAACCGCTCCACCAGCGGATGGCCAGTATTGATCTCCAGGATCGGCTCTACATTGGGTACGGCGTGGCCCGCCTGTTTAAGGATCTTCTGCAGACTCACGGCCATATCTTGTTCTTCAACCACTAGGCAGGAAGGAGACTTGGTGAGACGGTGGCTGACACGCACCTCTTTCACCTTGCTGCCCAGTGCCTTTTGCATCCGCTCCACCAGATCTTTGTATTGATCAGCGGTCTTCTTAACCTCCTCCTGCTCTTGCTCATCTTCGAGCTTGCCGAGATCGAGATCACCCTTGGCGACCGACTGGAACTGTTTACTGTCGTATTCGCTGAGATAGGACATCATCCACTCATCCACACGGTCGCTCATCAGCAGCACTTCAATCCCTTTTTTCTCAAATACTTCAAGATGCGGGCTATTTTTAGCAGCGGCAAAGGTATCGGCAGTGATGTAGTAGATCTTCTCCTGCCCTTCCTTCATACGACTGATATAGGCATCCAGCGAGACACTCTGGTCACCACTCTTGTCCTGGGTAGAGCTGAAACGCAACAGCTTGGCGATGCGCTCCTTGTTGGCACTATCCTCTGCCGGGCCTTCCTTCATCACCTTGCCAAACTCTTTCCAGAAGGTTGTGTACTTCTCGGCATCATTTTTAGATAGGTTCTCTAACAGGCCAAGCACACGTTTGATAGAGGCGGCACGAATGGTATCGATCTGTTTATTGCGCTGCAAAATCTCGCGTGAGACGTTAAGTGGCAGATCATCGGTATCCACAATACCGCGCACAAAGCGCAGATAGGTTGGCATCAGCTGCTCTGCATCATCCATGATGAAGACACGACGCACGTAGAGCTTTACACCATGGGCACGGTCACGCTCCCAAAGATCAAACGGCGCACGTTGCGGCACATAAAAAAGCGTAGTGTAGTTGGTATTGCCTTCAACCTTGTTGTGGCTGTAGGCAAGAGGATCTTCGTAATCGTGCCCCACGTGTTTGTAAAACTCGTTGTACTCCTCCGCTGTAATCTCATTTTTGGAGCGTGCCCAGAGTGCCGAGGCGCTGTTCACCTCTTCATACTCATCCTTCTTTTCCTCATCCTTCTTTTCCTCATCCAGCGACTTCATCTGGATTGGCAGGTTAATATGGTCAGAGTATTTTTTAATCAGATTACGCAGACGGTAGGTCTCAAGAAATTCATCCTCCCCCTCACGCAGGTGCAGCACAATCTCAGTACCACGGCCCGCCTTCTCGACAGTCTCGATGGTGTACTCACCCTCGCCCGCCGATTCCCAACGCACCCCGTGGCCAGTGCCCACACCGGCACGGCGGGTGGTCAACGTCACCTTGTCGGCAACGATAAAGGCAGAGTAGAAACCCACACCAAACTGGCCGATCAGCTGCGAATCTTTAGCCTGATCGCCGCTCAGCTTGTCAAAGAAGGAACGGGTGCCGGACTTGGCAATAGTCCCGATGTTATCCATCACCTCCTCACGGTTCATACCGATACCGTTATCGCTGAGGGTAATGGTCCTCTTCTCTTTATCGATATCGATACGGATCTTCAGCTCGCCGTCATCTTCAAACAGGGCGTTATCGGTCAAGGCTTCAAAACGGAGTTTGTCGCAGGCGTCAGAGCCATTGGAGACCAACTCGCGCATAAATATCTCTTTATTGGAGTACAGCGAATGGATCATCAACTTCAACAGCTGGCGCACTTCGGTCTGGAATCCAAGTGTCTCTTTTTGAGCTTCAACGGACATCGTTCTATTCTCCCTTTGTGGTCATTACGGTATGCGTGGAATAATGGGGATGAATGCTTTGATTTCAAGTCTTTGGGATTTCAATCCGTAGGGAGCACGTACCATGAAGATCAATACTGTCACCACCACACCCTTCAGCGACCAGAAACCCGGCACCTCCGGGCTACGCAAACGCGTCAAGATATTTCAGGTGGCCAACTATCTCGAAAACTTTGTTCAGTCGATCTTCGACAGCCTGGAAGGGTTTCAAGGTAAGACCCTGGTGGTGGGCGGTGATGGCCGCTACGGCAACAAGGCCGCAATACAGACCATCATCAAGATGGCCGCCGCCAACGGCTTTGGCCGGGTACTGGTGGGGCAAAATGGCCTGCTCTCCACCCCCGCCGCCTCCTGTATCATCCGCAAATATGAGGCCTTTGGCGGCATCATCCTCTCCGCCAGCCACAACCCCGGTGGCCCCGATGGCGACTTCGGCATCAAATACAATGCCGGTAACGGCGGTCCCGCCCCGGAGAAGATGACCGAGGCGATGTACAGCCACAGCAAAGAGATCAACCGCTACCTGATCGCCGAACTACCCGATATCGATCTCAATACAATTGCCACCACTACGTTAGAGCAGATCAAGGTCGAGGTGGTTGACCCCGTCACTGACTACGCCGAACTGATGAGCGAACTCTTCGACTTCAACGCCATCCGCGCCCTCTTCAAATCGGGCTTCCGTATCTGCTTTGATGGCATGCACGCCATCACCGGCCCCTACGCCAAAACCATCATCGAAGATAGACTCGGTGCCCCCAAGGGCAGTGTCATCAACGGCGTACCGCTGGAAGATTTCGGCCAGGGCCACCCCGACCCAAACCTCACCTACGCCCATGAGCTGGTCGAGATTGTTTATGGTGACAACGCCCCCGACTTTGGTGCCGCCTCCGACGGCGACGGCGACCGCAACATGGTACTTGGCAAAGGGTTTTTCATCACACCCAGCGACAGTCTTGCCATACTCACCGCCAACGCCACCCTCATACCCGGTTACAAAGATGGCCTTGCCGGTGTTGCCCGCTCCATGCCCACCAGTGCTGCTGTCGATCGTGTTGCCGCCAAACTCGGCATCAACTGCTACGAAACACCCACCGGCTGGAAGTTCTTTGGCAATCTGATGGACGCAGGCAAAGTGACGCTCTGCGGTGAAGAGAGCTTTGGCACCGGTTCAGATCATGTACGCGAAAAAGATGGCCTCTGGGCCGTGCTCTTCTGGCTCAACATCCTGGCCGTACGCAAAGAGTCGGTCGAAGAGGTCTGTCGCCAACACTGGCAAGAGTATGGCCGCAACTTCTACAGTCGCCACGACTATGAAGGGGTAGAGAGCGCAGGTGCCAACGAGCTCATCACTCAATTACGTAACCGCTTCGACTCACTGCCCGGCACACAGTTCGGCCAGCAAAAAATCGCCTTTGCCGACGACTTTAGCTACACTGATCCGATCGATGGATCCATCTCCAAGGCCCAAGGCATTCGCATCGGCTTTGCCGACGGCAGCCGCATCGTCTTCCGCCTCTCCGGCACAGGTACTGAAGGGGCCACACTGCGTGTTTATCTGGAACGTTTTGAAAATGATGTCAGCAAACATGTACAAGAGGCACAAGCTGCACTGGCAGATATGATTGTGGTTGCGGATAAACTAGCGGGAATCAAACAGCACACAGGACGGGAAAAACCAACAGTCATCACATGATCTCACTCCCCCATACCTCCTCTCTAACGGGAGGGGGACCGGTTAAACATTAACAATATCAGTTAAGGGTAATCCACTTAGGACTCGGCACCTCCATTGCCTGATCATTAACAAATAAAACCACCTCAGAAAAAACCTCATAACGACCCGACTGTAATACAGCACCGTCATTGTCCTTACCAGACCACTGAGCAATAAATACCAAAGGGGCATTTGGCGCTATTTTTCCAACACTCATCGCCTGCATAAACATCATGCCATGATGTTGAGACCAGACCTCCTCACCTTCATGTTTCACAACAAAGGAGTTTATCGGCGGAGTTGCCTGATAATCCACCCCAGTAGCATTGGCGGGGGTAATGTTAAGCTCAAAAGTCAACGTTTCGCCAACCACAAAAGTACTTGCCTCTTGGCCAAGTTTATCTTTAATCAAAAATTCACTCTTCAACAACATAGGCGCAGAGGTCTCCGTATTATCCGTCAAATACCTGCTGTCCAATTGTTGTGCTTGCGTGTCCAAAGAGACTTTATATCCTCCTGAACCATTACAACCCGCAACCAATAATGCCACCAACAACAGGGGGGATTTATACATACAGTCTCCAGACACATATTCAATAAACAGGTGGCGATATTATTTAACTTCAATATTTAATCGCTGACTCATCGCCCCAAATCTACCCATCTGTTTATGCTGCATACGCCATTGAAAAGGATAAACACCACGTTCAAGGGGGGCCTGCACATCAAAACTAAACGTTTGAAAACCACCTGGGAGCACAGTTGAATCAACCATCATGTCCACCATATCAACAGTCCAGAGCAGGTCATCATCAGTGGCACTCACAAGCTGGTACTGACCGCTTGTCCAAACTGTTTCCCCAGTATTTTTGAACTGCAAACTAACCGTGTAGTTTTCCCCAGGACGCATAGAAACAGGTGTGTTCTGAAATACAAACTCAGAATAACTGAGGGGGATAAGTGACCCCGTCACACTCACTTTAACAGGCACCGTTTTTTCACCAAACAACAGATCCCCCCGACGCATTTGCCACTGCAATGCATACTCACCAGGTGCCATTGGTGCCGTTAATTTTGGCTTAATTGTTAAAATTTGACCCGGGGCAATACTGCCGCCAAATTCAACTCGATAGCTATCCCAGGGTTGTGTAGTAATCGTAGCAAGTGCGTACTCATTAGCCGCTGACCAGGTAGTATCACCTATATTTTTAATTTGGATCACCGCACTAAACTCTTTGCCTGTCGCCACCTGATCAGGAACCAGCTGTGTCACTATTTTTGCAGAACTCTCCGCCACCGCCGCCCATGACGATACCAAGAGCACACTCATAAACCCTAAAGTAACAGCTCCTTTTGTAAAACTGATCATAAGCGCACCCTTCTCCGTATGACAAAATGACCACAACTAGATTACTCATCAAAAAACCGTTAGTTCACGTCAAAATTCATAGCATTGAAACACATGGAGCCCTAGATATCTCTACTTTTTCAACACAGAACCTTCCGCCAATCACATCTTTCATCAATGAGCGCGCTGTAAAGATCAGGCTATCAATAGAACTTCATCACCGTAATCACAAAAAATATACCCAATATACTCGGCCAGTAGATAACTTTTGGAATCAGTCCATTCTTATAACCAAAGATCTTACTCGGTATTTTTAACGCCACTCTAAACGCATTAACAGGCACTGCCAAAATAGCAAAATAGATGACGAAAAATATATACTCCAAGTAAAATATCTCTCCAATTGCAATATTTCGCCGAATTGCCAGATGGGAAAATACAACCACAAAAAATACCGACACACAAATCCCAAGCAGCCGACTAATATCAATATCTAATGGCAAAAGCAATAACGAAAAAAGTATAATCGCCACCACAATTAAAGGGGTCAGATTAGAGATAAATGCATCAACAAATATACGTTTAATACCTATTTCGTAATTCAGATAGGGGAATCTCTCCTGGTCAAAATTACGTTCAATGCCAAAGTTTGTATTTTCATCGTTCTTTTTAAGCATAAAAAATGTATCTGTGATTTCCCAACCCGGAATAAAAAGATCAACCGCCAGCCCCGGTTTTTGCGTGGGTGTTAACATTTTGTATGAGGCCAGGTCTGGCACCATGAATATATTACGACTACTGCTTTGTGGTCGAAGCTGTATTCCTATATGTTCCGTCTCCAACGGGTAGCGAGAATAATCAAATTGAGTGTTAATCTCGGCCTGAAAACGCCAACGTACCACTTCACTGTTCTCCAGAAGACGGCTATCAGCTTCTACTATTTTTGTGTTTTTAGCGCTGGCTATCTGAAATCCTTTCTGAATATTTTCAGGGAAATCCAATGGGTATTCCTGCCATACCTGCCCCGTTACAGAAACAATATTAGAACCATTCAGCTCCATAGCATCTATATAAATGCCGGTTGGAATATAGATTGGCAAAGGCAGCGATTTTTTAACGTTCTCATCATCATATTGATGTTTCAATGTATCCAACATTAATCTATCCGAAATTTTAATTCCTAAATTACCATCCCACTCATGAGAAAAGGCACGTACCTGAGTATGATAGGATAAAGCCAAATTCCATACCACGCCAATACCTGCCAGAAGCAACAATGAGACAAAAATAGAAGCTATCCAGATACTCACTGGTTGCCCTTTATGTACTCGCAACAGCAACATGATTAAACTAGCTATAAAGACAATAGCAACAATAGTAATGAGAATTATTTGCTGCCGCAACGTTTCAAGATCGAGCTGTAAATCATCTTTAATAAATGTATTTTGCAGCGACCAGCCCGAAATAGGGACAGGCGCAAAGATTAACCATGATTCCTGTCCGGTCGTTGTGCTCACATGATTGATCACACCAGACTCGCCACGCTCAACACGCTGGGCAAGTTTTAATCTGTCAGGATCATTTTTCTCTTCGGCAACATCCTTAATGCTCATATGTGACAATACATAATCGCTATTTGGATGGTAAAGATAATTTCCTTCCTGGGTTGTCAACGCCCCAAAACCACTGGGACCAATATTCAATGACTCAATAATATTTTTTATCTGTTTCATTGAAATATCAATCGTCACCACACCATTTCGATGTCGATCACCACTTTCAACATCCACTTTATAAAATAGTGCTGAGTAGGTAATCATATAAGTTTTACCCGCCTCATCCCAATAGGGCTCACTCCAACCATTGCCACTTTCCATAGGCTTCACATACCAGTCATAATCAGGACTAGTATAGTCATACACCTCATCAAGACGACTATACGTCAACTCACCATGATGCCCAGACCTTGAGTAGTAAACAGAATAAAGATTGGTATTAGGATCAAAACCATACGGTTTAAAAGTAACGGTTCCACCATGGTAGTTTTGGTTAGCTTCTAATATTTTTTTCAACTCTACGTGCATCTCCTTAGGTCTGATATCTTCTGTCGTAATTCTATCCGCTAATTTTTCAGCCGAGGAGATGACCTGCGTAAGCAAAATATCAATGTCTTTAGCGGCGGAGTACGTTAACTCCTGCAACTCCTGCCGGGATACTTCATACATCTTATTTTTATAAACAACATGTTTATAAACCTGAAAAGCACCAATAAAAAATGAACATAAGCATATTAAAAGCAAGACCATTTTTATCTTTTTAGTAGGAACAATAATCAAAATAGAGTCAAGCCTCACCAATACACCTCAACGTATCTATAGAGACTCATTCGTTCCCTATTCATTATTAAATGCCTTTAAAATATGATCTCTCATAAAAAAACCATGATCAAGGCAATGGCCCCTGTTTCATCCTGCTGATATAGCGCCATAAAACAAAAGCCACCACAAAAAACAGCAGACCTAGCGCCAAATTATCCGCACGCATACTCCAATAAGGGTCACAGACAAGAGACATCAAGAAAATCGCAACCAGAAGTAATGCGGCCAGTGAGAAATACTTAATCTTTTTACTAAACTGCCTACGAAGGCTATAGTTCCAAAATGCCACAACGCCATACAACATAAATAATCCCACAAGAACACCAAACGCAATTCTGAAATAGAGTCTATTCGGACAAGAGAACTGGCAGAGTTGTGGCAAATACTTATCAGCATTCTCTTTTAAAAAATCATCATCTTCACTTTTATAGAAGACCTCGATGATCTTCTCTTTTACCATTTCACTATCTGTATCAGTAGCTAATGGCAAAGGCCAAAAGCCAATGCCTGCAAAGTTGTCTTGAAAATAGACCAGATCATCGTAAAACTGATCATGCGCCTCTGTCGCAATAGGGTAGTGTCCGCTTGGAGTAAGAACAGGGATTATTTTTCTAAATACATTTCGGCGATCAATCCCTTTAAACTCATCTTCAATGATTGCCCTGAGCAATTTCTTAGTATCGGTTGTAGGTTGCTCAAGAAAGGTAATGATCGAGTCGACATACGGTACATCGTTTTCATTCTCTCCTAAAATAGCTGTCTTAATATCTGAAAGAAGCGTCTCGTTGCTGTTCAAACTAGAAGGTTCAAGATCAATCATAAGATTCAAGGCAATCGCGTTAGACGATATTTCCCCCAGCTTCTCATTCAACCCTTTCACAAATTTATTGATTTTAATCCTGGCAAACTTATAATCGCGAAATCCATCAAAATAGATAGTGACGCCATCAAGGCGTGCGGATGTCTGCGCCGTAATTTTTTGTATAATGGCTAGCTGGGCATCTTCAATCGTCGTATCGCTCCACTGCTGCCAACGGTCACTAAAAAAAACAAGATCTGCCTTTGTGCCATATTTCTGAGCAGTCGCAATAAAATTGGTTGCATTATCGCCGGCATCCCAAAGTTCAGATCCCACAACAGCACCCTTTTCATCAAGCGAAACGCCATAATACCCAATCCGTGATAATGTGCTGAAATCGATCAATTGTGCAGCCGCATTTTCGTCAAGACTCACCATCCACGCGGGATAGAAGCCATACGTTATACCACTCATAGTACGAACACAGCCGCAATCACTGCCATCCAGCGCTATATATCCAACAGTAGGCGCGGGACCTTTATATGCCTTCGCCTCAATGACTGACTGATTATCAAGATACGGAGACGCATCATTCCCAAGTCGGGTAGCAATTGCATTCACAAACAGGCTTTTTGTCGGATAGATAGTATCTTGAATAGCCCTTAACTCTTTGATCAGCTGTTCCGAAATAAGCGGTTCTGGTTCTGGTTCTGGTTCTGGTTCTGGTTCTGGTGCTGGTGCTGGTGCTGGTGCTGGTGCTGGTGCTGGTGCTGGTGCTGGTGCTGGTGCTGGTGCTGGTGCTGGTGCTGGTGCTGAATCAGCATCATGGTTAACTGACTCTGATGGCATAATCTCATCGACCACGATCTTTTTTGGTGGTGTGGGCAGGGGTCTAAGCAAACCTTCCAACTCATCCACATCAGCAGCAGTCAATAAATAATAGTAGTTGGGTCCGCGCTTTACACTGCCCGACTGTGTCGCACCATGCCCCTGTTGTTTAGAATACTGTTCCAACAACGTCATAATTTGCTCCGCCGTGCCGGAACGCTTAACCTTATTAATAACAACTTGACGCTCAACCGACTGTTGATTAATCCACTCTGCAAAATCGCCACTCAGAAGAGTGCTTCTCCATGCTGGGTAAACTCTTGCGATTGTCGAGTAGTGCAATAACGCCTTATCGAGGCCTTGAGCAAGACCTGTACCAATATCAAAACCATAATCATCACAAAACCGAGTTGTTGCACCTAATGTTTCAGGCCCAACGATCCCGTCGATCATGACTAATGGATAACCCAGCACTACAAGATTTTTCTGCATGCTCATAATACGCGCCCTATCATCAATGATAGAGGCTTTATTAAACCCTGCCTTTACTTCCGGCAGTTGACATGCGCCATATACGTGCCCGGAATAGAATGTAGAAAAAAATGTTGCTACTGAAAAAACAAATAATAACAGTGCTCCATTCATAAAGCCTGAATAATTAACGGGTATAACTCTGTTCATAAGCGTCCTTAAATCGTTTTGCCTTCTTTCCGCAACTCTTTCGCAATTCCGTCAATTAGATCAATTTGACAAATTTTTTGCCGTTCTAGTTTTAGCGCATTAATCGCACCATAACGAACCACATTTGTAATTGCACCGCCGGACAGCTCATATTTCTCTGCCAATACTTTAAGATCGACATCATCTGATAATCGGGCACTATCATTCAGCGCCCCATGCCATAATTTAAGCCGCTGCTCTGCATCAGGCATTGAAAAGTAGACCAGTGATTGAAAACGGCGGGCAAATGCCTCATCAATATTTGCCTTTAGATTGGTCGCTAAAACAACAACACCCGGGAAATCTTCAACCCTCTGTAATAGATAAGAGATCTCCTGATTAGCGTAACGATCATTAGAGCTGGATGTTTGAGTACGCTTTCCAAACAGCGCATCTGCCTCGTCAAAGAAGAGGACCCAGTTTCTGCTTTGCGCCTGATCAAATACATTTGCAAGATTTTTCTCCGTCTCACCAATGTATTTGGATACCACCATAGATAGATCAATGCGATAAACATCCGCGCCTACCGCATCACCAATCAATGTGGCCGTTAATGTTTTACCTGTTCCCGGCGGGCCATAAAAAAGCGCACGATAACCTAGCTTGATATTTTTCCCCAATCCCCATACATTCATAATAGTATTAGAGTGTTTAATCCATGCCGTCACATTTTCGATCTCATGCAGTACTGATGAACTCAATACCAGATCCTGCCAGGCCAATCGGGTAGTAATACGTTTAGCAGGAAAATTAACACTATAATCAGGCAGCTGGCGCACACCCGTAGTACATAAATTAAGATATTCATTGGATACCATTAAGGCACCACTAAAAAATGGCTGCCCGCCACCTTGATGCTCAACCTTAATAATACCGTTAGCAAGCAATGGACTGTTTAATTCAAACAGAGCTACCACCTCAAGCCTCTTCTCCAGATCAGAGCCAGCTAAAATAAATGCCGCTGTCTCACATGTGGGTAAAAAACCACCATGCGTACTCCCCTTCCACCCACCAAACTCGGTATAACCGCGATCAAGATTTTTATTACGGATAAAAAGAAGATCAAGCACCTGGGGGCGTAGGTGGGGTAGCAAAGCCAAAATAAGAACCACCCGCTCATCAAATTTCAATGAGTGGTTTTTAATTAAGTTTGCGTATGCAGAGGTATCATCTTTCAAATCGGGCGGCGATAAGGTATCAACGTCTTGAACATCAGATGACTGTTCAAAATAGAGGTTAATACGCTGCTCCAGAACTTGAGTAAACCACCCAATCTCTCGCTCAAGTGTAATAGCATTAATATTGACAACTGACATCAGCACACATCCACTATTTTAACGCCACTCAACATGAATCACCTTTTCCATCCAGGGCTGCTTAATGAGTGCAAAACTCCAAGGCAACTGATCTAACAACATATCGTAAGCACGAGGCTGAACAAGCAAATTCCAGCCCTTGTCATTACGCTGCAAACGTCCTTCACGCTGTAAAAAAGATTGCCGTAAACCCGATATAGAGGTGCTACCTATCGCCTTCCAATTTTGAATCATGCCTTCTAACAGACCATTAATAATGGTCCACTCACTATCGCTTACAACAATAGATCTCACTACAGGAATACCGGTCTTCACACCACATAAAATCTTATTTAAAACCAATTGATACTCCGGCGCATCACAACTCTCGTTCACAAGATATTGCAAAAGATGTACACCACGTTCAGCTGCCACAGCATCTTTAAACTTCGATTGATGCATTAATCCCAACATTTCAAACAGCCTGGGCAAATAAGGTGCAGCCAATACCTGACCCGCATTACCAATATAGATGTCTTCTATTACATCACCATCCTGCTCCAACCCATGAGTGGCATTACCGTTATTCTCCTCTGACCGAATGGACTTTGTATTGATAGAATCAGTCAAATAAACCACTTCTGCAGAAATATCCTGATAAATCGGCGCCGTTATGCCACCAATATTAACCATTAATCGTTGCAAGAGATCACTAAAAAAATTTAACCTGTTTTGGCTATCAAACACATTTTCAAGATAACAGCAGTACTCTCGAATAAACTTATGTTTATTAAATGAGATCCCCTTCACAAATAGAAAATTAAAAATAAACGCCCACATTTTCTGACGCAAGAGAGATGAAGAGACGCCTGACTTGAAGCCATAACATGCTGTTGTTATCGACTCACCATAGTTAAGAATTGGTCCACATGCCGTTCTTTGCAAAATATACAAGAGCCGACATAAAATCCGCTCAGGCAACAGCATAGATAAACGCTCCCCAAACTTAATACTCACAAGTTCTTTAAGAAGATACTCTCTTAATCTTCGCGGATGGTCTTTGATCAGGGCTTCAACCACTTTAATAACTATTCCAGAATCTATGTTTTTGTTATCTGATTCGACAAAAAACATAAAATCAGATAACAAGGCATCTGCTTTACTTGCGCTAAAATTCTGAGAACTGAAATTACCGTTTGGTTTTATACTACTATCAACATCTACTATATTAATATTATGCCTTTTATCAAAAACAACCTTTTCATCTTTCATAAGGGTTTTAATGATATCAATATAATATCCATTTTTATTTTCAGAAGATCGTGAAAACAGCTCCATCTCCTGTAAAAATTTATGCCTATCAGGAGGTGATTTTATTATAAAAATTAAATATGCGAGTGATTTTAGCTCTGTAATTCCCGATTTAAGAGATCGAAGACCACCCAATGCATTAATAAACTTATCTTCAATTTTCACATAAGAAGATCCTTTTAATAAATACTCATAAAAACCACTCAGATGGCCATTGAAAATAGTCTCTGCCAGATCAAGAATTCGGCCAACATTAACTTTTTCATTGTTTTTTGATTCAAGGAGAGATATAAATTCAGATTGTAATAACTCTTTTCTATTTTCAGAGAAAACATCACCATCTATACCAGCGCTACTTTCAGAAGAAATATCAATACCTATCTCTTCGCCTTTAAATATTGAACCCGACACCGATAACTCTTCAAAATCAACTACCTTATCCTCCATAAGATGTTCAAATACTTGAGAGAAGTAGTACCTCGGATGTTTAGTACGCTTGGCAAAAACATCCATCGCCTGTAAAAAATCTGCCCCTTCCACACATGATGCATTAGTCACAGAAAATGCCGCACGAACCAAAGCGGTTAGTCCCGAAACAGATACTCTTGAGGTTAAACAGTCTCTATCAATACCACCACTCTGCAAATCTCGATAGAATCTTACAAACAACATTGGGTGGGTATTTGCCAGCGTTTCAATTTTTAACGAAAAGCCATCATCACTGCCCCCATCATTCGAATATAAAAATAGATGGCGTATCTCGTCATCAATATCATAGCCAGTAAAAAAATGGGGTTGATACTGAATATGGGTATTTAATGAAGTATCATCATAAAATATATCACCATCTACATGGTTCTCTCTAGGTTTCAGAGGTTCCGTCCGTTCTTTTTCTATAACGATAGTGCTAATATTTTTTTTAACTTTTAAATATCTTTTAACATTAGCAATATGTGGTGGTATATATTTTTTTATAAAACCGTGACTCTCCTCTCTAGCACCAGCACCAGCACCAGCACCAGCA
>JAKFXL010000012.1 GCA_021731365.1 Gammaproteobacteria bacterium | reverse complement strand
GCTGCTGGAGCTTATCGCGGCCGGCATCCAATCAGGCGACATCAAGGTGCCGTGATAATCATGCTGGCACCTTCAAGGAACGGATTCCTATATGTCGTCAAATTGTAGCTTCGCTCCCAATGGGCCAACTACGAAAGGGCAGACGGCGTAGCCTATCCGGGACTAGCGGCCCTCGCTTCGCTCTCCATGGCCGCCAGCGAGCGTACTGTTACAGCCTTTAAACGAAACTATCGCCCCAGCGAATATTTCCTCCTGGGGTTTGGTAGTCAATAAGTAAGAGGGGGGTGAAAAATGGGAGTGTATAAAAACCCTGCACAACAATAAGTTAACTACCTCATTTGTCGCATAATGTGGCATGCCGTTATGTTAACCCCTTGGGGCGGCTGGATGGCCGATTGGGCAGGGGGATAATCTCCGCCCCCTGCCCAATTTAGACATAGCGCGGATTATGCGATTTGGTCGACCAGGTACAGGAACCAGGTGCAGGAACCAGGTGCAGGAACCAGGTGCAGGAACCAGGTGCAGGAGGTTGAAGAGGTCCGGGAGCCTGTTACACCCGGACTTTACCCCGGGATCCCGGGGTTACACCCGGACTTTGGTATGGTATCCCGTACTAATTCACTTTATGTTTATCTCTCCTTTTATGTTTGCTTTTACGTAAGGTAATGTTTTTTCTAGTATTTTATGTATTAGTTCGCTTTCCCTTACTGGCGGATATCCATTATTTACCAGTATCTTATTGATTTCAATACATTTTTCCCTCGCTTGCTTCTCTTCTGTTTTTGATAACCTTACATTTGTTGGCATTTTTCAACCCTTCTCTTTGATGGGTGCAAGTATATGTGTATTATTGTGTGCATGTGTATTGCACACTTGATTGCATGTGTGTATATTTTGTTGAAATTACTTGTATACATGTTTGCACATCTTGGGGGCTTGATGTTTTTTGACTGGTTAACAATCTATCAAGACCATGAGGGTGATCTGCCAATGATCGGAGACCGTGCCACTATCACCATCGACACTGCTACAGGCACTCACCTCGGCACGTCTCAGCCAATTGTTCAGCATGAAGGTTCTTACTGTACCTCGATTCAGATTCGTGTCAGTGGTAACCGTGTCACCGTGAAGGGCAACCCTTCCCGTATCAATCGCCTCGATAATCTGTTTGGCCTTACCTCCCTTGATGAATGCGTGGCTGTTTATAACCGTGTGTTGATCTCCCTTGGTTTGCCTCCTTTTACAAAATGCACTCGTGTTTTTCATCGTGCCAATGAAGCCGATCGTGTAGAGGTGACCTCTGACGGGGCCATGATCCAAGAGCTGCATATCACTTCTAATCGGTCGGCGGGTCAGGGGTGTGCTGATGATTATATTCGCGGTCTCTCAACCCTGCGTTATCGCTATATGGAACCTCGCCTACATACCAACGGCAAAACAGTGGATTGGTTGAGCGTTCGAAACCATGAAGGTCGCGCTTCATCGTTGATGTATCCCTCGGTGTACAACAAAGCCTTTGAAATGGCGCTGCATCTGTTGCCAAAAATTTCTAAAAAATACGGTCCTGCATCGGTTGAAGCTGACTATGTGCGTGACCTGATTAAATACTGTGAGCTGAATGGTGTCGTTCGCTTTGAACAGAAACTAAAGTCTAAATTTAGATCGTGTCGCTACCTCGTGACCAATTGATGGCGTCCATGCCATCAATTGACTCGCTTACGCGACAGCTGATTCCTTTTGCCCGGACCGTCCTGCGTCCGCTACGTTTTCGTACAACATTGTTCACTCTCGTTCTCTCGTTGCACTCAACATAGCTGCCACAATGACTCTACGGCTACTAAAGCCGCTCCTGCATTTCTCCGTCGCTCGCTAGCGCTCACAACTACGAAAGGGCAGACGGCGTAGCCTATCCGGGACTAGCGGCCCTCGCTTCGCTCTCCATGGCCGCCAGCGTTAGCACGTAATAATTTCAGGTTTTATGGATTAATTAACGAAACGGGCCTGAAACCGTTTCATGATGAATTTTTGAATATTGATGAAAAATTGCAGGTGACAGCCATGACATTGGAGAGCATTTCAGAACGTCTACTAAGATTGGGAATTTGTGATAGTACCAAAGCGGCAAATTCTACGGCCATGTATGCCATGCTTTGGATGAGCGGCCAGAGCTTTGATCTGAAAAAATCACAAGTACAAACCCATCGCGCCCGCCTGCGTCGTATCGGTATTGATATTGCCGACAAGTGCAACGTCTCCCGTCACTCTCCTGTGTATGTTCGCAAGGCTGTTGAAGTCGAGGTTAAACCGCTTGATTGTCCGTACTGGTATCGGTCAGCTGTGCCGCTGAGGCTTGTTGCATGACCGGCGTTAGAGATATGAGTAGTGGGGCGGTGGTTGATCGTTTTTACGCGGTCTGCATGGAGACAGGCAGAGACCCAAAAGAATTTTATGGTGCCTACGGCGGTAGGGAAGGATTTTGTGCTTCCGTGCGTAGCTTTTCAAGAGGTGGCCCAATGATGAGGCCCATTAAACAGGTGATTAAATCATGATCAAAATTAACGTCGAGTCTACAGAAACACGCCAACGGATGAGCAAGGCGAACAAACCGTATTACAAGCAGACCGGTTGGGCCTATCTGGTTGACCGTGATGGTGTTGAAGAACCGCATCCAACAAAGGTTGAATTTATGGTTGAAGTCTCCCAGACGGGCCAACCGCTGCCATTGCCAAAAGGTCGCTACACTATCAATCCTTCTTCGTTTCGTGTTGATCGTTTTTCTGGGCTTGAGATTGGTTATCTTAATTTATCGCCAGTGCGTGAACCTGTGCCTAAAGCGTCTTAACGTTCATCGTGGCTAATAATCCTGACAATGTTCAATGGATGTCTGACATGTTTGACCTTTGGGAAAATGAGTCAGTTTCTTTAGAGTCTGGTGGTTTTATGGTTGATGAAATCGAATATAACGATTTTGATGATTTCATTGATACATGGTCAACTAATGACTGATTATTATCAATGCTCTGGCGTGTTAACTCAGATTTCATTAAATGATTTTTCATGTGATGTTGGCTTTACTGTACTAACACCATCAGGACTTATTCAGGAATTATCTTTTCTAGGCATCACCTCCATTGACATACTTCAGGTTTATACATGGGGTATGGGTGCTGTTATTTTTTCATGGAGTATCGGTGTTGCTGTTGGTGCAGTCATTACTGTAATTAAAAAGATTTAGCCCCGTTGGGGCAGCGTGTCGGCGTTATCCGACAATTTAAGGAGTATTAAAATGGGTGAACTTTTTGCAGCAATTGAGTTGACTACTGTAGCTCCAAGTATTGCGGCTATGGGCATTCTTATCATCGGAATCACCATGACCTTTAAGGGCGTTGATCTTGCTAAACGCGCTATTCGTAAGGTCTAATCAATGATAACAGGGCTTTTAATTGCTCTGTTCTATGTAGTGGTGGCCCTGCTTGGGGCCATCTCTGCATTAGTGTTTGTTTTTGGGGTTCAGAGATGATTTCAAACAGATTTATTTCGGTTTCTATATTGTTTGTTCTGCTGGCCGTTTTTTCTGTGTCTGCATTTTCTGCAGCTCCTAAACCTACGTGGTTATCTCGTTGGGATAATACCTTTCATTCATCACCGCAAGCCGCCTGCGATTCTCATGGTTCAAAATCCACATACGATGGATGTTATAACGTGACTAATGAGGGTGATTATGGTTGGTATTATCGTGTTTGGGCAGATAATAAACGTACTGAATGGCCAATCTTCTACGCTTATCCAACGTTTGGTAATTGTCCTAATTCTACTACATTGGTTAATCCGTCTGGTCCTTCTGACTCTGGTAGTTGTGCCTGCCCTATTGGTAAGGTTTGGGACGATGCGACACAAAACTGTATTGTTAAGGATGTGTGCGGTCCAAAAAAAGATCAGAAATTCACTCAAACTATAATGCAAAAATTACCGCCTATTGGTACCTCCTTTCCCCCATCAATGACTAATGAAGAGTTATTCCCTGGCTTTACCTTTGAAAATATCGATTCTGACGGGTGTATTTCGTATTCTTCTGGTACTACTTCATGTTCTTCATATACTACTAATTCATCTGGTGGTTTTGGTCCTGGCTGTAACTTCGAATATGTATATACTGGTACTCAATCACAATCGCCAGTTACACCACTTTTACCGGTGGTTACCATGAGTTCCACCCCAGATTTAATTAAGGTAAAACCACCAGCCGTTACTACTGCCTCGCCACCTGTTGTAGACGGCAACACAACAACCCAAACTACCACAACTATTACACCAACCACTAATACCACGATATTTGACAATTCTACTACTACGATCACCATTACTGAATCTTCAGGTGGTAACAGCACAACAACAACCACCACTACCACAGTGACTGATCCTGTTACCGGGATTACATCAACGACTATCACCGGTACCACAACACATACCCCTACAGTGATTACTACGGCAATTCCTAAAGTTCCACCAATAACCCCTACCATTAATATTACTCCGTCAATATCTATGCCACCTACCACATCAACCACTACGACTAATACTTCTCCTGACGGCACCACTACATCTACTACAACAGGTGGCACTGGTGGTGATACTGGTGGCGGTGATGGTGATGGTTCTTGCGATGGCGTTGATTGTGGTGATGATTTCGTTTTGCCCGCTCCGGGTGCGCCTGCTAGTTGGTGGGAATCACGTTATCCTGAAGGCATGTCAGGGGCAATTACTGGTTTTATCAATCAGCGTTCATCATCTGGCCCTATTTCAAAATTTACGGGTTCTTGGGGCTTTGCTGATTCTGGAACTATTCCTGATTTTTCCCTTAATTTGACAATTGGCCCATATAATTTTGGTAATCATTCCTTCCAAGTTCCTGTAATTATCTGGGCTTTTTTGAGGACTTGTATCTTGCTCACGGCGTTGTTTACAGCGCGTTCATTGATTTTCGGGGGTTAATATGGCTTGGATAAAAAGCTTTCTTGATTGGATACTCTCCTTTTTTAAATCACTCGTTTTAACTTTGTGGGATATGTTCACGGATGTTTTTTATCTGGTGATTGATCTTATTTTAAAAACGGTGGGTGTTGTTATTGACGGCGTTTTTTCTTTGTTGACGTTTGACCCGTTACAATATGTTTCGGCTATTCCCCCAAGTGTGATGAACATCTTAGGTCTGATCGGTCTTGGTCAGGCGTTAACGATTATCGGGGTTGCAATATTAATCAGGCTTGGGTTACAGCTGATTCCCTTTACGAGGTTAGGATCATGATTAATCTGCTATTAGGTGCCCCCGGTGCTGGTAAGAGTTATGAGGCGGTTGTTTATCATATTTTGCCATCTTTAATATCTGGCCGTATGGTGATTACGAATTTACCCCTGAACATTGAAGCTTTTGAAGCATCTCATCCCGGTTCTTCTAAATTTATTACCATCCTTACAGACAAGCTTGGTGAGTTTGCTTTTTCACTTCCTGATCATTACAAGTCAGATTGGCGAAACGATAAAAATCAGGGGCCTTTGATCGTCGTTGATGAATGCCATAAAGCTTTGCCTAGGTCTCGTATTAATAATCCTGATTTGGTGGCGACGTGTGAGTTTCTTGCTGAGCACCGCCACGCAGGTATTGATGTTTTATTACTAACCCAGAGTTATGGCAAAATAAATCGTGATATTGTTGATATGGCTCAGCTTGTTTGGCGTTGTCGTAAGAATATAGCGTTTGGTTCTCAAACTACCTACATCAGAAAAACCCTCGATGGTGTACGCGGTCAGGAGATGGCTACCGTGATTCGCAAGTATGATCTTACTAAGTTTACTCTTTATAAATCTCATACTCACAGCTCTGGCTCGGTGGATGAGGCAATGGTGGGGGAGGTTAGGCCGCTTTATAAACACTGGTCTTTTATCGGCGCTGGAATATGTCTTCTTATTGTTGTTGTTATGGGGTTTAACGGTATGTTGAATCCGTTTTCTGGGGTTACTTCTGCTGCTGCTGCCTCTGCTCCTGCCGCTGTCTCTGCTTCTGCTGCTGTCTCTGCTCCTGTTCCTGCTCTTTCTCCTGTCTCTGCTCCTGCTGCTGTCTCTGCTCCTGCTGCTGTCTCTGACCAATCTTCTGTTTACCATCCCTTTGAAGGCTTCACATTTCATATCTCTGGCGTTATTTCTACCCCTGATCGTGTCTCTACGATGATTAGTTTCTCTCGTAACGGCGGCTATCTTTTCTCTGTGTATGACCGTGAATTGACTGAAGCCGGTTATCAGCTTCAGCGTTTAACTGATTGTGCTTGGATAATACAGTATGAAACATTTAAAACTGTTGCAACGTGTGATTCTCCTATGGTTTCTATAATCGCTTCACCGTTATAAAAAGGGGTCCCCGCTTCAGCGGGGTATTGTTTTATAACGATGAAAGACTATTTCTGTGATTGTCACATAAAGAGCTTGACGGCTCTTTATTTTTGTTCTATATTGTGACTGTCACATAAATAAATATAGGAGTGTTAAAAATGCCATCAATTTATGACTTAATGTCAAAACAGAGTTATTCATCTTTGCGCCCACTGTGGGCTGAACAAGTTTTTAATGCTGTTGCTCTCGATGTGATCTCTCAAGCTGTTTCTGACGATGTTGCCGAGAAGTACTTGCGGATGGCGTCGGGTGATTTAAAGAGGTTTGATAGTACCGCTTGTAGTGATTTACGTCGATTAATCAGGGCGCGAAACAATGGCTAAAGATCCACTTGATCCAGGCACTAAGGATGCTTTTCCTAAAAAGAGGGGGCGTCCTGCTATATCTGAAATGGGCCCCATGTCGTCTGCAGAACGCAAGCGGAAACAGCGGGCTGGTGCTACGACGGTTGAATTTCACTTGCCTTATCACCTGGTTGATCTGCTCGATAAGCAGCGGGGAGAGTTGACCCGTGATGAGTGGCTGGTTTCTATTCTCAAACTGAAGCGCAAGCCGAAGGCGTAATCATCTTCCTGGACAACTGCTTTTTTCTTTCTGGTGTACTTGTCCAGGACAATTAACCCAAGCCCTATATATGCCCTTGGCTGGCCAGCGGCCAGATTCTATAGGCGGGAGCCTGTAAAACTGCTTAGCGCCAGCGGCGGGCCTTCTCCGGCGTTTATAGCCCATCATGTCGCATAATATATATTATGTTAAATAGTTGGCGGATGAGTAAGGGGGGAGATAAACGGCAGACCAATCAACAGTAAAACGCACACCCTGCATGGGCTTTGGGTCAACTCTGCAAGTGATTAACATGGCAAAAATATACGGTGTGGTATCCACGAAAGGTGGCGTCGGAAAAAACCTCTTTTTCTGCGCAGTTTGGCGGTTTTATCGGATTGACCATAAAACCGTGGCCAAACGGACACATCAGGACCAGATGTGCTTCAGCCGAACGCCAATGGTAACAGTGGAAGACGGTAAAAATCTGGCAGGAAAATTCGCGGGAGGAAGGTTATAAATATTTTTCACAAAGCAGCACTAAATTTGTCACCGTATCCCCCAAATCGCCCAGCTCATCAGCCCATTTTTCACTATATTCGGTCAACTGCTCACGCCGGGTCAGAAAGGGCGGCCACCACTCCGCCACTCCCTCTCCCCGATTCCATGCCTGCCAAAAACCACGCACATCATCCGCTGCTATCTTTGGCAAACCTGAACAGTAGCGCTGCAAAAAGGCTTCCAGCTTGATTAAATGTACCCCCTCTCCTTGGCGATAAGCCTGCCATACCAAGGGCCTACCTGCCCACTGAGCACGGACAAAGGAGTCTTCCCCACGCACAAAATTGAGGTCACAGGCCCATAGCAGGCGGTCATAACCATCCTGCTCCAGAAACGGCAACAGGTGTACGGTCAAACTACCCCAGGTAAAACTATCCCCCACCTGGGCCGACTCCACTCCTAAACAGAGCAATAACTGCTGCGCCAACCGCCCCTCGGGTACCAGGCAGCGCACCGGTCGCAAACCCTCAGACCAGACCTGCACCAGTTCCGCCACCTCCGGCGTATCATAACCAAACAGTGACAACCGTAACTCATGCACATTGGCAACGGGCACCCCCAGCGAACGCCAGAAGCGACCCTGCGCGACCGGGTCAGCTTGAAAGGCGCGCCGCTGCTGTAATAAATTGTGTTCTCGCAACACGCCCCCCGTCCCTCGATTGAATCCAGGAAAAAAGAAGTACTTGGTCAGCGGCCACTGCGGATGGGGCGAAGCCATGCCGTGACACCCGCTCACCCAAGCCTCTGCACTCAAATACTCCAGATTAATCCAGACTGGTGTGTGCTCCCGAGCCACCATTGCCGCTAAAGTCCCTTCTGGCAAAACACAACCCAGCGCCTCAACCACCACATCTCCCAGCTCTGCCGAAGCCATAGCCGGAAACGGTGTGGCCCAGTGGCGCACCTCAACCCCACGACACCACTGCCTGCTCTGCTTTGGATTGATCTGCGGGCAGATACGCTGAAAGCTTACCAGATCATCCACCCAAAGCCGCACATGCAGTTGATGTTCCAACACCAGCTGCCGTGCCATGCGCCAGCAAATGCCGATGTCGCCATAATTGTCGACCACCGTACAAAACAGCTCCCAACGTGGGGGGAATGATTTAGATTGAGTCATGAATGGAATGGTATCACCCACCTACCCCCCGCCCTGCGCCAATCGAAGGGCGGGTAATGCAACACATTTAGCAAGATTCGAGGGTAACAAGAAAAATCTGGCAAAAAAATGCGTGAATTGAGTTTGACGTGACAGCCATTTCCGAAAAGCAGGTAACTGCCCGATCAAGTCGTGACTACTACAGATCGGGCGTATTTAAGCGCTCACCAACATCACCAACTCACGAGAGAGCAGCATAATAGCAACCGCCATAACCACCATGCCAATCATTACCGCTTTTCGTCCCTCAACCAGCAATACTGCCACTGGTAGACGCATTCCTCGAGGTGGTAGACGTTGGGCTCGCACAATCTGCCAGCCCAACCATAAAAACAGCATGATGGGCAAACTGCGCGCCATGCCAAAAACCACATTACTCATGTAACGCTTCTGGCTGTTCAGTGCCGCAATGCCTTCTGCCGTTGGAGAGAGCGGCATTTGCATCAGGATAAAGTCGATCAACGGCTCAAGCCAGACCAGAAGTAGCAGGTACAACGCAACGGCAATCAGCCAGCTTTTAGCCATCTGTCTATCACCGGGAATAATCTCTGGCTTTGATCGTTTCATTCAGGTCTGTTCATCACGGTTCAGCAATCCATTACATGCCCACATACTTTCCCCATATTATGCAAGGGGAACCGGCCCCGATGAGGATATAAGCTAGTGTCGGCTATCAATCAACCACTGGCTCAAACAGGGTCCCTTTATGCTGCACCCCCTCCAACAGGTACTGCTCAGCCGTCGTGAGATCATAGCCATTACAAAGGAACATCTTTCGCCCCTTGTCCATCAGAAACTTAGCCGCCATCAACTTGGTCACAATGCCACCGGTTGCAAATTCATTATTGGGCGTATGTATATCGCTTAACGCTTCATGAGGGATTTCTGTCATATGGCTGATGATCCGCGCATCACTATGTAGGCTAGGGTTTTTATCATAGTAGCCATCAATATCACTGAGAATCACCAGCAGATCGGAGTTGGTATAGTGCGCCACATGGGCGGCAAGCTGGTCATTGTCACCAAATACCTGATCACAAATTGTTGTTATATCGTTTTCATTCACCACTGGAAGAATATCGTTTTCAATCAATGCATCAATAATTTTTCCCACAATATCAATATGCGCGACAGAGTCAAAATCCTCCTCCGTCAACAATATCTGACTGGTATCAATATCATACATATCAAACATCGATTTATAGCTGCTCATCAAAATTGGTTGTCCCACAGCCGCTAACACTTTTTTACTGATCACTTTTTTACGGTCCAGTTTCAACGCGGTAGAACCCGCCGCCACTGCGCCAGACGTAACCAGAATCACCTCATAACGCTGCGTTAGCTTGACAATAAACGCCACAAGATTAAGCATTCGCCGTTTTGCGATAACGTTGTTTTCAGTTAATACACCACTACCTACTTTCAATGTAATACGCTGCAATAGTCTGCTCCAGATGAAATTTTATGTTTTAAAAAACAATTGACATAGCCACATCCCCAACAACGATACAATTTGTCAGGCCATTTCAATCCACGCTGTAATGGTTTTGTGCGCTACAAAAAGGGGCAAAAATGGAGTTGATGCTCAAAACCACTCACTGCCCCGCCATTATACCCCTATTAGGCAACACATAGAACCGGAGACTTCCCATCCTCTCTTAGACATTGTAGTGGCATAGGCTCCTTGCCCAGCCTTATACCTGAAAACAATAACGCTTCTGAAAAAACAATTACCAGCGCATAACGATTCTATTATGCTAGCCGCAGCTCAAACAAAAACACCGTAGTTATGTATTTTATAAGGAGTTTCATCCGTGGAATGGCAGGGTTGGTTTGCACTAGCGCTCACGTTAATGGTACTGGCCACATTGGCATTTACCCGAATTGGTTCACATCTTGTCCTCATGGGGGCACTTACCATCCTCAGTGTCAGCGGTATCATCACCGCCAAAGATGCACTGGCTGGATTTAGTAATGAGGGGTTAATTACCGTGGCCGCCATGTTTATAGTGGCCGCTGGGATTCACGCCTCTGGCGGGGTGGATCTGTTGGTTCAGCATCTTATGGGACACCCTAAGACTGTGCGGAAAGCACAGAGCCGCATCTGTTTTCCCGTCACCATACTCAGCGCTTTCCTGAACAATACTCCATTGGTTGCCACCATGATTCCGGCGGTACACTCATTAGCCAAGAAAATTGATATAGCCCCATCCAAGTTGATGATCCCACTCAGTTACGCCGCAATACTGGGGGGCACACTGACCCTGATTGGCACCAGCACTAATCTGGTGGTTAATGGCCAATATCAATCACTTACCGGCAACCCCGGCTTTTCGCTGTTTTCCATCACCCCCATCGCGCTGCCTGTCGCCTTGATAGGGCTCACCTTCATGATTTGGTGGTTTCCCCGCGCCCTGCCCAACTACCGTAATGAACCGCTGCTTGAGAAGATGCGCGAATTCACTCTGGAGGTGGCGGTTGCCAATAACGGGCCACTGGTGGGTAAAACCGTACAGCAGGCGGGTCTGCGTAATCTAAAGCGGGTCTATCTGGTCGAAATCGTGCGCGAGGCCCATATCCTGACGGCGGTTGCCCCCGACGAAATCCTGATGGGCGGAGACCGCCTGGTATTTGTGGGGGATACAGAGGCCATTTCTGATCTATTACGGATTAATGGTCTGATCCCCTCCACTCACGAAGGCGACTCTGTATTAATCGGCAAACAGAGTGAACGTCGCCTCGTTGAGGCGGCCATATCGCCCCACTCCGACTGCATTGGAGATACCATTCGCGAATCAAATTTCCGCAGTCGTTATGGTGCAGTGGTGCTGGCAGTGGCCCGTAATGGTGAGCGGGTAGCGGGCAATCTTGGCAGCATTCAACTGCAGGCCGGCGATACATTACTATTGGACGCTCGCCCCGACTTTGTCAGCCGCCAGCGCTACAATAAAGACTTTCTTGTGATCAACGATCTTGATAGCGAACCACCACGCCATCAATACGCCTATGCTGCCTGGGCCATTCTCTTTGGCATTATTGGGCTCGCCAGTTTTGAGGTGACCAGCATGCTCAACGCGGCGCTAATGGGCGCTGCAGCCATGCTTGTTACGGGGTGCTGCTCCGTCAACCAGGCACAAAAGAGCCTGGATCTTGGTGTCATCATCACCATCGCCGCCTCCTTTGCCCTGGGTGCTGCGCTAAAAAGCACGGGGGTCACCACGGTCATCGCCGACGTGGTCATCAACCTCAGTGGTGGTGATGCACTCCTCATTTTAATCTTCACCTATATAACCATCTCGATTCTGACTGAAATTATTTCCAACAACGCTGCCGCCGTATTAATGTTGCCTATCGTGATTGATATGACCAATACGGCCCATCTCAATGCCGAACCCTTTATTTTTGCCATCATGATGGCCGCATCCGCCAGCTTTGCTACTCCGATTGGTTACCAGACCAATTTAATGGTCCAAGGACCGGGTGGCTATCGATTCAGCGACTTCCTTAAGGTGGGCATCCCGATGAACATCATCATCGGCATCGCCACCATCACTATGATCTCTCTCCTCTACCCGCTAAAGGCATAACAGTCTCGCCCCCTCGTCCCACCAACCGTGGTGCGGGGGGATCCCCCCGCTCTCACGGTCTCCACTCCGAAAGGCTAAACATTTTCAGCCTAAGGCCGCTCCAGTGGAAACATCCCCTACTCCATATAGTAAGGCTGGCCATTGGCAATGCAGCAAGAGCAAACATTCACCCCCCATCCACCCCGCCCCCACCTGGCGGACATACTGCATAACCGTTTCACTGCCTGGGTGGTTCTACTAATATCCCTCACCATTACATTGATTGCCTGGAAAATATCTAGCGATACAGCGGAACAGCGCACCTTAGAACGCTTCAAGTTTCAGGCAGACGAAGCCCAGCTGGCGATTGAAAAGAGGATGATTGACTACCAGCAAGTCCTGCGTGGTGGGCTGGCGCTATTTGACGCAACACAAAATGTCGACCGTGCTATGTGGCGCACCTATATCAACACATTAATGCTGGATGAAAACTACCCCGGCATCCAAGGTATCGGTTATGCCCAGTGGATCGCCCCCCAGGATAAAGATCTAGTGGAACAGGAGATTCGCAGCGAAGGTTTTCCTGATTTCACCATCACCCCCCCCGGAGAGCGTGATCACTACACCAGCATCATCTACCTTGAGCCCTTTGATACACGCAATCAGCGCGCCTTTGGTTATGACATGTACTCAGAACCGACCCGCCGTTCCGCCATGGAACTTGCTCGCGACAGCGGCGAAGCCTCCATCTCCGGCAAAGTTAAACTCCTGCAAGAGACCGCAACTGATGTTCAAGCCGGTTTTTTGATGTATCTGCCCCTCTATCACAAACCTGTCACACAGGTAGAGGCGCGCCGCGAAGCGTTACGTGGTTTTGTCTACAGCCCTTTCCGTATCGGTGACCTGATGCACGGCATTCTCGGGCTTGGCTCGCCAGAGCTAAGCTTTGAAATCTATGATGGCAGCGCTCAAAATCCGGATACATTGCTGTATGACAGTGCCGCCGTTAACGACGACAAACATACCCATCCTCATCCCCAGGCACATCACCTTCAACGTCACCATACCTTTACCATCGCTAACCACGTATGGACCATTGTCTACACATCGACACCCGAACTAGAACAGATCACCACCACCAACCAACCGCTCATTATCGCCATTGGCGGTGTTGCCATCGATCTGTTGCTCTTTTACATCATCATCTCCCTCTCAAACATGCGCCATCGTGCCAACCAGCTGGCCGACAAACGTATGGAGCTGTTATTGGAACGTGAACTACACTTTAAAACCATCACCGATACAGCCAATGATGGCATCATCACCAGCAGCGCCACAGGGGCAATCAGTTACTGCAACCGCGCCGCCGAGGATATTCTGGGCTACCGCGAAAAGGAGCTGCTGGGAAAAACAGTCGAACAGCTGTTTAACCGGGATGCCGCCAATGAGTGTGTCAATACAGCACTCAAAAAAGCGGCCATTGATGGCAATACCGATCCCATACAGATAGAGAGCCTGCGCAAAGATGGCTCAACCGTCCCATTAGAGTTATCAGTGGCCGGTTGGCGTGCAGGAGAACAGCGTTATATCACCACCATTGTGCGCGACATTACCGAACGTAAACGTGTTGACCGCATGAAAAATGAGTTCATCTCCACCGTCAGCCACGAACTGCGTACCCCGCTCACCGCCATTCGTGGCGCACTGGGGCTGGTCACTGGCGGGGTGGTGGGTGATATCAACGCAAAAACACATGACCTGCTCAGCACCGCCGGACGTAACTGTGACAGACTCACCAGACTGATCAACGACATTCTTGACATAGAAAAGATAGAGTCTGGCCAGATGAAGTTTGACTTTCGAAACCATTTGATAGCCCCGCTGATACAACAGGCGGTTGAACATAACGCCACTGTTGCGACAGAATCCAATGTCAAACTTGTCGTCAACAGATGTCCCTATACACACGTTCGTGTAGATGCCGACAGATTTCAGCAAGTGATCACAAACCTGATCTCAAACGCCATTAAATTCTCCCCCAGAGGTGGTGTAATCACACTCTGCTGCCTGCAAACCGGGGACTACCTACGCATCTCCGTGCAGGATCAGGGGCCAGGTGTACCAAAAGAGTTTCATGACCGCATCTTTCAGAAGTTTGCCCAGGCCGACTCATCGGACGCCCGCCAGAAAGGGGGCACAGGGTTGGGGCTATCCATCGTTAAAACCATTGTTGAACGGTTTGGCGGTCAGGTAGGATTCACCACCACAGAGGGTGGCAGCAATTTCTATATTGACCTGCCACTCTCCAGCATCGACATTGCCCCCGCACCTGTCCCATAACACAAACACGGTTTTACTCTATTCAGCCATACCTAATTTGTGGGTCTACCAGACACCTAACGCGCCTGAAGCGACAGTGGCACAATCACGCCGTCACCTGGCTCGGCATGAATATTCGCCTCCAATACAAATATACGCTCTGGCGCAACAGTATCGGCCCCTTCGTTCAGGGCGGCGATAATGGCTTGGGCACGTGCCTGTGCTAATCCGCGCAACGTATCGTCGTTAACCGGCATTGACGTCAACAGTGCTGCTTCTGCAGCCGTAGCCGCCTGGCGCGCACGCTCCTCAGGTTTACGCAGCTCCCCTTCCGCCACTGGCGGCAGCAACGTCGCCGCCGGTTTGCCATGCAACTTAAGATAGAGGGCGTTGATCTTCTGCTGGCGCGACTCACCTGGCTGTACCGCCAACTGCTGTTCCAGTGCCGCCACTCTCATCGCCTCAGCATCTGCACCATTGGCGCTGCCGCGAATCTCCAGCATCAAGGCCGGACGTTGTGATAACGCTTGTGCCAACTTGCCAAGTTTATCCAGCTCTGCAGCGCTCAATGTTGTGCTGCCGGCCACAAAGCTGACCTGATTGGCACTCTCACCACTCCCGCCCATCAGCGACGCCAGCGCCTTAAAAGGGGCCGTGGCAACTTTAACAATCACATTTTTAAGCGCTGCCCAGACAATCTGCCCATAATGAAATTCGGGATCATCTATGCGACCGCTGATCGGCAGGTCGAGGTCGATCACACCATTGGCGTCTTTAAGAATGGCCACCGCCAGACGAATCGGCATTCCTGTCGCATCGGGGCTATCCACCACATCACCCAGCTGCAGCTGATCAATCACAATCTTGTTCTCCCCCTTCAACTCTTTTTTAGATAACAGGTATTTCAACTCAACATTGAGCTTACCTTTATCAATTTTATATCCAGCAAACTTACCGGAGTAGGAGGAGAAGGAGGACATATCGATCCCGCGGAAATCAAACTTCAGATCGGTATAGGCATCATCACTGAGTGGATTCACCTTGCCAGTAATGGTGGCCGGGGCGTAACGATCAATCTTGCCCTTAAGGTCAACATCCGCACGCTCCAGCTCTTTTGATGAGAGGCCACTGATGGTGCCGTTAAGCTGCTGAATGCTGGTGCTAAAACCGGGCTTGATCGATTGATCACTGAAGTTGAGCGTGCCATTGTTCACCCGGACACGCCCGACTGTAATCAGTGTATCTGGTTTTGATTTTGCCTCAGCGGCTGGGGCCGTAACCGTCGTAACAGATTGGGTTGGATCCGCCATGATCTGGCTAAAATTAGAACTGGTATCAGGGGTAATAATAAAACGCAGATAAGGGTCGGTCAGCAGCAACTCTGCAATCGCCAACCGCGCACGTTGGCTATCATACTGCAGCGCCTTGGCACTGAGCTGCTGCCAGCGCAAAAACTCTTCACTACGCTGGGCATCAACCGCCTGTAATTGCCTTACCACCACATCACCGGCAAAACGGGTGGCGGACTCAGCCGTGCCGGATTCGTACAACAGCACGCCATCAATATCGAGCAATCCACGATGCAGCTGCAGCTGTGCCGACTGTTGCACGTAAGGTTGCGCGGCGGTCAGGTCAAGCCCGACCAGTTTCATATTCAGATCAGCACTCAGCGGCTCCAATACCAGCGTGCCCTGCAACGTTATCTGGCCATCACCATTGATACCACTATCAAGCTGTAGATCTATCCCCTTATCCGTGCCCAGTTCGATATTACGCAACGCCAGATTAAAGGGGCTCATCTGCCAGTGCGCCGCCGGTTGAGTGGTACGGTCATCCACATTAAACAGCGCGTGCTGTAACTCCACATGGCCGAGTTTGACCTGCCACGGCGCACTCTCTGGCTCTTCTGTTTCGGGCACCTTTGTCAACAGCGCCCGCAGATCTATCTGCCCATCTGTTTGCCGCACTGCATTCAGCTGCATCTCCTTCAAGGTGAGTTCAGCAATGGTTACCGTGCGGTGGGCCAGATCGAGACTTAACCCGGCAACATCCAGTTGTGGCAGTACCATCACCGGTTCCGCAGCACCCGGACGCAACAGGTGCAAGTTCTGTAGCGCCAGGTTGAGATCACTCAGCCGAAATGCTGCATCCGCACCACTGAGGTCAACTGTATAACGTGCATTAAGATCAAGCAGCCCCTGTTGAATATCAAACGAATACCCTGCACCGGCCCAACTCCAGAGTGTCTCGGCACGGATGGCACTCAGTTGCAACGTGCCTTCTGAGCGGAACGGTGACGCCTGTAACGTGCCTTGCCAGTCGAGGCGCTCACCCTGATCGGTGGCTACATGAAGGTTATAGTTTCCGGCAACATCGCGGCGGGTGGTGAAGTCGTGCAACATAAAGTCGAGTGTGGCGATATTGATGTGAAACGGTTCAGGACGTGACTCATCGTTAAAGTCGATGGTTGCACGCACCACCTCAAGGGTTTGCACAACCACAACGGGGCCATCGCCCGCCGGCTCACCACTATCAGCGGCGATCATCTCCTGAAAATTGAAGTTCCCCTCCCGATCAATGGCAACAACCAATTGTGGCGCCTGGAGGCGGATGTGGCTGAAGAGATACGCCCCTTGCCAGAGTGAACGACTGGATAGATTGACATAGATCTCATCAAACCTGGCCAACGGCGCATCTGTGGTACCAATATCGAGTCCACGTAGCGTGACCGATAACGCCAACGGATCAATCTTCAACTCCGCCAACTGCACCGGACGGTGCGTTATCTGCGCCAGCGTATCGGTCAAGGTGGTGTGGATCAGCCGTGGCAGCAGCAGAAAACCAAACGCCACATAGGCCAGAAAAAGCCCCGCGATTATCAATGCGGCCTTGTGCCAGCGCTGCAAACGGCGGGACGGTTGTCTCATCAACTAGGCCTCAACTAAAAAAACAGACTATTTAAAACCACGGGTTTCACGCAGCCGCTCGTAGGCGGTACGTATTTCGTGGGTCTTCTCGGTCGCCATCTTCATCATCTCCGGTGGCAAGCCACTGGCGGCCAGTTTATCCGGGTGGTGTTGGCTGGTGAGGCGGCGATAGGCTTTTTTCACCTCCGCATCCGTCGCACCCTCGGCAACCCCCAGGATTGCATAGGCATCTTCTGTCGACATACCACGGGTACGCCCCGCCACACCTCCACCCGCCTGACGGTTATGAAGCTCTGCACGGATGGCAGCATCAATCCGCTCAAACTCGGCAGCACCAAAGCCCAGTGTCGTAAATATCTTCAGCAGCAGTTCACGCTCGGCAGGTTGAAGCTCACCATCGGCGTAACCGGCACTCACCTGAATCTCCAGAAAGACCTGGATCAGTTCACGGCGACGCATGGCGGCGCGATGCAGGCGCTGCAACACCGCCTCAAGATCAAAATCGGGGGCCTTGCCACGGCCAAACAGTTCGATAGCCTCCAGCTGCGCCTGTTCGCTGAGCTGCATCCGCGCCATCACCTGGCGAGCCAGATAGATCTCCTGCTCGGAGACCTGGCCGTCCGCCTTGGCAAGGTGGCCCATCACCGAAAAGGTCGCCTCAAAAAAGGCGCGCTGCACCTCAAGATGGTGTTTGGCCAACACCTTATTTAAAATCTTAACCGCCCAGAACGGCAGATGACGATCAAACTGGTGCCCCAAAAACAGGCCAATCAACAGACCGGTAAATCCGCCACTCATATAACCAATCACTGCACCGATAATCTTACCCAACAAAGTACCCTCTCTCAGCCATCAGCCAACCATGTGTCCCAAGGCCCGCATTTTACCCATATAAACAGCAACGGTGGTTTTAAAAACCGCCCTGCCAATCCACCACCACTGTTGATTGCACCTGAAAGCCAGCTGTAACCCATTGATTTTTAAAAAAGGATCAGGGGTGGGCAAAAAAACAGCAACCTCTTTAATCACTTGCTACAACAGGGCTGCCAACCACTGCTCCCAACTCATTCACATAGTTATCCACAGGAAATGTTGATAACCGGGCATGGCCCGCCAACAGATCAGCTCACCCCTCTATTTTCTCCACCCACTGTTTTAACCAGCGTTGTATCAATCGGTTAGAGGCGACGCAGCAGAGCGACAGCAGCAACATCCGGTAGACCCATTGACGTTTCACCTTCGCCACGTGGGCCACATCCAGCCACGCATCACTACTGGCAGACAGCCGCTCCAGCGTTGCCAAACCAATCAGCAGCGGCCAGAGTGCCGCCAGCCGCAGCCGGATACAGCGGCGTGGTATAGCGATAATGTACTGCTCCGCCGCGGCAAAATGCGCTAACGCCTGGGTTATACCCGCGTTTAGCAGCGGCTTTGCCACCCGGCTATTGCGGCTCTCCAGCAACATTGGCAGATTTAAGCCGTGCTGCTGCAACCATGAGGCGGGTAGATAACAGCGCCCTAAACGCAGGTCCCGTGGCAGATCACGCAAAATATTGGTGAGCTGCAACCCCTTACCAAAACGGATACCCAGCTGTGAATAGTGCTGGCGATGCCAGTGGCGCAGCGCTGGCAGATGGTCCATGCTCATAGCGGTCCAGAACTCACCCACACAGCCCGCCACCATATAGGTGTAGTGGTCAAGGGCGTCCCACTCTGCCAGTGCAGCAACCTCGCCACTCTCTTCCATCGGGAACGTGGTCAAGTCATAGATCATGCCATCAGTCAGTCTACCCACCACCTGTTGGATCAGCGCCCTGTCTGCCGCCGGCTGCTGTCCCAGTAATACAAAGAGCTGCGGCAACTGCTGCAGCAGCTGCGCCTCATGGGGATTCTCCAGTGGTCCCGATAGCTGCAACTCGATCTCTGCCAACACTGAAAAATCGGCACTGCCCGCCAACTGCTGCTGTAGTTTTTGCAATCCCAACAGCCGCTGCGGCACAGGCAGAACCGTGCTATCGGCCAGGGTATCCGCCGCCCGTGCTAACAGATAGGCCAACCCAATCGGCTGACGAATGGCGGCAGGCAATATACGGAGCGTTAAATAAAAGCTGCGGGAGACACCGCGCAACAGATCATTCAGCTGCTGCGGGCTAATACCACCACTGGCTGTCGAGCGGCACGGTACCAACACCTCAGAAACAGCGGTTTTGTGCTGCAAAACAGACCCCCATGGGCACTATCACTATGATTGGGGGCCGATAATAACACCGCGCCCCACCCCCCACAAAGCGCCGCCCCATCACCGACATTCCCCTGATGACAGGAAATGTTATCCCACCCCAAACAGCAATCTGGTTTAATAACCAGATAAAGGCCCCATCACTAACAGACAAAATACCCCTTAACCAACCAAAGGTAATCCAGATGGAGAGTAAAAAAGAGCGTGTTGTGGTGCTCGGTGCCAGCCAAAAGCCGGAACGTTACTCCAACAAAGCGATAAAGATGTTGCTGCAACATGGCCACGAGGTAGTATCGGTGCACCCAACCCTGGACACCGTTGCAGGATTAACCGTGATACATGCGCTGAGTGATATTCAGGGGACTATTGATACCCTCACACTCTATGTCGCAGCCGATATTTCCAGCGCTGCGGCTGACGCTATTATCAACCTCCACCCCAAGCGGGTTATCTTCAACCCCGATACCGACAACCCGACGCTGGAAGAACAGCTGCGCCAGGCTGGCATCAAATACGAACACGCCTGCACACTGGTGTTATTAAGCACAGGCCAGTTTTAATGCAGCCCAGCCTGCTTAATATACTGCTGCTCGGCCTCTTGGCGGCGGCCCTTGGCTTCTGGTGGAATACCCTGGGGGTCAAACCGCTGGCATTACGTGCCGCCCAACGCCACTGTGACGAAATGGGGGTACAGCTACTGGATGAGAGCATCGTCCTGCGCCGGGCCAGACTCAAACGTGACCGTCACGGCATCATGCGCGGATGGCGCAACTTCAGTTTTGAATTTTCTACCACGGGTGATATCCGCTATCGTGGCAATGTTGAGGTACTGGGAAAGCAGGTGATCAATGTGCAGCTCGATCCACATCGAATCTAGAAAAACTCCGAATAAGCCCGCGCACCTTGGGATTCTATAGTTCGACAAGTCAGGTAATGATCAACCTCTGGCGGCCATGGAGAGCGAAACGAAGGCCGCTAGTCCCCGATAGGCCACGCCGTCTGCCCTTTCGTAGTTGAGAGCGCTAGCGAACGACGGAGAAATGCAGGAGCGGCTTTAGTGGCCGTAGAGTCATTGTGGTAGCTGTGTTGAGCGTAACGAGAGAACGAGAGTGAACAAGGTTGTGCGAAAACGCAGCGGACGCAGGACGGTCGGGGCAAAAGGAATTAGCTGTCGCGTAAGCGAGTCAATTGATGGCATGGACGCCATCAATTGGTCACGAGGTAGCGGCACGATCTTCTTTTTAACCATCGTTTCATAGCCGATACAATACCCTCCCTCTGCCACGTTTAGAACCAATTTTGGGGATACCTTGTATTAACGACGAAACTCATAAACACCAATATCATAATCAGAGCCATCACCAGTACTGCCTTTACCCAGCCCATCACCATCCTGCGGCCTTGGCGTACCATCAATTGCATTTGCCACCCCACTACTGGCAGTACTGCGTCCGGTGTCAATCGCCGGCGAACCCAATTTGACGCGATAATTCCATGAGACTGGGTTTACAAACTGAGGGTCGGCAACAATATTACCCCCAGCTTCCGGAGCACCTACAATACTGGAAGTAACGCTGTATCCCCAGCTTGGGTAAATGTCAACACCATTATTACCCCAAACAATGGAGTTCAAGATTGCCAACGACGAATACCCCTCAGGAAATATACCCGCACCATGTGCAGGATTGACAACGCTATTTCCAGTCACTGTAGAATTTATAAGTTGTGCGTAATTATAGCTCGCCCCGTAAATACCGCCGCCGCCAAGCTTAGCCGAATTCCTCACAATTAATAGATTGGTGAGTACAGGAGCGGCATATGAGTTTATACAAAGCCCACCACCAGTTTCTGCCGAATTACGCATTAACGTATTCGACCTTATCGTCTCAGCCGCATACGAGGGAAGATGAATACCACCACCACACTTCGAAGCAACATTTGCATCAATTGTATTACCTGAAATGGTAACTGTCGAATAAGACCCATAATGAATTCCACCACCATAACTGGCACGGTTATTAGCAATATAATTACTTAAAATAGATGCCGAGCTATTGTCACCAACATAAATATAAAGTGGCCCCCGATTTCAAGACAGTAGTTTAAGCTGTTCGCTGTCATAAGGAACGAGAAGCGATGAGTGAAGCAAAGAAGCGGAAGGTCCACACACCCGAGTTCAAAGCAAAGGTGGGGCTGGAG
>JAKFXL010000076.1 GCA_021731365.1 Gammaproteobacteria bacterium | reverse complement strand
CTTGAAACTTATAACTGTTCGCCTTCTGAAAATGGGTAAACGCATTGTCAAAATCTGACTCATGATCATATAAACGGCCAAGATTAAAATGGAGTTCGGCCAACTCATCCGCCGTGAGCAGTTTCGCCTGTGTCTGCAATAATTTCCGGGTTAACTTAATCACCTTGTTATTAGCACCGGCAGGGCGGGCAATCAATGCGTATGCCGTCACCATATGGTAGGTAGGGGCATGTTTCGCCAGAAGCGCATCCAGTATCTTCTGAGCAGTCTGCCACTCCCCCATACGGGCGTATGCCATTGCTTCAGTAGCATACGGCTTGGGACTGTTTGGGAAGTATTGTTTAACATGGGCGCAATAGCCCAACAGCTCTTGATATCGATGGGCGCTATATAACAGCTTACCTAATAGCTCCAATAGCTGCGTATCCGCAGGTGAATTCTGCAGCATCGACTGATACAGGGTTATCGCCTCATCAAAACGTTCAGCCGCTGCATAAGCAGCCGCCAGTTTAAATTTGCTCTCCGCAACGTCGGGGTGAAGCTCGACCATCCTCTGGTAATAGAGCACTGCCTCATCGTTATACCCTGCATATAGCAGAGTCCCCGCCAGATTGTTAAGCGCCTGTTCCCAATCGGGCTTGAGCTCAACCGCTTTTTTAAGATTATTAATAGCCTCATCAATTTGGCCGGTTTTTTTCTGAATATTGGCCAGATTGTAATAGCCGAGTGGGAAAGAGGCATCGATGGCAATCGCCTCTCGATAAAGGACGATGGCCCGACCAAAGTCGCCTTTCATGGCAAACTCCGTTCCCTCGCGCAACCTACGCATCATAGCAGCGCCCTACCAGCCTAATATAATATGGAGCTGCATACTGTTTGCACCTCGCTGTATAAACCAAACCACAACCCATTACCTAATCAAAAACAGGCAACACACCTTCAGGCTGTTTTTCATCTAAGTATCTTCCCTAGGATAACGGCGGCGCTACAGGTTTTCATTAACAGCCACAAAGAAGGCTATTATTGGCAGGCATTTTAAGAGGGACCGTCAAGTCCCTCACTTAAAGACAGGGCGTTTTATCGACCACTCACGGAACGCTTCTGTACAACGCATATAAACGTCCGTTTGGAACGCCTTCTCAAATCGGACATCAATCACATACGCCTTGGCGCGCAGTTGCATTGCCAAAACCTCTGCCACTGCCACCTCTGCAACAACAATGGTGACAGGCCGATTTAAATAGACATAACGGCTGGTGACTACAATCTCATACAACAGATCACGTGCCACATTGAGATCTGCATCAAGTGCTACATGAAAATCAAAAACCAACATCATCTCCAACGCCCCGGCATTGCCGGATGCAACCACATCGGTCATAAAGCGGTTATTGGGGATGGTGATCACATTATCATCCAACGTGACAAGCCGTACCGCCCGCAGGCCAATACTGGTGATCTCACCATAGGTATCACCAAACGTAACGCGATCCCCAACCTGGAACGGTCTATCAAACAGCAGAATAAACCCAGCAATCACCGATGCCACCAGATCTTTCAGCGAGAGCCCTATCGCCACAGCGGCACTACCGGTAATCGCAATCATCAACTCTTTTGGCGGCCGCAGAATAACGTACACCAGATAGCTACTCCCAAACACATAGATCATAAAGGCAGAGACCGTAACAACCTGAGATATCAACATGCGCCGGGAAGGCAGTTTGCTGTAGATCATCTCACCCAGTTTTTCGAGGGCCTTCACGAACAATACCAAGCCTATCAGCGACAACAATAACAGCAGGACATTATCCATACTGAAGACGCCGGATATTTGCAGCAGGTTATCCATCCCGGTGCTATCCATAGATAAAGTTCTTTCTGGCAAGAAGTTGATTGAGATACGACTGGGCATTGGGTGTGACATGGAAACGGCCATTGGCATTTTCTGCCAACGCTCGCGCCTCCAGACCAATCTTAATCGCGCCACGCACCACCCCTTCGGAAAGGTTGGTGGTCTGCATCACCTCACTGACTGATATGTTTTCATGCCGCATAATCTCAGCGTAGACAAACCAGGCATCATCACCGGCACTCTCCAGCCCTTTCACGGGTTTATACCGCGGCACCCCCACACGAAGTTTTTTGTGTGGCAACGGCTTCAGCGAGGCCAGCCAGAGCGCCATGGCGGCGCGTGGGTTACCATTTGACTGTCCCCAGAGCAGGCGGAAGAACTGCGTCTCTACTGCTGTAACACCGATATGATCATCATCACTCTGTGTGGCACGAATAATCTCATCATAGACCAGCCGGTATGAGGTCTGCTTGTGCCGGATAGTAATCATCTTTTGAATATCCTCATCACTAAACGGTGGCACCTGAATCACCTTGCGAAACTGCTGACTGCGCCCAAACACCCCTTCCAGGTAGCGCCATGAACGACGATTAAAGGCCGCACACCAAAATAGATTTTCAGTGGGCAGATTTACCAAATCAACAAAGGCACGATACCCTTCAAACCCCCCCAGCTTTGCCAGAAACAGATTGTGCGCCTCATCCACCATAATCATAGTTTTGGGCATATTGGCAGAGGCCTTGATTAACACATCCACATTGTCACTCAGATCAACACCCAGCTCAGCACCAAAAAATTGCATCACTGCTGCACGAGTACAGAGTTTAGGTGGCACCACTATCAAACGTACATCAACCGTGGCCACTCTGTTTTTAATAATCTGTAGTAAGGTGGTTTTACCTCCCCCTTTGTCGCCATATAGCACCAGAGAGTGCTCTCCTGCCTGCTCCTGACTCCAGGCGTTCACTATTTTTTCAACCTCATCCACCACATTATTATCTGGCATGATAAAAACCTCTGGCTGCGCCAGTGCCTCAAGCTCAAACCAGCTCAGATACTCTTCAGGCAGAACTGTTGAAAGAGGAGCATCAACCTCCGTATCACTACTCCCTTCAATACGACGTCTAAAAAGCTCCGCGCCAATGCGTTTGAAAAAATCAAATTCACCCATCCAGTCCAGCAGATACTCAACCATCCGTGCAAACACAACCATCAACAACATAGGTAACGAGAATATCCACGCACGCCACCCCTGTTGCAATAGCGGCATACGCTCTGCCAGAAATTTCGGCAGCACTTTTTCACCGGCAACCGCAATCTCCGCTCGCCACTGCCATGCGCCATATACACAGACCATAGTGCCTACGTAGAAGATGACGTCAGAGACAATACGATAGACCAGCGCTTTGCCCACCACATCTTCAGTGGCGTGCAGAATGGCCAGCGCTGTCACAAAGAAGATCCCAATCTGGCGAGCCACCTTGGCAATACGCTCTTTCTCAAGCCGCCCGACCTCCACTGCACCGCTGTGGGCAACCATGGCCACCAACGTGGAGAGTAATAATAGAAAAACACGGTACCAAAGATAATACGCAACATAAGGCAAGACCACGCCCAGCTCAGCAAACGCACTATCTGCCACCATTTCACTCAGCACCCGTAACCCCAGCAACATCACCACCCAGGGTATATAGGGGTTAAGCCGGTGAATCCAGACAGCCTGAAACTGAGCGTATTTAGAACGAATTTCACCACGCACCAGGGCGCGCCGCAAACGACTCAGATACTCACTAAAGCGGCGTAAAAAGTAGTAAATGATAAACGGGAATGCCAGTGCAAAGATCAACATTGCCAACTGTTTGGCGATATACAGCCAGCCGTCAATACTGGCTATCGATTGCTGCCGGAATTCCAGCGCCTTGGTATAAAACAGCGCCAGAAGATGGTATGGAACTACACGAATCTCACGCCCAACATCACTGAAGTACCGCTCAGAAAACTCAACAATACGACCATCCCCCTGTTCAACATTCATCTGCAACAGCTGTGAGCGAAGCCGGCTCGCCTGAATCAGCAGACGATAAAGGTTGTCCCGCTCAGAGGCAAAACGACTACCACGCAACTCTGACAGTTTACGATATTGCACCTCGACTTCAGCGTAGGCCATGGTGTACTGCTCCGCCTGTGTATCATCACCAAGCCGGGCTAACAACGCCTTTGGCAACAGTGGTAATGGTGGCAACGGCTCGTAGCTGGCAGGGTCGGCAATGCGTTCAAACACACGATCGACCAACTGCCGCCAAATGGGTATCAGCCTACTGTACTCATCCCAAACAGGCACGGTCACTTCACCTTGAATAAACAGGCCAGCCAGCGCGGATAACTGTTCAGCGGTCTGCTGGTAATACTCTGTTCGCAGTTGCAGCTCTTGTGTCAGGCGAATATGGGTGACCGCCAGCTCCTCCCGGGTCTTCTCCAGCAACGCACGTTGTGATGCCAGCTCACGCATGGTGGAGGTGACCGCACGTTTTGCCATCTCCTCCGCCACCGCTACAGACTGCTGCGCCTGCTGCTTCAGCTCTTTTGCCTGAAGGTGTTCCTGCTCAAGTACCTTTGCCGATTCACTCTGCTCAACAAATGAGCGTTGCGCGCTAACCAAGGCATTGCGCTGTTCACTGGGCAGTTTTAAAAACTGTAGCCGCAGTTCATTCACCTTCGTCTCTACATCAACCACATCTTGAAGCGTCTGACTCACCCCCTCTTCAACCGCTGCACACCGGAGTAACGGGTCATCACGTTCACCCAGCGCCAACGGTTTTTCACGACGCGCTGTTAATGCCGCCACCCGCAACGCCACCGCCGCCTCGTTGTTCATATCCACAACAAACAGCGAGGATGGGGGTATGTCAGCAAGCTGGCTGCCCGAGATAAAGGCCACCAAACGGTCACGGGTATCGGTTAACTGACTCAACCGCTCTGTCAGTGACTGCTGCAACTCACTCACTGGCAAACAGTCGTCCACCTGATCTTGCGCCTGACTGGTGGATGTAGCACAAAGCAGCCCCCATACAAGCAATATGCGTTGACATAAAATGGCGGCTTTATTAATCAAAGTGCGGCTCACGGTATCAGGGAAATTCAAAGGTGGTGTTTCTTTTGCACTCCTTAAGCACAAAAGAAACACCGCGAAAACATTTCCGCATCAAACGCTCCTGTCATGATTTATTATTGATATATATCTCCTCTAGGCCCCACATCTAATATCCAAACCAGAAGCATGTTGTCCTCTATTTCGTATACAATCCTGTAACTTCCAACTCTTGTACGATACGCATTCTCATGACCAACGAGCTTTTTAGTATCTGGGCCTCTAGGCGTATATTTTAGGTAATTTATTTTTTGATCTATTCGGAACCTAATCTCGCCTGGTAGTTTTTTATAAGATTTTTCTGCCTTTTTGCTAAACCTAACCTCGTAAGTCACTTTTTGTTTTCCTCTTTTTTCTTCAGTCCCTTTCCAAACTCCCAAGCAGTCATATCTTCCTTTAACGTTTTCTGCTCTTCTTTTTGCTTTCTTATCTCTTGAGAATCTTTGAAGTCCTCCATTAAATCATTTTTCATTTGTCTTTCTCTCCTGAACTATGAAACTTCTCGATAGTTTCACCATCAATTCTGTCTTCCTCTTCTTCGACTTTTCTCAAAAAAAATGCATACGCTGCTTGAGTGACAACCACTCCGGAAATTTCCCCATTGTCATCCACAATCCCAATATCCTCATCAACTGGATGCTCCTCATCTAACAAGGAGACCAACCTTTGACCTATTTCATTTTTATTAACAGTTCTCATTGTTGCTCCTCATGAAATCAAGAGAATGAAATTTATTGACAGCTTAACATGTCCACAACAACCCACTACTGCCCCAAATACGCCTGCTGAACCTGTGGATTATGCAGTAGGTTAGCGGCTGAATCGGCCAGTGTGATCAAGCCATTTTCCATCACATAACCACGCTGGCTTACCTCCAGCGCCAGACGTGCATTCTGCTCCACCAGTAGCAACGTCACACCTTCAGCGGCGATCTGGCGAATGGTCTGAAATATCTTCTGCACCATCAGTGGTGCCAATCCCATGCTTGGCTCATCAAGTAATAGCAGCTGTGGTCGACTCATCATCGCCCGTCCCAACGCCAACATCTGCTGCTCACCCCCTGAAAGGGTGCCAGCCTTTTGGCTACGGCGCTCCAGCAATCTCGGAAACAGTTCGTAGATATGTAACATGTCCTGTTTAATTACGCTGTGGTCCTTGCGAATGTATGCGCCCATCAATAGATTCTCTTCAACCGAGAGCCGGCCAAAAATTCCGCGTCCCTCTGGTACCAGTGCCATGCCTTTGCGTACCAGTTGGTGGGATGGCATTGCCGCAGTCGATACCCCTTGGTAGAGGATCTCACCACTCGTTAAAGGCAGCGCACCACACAGCGCATTCAGGGTCGTGCTCTTGCCTGCCCCGTTTGCGCCGATCAGGCAGACCAGCTCCCCCTGCTTAACCTCAAGATCAATCCCTTTAACTGCTTTAATGCCACCATAGGAGACCGCTAACTGCCGGGTCTGAAGCAACGTTGTCATGCCGGTGCCCCCAGATAAGCCTCGATCACCCGTTCATCACGCTGCACTTCAGCGGGCGTGCCATCGGCAATCTTGACCCCATAGTCGAGCACGGCCACACGGTCACACAACCCCATCACCAGTTTGACATCGTGCTCAATCAACAGCAGTGTCACTCCATCACTACGAATGGTCTGTAACAGCCGCACTAGTTCAATACGCTCACTGGGATTCATACCTGCAGCAGGTTCATCCAGCGCTAGCAGTTGCGGATCTGTGGCCAGGGCGCGGGCGATTTCAAGCCGTCGCTGGTCACCATAAGAGAGTTCACAGGCCAACCGTTGTGCCACGGCGGCAATGCCCACGTAACGCAGCAATGCCATGGAGCGTTCGCTGATTGCGGCCTCCTCTTCCCGTGTCCGGCGATCACGCAAAATTGCACCCACAATGCCTGCACGGCTGCGTATGTGACGCCCCACCATCACATTTTCCAGCGCTGTCATGTTGGCAAAGAGGCGGATGTTCTGAAAGGTGCGGGCAAAACCGGCACTCACTATCTGATGTGGTTTGGCCGCTGAGAGCTTTTGGCCGTTCAGGTGAACGCTGCCGCTATCAGGGGTGTACAGCCCCGTCAGCAGATTAAACAGCGTGGTCTTACCCGCGCCATTCGGGCCGATCAGGCCATAAATTTCGCCACGGCCAATCGCAAAACTGACGCCACTCAGCGCCTTAATCCCGCCAAAGCTTTTGGCAAGATCCTCTGCCACCAGCAGCGACGTGTCAGCGCCGGGCATCATGCAGCGACTCCTGTTCCTGCTGCACCGCATCCCCTTCCGGCTGCAACTCACGGGCACGCCGCCGTGACGGTAACAACCCGGCCGGGCGATACAACATAATCAGTACCAGTGCGATGCCAAAAATCAACATCCTCAAATCGGTGGGGTCTGCCAATACACGACCAAACAGCAGCTCCTGCAGCGGCCCAAGATAGCGCAACGCCTCGGGCAGGATGGTCAATATCAGCGCCCCCAGAATCACACCGGCGATATTGCCCATGCCACCGAGCACAATCATGCAGAGGACCATAATCGACTCCATCAGATTAAAACTCTCCGGGCTGACAAACCCCTGAAACCCGGCAAACAGACCACCACTCAAACCGGCAAACGCCGCGCCCATGGCAAATGCCAGCAGCTTAACGTTACGGGTATTAATGCCCATTGCGGCAGCGGCCACCTCATCCTCTCGGATGGCAACCCAGGCGCGGCCAATGCGGGAGTCCTGCAGCCGGATGGAGATAAAGATCAACAGCAGCGTCAACACTAAAAAGAGGTAGTAGTAGCTGTAGGTACTGGAGAGCTGAATGCCGGCAACCGTATGGGTCTGGCTAAGCTGTATGCCGGCCACCGTGATCGGGTCAATCATATTGATCCCTTGCGGGCCGTTGGTGATATTGACCGGGGTATCCAGGTTGTTCAGGAAGATGCGAATGATCTCGCCAAAACCAAGCGTCACTATCGCCAGATAGTCGCCCCGCAGCCGCAACGTTGGTGCCCCCAGCAGCGCACCAAAAAAGGCGGCAATCACCGCCCCCAGCGGCAAGACCACCCACAGCGGTAGGTGTAACCCAAAATGGGGGGATGAGAGTAGCGCATAGACATACGCACCAATGGCATAAAAGCCGATGTAACCAAGATCGAGCAGCCCGGCATAACCCACCACAATATTGAGCCCCAGCGCCAATAATATATAGAGTAGGGCAAAGTCGAGGATACGGACCCAGCTACGCCCCAACCCTGCTTCAGCCAAAAAAGGCAGTACTGCCAGCAGAATACCAACGGCAGCAAACGCTACCCAGGCAGCACGGCGATCATCAGTAAAACGTTGCACGAGGTTATACATACAAAAACAGTTCACCACTCAAGAAGAGACAACAGCCACACGCTACCGCACATTACTCATACACATAGATGGCATTGCCCGATACATCCTCAGACGACGCAGGCCGGGAGTAGAAATACCCCGTGCCATACTCTGGCACCGGATCAAAGTTCCGCGCCTTGTTTGTCTCCAGGATCACCCCATTGGCACCCATCCTGGCCGCCTGCTTTTTAAGCTCTTTAATCGCGTAGTTTCTAGAGGCCTGCTCCGACCAGCCCGCGCCACTCGACGCCTTAACCACGCCGATCACATCATAATTTTTTGGCTCCTCCACATAAAGTTTGACATCTTCCGGCTCGATTCGCCCCCGCGACTCACCCGTCACAATCGCCGAACCGGAGGCACAACCGGCCAGTATCAACACACCTAACGAGAGTATGAGACCCTGAGCTCTGAATATTTTCATGCGAGACTCCTTATAACGTTCAATTAATTCACCACCAGCACCATTGGAACAAAGGTAACACCCCCCTTCTCCAACCGCTCACCCGCCACAGAAAACCCAAAACGTTCATAGACCGGCACAGCAAACTCACTGGAGCGCACCACAAACTCCTCACAATGACCGGTGGCCATTGCATCAGACTTGGCACGCTGCCACAGCGCACTACCCACACCGCAGCGATGGTGCGCACCATCGACAAAAAAGTGGTGAACATGGCGCTGGTCACGAATGGTAACCACCCCTGCCAACCCATCGGCCATTATGGCGACCAGACAGTTAAACCGGGCATCCCCCAGACAGTCAGCGATGGAAGATGGCGCAGTGGAGCGCAACAACCACTCCGCCACCTCACCCGCCGCACCTGCATTAAACTGGCGGAGAACCCGGTGAATCAGCGCACTGATCTGCTCCACGTCCGCGAACATCGCTGGCCGAACCGTGAGCTGCGCCTGCATTGTTATATAAACCCCTGAATCAGTAGCCCAATGGGATGGACTCCTCCCACCCTAAACGACATCAATGTGCCAGACTGGAAGTGAAGTTAACCCGTCAATCAGGAAGGAGGAGTCCAAGATGAACATTACCCGAATTGGCCTTGATCTGGCAAAGACTGTGTTTCAAATACACGGGGTTGATGAACACGAGAATGTGGTTCTGCGCCGTCAATTGAGGCGACGGCAGATGCTCGTATTTTTTGCGAAACTGCCGCCGTGCCTCATTGGGATGGAGGCGTGCGCAAGCTCACATTACTGGGCGCGTGAATTGATGAAGCACGGGCATACGGTAAAATTAATCGCGCCCCAGTTTGTTAAGCCGTATGTGAAGAGTCAGAAGAACGATGCCAATGATGCAGAGGCCATTTGTGAAGCGGTCAGTCGAGCAAGCATGAGATTTGTGGCGATCAAGACGATAGAGCAGCAAGACATACAAGCGGTGCATCGTGTGCGCAGCGAACTGGTCAAGCAACGCACAGCCAAGGTCAATCAGATCCGGGGGCTGCTGGGTGAGTACGGGATTGAGGTGGCACAGCGCGTGGATAATCTGCGTAAAAGGTTGCCAGAAATTCTCGAAGAGGGTGATAACGCTCTGACAGATCGATTCAGGCGGTTGTTGAACGGATTACGAGAAGACCTGGTTGCATTGGATGGCCGTATTGATGAGATGGATAAAGAGATCCTTCAGATTGCCGGTGACAACAGCGCCGCACAACGTCTGCAACACATCCCCGGCATTGGACCGGTCACCGCCACCGCTCTGGTGGCAGCGATAGGAGACGCAAGCCTCTTCAAGCGGGGGCGTGATCTAGCCGCCTGGCTGGGATTAACACCTCGACAACACAGCAGTGGGGGAAAGGAACGCCTGCTGGGGATCAGCAAACGAGGTGACAGCTATTTAAGGACCCTGTTGATTCATGGTGCCAGAGCCGTATTGAGATGTGCCGACAAAAAAGAGGATCCACGCAGCTGCTGGTTAAAAGCGCTATCGATGCGCCGCAACAAGAATATTGCAGCGGTCGCACTGGCCAATAAAAATGCTCGCATTGTATGGGCGCTACTGAGTAAAGAGGTGGATTACCAGCCCTCTCTCCTGGTGGCTTGATACGCAGCTCAACAGTGATGATTTATAGATAACAAGATTCAAACGATTGCAAAGCATGACGCAGTAATGGAAAACAGGTCGAACCGGCGTTTGTAAAACCTGCTTCATCCGGTGTGCCAAAGAGCACGATAGCCCGATCAGGAACAGACGCGCGAATAGCCCATTATGGCCCGAGTGATACAACTCAACTAACAGGCCGGATATACGTGTGCAGTCGAACCTTGAAACCAGAAGTGCGGCAGGCTTGCAAAACGGGAGGAGTCCATATACGGATGCAGCACAGCGTAATCCGGGATGTTCAGCGCACCGAACACCCCGGATTGCACTTCGTTTCATCCAGGCTACCGGCTAAATCAGCTTAGACCTAGGACACGTTTTACTGCAGTATCAAGCTGGTCTCCGCTAGGTAAATTAGGGCCCGATATGAAGCGTTGTGAAAATTCGTCTAATGAAAAGCGAATGTTGCGTTTCATCACTATTGAGCGCTGCTCACCATGCTTTATAAAAGGTGATAACTCATAAGTATGGATTGTAAGGATATCTTTTCCACCCTTTTCAAGCAGCGGGATATCTTGGCCTATTATTTCCTCAAACTTTCTATAAACAATGTCTGGCACAACAAAGTAAAGGCCCGACTTTACTAGGTGCGAACGGGAGTAAATTGTTCCCTTTCTAATTATTTGTGGAATGAGCCGCTTATGTACATTTGCCCAATTCATTCCGTGTTCAGAGCTTGGAATGACCTGTGCTTTCTTAGTAAGATTTTTGTAAGAATGCCACGAGTCCCTGTAATTCCCTGTGATGTCTATGCTCTGAACTTCTACGCCGACGTATTCAACCAACTTCCCATTTTCAATTCTTGCAAGCACCCAATCCATTGAAAGACTGATTCCTATCTTTACCTCTTTTCCGGAATTTTGACCAAGAGCAACAACACAACTCTTCGATTTCTCTCTGACGGGAATATATTCCTCATACATTAGGAATTTTAAATTCACATCAAAAGCTTCTTTGGCAATCTCCCTAAGAGCAGCATAATTATTTTCATAAAGCCTATTTGGACAAATAACACAATCTCCGTACGGAGATGAAACACTACATGTTCCGTAAATGATAGAGCCATCATGATTCGCTTTTGTACACTGCTTGTTGATAAATGGGCAGGCCGACAAATTCCAAAGACTTCTACATTGTGTAGTCATGTCATCTGGGGAGTAACCAAATACCTCGATAAGATCTTTTTTTGGACGAGAAATCACAGTTTTTCCCCAAGCATCTTCATTATTTCATCTCCGATAGCCTTACCCAAAAGTGGTGGAACAGCATTTCCAATCTGTTCATATTGCTGAGTAATGCTCCCAGAAAACATATAGCGGTCTGGAAATGATTGTATTCTCGCAGCCTCACGCACCGATATTACCCGATTTTGTGTTGGGTGAAAGAAACTCCCCCAGTGTGGATCACACTTTGTTAAAACGGTTGAACACAACGCATCAGGGTGTAAGCGGCCATAACGCTTTGTATGGTCGCTTCTTCTCGCTCGCTTCAGCCCCTCCGGCAAGAGATCATGTGGAATATCTCGCCAGCTCCCACCCTGAGGAATATATTTCAACCGCTCAAGATTTACTTCGGCAATTCTTGCGCAATGATGGGCTGTTAATTGTCTACAATTTTTTCTCAGGTATTTCTGATAATTATTTTGTGGCTTTGTGGCGTATTGTTCTGGGCTTATTGTTTGACTATTTTCAATTTCGGGAAGGTCTGATAGCGCATCCCAAACATTTACCTGCTTCTTTAAGTGCTGATAGAAAAGTGGCGGCACTGAAATGCAAAGTTCTTTTGCACCAGTGAAATTTGCAACAGCTTTTGCTGAAAATTCAGGCTCAGGAAATGATATTTCACCTTTGAATTTTTTTATGCCGATAAATACGGTTCTAAACCGCATTTGCGGAATACCGTAATGCCCAGCAAATAGTATTCTGTGACTGACTTTGTACCCCATAGCCTCAAGTTCGGCATAAATCTGCTGAACAACGGTTCCTTTTCCAAGAGAAACAAGTCCCGGTACATTCTCAATTAATACAGCCTTTGGCTTAAGCGAAGAAACAATCCTAAGAAAATCTTTAAAAAGATGGTTTCTTTCATCATCTAAATTTCTTATTGGAGCATTTATAGAAAAACCTTGACATGGCGGCCCGCCAGCAATCAAGTCAATTTCGCCCTCCTTTACGCCTAGTAATTTTTTGATATTTGTTTCGCAGACTTGACGTACATCCCCGACAATTACTTGCGTCTCTTCATGATTTAATTGATAAGTTTCTGCATACTGAGCAACAAGCTCATTTGCTAGAAGAGGAGTAAAGCCAGACTGTTTTAGACCACATGATAGGCCACCTGCACCTGCAAATAGATCAATGCTCTTCATATATTCTCAATATTGTTGCTAATGGCAGACATAGTAACTTTACTAGGCACATAAAGGCACAAAAAATGATACGGGAGCGATCAGCCTGCAATCGAACTACGGCCGCTCCGCCACCCGCTCCCCCAACAACCCCGATGGCCGCAGCACCAGCACCAGAATCAACACCATAAACGCAAATACATCCTGATAGTGGCTGCCCATAAAGCCGCCCGTCAGTGGACCGATGTAACCGGCCCCCAGGCTTTCGATCACCCCCAGCAGCAAGCCCCCCAGCACGGCCCCCCCCACATTACCGATACCGCCCAATACCGCCGCGGTAAACGCCTTTAACCCCAGCATAAACCCCATGTAGTAGTGGGCCATGCCGTAATAAGCACAGACCATCACCCCGGCCACTGCTGCCAGTATGGAGCCAAGCACAAAGGTCATGGAGATAACACTATTGATATTGACCCCCATCAACCCTGCCACTCGCCGGTTCTGGGCCGTGGCACGCATGGCCCGCCCCATCTGGGTACGATTGATGAGCAGCAACAGCCCCACCATAATCGCTGCCGACAGCAATACAATCAAAATCTGTATGGAGGTAATGGTTGCGCCGCCAATGTTGTAGCGCTCGATCTCAAGGATCGGTGGAAAGGTGATGTACTGCCGTCCCCAGATCAACATCGCCAGATTTTGCAATATGATGGAGATGCCAATGGCGGTGATCAGCGGTGCCAGCCGTGGCGCATTACGCAACGGCCGATAGGCGATACGTTCGATGGTAAACCCCAGCGCGGCACAGACCAGCACCGCCGCCGCCAGCCCACACACCATCACCAACAGCACCGGCATGCCCACACCACTGGCCACAATGGCACCAATCACCGCCAGTGCCACCATCGCCCCAACCATGGTCACCTCACCATGGGCGAAGTTAATCAGCTCCATAATGCCGTAGACCATGGTGTAACCCAGCGCCACCAGCGCATAGACGCTGCCCAGCACCAGGCCGTTAATCAACTGCTGTAAAAAAATATCCACTTATCTATACCCGTACCACACCACAACCGCTTACTTGGCAACCACCCACTCACCGCCCTGTGCCTGGTAGACCGTCACTGCACCACCGAGGATATCGCCCTTGTCATCAAAGGCGATGGGGCCGGTAACGCCGGTAAAGTTGGTCTTCACCAGTTCAGGCAGATAGTTGGCCGGGGTAGCGGAGTCGGCCCGTTTCATGGCGTCGATCATGGCCCGTGTTGCGTCATAGGCGTAGGGGGAGTAGATCTGGATCACACCATGTTTGGCATTGAATTTCTCACTAAACTCATTGCCCCCTGGCATCAGGGCCAGCGGCTGACCCGGCGAAGAGGCGTAGGTACCCTCAGCATCGGCCCCAGCCAGTGTCAGGAAATTAGACGATTGCAGACCATCCCCCCCCAGCAGCTTGGCACTCAATCCCAGCGACTTCATCTGCCTGACCAGCAGCGCACCTTGAGGATCCATACCGCCAAAAAAGATCACATCAGGTTTTTTACCCTTGATAGCCGTCAGTATCGCCATAAAGTCTGTCGATTTATCCGTAGTGAACTCACGCGCCACCACACTGCCACCCGCCGCCTTCACTACCGCCGCCACCTCATCAGCCAACCCCTGGCCATAGGCAGTACGGTCATCAATGATGGCGACACTCTTGCCACCCAGGGTCTTAACAGCAAACTCACCCAGCACCTTGCCCTGCTGAGCATCATTGGTCATCACACGAAAAGTAGTCTTATACCCCTGCGCGGTATACGCCACCGCCGTTGAAGCAGGGGAGATCTGCGGAATCCCCGCATCAGAGTAGATACGGGAAGCAGGAATAGAGGCCCCCGAGTTCAGATGGCCAATCACCCCCTTGATCTGCTCATCCACCAGCTTCTGCGCCACAATCGTCGCAGTACGTGGATCGGCCATATCATCTTCACTGGCCAGTTCAAACGTCACCTTCTTGCCACCCAGCGTCACACCACTAACATTGGCCTCATCAATCGCCATACGAATACCACTCTCGATATCCTTGCCAAGATGAGACTGCGCCCCCGTCAACGGCGACACGGCACCAATCTTCACCACCACCGCCTGCTCAACCGCCGCACCCACCGGTGCCTCCTCCTTTTTGCCACAGGCACTCAACGCCAATACAACCACTGACAGTAAAAGAACCGGCTTTAACAGTGTGTTCAACACGGGCAACTCCTTAGATAATCGACGGATGGACGGGTACAGGCGCTAGATTCTATAGGGTAAGACAAAAAACACAACTTTAGCCACACCCCAAAGGGGGGCCGGGTTAATCACGCCGCAACTCATCGGACACAGCGATCGGCGAGGGGTAGTTCATCACAATATAATAAGAGGAGAAGATAAACGTCAGCATAGTGCCCAGCTGAATCACATACGACGCCTGCGCCCCGATCAGCCCCTGCGTCTGTGCCATCACCGCAATAAAAAGTGAAAACTCAGAGATCTGGCCCAACCGCACCCCCACCTCCAGCACCACATCACTCTTCTCTTGGTAACGGACCAGCAGCCACTTAAATACCAACGGCTTAAACAGCAGCGCCAACCCCGCCACCACCAGACTCGGCAACAGCACATCACCGAGCATGGCAATATTAAACCCGGCCCCCAGGGCAAAAAAGAAGATCACCAGGAAGAAGTCCCGCAATGGCCGCAGATTATCACCGATAAACAGTGCAATCGGACTGGTGGCCAGCGCCACACCGGCAATAAACGCCCCCACCTCCGCCGACAGACCCAGCGCCACCGCCAGCTCCGCCATGCCCAGGCACCAGCCAATCGCCACCAGAAAGATATATTCATGAATGCGGTTAAAACGGCGAATCAACTTGATCAACACAAAACGTTCAAACAGCCACGCAAAGGTGATCAGCCCCAGCAGAGAGAGCGCCAGATGCAACACCTCCAGCCACGGCAACTGCTCCTGCCACTGCGCCGGCATTAACATTAAAATAACAATGGCAATAATATCCTGCAGCAGCAAAATACTAATAATAATCTCGCCGGTATGCTGATGGTGCAGAACCGTTGTTGGCAACAGTTTAAGCCCGATGATAGTGCTGGAGAACATCATCGCCACCCCAATAATCAGCGACTCAATCAGCGTAAAACCAAACAGCAGACCACACCCAGCCCCCATCAACAGAAACAGCAGCGAACTCACCCCGGCAATCACGCTGGTCTTCCGCAGCATCAACAGCAACTTTTGTGGAGGCAGATGAATGCCTATCAAGAAGAGCAGGAAAATCACCCCAATATGGGCAATCTGCTTAATCACCACATCATCATTCACCAGCCCCAGCACCGACGGCCCGGCCAACACCCCCAGCAAAATGTAGACCACCAGCAGCGACTGCCGCGCATAGAGCGCCAGCGTCGCCAGCACCGCCGCGCCGGTAAATATAATGAAGATATAAAAGATGATAGAACTATTGCCCATGCTATCCCACCATTGACCTACCCCACTACAACATAGGCCGATGGTAATCAGCAAGCACCGCTGACGATCTGTCACCACAGCTCAGAGATAAACGCACAACGGGGCAACATCAGCACGAAGAAGCGGCAAAAAATTCCTGTCAATTTGGCCATTCACAACATTACCATTAGCAATGGTTTTTCACCGCTCGTTATGGAAAGCCTAAGCACCAAAAAGCCTCTGAACAGATCCGGTCGCGACTACTACACATATACGGACCTACGGTCCTTGACCTCAAATTTGATGTGCGCTTATTCGATGAACTTAGCTGTAATGTTTAGGGCAGGCCTTAGGCCTGCCCTTGGAACGTAAATTAATACCACCAGAAACTATTAATGTTTAAAAAATAAGATGTAAAGTCTTCTTTTGCATCATTGGCGTGGACCAATGTATATTTGGTGTTGGCTCCTGTTGAAAAATTTGGTATTGGGTAGGGAACGAATCTTGTCGAATACTTGAGTTTGTATGGCTCTTTTCGTAGATGTTCAGGGATGTGACTGTGCATGTTCTCATACTTATCTTTCACGTAAAAGCAACGATATGGCTCAATAATATTCGAGCCTTGATTGATTCCGTAACAAAACCAGCCATCGTGAGTTGACTTCATAGAAAAAGAGTATTTCACGCCATTAACAAGTCTTGCATTGCTTAAAGTTGAGCAATCAACTAATGCTTCGGTGCTTCTCCCGTCAGCCGTTGGTCTCCAAATTTCGACAACCACTTTATCAAAACTATCGCCAGTTCCAGGGCACCACCAACCCGCTCCGCTAAAGATCAACCCAAAACCATCAAACGCACCCCATGTAATGTTGTTCGGATCATAATTAACGTTGTTTCGCAACATGATGTCTTGATGACCGGTTCTTTGACTCCAATCATATGAGATGTAATCAAAGGAGACGTAATGCGACGCTGTCGCGCTAGGGTTGTAAACAATGGAGGGGAGGTTGAAGCCTTGGTTAAAGTAATCATCTCTTGAATTGGGCGCTCCATCATTGCACCCGTACCCACCAAATATCTTTGAGTAGTCACAGCGACGGCCAAGAATTCGACCGCCATTTACAGTTGGTGCAGCATTGGCGGTAACGTTGGTGTAGATGTACCCTTTTAATCCATCATTGACAAAACCTTGGTTCAACTTTTGTTGAATATCATATCTATCTGTTGCGAAGTAGTGCACCAGATCTCCAGTATTTCCATTGTATTTATTCAGGCGATAGACCGGCACTGTACCCGGCACTTGATAGGTGTATAAGTTTCCTTCTACCCCCTCATAAGCCCAACCCCAATCTAAAACAATTTCAGATTCTAGCCTTTCCGGTGGCGTAGTACCGGGCTCAACCCAGTCAGTGGTATAGAAGTGATCGTTTTGTGGGGCGCCTTTGTAAAATCGTTTTAACGGGGCAGTATGTGTGCGATGTAGTGCTTCGACATAACCCACAATGCCTATTTGGCTGGGAAGGTCGTCGTACCCATAATTATAAATAGCTGAGTCGATATCATTTCTGTTAATCGAGTAGAAGTAGTCATTACTTTCGGCGCTATACACGAAGTAGAGCGGACGAAGTGGAGACTTTTCGTTCAGCGGAACAGCATTTGCCACTAATGAGGTTAAGAACAGAAAAGCCCCTAAACCTGCGATCCGCTGCCCCTTTAAACTTAGGGTAACGCTTAGGATATGTTCAATCTTTTGTTTCATTACTGTCAACCTCCCCGTTAATAGTCAAGGCCATCACATCACCCGGTCCTTCACCTGGCACATATTGTTGCAAGGTATAGGAAGAATAGACTGTGTATTTGCCTAAGATCAAGAGTGTTCGTTGAATTGTTGAGACGGCTTTTTAAGAAACCGGGGGAATTTAGGGAACCTCTGAATAACCCAAGGATTTCATCTCAGTTGAACAAAGTTTCTTGATTCAACAAAATAACAGTCCACGGTTTCAAGTAATAACTGCTATACCTGCAATCCATGCCGCTCCTCCTTTCGTGCAGCTATTCTCGCAGCTAAAGCTGACAGGCTAAAGCCGGTGGTTTAAACCTTATGATGGAAAATTAAATATATTTTTCACGCACTAAAACCCAGTGATGCTCAACAAAAAACAATATGCTAAATTTATTAAAATCACACCAGATTGACTCTACCCCCTAATCAGTAATGGCGCTACCATCCTACGATTAAGAGCGCATTTTATCATCCAATCTTGAGCCTTCAGCCTGTTACACGGAATAGAACACCACAGCCATCACTCATCCCTCACATAATGTTTAGAGTTCAAAAACCAGATATTGCAGAATCCGTTCTTGTGGCCAAAAACTACTGCTTGGAGACTCATTTTCAGTGTGATACGAGGTATACAAAACCTTACCCGCACCATGATTAAATGACATTGTTAACGGTTTTACGCCCTCCTCATCACCCCCCCACCCCACCCAACTAACCGGCCCTTGAATCCATACTTTTGTACTACCCGACATCCCGGGGTGAATACCATTCATTACACCCCAACCACCAAGGAACCCTTGAACATGAACGGTACCGTCTTGATTACGACAAGGCGATCCCTGGCAACTTATATTATCCAACCAAGTCGCCAACTGATTATCCATAACCGTAGCATCTGATCTGATATTTTCATATCCAACCCCCGCCTCGTTTGTCCGCTCTGGCTCAGTTACAGCCACATCATCGCCACCATAAAAATCGATATACTCTGGAAACACCTGTTCTACAAAATTATATGCCAAGTCGGTAATATAAAGCTTACCACCTTGATTGACATAGGCACGTATCAATGCACGAACATTGGGGTCAATCAACACCTCATTTTCATAAGCATTACCACAGTTAATAAAAACCATGTCGTAGGCATATATACGCGCCTGACCCGTTATACTATCCATATCAAACAACGCCATGAATTCCGGGTAATCCGCATCTAAATCGTATAACCCATCGTACAAATCAAACTTCTCTGAACCAAGCGCAAGGCGATTATCACCATCCAACGTTCCCATGCCCAACTTGGCCAAAATATCCTCCATGCGATCAAATGATCCGGTGACTACAGCAAATTTGACGTTATTTGTTGTTAGGGAAACACCACCTAAATTAAGACTGGATGCGCCAGCAAGGTCCACGTTAACTGCATGGGAAAAACTGCCTTTCTTAATTTCAACCGGAAACGTAACTGTTGCGATCTGGGATATATCCAAAGAGAATTGGCCGTTTGCATCGGTGCATGTAGCAACAACATAAGCACCAACCGGTGCTTCACACGGCAGTGTCCAGTTAATATTCATTATTGACATCTGGCGTGTTGGCACAGAGCCTGGAATCGATACCGTTGCCCCCGCAATCGGAGTTTCTCCATTAGGTGTCATGATCCTACCCGTGACACTACCTTCGGGGAGGTTTGGGTTGGGTGTAGGTGTAGGTGTAGGTGCGCCACCGCCACCGCCGGTCAGTGATATAACAATCCCCAAACAACCTATAAAAAAAGCCGCCTTATAAGACATCCATGACAATGATTTCAATTTTACTCTCCAGAATAGAGATCCCTTCTGACAACACAAAAAGGATTGCTTCAAATCAGATCTCTATTACAAAAGAGCTGACTCATCATTTTATCCACAACAACATTTCCGACGCACTCAATATGGAGCATAACAGCCATATTGTAAGCTGCTTCAATAACAATCGATAGCTGTCATATTTGACAGTCAATACTTAATTTTTTGGAAATAAAAAAACTGAAAGAATCTATATCATTGGCACACCCATAAAACCTGGGCAGCACACAGTAGCCTAATAACCGAAATAGCTGCATTCAGGTATTGCTCATAACAACAAATTTATGACAAGCTCTGCGACATTAATAGCCAGCACTCAGAGCGGCCTCATGAACATTCACAATTTTTACCGTGACTTACACCCTTTTTCAACGGCCATTAGTATTGATGAGATCACAGAGCTTTGCCGTTTTCATTGCCATCAGCTGGGCTTTGATGCCTTTATCTACGCATTGAGAATTCCAACCTGCTTTTCCGAGGCACGTATCATTGTAATCAATGGGTATCCAGCGCCATGGATCAACCGCTACTGGGTGCATGGTTACCATGCGAGCGACCCCGTTATTGCACATTGCAAGCAGCACATCACACCGATCAAATGGCACGACTTAATGATCGACAAACACTCCCTCAGTGAACAAGTGATGGCCGAAGCAGCCGAATTCGGTCTCAAGGCTGGTATCAGCATGCCCGTCCACAGTCCGCATGGGGTGCTGGGCGTATTAAGTTTTGCAATCAATAGCAACAATCCAACCGTTAATAACAAACGCACGCAGTATGCGTTGCCCTATTTGCCACTACTGGCCGGAGCCATTCATGAAGCGGTACTACGCGTCTCTAACCTGACCAACAAAGATAGCAAACTGCTACTAACTGCACGTGAGGCAGAGTGCATACGCTGGGCCGCTGCCGGCAAAACTTCTGGGGAGATCGCTCAATTACTCAACCTGTCCGAACGCACCATCAATTTTCATTTAAACAACACCATGATCAAACTGGAAGTTAACAGCCGACAACATGCGGCGGTAAAGGCTGCGCTTCAGGGATTAATTGATTTCACCCCCTTTTAATGTTTGCGGCCAAACCTAACCACATTTTATTCACCTGTACCAATAGGAGTTATGCAATGAGACACTTCCAATTAGTTGCTCTTTTTTGCCTTGTTATTGTTAGCACATTCAGTCACGCTCAGGACGTCAAGGGGGGTAAGGACCATCCGCTGATTTCTCGTTATACCGATTCACAGCTCATCGCTTGGCATACCGTACCCTATGCCGAAATCAAGCCTTTTGCGATGCTGACCGATGACATCGCGCAGAAAAAAAAGCTGCGTCGGGATTTCGCCGTGGAAGGCGAACTCACCGAACTGTATTACCAATCCCCCAAGGGCCGTACGGCACTGGAAGTACAACGCAACTACGAAGCCGCACTCAAACAGGCAGGTGCCGTACTAATGCACAGTTGCTCTGTCGACGACTGGGGATGTTACAGCAGTGGCGGCCCCGCCACGCAAGCCCTGCTGAATGGCGTCGTACCGTATAACCAACAGATCGGCAGCCATTCAACGTATGAGGCATTCACCAACCTCTCCAAAAACTTGCGGTTGTCCATTTTCAAACTATCACGTGGCGGTGCGGATACCTATATCACCGTCTATTCCATGGACGTTCCGACAGATACCAAGACCTTTGGCGGACGCGCTTCAACCGCCCTGCAAATTGTCGAACCCAAAGTGATGGACACTGGCAAGGTTGCCGTATTTGATGTTGCGAAGATCGCATCGGGGTTGAGCACAGAAGGAAAAATATCGCTGTACGGGATTTACTTTGATACGGGCAAATCCGATGTCAAACCCGAATCCAAGGCCCAACTGGATGAGATGGGAAAACTTCTAAAGCAGAACGCTGCACTCAAGGTATTCATTGTGGGCCACACTGACAATCAGGGCAACCATGAGACCAACATCGCACTATCACAACGTCGCGCTGAGGCAGTGGTTGCAGCATTGGTTAAAGATTACAAAATTGACGCCAAACGTCTTATGGCTAAAGGAGCAGCCAATATCTCACCGGTTGCAAGCAACAGCTCAGAGGCTGGTCGTACAAAAAATCGCCGGGTAGAGCTGGTTGAACAATAGATTGCACCGCTGTTTTACATCAACCATCACACCATAAAAAACGCCCGGACCAGCCGGGCGTTTTCATGTCACTGCAACAACCTTTTCAGATCACCCCTTGAGGGTGTAATCCGCACCACAGTAGGGGCACTTGGCCTTACCGCCGCTCTCTTTAATGGCGAGATAGACCCGTGGATGAGAGTTCCACCGACTCATACCCGGCATGGGGCAACTCAACGGCAGGTCAGCCGCCGTGACCTCATAGTGGTTCTCGGCGTTGGCCGGAATGGTGTTGACTGAAACAGGGTGTACCATAAATTGCTCTCCGTATTTAGGCCAGGATAGTTAAGCCAGTGTCAGCCATTTTTTATGGGCAGCACTACGTCCGTGCACCACATCAAAATAGTGTGCCTGCAACCGCTCAGTGATCGGACCACGGCTACCACCGCCGATGGCGCGGTTGTCGAGCATACGGATCGGTGTCACTTCGGCCGCGGTGCCAGTGAAAAACGCCTCATCCGCCACGTACACCTCATCGCGGGTGATGCGTTTCTCTTTGA
>JAKFXL010000074.1 GCA_021731365.1 Gammaproteobacteria bacterium | reverse complement strand
CTCCAGCCCCACCTTTGCTTTGAACTCGGGTGTGTGGACCTTCCGCTTCTTTGCTTCACTCATCGCTTCTCGTTCCTTATGACAGCGAACAGCTTAAACTACTGTCTTGAAATCGGGGGCCACTTTATAGATCAACTTGAGCTAAGGACTAAGTCAAGTCAAATACCCCCGGCAGAGCCGGGGGCTTGATCCAGCGCCTCAAAGGCGCTCAAGAGCTGAGAGGTCTTCATGCTTTCAGCTACCGTCAGAATGAAAAAGAAGAGCACCGCTCCCCCAAATAGCTTGTGTTTATTATGAGAAACCTCCTTTGAAAGGTGACTCAAAACTTCATTACATCGGCGTGCAAAAAATCACGACCGCCGCATAGGTCAAACCTTTGTGAGTCCCCCGGCAGAGCCGGGGATTTACCTCACTTAATTAATACTCAAAACTATACACCTGTTATTTTGTCATTCTCAAATGTTCCAATCGACTAACATTTCCTTGATGCGTAGCGCACAACGTATCAGTAACATATCCAGTTAATTTTGAATTGCTTGCATACGCTGTTAACACTACAGACAAATACTGCCTCCCTTCTTCTGTCGATTTATCAAAACCAAAATAGTTGCCCGCAATCGCACAACCTGGGCGAGGCTGAATTTCACAATCCAACTGAATATGGGCATTTTGCTGTCCGGCTAGAACAACTTCGACAACACTACAGCTATTAAAGTCTGCGGCAACACTAGGAGCATATGGAATCGCTACGCCTGCAATCACCACAAAAAATTTTAAAATATTTCTGCTTTTCATTTTCACCTCCAATTTAAAATTCACAGATTCAAGTAATAATCACTCCACTGTTACCGATTTTGCCAAATTCCGGGGCTGGTCAACATCGGTACCTTTAAGCACGGCTACGTAGTAGGAGAGTAGTTGTAACGGAATGGTAAAAATAATCGGTGCTATCGGGTCATCGGTTGCGGCAACTTTAATGACCCGCACATTGGCCTCTGTCTCTACGCCTGATTTTTCATCCGCAAATACGATTAGCTCCCCACCACGCGCACGTACCTCTTGCAGGTTGGATTTTAATTTTTCGAGTAGTGCGTTGTTAGGCGCAACGGAGATGACCGGCATTTCGGCATCAATCAGCGCCAATGGGCCATGTTTTAATTCACCGGCAGGATAGGCCTCTGCGTGAATATAGGAGATCTCTTTGAGTTTAAGTGCCCCCTCCATTGCCACGGGATACTGTGCACCACGGCCGAGAAAGAGTGCGTGTTCTTTGTCGGCAAAAAACTGTGCCAGTGCTTCAATTTCACCATTCAACTCTAATGCATGTTCAACTGCCGCTGGCAGACTGCGAAGTTGCCTAACCAACTCCACTTCTGTAGCGGCTGCCATACCGTGACGCCGACCCAGTACAATCACCAGCAACATTAATGCGGTGAGCTGGGTGGTAAATGCTTTGGTGGAGGCGACACCAATCTCCGGACCTGCCCGTGTCATCAGGCAGAGATCGGTCTCTCGCACCATGGAGCTTTCGGGTACGTTACAAATTGCCATAGAGTGACCAAAACCTAACCGTTTGGCCTCGTGCAATGCGGCGAGTGTATCGGCGGTCTCGCCTGACTGGGAGATGGCAATGACTAATGAGTTTTTACGCGCAACAGGATTGCGATAACGAAACTCGCTGGCCACTTCAACTGAACAGGGGATGCGGGCGAGCGATTCAAACCAGTATCTGGCGACTGAACCGGCGTGAAAGCTGGTACCACAGGCGATAATATGCACCCCTTGAATGCCATTAAATATTTCACTGGCACCGGGACCAAAGGCCTCTTCCAGTACTCGATCACCACTGAGGCGTCCTTCAAGCGTATCGGCGATGGCCCGTGGCTGTTCAAATATCTCTTTAAGCATGTAGTGGCGATATTGACCGCGCTCAACAGCATCAGCACTCAGCTCACTGACCGTTAAGGGACGCTCAACAACATTGCCATCGGCATCATAGATCGTCAGGCTATCTTTACGAATATCGGCGATATCGCCATCCTGTAAAAAGATAAACCGTTGTGTCACGGGTAACAGCGCCGCCACATCAGAGGCGATAAAGTGTTCGCCAATGCCCACACCAATCACCAGCGGGCTACCACGACGTGTCGCCACTATTCGACCATTCTCCTGGCTGGTAATCACACCCAGCGCATAAGCACCCTGCAGATCCCCCACTGTTGCGGTGACCGCGGCCAGCAGATCTTTTCCTTGATCCAGATAGTGATACACCTGGTGCACCACCACTTCGGTATCTGTCTCTGAGGTAAATTCATAACCATACTCGCGCTGTTGTGCACGCAGTGCATCATGGTTTTCAATAATGCCGTTATGCACCACCGCCACGGTTTTGCGACAGATATGTGGGTGGGCATTGGCTTGTGATGGTTTGCCGTGTGTGGCCCAGCGGGTATGGGCAATCCCGGTAAAACCACGGATTGGATTTGTCTCTATAGCCGCGGCCAGTTCATTAACCTTGCCAACAGTTCTGACACGATCGATAACACCGTTAGCATCAATAATGGCAACGCCAGCCGAGTCGTAACCGCGATACTCCAGACGTCGTAACCCCTCAACCAGAATAGGTACAACATCACGTTCTGCTACCGCTGCAATAATTCCACACATGGTTTTATGTCCCTATCTATTTTTTCTTAACCGGCCGCTTCCAGCCGGTAATGGTCTGCTGTTTGCTGCGACTTAATGCCAGCACTTCAGGTTCAACATCTTTAGTAATGGTGGAGCCTGCGCCTATGGTGACACCGTCACCAATTTTAACCGGGGCGATCAGCTGTGTATCAGAGCCAACAAAAACATCGTCACCAATTTCAGTCAGATATTTATTCGCGCCATCGTAGTTACAGGTAATAGTACCCGCGCCAATATTAACGCGCTTGCCTACCGTTGCATCACCCACATAGCTCAGATGGTTAACCTTGGAACCTCTACCAATGGTCGCCTTTTTAATCTCAACAAAATTACCAATGTGGGTCTCTTCCGCCAGCACTGTTTCAGGACGCAGACGGGCAAACGGGCCAATACGGCTGCCACTGCCCACCACCGCCTCATCAATAACGCTGTTAGCAAAAATGGTGACATCATCACCAATCGTACTATTACTAATCACACAATTAGGACCGATGTTAACGTTATTACCCAATGTAACGTTGCCTGTCAAAATAACATTCACATCGATAATCACATCCCGCCCACACTCCACAACACCACGCAGATCAAGGCGCGCAGGATCACGCAATGTCACGCCAGCATCCATTAAACGATCTGCCTGCAACTGCTGGTAATAACGCTCCAACGTTGCCAACTGACGTTTGTTGTTCACGCCCAGCACCTCATTCTCATCGCCAGATGATACGGTGCTAATTGTTAAACCCTCTTGCACCGCCATGGCAATAATATCGGTAAGGTAGTATTCGCCCTGAACATTATTGTTATCGAGCCGTTTAAGCCAGACGTTCAGCCGATCACTCGAGACACTAAGAATGCCTGTGTTCACCTCGTTCACCTGACGCTCTTGCTCAGTGGCATCCTTATGCTCAACAATCCGTGTCACAGCACCACTCTTATCACGGATAATACGGCCATAACCGCTCGCATCAGTCAGCGTCACCGTTAGCAGCCCAAAACCGTCGTTGGCGGCGCTTTTTAAAAGCGTTGTCAGCGTCTCAACGGAAACAAGTGGTACATCACCATAGAGTATCAACACTTGATTGCCCGGCTTAATATCGGGCAAGGCCTGGGCAACCGCATGGCCGGTACCCAACTGCTGCGCCTGCATCACCCAGGCAACCGTGCGATGGGCAAGGGTAGTGGGCACTATCTGACCGCCATGGCCGTAAACCACATGAATATCGTCGGCACCAATCTGCTCCGCTGTATCGATAACATGCTCCAGCAGTGGTCGATCAGCAAGGACATGCAGTACTTTGGGTAGCGCGGAACGCATCCGTGTCCCCTGACCTGCCGCAAGTATGATGACACTCAACATAGTTTTTAAGCCTACCTGTTTAATCGAGGGTTGGACGGCATCCAGTGTAACAACTATTGATCACTATCAGGCCCACCACCTGTTGAACCAGAACACCCAATAAATAAAAAGGGGAAAGACCCAACGGTCTTTCCCCTTCAAAAAGAGCCAGCCTGAAGGCCTCTCTTAACGTTTTTTACGCAACTTCTGAATCGCCTGGAGCTGGGCAACAGCCTCGGCCAGTTCACGCTCGGCCTGAGCCAGATCGAAATTACTACCCCGATCCTTCAACAGCTGCTCAGCACGCTCTTTAGCCTGAAGCGCTGACGCCTCATCCAGATCTTTTGCACGAATAGCGGTATCGGCCAACACAGTGATGCAGTGTGGCTGAACCTCTAACATGCCGCCTGAGACGTAATAAAACTCCTCACTGCCATCAGGCCGATCAACACGGATTTCACCGGGCTTGAGCTTGGTCAACAGTTGGCTGTGGCGTGGAAGAATACCTAAATCCCCCGCCACACCCGACGCAAATACCATCGTTGCGGTCCCGGAAAAGATCGCTGATTCTGCGCTTACGATGTCGACATGTACGGTCATTGCCATAAAATCCTCCTAACAGAGACTACTTCTTCTCTGCCATCTTTTTGGCTTTTTCAATCGCTTCGTCAATGGTACCGACCATATAAAATGCCTGCTCAGGCATATGGTCATACTCACCGGCAACGATACCTTTAAAGCCACGAATGGTCTCTTTCAAAGAGACATATTTACCTGGCGCACCCGTAAATACTTCAGCAACAAAAAACGGCTGTGACAGGAAACGCTGGATCTTACGGGCACGAGAAACAGTCAGCTTATCAGCCTCTGACAGCTCATCCATACCAAGGATCGCAATGATATCCTTCAGCTCTTTATAACGTTGCAGCGTACCTTGAACTGAACGGGCAACATCATAGTGCTCCTGACCGATAACCTGTGGGTCCAGCTGACGTGATGTTGAATCCAGTGGATCAACCGCAGGATAGATACCCAACTCAGCAATCTGACGCGACAGTACAACGGTTGCATCCAAATGGGCAAAGGTCGTTGCTGGTGATGGATCAGTCAAGTCATCCGCAGGTACGTATACCGCCTGGATTGAGGTGATTGAGCCCGTCTTGGTAGAGGTGATGCGCTCTTGCAGAACACCCATCTCTTCCGCCAGTGTTGGCTGATAACCTACCGCTGAAGGCATACGGCCCAACAGCGCTGATACTTCAGTACCGGCCAGTGTGTAGCGATAGATGTTATCTACAAACATCAGTACATCACGACCTTCATCACGGAAATATTCAGCCATGGTCAAACCCGTCAGCGCAACACGCAGACGATTTCCTGGCGGCTCATTCATCTGACCATAGACCAGAGATACCTTGTCGAGAACGCCACCTTCACTCATTTCGTGATAGAAGTCGTTACCTTCACGGGTACGCTCACCCACACCGGCAAATACGGAGTAACCACTGTGCTCAACGGCGATGTTACGGATCAGCTCCATCATATTAACGGTCTTGCCAACACCAGCACCACCAAACAGACCGACTTTACCGCCCTTGGCAAACGGGCAGACCAAGTCGATTACCTTGATACCTGTTTCCAACAGATCGGTAGAGGCTGACAGCTCCTCATAAGCCGGTGCCTTACGGTGAATAACCCATCGGGTATCTTCACCAATAGGGCCTTTTTCATCAATAGGGTTACCAAGAACGTCCATAATGCGACCCAGCGTTTTAGCACCAACAGGCACTGAAATCGCTGAACCCGAATTGGTCACCTTGATACCACGCTTAACACCATCGGTACCGCCCATGGCGATAGTACGTACAACACCGCCGCCCAGCTGCTGCTGAACTTCCAATGTCAAACCCACCTCTTCAACCATCAAAGCATCGTATATCTTTGGCATCGCATCGCTTGGGAACTCAACGTCCACAACAGCGCCGATGATCTGGATGATATTTCCTGAACTCATGATTCAGTTCCTCTTGAGAATATTAAAGCAATATTAAATCTTTTAAATTCCGCTACAAACCGGCTTTGGTGCGGCTAAACTGCCGCAGCACCAGCGACGATCTCGGAAATTTCCTGAGTAATCGCCGCTTGGCGAGCCTTGTTATACACTAGCTTCAGATCGTTAATGAGATCACCAGCATTATCGGAAGCGGCTTTCATCGCGACCATACGGGCTGCCTGCTCACAAGCGATGTTTTCTACCACACCCTGATAAACCTGTGATTCAACATAACGGACCAACAGCTCATTCAACACCTCTTTGGCATCTGGCTCATAGAGGTAGTCCCAGCTATGCTGAAGTTCGTTATCAATCACATCCGCCTGAACAGGCAACAGCTGCTCAATGGATGGCTTTTGGGTCATGGTATTTACAAACTGGTTGTAGACCACATCAATACGATCAATCTCACCACTATCAAACGCATCCAGCATCACCTTGACACTACCGATCAGATCAGTAATGCCAGGCGCATCGCCAAGATGGCCGACAGAAGCACGAACGTTACCAAGACGCTTAAGGAAGGCGATGCCTTTCTGGCCAATCAGGCACAGATCAACTTCAACACCCTTATTCCGCCAATCCCTGATCGCACCGACAGTTGCCTTGAACAGATTGGTGTTCAAACCACCACACAGGCCACGGTCGCTGGTCACAACAATCAGACCCACACGCTTGACCGCACCCCTCTCCTGCAGATAAGGGTGACGATATTCAGGATGGGCCTGTGCAAGGTGTCCAATTACCGCACGAATTTTATGTGCATAAGGACGGGATGCCTGCATGCGCTGTTGCGCTTTACGCATCTTACTTGCTGCTACCATCTCCATCGCGCGGGTGATCTTTTTAGTATTTTGAATACTTTTGATCTTCGTGCGAATCTCTTTACCAACTGCCATAACTAGGCTCCCGTTACCAAGTGCTGGTGGACTTGAACTTCTCCACGGCGCTACGCATCTGACCAGCGATTTCATCGTTGTAATCAGCGGTATCGTTGAGACGCTTCACCAACTCAACACAGTTAGCATTGATGTAGGAGTGCAGGGCTGCTTCAAAATCAACAACCTTTTTCACATCCACATCATCCAGGAGACCCTGGTTAGCGGCAAACAGTGAGAAGCCCATTTCAGCAGTAGAAAGCGGACTATACTGCTTCTGCTTCATCAACTCTGTTACACGCTGACCACGTTCAATCTGCTTACGTGTGACTTCATCCAGGTCAGAGGCAAACTGGGCAAATGCCGCCAGTTCACGATACTGCGCCAGATCCAGACGCACACTACCACCAAGCTTCTTGATGATTTTGGTCTGAGCCGCACCACCAACACGAGATACCGACAGGCCAGCGTTGATCGCAGGACGGATACCCGAGTTGAACAGGTCAGTCTCAAGGAAGATCTGTCCATCAGTGATGGAAATTACGTTGGTTGGCACAAACGCAGAGACGTCACCGCCCTGGGTTTCAATGATTGGCAGCGCGGTCAACGAACCGGTTTTGCCCTTCACCGCACCATTGGTATGTTTTTCAACATAGTCAACGTTTACACGAGCGGCACGCTCAAGCAGACGTGAGTGGATGTAGAAAACATCACCCGGATAAGCTTCGCGGCCTGGTGGACGACGCAGCAGCAGGGAAACCTGACGGTAAGCCCACGCCTGTTTGGTCAAATCATCATACACAATCAGTGCATCTTCGCCGAGGTCACGGAAGTACTCACCCATGGTGCAACCAGCGTAAGGGGCAATAAACTGCAGTGCTGCAGAGTCAGAGGCTGTCGCCGCAACAATAATGGTATGTGCCAGGGCACCATGCTCTTCAAGCTTACGTACAACGTTAGCAACTGAAGAGGCCTTCTGGCCGATGGCGACATAGATACACTTAACACCGGTGCCCTTCTGATTGATGATGGCATCAATCGCAACAGCCGTCTTACCGGTCTGGCGGTCACCGATGATCAATTCGCGCTGACCACGGCCAACCGGAACCATTGCATCAATGGCCTTCAGACCCGTTTGCATTGGCTGGTCAACCGACTTACGCCACAGTACGCCTGGAGCAACCTTCTCTATAGGAGAGGTGCACTTGGTATTGATCGGGCCTTTACCATCAATCGGGTTACCCAAGGCATCAACCACACGACCCAACAGCTCCGGACCGGTTGGAACCTCAAGAATACGGCCGGTGCACTTGACAGTGTCACCCTCAGCAATGTGCTGATACGGGCCCAGGATAACGGCACCCACGGAGTCACGCTCCAGGTTAAGGGCCATACCAAAAGTATTGCCTGGGAACTCAAGCATTTCACCGGACATGACATCCGACATACCGTGAATGCGTGCGATACCATCCATCAGGCTGACCACTGTACCTTCGGTACGGGCCTCAGTCACAGCTTCGAAACTCTTGATGCGCGATTTGATCAGGTCACTGATCTCTGCGGGATTGAGTTGCATAACGTTCGTCCTCTATATCGATTCGGTTTAGGGCAGCATTGCTTTGGCAAGCTGCGTCAGACGGCTAGCGGCAGAGCCATCGATCACCAAGTCGCCGGTACGGATAATCGCACCGCCCAACAGGCTTTCGTCGACTTTACAAACCAGCTCCACATTACGTCCAAGACGGCGTGTGAGTGCGGTAGCAATTGCCTTCTGCTGATCATCGGTCAACGGCATGGCAGAGATAGCCTCTGCTACGACGCTGCCCTCAGCTTCAGCACGGCACAGCTCATACAGCGCAAAAATTTCAGCCACCACGCCAATACGGCCATTCTCAACTAAGAGGGTGACAAGATTTTTTCCTTCTGCATCAAACTGAGCACCGCCAACATCACCACAGCTTTCGAGGATCAACTGAGACAGCTGCCCTTTACTTATCTTGGGGTTACCAATAAGTGCGCTCATATCTGGCGACGCAATCACTGCACTAACCAGCTGCAATTTGTCTGACCAGCCCTTCAAATCCCCTTGCTCCTGGGCAAGCTTGAAGACTGCCTCGGCATAGGGTCGTGCGATTGTGGTATTTTCGGCCATTTGTGAGACCTTATATCTGTGTAACTAAATCCTTAATCAGGTTCTCGTGCGCCTTAGCATCGATCTCCTTATTAAGGATGCGCCCGGCACCTGCAACAGCCAGGTTTACCACCTGTCCACGCAACTGCTCTTTGGCACGATTAACTTCTTGATCGATCTCCGCATTAGCAGCAACCAAAAGACGCTCACCCTCTGTACGGGCCTTGTCTTTAGACTCATCAACAATATCGTTAGCACGTTTTTGTGCCAGAGCGATAATGTCCGCTGCTTGTTGCTTAGCTTCGACTAATTTCTCTTTTGCGGCCTTTTCAGCCAGCTCCTGCTCATGCTTACCACGTTCGGCAGCAGCAAGACCGTCAGCAATCAGCTTCTTGCGCGCTTCCAGCGCCGCCATGATCGGTGGCCACACAAACTTCATGGTGAACCAGACGAACAGGAAAAAAGCGATAGATTGCCCTATCAGGGTTGCATTTATGTTCATGACAGAACCTTAATAAGCTTGTCCGATGGATGTTTGATATGGTTATCCAACACTACCCGATTAACCGCCAGCTACGGCGAAAAGGATATACATGGAGATACCAACAGCGATCATAGGTACGGCGTCAACCAGACCCATAACGATAAAGAACTGGGTACGCAGCATTGGAATGAACTCTGGCTGACGGGCAGCACCTTCAAGGAAACGGCCACCGAGGATACCGATACCGACTGCAGCGCCCAAGGCACCCAAACCCATCATGATTGCGCCAGCAACATACAGCATAGCTTGACCCATTTCGATTTCCATTTTCTTCTCCTATTTACTAAAAGTTAAAGTTTAAAAATTACAAAGTTAAAAACCGGTAAGTGCAGATCAATGGTGTTCCTGATGTGCCATATCCATATAGACGATGGTCAGTGTCATAAAGATAAACGCCTGCAACAACACAATCAGAATATGGAAAATCGCCCAACCCAGCTGCAACAGACCACCAAAAGCCCCCATAACAGCACTGGTGCTGAACATGACTGCAATCAGTATGAAGATCATCTCGCCAGCGTAAAGGTTACCAAAGAGACGCAGGGCCAGGGAGATCGGCTTGGAGATCAGCGACACACCTTCCAGGAAAATGTTTACCGGCAGACCAAACTTACCAAACGGCTGGAGGGTTAACTCACCTACAAAACCACCCACACCCTTCATTTTTACGCTATAAAAAAGTATCAGCCAGAAGACGCCTAGAGCCATGCCGAAGGTGGCGTTTGGATCGGTGGTAGGCACAACCTTCATGTAAGGAATGCCCACGGACTGCGCCAGAAGAGGGATCCAGTCAACCGGCACAAGATCCATCAGATTCATCAACAGGATCCAGCAGAAGACCGTCAGTGCCAACGGCGCAACCAGTGGATTTTTACCCGTAAAAGAACCACGTACGCTGGTATCTACAAACTCAACAATCCACTCAACAAAATTCTGCATGCCTGAAGGCACACCAGTGGTCAGGTTCTTAGCCACTCGACTAAAAACAAACAGGAAAAGTGCACCCAGCCCCAATGAGAAGAGCATGGTGTCGACATGGATTGCCCAGAACCCCATCTGTGCAATCTCTTCCTGCCCGTGGGCAATACCCCAAGTGCCATCAGGAAGCTGGCCATAGGTAAGATTGGTTAAATGGTGCTTGATATAGGCAGAGGATGTAAGTGCTTCTGTTTCACTGGCCATCGTTATTGATCCACATTAAATTTCAACAAGTATTTTGTCAGCACAATCGCCACCTGGCTTGCAAGAAATCCCATTAATAGATTGAATGGGTCAAGCTTTAACGCCACCAGCCCAATTAAAAAGAGGGCGACTGTTGAAAAAATCCGCTCAGCCGTACAGCGATATACAATCCGCAGGATGCGCTCGGCGTCTTCTTTTGCAATTCGTTCCGCACGCCGCATATGCCAAAGCTGCAGCAGCGTGTTTGAGGCGACTATCAAACCACCAAACAGGGCGGCTTTTGCCTCGGATACACCTGATACGATCCCCGCTATTGCGGTCACTACTGCCACTATCAGCAGCTGTATCAGTAGTACATTTTGCGTATCACGATCTATTGCCATAGGGGGATTTGCTTTTGTTGTTCTTGTGCGGCCCGGCGCGTTAATCAGCGTTGCCTGCGCAAACCAGCTTCCTACAGTCGCCGCGAAGTATAAAGACAACTGCCCGGTGGGTCAACGCCCCCTCACTAAAAAGGGGACGAATATCAGGGGCTTTTACTGAGACTGGGAGAGATCAGGTTATTTAATATGGGCAAGGATCCCATCCAGTTCATCCAACGTATTGTATTGGATCACTAATTTCCCCTTACCTGAGGCCCCATGCTGAAACTTGACCGCCGCACCGATGCGTTGTGATAGCTCATCCTGAAGCTGGCGAATGTTGGGATCTTCACGGGTTACTGCCTTCTGTCCGGCCGATTCTGCCTGCAACTGACGCACCAACCGCTCAGTCTCACGCACTGACATCCCTTTAGAGACCACTGTGCGTGCGGCATTCCGCTGCTGTTCACCAGACAGGGCGAGCAGGGCGCGGGCGTGGCCCATCTCCATGTCGCCATGTTCGAGCATGGTTTTGACTTCCTCTTCCAGCTCCAGCAGGCGCAACAGATTGGAGACAGCAGCACGGGAGCGGCCGACAGCGTCGGCGGTCTGTTGATGGGTCAACTCAAACTCCTGAATCAATCGCTGCAGTGCAGAGGCCTCTTCCATGGGGTTCAGATCTTCGCGCTGAATGTTTTCGATCAGGGCCATGGCCATGGCGGCCTGGTCCGGTACATCGCGGATAATGCAGGGGATTTCGTGCAATCCCGCCATCTGCGAGGCACGCCAGCGCCGCTCCCCGGCGATGATCTCGTAACGTTTGCCATCGATGGGGCGGACCACTATCGGCTGCACAACGCCCTGGGCCTTGATGGAGTCTGCCAACTCTTGCAGGGTCTCTGGGTGCATGTCGTGGCGCGGCTGATATTTACCACGCTGCAGCAGATCAACTGGCAGTTTTTTCAGCACAGCGGCACCCGGCTCGCCAGTATTAATCGGCTGCCCTGCCTCCAGCTCTGGGGTTTCCAGCTCTGCCAGCGCAACGGGCGCTGACTTGGCACTGGCCAGCAGCTCATTCAAGCCACGCCCTAATCCCCGTTTTTTTGTTGCCATAATTTTCTAACTCTCTAAATTGCTCAGGCGGGTTGCGCTATTTCGACCTGATTTTGTCTACGCAAAACCTCTCCCGCCAACGCCAGGTAGGCCATTGTTCCGGAGCAGGCCTTGTCGTAGATGATCACCGGCAAACCGTGGCTTGGGGCCTCGGCCAGACGGACGTTACGAGGTATCACTGTGCGATAGAGCTTATCACCAAAGTGGCTGGCAAGCTGTTCTGAGACATCCACCGCAAGATTGTTGCGGGCGTCGTACATCGTGCGCAATAATCCTTCAATATGCAGATCGGGGTTGCTGCTCAGGCGAATCTGTTCGATGGTCTCAATCAGGGCCGATAGCCCTTCCAGTGCGTAGTACTCACACTGCATCGGGATCAATACTGACTTGGCCGCCACCAGGGCATTCACCGTCAGCATGTTTAAGGAAGGAGGACAGTCGATCAGGATGAAATCATAACTATCAGCCACCTCATTAAGCGCATGTTTGAGCCGCAGTTCGCGCTCCGGCAGTGCCATCAAACCCACCTCAGCCGCCGTCAGGTCCGCATTGGCAGGGATCAGATGGTAACCCGCAGCGCTGGCATCAACGATCACTGTCTTGATATTCACTTCGCCTAGCAGCAGTTCACAACTACTGCCTTCGATCTCCGCCTTATCGACGCCACTACCCATGGTGGCGTTGCCCTGTGGGTCCAGATCCACCAGTAGGACTCGACGTTTGGTGGCGGCCAACGATGCTGACAGGTTGACGCTAGTGGTCGTTTTGCCAACGCCACCCTTCTGGTTGGTTACTGCGATGATCTTGGCCATGGGCTAGTCGCTATTTATCTGTTCACAATCAGTCCGCGACCCGGGCCACAATGGCCAGATGTCGCTCCGCCCCGAGATCGGGGACCTTCAGTTCATGTACCGTGTCGAGCCGGTATGTCGGCGCTGTTTTAGCCAATTCGGCCAGTTCGGCTAGCTCGTCATGGGGATAAAGCCCCTTCATGGCTAAAAACCGCCCACTTGGCGTAGCCAGATGACCGGCCACTGCCAACATGTCTGTAATGGTGGCAAAGGCGCGTGATATGACCTGATCAAACCCCTGTTCTGGCCGAAACTCTTCAGCGCGGGCGCTGACAACCGTTATGTTTTTCAACCCCAACTCGATTACCGCCTGGGTCCGGAACCCCCCCTTTTTGCTATTGCTATCAAGCAGGGTGAAGTGGCAATCGGGAGACATGATGGCCAGCGGTATGCCGGGCAGACCAGCACCGCTGCCCACATCCACAACGCTGGGGCCGTTAATGTACGGCAACACCGACAGGCTGTCGAGCAGGTGCAGGGCCAGCAGATTGTCATTGGCGCGGCGGGAGATCAGATTGTAGACCTTGTTCCACTTCAGCAGCAGCGCCAGATAGTGGAGCAGTGACGTCTCCTGAGCCGGGGTCAGGGTGATGCCCATGCGGGCTGCGCCGTCATGCAAACAGGCACGGTCGTCCGTCCCCATCACGCCGACCTCGACAACTTGCCGCCGATCTTTTTCAGATGGACCAGCAGCAGCGACACCGCCGCCGGGGTGATGCCGGGGATACGGGCTGCCTGACCCAGGGTGGCGGGACGCTGGTGGGTGAGCTTCTGCCGCACCTCATTGGAGAGTCCGCCCACCTCGGCGTAGTTAATGCTCTCCGGCAGCAGTGTCTCTTCATAGCTGCGGTGGCGTTCAATCTCTTCCAGCTGATGACCGATGTAACCGGCATATTTGGCCTGGATCTCTACCTGCTCGGCAACGGCGGGGTCAGCAACACCCGGCCCGATCCCCTCCAGACTCATCAGCGTTTCATAGGTCACTTCGGGGCGACGCAGGGCATCGCTGGCACGCTGCTCTTTGGTCAATTTCACCCCCAATACCCGCTCAGCCTCGCTCTCAGACAGATGAGTCGGACGCAACCAGAGGCCTGTCAGCCGCTGCTGCTCCTGCACTACCGCCTCACGTTTGGCCTCAAAAGCAGCCCAACGGAGATCATTTACCAGCCCGAGACGACGGCCATGTTCGGTCAGACGCATGTCGGCGTTATCCTCCCGCAACAGCAAGCGGTACTCGGCACGGCTGGTGAACATGCGGTAGGGCTCCTGGGTGCCACGGGTGATGAGGTCGTCGATCAATACACCGACATAGGCCTCGTCGCGGCGCGGTGACCACGCCTCTTTTTCCTGTACCTGCAACGCGGCGTTCATGCCGGCGATCAGCCCCTGGGCCGCCGCCTCTTCATACCCGGTGGTGCCGTTGATCTGGCCGGCAAAAAAGAGGCCCGCCATATGTTTGGTCTCCAGGCTGCTCTTCAGCTCCCGTGGATCGAAATAGTCATACTCGATGGCGTAGCCGGGGCGGGTGATGCGGGCGTTTTCCAGCCCCTTGATGGAGCGCACCAGGTCGAGCTGCACATCAAACGGCAAACTAGTGGAGATGCCGTTGGGGTAGATCTCGTGGGTGGTCAACCCCTCCGGCTCCATGAAGAGTTGATGAGAATCTTTATCGGCAAAGCGGTGGATCTTGTCTTCAATGGAGGGGCAGTAACGTGGCCCAACCCCCTCGATCACGCCGGTGTACATGGGTGAACGGTCAAGACCACCACGGATGATCTCGTGGGTACGGGCATTGGTATGGGTGATGTAGCAGCTGATCTGGCGTGGATGTTGCGCCGCCCGCCCCATATAAGAGAATACCGGCGTCGGTGCATCGCCCGGCTGCTCTTCCATCTGGCTGAAGTCGATGCTGCGGCCGTCGAGGCGCGGCGGGGTGCCGGTCTTGAGGCGACTTACCGTAAAGGGCAGCTCTCGCAGACGGCGGGAGAGGGCGTTGGAAGGCGGATCACCGGCACGCCCCCCTTCGTAATTTTGTAGCCCGATATGGATCAGACCGCCCAGAAAGGTACCCACCGTCAGCACCACCGCCTTGGCGTGAAACTTCAACCCCATCTGCGTCACTACGCCAACGGCCCGGCCATTCTCGACGATCAGGTCATCCACTGACTGCTGGAACAGCGCCAGATTGGGCTGGTTCTCCAGCGCCTCACGCACTGCTGCTTTATATAGTATACGGTCGGCCTGGGCCCGGGTGGCCCGCACCGCTGGCCCCTTACGGGCATTGAGTGTGCGGAACTGAATACCACCCAGATCGGCGGCGTGGGCCATGATACCGCCCAGCGCATCCACCTCTTTCACCAGATGGCCCTTGCCGATGCCACCAATGGCGGGGTTACAGCTCATCTGGCCAAGGGTCTCGATGTTATGGCTCAGCAGCAGGGTTTTGCAGCCCATACGTGCCGCCGCCAGCGCCGCCTCAGTCCCGGCGTGGCCGCCACCCACAACAATAACGTCAAATTTTTCTTGGTACAGGATGGATTGAGACATGGCGGCATACTCCAGAAGGGCGGCCATTTTACTTTACTTCCGCCATTAGGGCCAATGGTGGCTATTTTATAGCCACCGTTTTTAGGATATGGTTAAACACCACCACAACTACCCAGCCAATCCTATGTACATACTCCGCAGTAACTACAGCCGTAACGCCATCGCCCTGATCCAGTGGGCCAGTGAGCAGCAACTGGCCGATGTGACCGTCGTCTATGTTGATACCGGCTGGGCAGCCGAGGGGTGGCTCGCCCAAGTGGCGCACTATGAGACATGGGTCCGAACGCTCGGTTTTAAGACTGTACACCTCAAAACCAACAAACCCTTTGCCGAGCTGATGTTGATGAAACAGGGGTTCCCCACCCGCCGCTACCAGTGGTGCAGCCTGCATCTTAAGGGCATCCCCTTTTTAAACTGGGTCGAGCAATATGATCCCGAGAGCCAGGCCACCGTGCTGTTACCACGCCGCAACAGCGACCAGAACAGCGAAAATCCAGCGACTGAGTTTATCGACTGCTGCGAATTTCATGGCAACCGCAAAGTCTGGCAACCGCTTTATAACAGTGGTGATGAGAGACTCAACCCACTGTTACAACGCACCGGGCTAACACCACCAGCGCAGCTCAGCGGTGAATGCGCCCCCTGTATCAACAGCAGCGTGCCGATACTGCAACAGCTCTCTGCACTGGAGATCGAGCGCCTGATGGAGCTGGAGGAGGATCTTGAAACGCCACTGTTTAATCCCGATGATTGCGGTAATGCTGGCACCATCGTTGATGTCGTAAAATGGGCCAGAACTGCCCATGCCAGCGCCCTGCAGTACCGTTTTGGCTGTAGTGCCGCCTTTGGTTGCGGTAGCTAACCGCTGGCGCAGCGCTGACAATCCCACCATAATGGGTCAGCTCATCAACATCGCCACACCATCCATCCCGACAAACCGATGGTGTTGGTGGCAAAATAGATCCGAATAAACAGCACAAGCTAGACAACCGTTTTTGGCCGACTGGCAGGAGATAGAAAAATGATACGTAAATTGATCACAGGCACAACACTGTTGGCGCTGACATTGGGTGGCGGTCTGTTAAGCGGCTGCACCACCAGCGTTGAACGTATGGCCGTCGAGGAGAGCAGTGACCTGAGCGGTGACTGGAACGACACCGATTCACGACTGGTCTCAGAGGAGATGATTCGCGATGTATTGTCACGGGCATGGATCACCGACTTTCAGAGCCAAAAACAGAAAGTACCCGCCGTCATTGTTGGCGATATTAAAAACCTGAGTCACGAACACATCAACGTTGCCACCTTTGTAGGCGACATGGAGCGTGAACTGATTAACGCCGGCAAAATTGAGTTTGTTGCCTCCCGCAGCGAACGTAACGAAGTCCGTGATGAGCGCCGTGATCAGGATCTCAACGCCCGCACGGATACCATCAACGCCATGGGCAAGGAGATTGGTGCTGACTTTATGCTTAAAGGGACCATCAACTCCATCCTCGATACCGACGGTAAAACACAGGTCCGTTACTATCAGATCGATCTCACCCTGATCAGCATGGCCGACAATCGTAAAGTCTGGGTCGGACAGAAAAAGATCAAAAAACTTGTCAAACGTCCTGGACTGCGCTGGTAAACAACCAACGTGAAAAACAGGCATGGCAGTAAAGAGGCCGCCTTCCGGGCGGTCTCTCTCATTTTTATTCTAACGATCACACTGATAGGCAGTGGCTGCGTCAGCTTTACCTATCAACAGGATGTATTGGAAAAACATCTGATGTTACAACAGCCAGAAAAAGCGCTGGAGGCCCTTGATGATCAAAAACTGAGTGATCGCGATAAAGTTCTTTATCATCTCAACAAAGGGATACTACTGCGTATGCAGGGAGAGTTGCAGGCAAGCAACGCGGCCCTGGAACAGACCAAACCCATCATTGACACACTGGATGCCCTCAGCCTGCGCGAACAGGCCGCCGCCATCTCTGTTAATGACGCCATGCGTAGCTACCTACCACCGCTTTTTGAACGGGCCATGTTACACACCATCATGGCGCTCAACTATCTGGAGCTGAGTGAAAACAACAGTGCACGTGTTGAGGCGTTGCAACTCAACGAACTGCTTAAACAAAACGGCGGCAACAACAAACTGCCCTTTGCCCATTACATCATCGGCCTGATCTTTGAGGCCAACGACGAACTTGATGATGCAATGATCGCCTATCGCCAAACCTATAACGATTACCGTGCCAATAATACAAAAGTTCCACTACTGTTACAGCAAGACCTGTTAAGACTCAGTGAATATCTTGGCATTCATGACGAACAGAAAAAATATCAGGACGAGTTTCAACTCAAAGAGTGGCCGACACAGGCCGAACTAAAACAGAAGGGCCAGATAGTGGCCGTTATCTTCAATGGCCTGATACCCCGCAAACATAGCCAGGCCATCAGTGCCGCCTCATTCAACAATGGCCAACTGCACCGTATATCCGTTCCATTTTATGAAACACGTATACCCCAGATTCGCAGCATCACACTGCTGGCCGCTGGCCAGCGGAGTCAGGCCGAATTAATTGATCAACTTGATCAACACGCCAATGCCAATCTGCGCGCCCAGATGCCCGCGATTATCGCCCGCACCGTTGCTCGTGTCAGTGTTAAAAACAGACTGGTGGACAACGCCAGTGGGCAATCTCCACTGCTCGGGATCGCCCTCAACATCGCCACCTTTGTGAGTGAGCAGGCCGATACCCGTGCCTGGAATACACTGCCACAAAATATTTTAATCGCCCGCGCCACACTGCTGCCGGACAAATATGACATTGAACTTAAACTTGATAATCAATATTCAAAATTATGGCCTGATGTAAAGATCACCAAAGATACACTACACTTTATCTCTTGGCACTGGGCCAACTCCAACGCCACCGGCACGAGACCACGCTGATGAAAATCATCTACACCACCCTTATTGCACTAACCATACTACTGCTGAATGGTTGCAGCCTTATGCCTGTAAAAGTACCCGAACCTGAATGGGTAACGGGCAGCAGTACAAAATTTCCATCCACACTCTTTTTCACTGGCCGCGGCAGTGCCGCCGATCTAAACAGTGCTAAAGATATGGCACGCAGCGAGATATCCACGCAGCTTGGAGACGCCATACAAACACACAGCCAACAGAGTCAAGGCGATTCCATAGAACAGACATCCCGCAACATCACCCGTTATACATCACGGACACTACAAAGCATTGAGATTGGTGGCATGTGGCACGATAAAATCAACAAGCGCCACCATGTGCTGGCGGTCTTATCCCGCAACCGTGCACAACAGCAGTTCAAACAGGATATCATCCGCATTGACAACGCTACCGCACAACAACTAAAGCAGCTTGAGCTAACCACCCTGCCACTGGCAAAAGCAGCGCTGCTGCAAAATGCCATCGAACTACAACAACAACGCAATATGGCACAGAGTGCACTGCAGGTCATTGATGAAAATGCCCCTAACATAACTCCATCCACCACTGCACTCTCTGAGTTACAACACAACCGTGACTCCATCATCAATAAAACAAAAATCGCCACCAGTGCCCGTGGCGAGTTGCAGGATGATCTGCAACATCAACTGAGCAGTGCAGCATCAGCCGCCGGATTTTTTCTCAGCGAAGAGAACCCCGATTACACACTCAACATCAGTGCCACACTCGACCCACTAGTCATGCAACGGGGATGGTACTGGCTACGAGGCACACTGGAGCTGAACATGAAAGATAGCAGCGGCAAGGATGTTGGAATAAAACGCTGGCCACTCAAAGTATCTGCCACTACCATCGAACAGACACGCCAGCGACTGCTAGACGATACCAATACCATCCTGTCGGAGACACTACGCAACAATGTGTTGGAGTTTTCCACAAAACCAGAACCGGCCGTAAAAAAATAGCTGGGCATCACGCCCCATAAAATATTGGTTAACCATGATTACCAGGAGAGCGATACCATGCGCCATCTAACACCTTATTTAATATTGATCATCAGCCTGCTGCTCAGCGGCTGTGGCTACAACACACTGCAAGTAACCGATGAACAGATCAAATCCAGCTGGTCTGAAGTGCTCAACCAATATCAGCGGCGCGCCGACCTGGTACCCAACCTTGTCAATACTGTTAAAGGTTATGCTGCCCATGAATCGGAAGTACTCACCACGGTGACCGAAGCGCGAGCCAGAGTAGGCTCAATGCAGGCAACCCCTGAATTAATTAATGACCCTGAAGCGTTTGCCCGATTTCAAGCCAGCCAGGGTCAACTCTCCTCCGCACTATCACGCTTAATGTTAGTGGCCGAAAACTATCCGCAACTAAAAGCCGACGGACTGTTCCGTGACTTGCAGGCGCAACTGGAAGGGACCGAAAATCGCATCACCGTTGCCCGCAACCGATACATCAAAGCCGTTGAAGCCTACAACATCATCGTACGTTCATTCCCTAGCAACTTAACCGCCATGGTCACCGGTGCCAAGGTAAAACCGAACTTCGCTGTTGAAAATGAAAAAGAGATTTCAACCCCGCCCAAAGTTGATTTTGGTACAGCACCGGCCAATTAATCGATGCCACTGCACACATCCATAATCGATAGCACTGCACCAGCCTGGCGCTGGTGGCTGCTCTGCCTGCTACTGTTCACTACCCTGCAAGCAACGGCAGAGGTTGCGGTGCCGCCGCTCAAAACACGCATCACCGATCTCAGCGCCACACTCTCGCAAAACCAACTGGCACAACTGGATTCAACACTGCGTGCACTAGAAACCAACAAAGGCAGCCAGATTGCCATCCTGTTAGTCCCCACCACCGCACCTGAAACCATTGAGCAATATGCAATCCGTGTAGCAGAGCAGTGGCAACTGGGACGCAAAGGGATAGATGATGGCCTGTTGATTCTGGTCGCACTGAAAGATCGCGCCACGCGGCTCGAAGTGGGGTATGGCCTTGAAGGGGTGATACCCGACGCCATCGCCAAACGGGTAATCAACGAAATCATGCTGCCCCATTTTCGTGACAACGACTACTACACCGGACTGGTGGCAGGCGTTGACCGTTTAGCGCGCCTGATCGAAGGTGAGCCGCTACCAGAACCAGCATCGCAACAAAATGGTGGCGCCGATGGTGAGGGCAACACACTCATCGCACTCATGGTCGCCACCGTTGTCTTGGCAGGCATGATGCGGGCACTCTTTGGCCAGCTACTCGGTGCCACCATCGTTAGCACCATCATCGGCGTCGCCACCTGGTTACTCTTCAGCTCACTGATATTTACGCTGATCGCCGCTATCTTCGTCTTTATCTTCACCCTTGCCAGTGGTGGACACGGCGGTAGCGGTTTTGGCGGCATGGGTGGCAATGGCATGGGGCGGAGTGGTGGCTTTGGCGGCGGCGGTTTTGGCGGTGGTGGTGGTGGCTTTGGTGGCGGCGGCGCATCAGGACGATGGTGAAATGATAAAACGACTTATAAGACACCTGCTAATACCCAATTGGTGGCGGCAACGCACACTATCAATATCAGTGCTGAATAACATTGAAACGGCCATCGCCGATAGCGAGACACGTCACTACGGTGAGTTACGTTTTGTTGTCGAAACACATCTCAGCTTTAATGCACTGATCCGTCGCATGACAGCCCGTGAACGGGCCATCGAACTCTTTTCACAACTGCGGGTTTGGGATACCGAACAGAATAGTGGTGTGTTGATCTATCTACTACTTGCCGACCATGACATCGAGATCATCGCCGACCGAGGCATCCATCAGCACGTTGGCAATGAGGCCTGGGAAGCCATCTGCCAACAGATGGAGCAGCAGTTCCGTCAGCAACAGTTTGAGACCGGTGTGATTGATGGCATTCACGCCATCAGCAAACTACTGACACAACATTTTCCTGCCACCAGCAACAACATTAACGAGCTATCCAACAAACCGATTGTGTTGTAACCCCTAACCACAATCGAGTTCAACAATCCGAGCCTGCAACTCATCCGCCGTGAAAACAATCTCACCGACCGCAATCGGTAACAAAAAACGACGCGGCCCGGCACTGGAAGGATTAAAAAAGAGCACACCCGATTTCAATTCGTTGTGCGGTTTATGTGAATGACCATAGATCACCGCCCGATAGCCCTGCACCACCGGATCAATAATCAGATCCCTGATGTTGTGCAGCAATAAAAACTTCATGCCATTCACCACCACCGTAACAACCTCCGGCAACACCTCCGCCCAACGGTCACTGTCGATGTTACCGCGCACCGCGATGGTCGGCGCAATCTGCTGCAACGCATCAAGAACAGCATGGGTGCCGATGTCACCGGCATAAATAATCAGCTCGCTGTCTTGCAGTGCGGCTTTGGCCTCATCACGTAACAGACCGTGAGTATCGCTGATGATGCCGAGCTTGGTTATGTTATAAAAATGGTGTTTAGTATTAATTGATAAACCTATCGATATTCTAGGATTCCATTGTCACGTGTGGGCACGAAAACCGTGCCCACCCTACCGAGCTACTTTTTGATTGTGATGCCGAGAACACGTACATCGCCAGTCTCAAGCACCTCAATGACTATAGGGCGCCTCTAAAAATACCCCAAAATTCCTTGACGCAATCGCCCAGAATTGTCGTAAACATCAATCGGTGATTTTTCCACGTCATTTTCCAGCATAACGTCAATTGTGATCACGTTTTTCATGATATTCACCTCAATACTTCGATCATCATCCTGTGACCTCATGCTGCGGACGGACGTATCCTGCTGAGACTCACACAACGCCTGATGTTATAAACCAGATTCATCAATCCAATCTTTGTCTTGGCCCGCGCTATGCCAATCACACGAATAAACATACCTCCCTGTTCATTCTCCATGGAACCAAATACGTGTTCGACGCGGGCACGTATTTTTGACCGCTTGCGGTTGGCCTCTTTCTCGCGGTCGTTGAGCGGCTGGTTGCGTTTACCTTTGGTGTGCACATGGC
>JAKFXL010000046.1 GCA_021731365.1 Gammaproteobacteria bacterium | reverse complement strand
GTATGTTTGAGAAAATGAGGAATGGGTCTTGATCTACGTATCAGGCTTTATGCCTAAGGGTGGGTCCAAGATCACCATTCCTCGTGATACGCTGATAGCTAATCAGCATATCTGGAGAGATACAAGGGTGGGTTAGCCGCTTTTTGGCGTAACCCACCAAGCGTTGCGCAGCAACACAATGCCGTACTTCATTCGGCGCAATGCGCTGCGCTTATTGACGCCCTACTCAGTGCGCCTTACGAGTTATGGATTACATCGGCATGATAATGGGTACGATTCTTTCTACCCGGATTACGGGTGAGTCGAATGAAAAAGTAGAGGCGTTATCATTGCAAGACTTTAGTCCGATATCAAATGAATTTCTATAAATGGAAATGCTTGAGTGGCTATATAGATAGCCGTTACATATTGTTTCTGGATTTAGTGCTTTGGTGTAATTGATAGCCCTATCGGGACCTTTGCCAGTCAAGGCTAAGCAGCTTCCGTTGTTTGAAATTTGATAATGATTCTCCTCGGTAATTGACATGCTCCATGCTTGGTTTGGATTTCCAGTACACACCTCCATCGCAAGACCAAGTTTATATTCGTTGTCTGACGCTTCTCCGCGAGTACCACCACAAGATAGTCTGCTTCCTGTAGGATCGAGTACAGAGATAGGCGTTATTTGCGTAAGGCGGGTCAAACAAGAGCCGTCGCTTCCTACGATGGATCTATTTTTGTATTTGAATGTTTGGCGGGGTTCTGTTGTGGAGCAGACAGATATTTTTATGCCAGGCAATACTGGATTGCTGAGGAAGGGGTGATTAACGAGGTGATTGATCGATCCTCTATCGTCAACTGACAAGCAGAAAGCGGGATTAATAAGCGCTGCTTTACCATTTTTCTCATCTATTCTGATAAAGGGATCGTAGCCCAATGCTGACGGGGTTATTTTGATTTTTAACTGGTTTATCCCTTGGATGTTTTCTGCAGATGTGTTCGCTGAAGGTAGGGAGAAAAAAATGAATAGTAAAATGGTTTTGTATATTTTCATTTTTTTAAAATCTCGATATATAATAATTCAGTGTGTAGCATCCGCAGAGGGATATTTTGATTTCATCGCATTTTATTAATGCGTTTGTTATATGCGATTAATTATAACGCAGTCAACGCTAGATTACACTCGTCTTGTGGGAGGAATTCAATGTGCATTTGGCTTATCCTTTGATGTTTTCGGAGTTTTAACGTTGATTTAACGGCTTGTTAGACGGACGCATTGCTCTGTGAGTAGTGGCTGATAGTTGATCGTGGTGGTCAGTTATGCCGTCGTGGTTGATGAAGTGCGCTGTGCTTCATCTGTCCTGCTGAAATGGTTTGATTATAACAAGCCTTCACATGCCTTCTTATCCTCACTCCATTCCCACGATAATATATAAGGTTTATAGACACTTAAAAACGTTCTATCGACTTTGACCTTAATGCACTGATTGCCTTTTTTATAATAATTTTCTTTTGGAGTGTCTGGTCTTATCGCAATTACAATTCCCCAAACTATCGGATTGGCATTGATCACAATTCCGGTGGCAATTATTGAAGCTGGATACCACCAGTCACGTTTTGTTTTTACAGGCTCTCCAAGATGAGACTCAATATTTGAAATCAGGGGGAAGTTTGGATTAAATCCTCGCCAATTTTTTTCGTACATTTGGATATCTGAATATCCTTTAACCAATGCCTCTTTACTTTGAGAGTATTCCTTTTCATCTTTAGGCATGGATGTAAGTGGTTTGTGTGTTGCACATTCGTAAAAGCAGACTAGGCTTGCAGCAAGTAGTAATCTCTTCATTTGTTTTCTCTGTTGTAAAGTCATGTAGGGTGCATTCCATGCAATATTTGTTATTAATTTCACATCTGTCTGATTCGCAGTGTGCGCTGTGCACGTGCCCTTTTCAATAACCCGCGTGCGCACAGCGCACCCTACAAAATGAATCAGCGTTTCCTTAAATCAAATCCACCGGATCAACATCCAGCGACCATCTCACCTTGCGTGCTTCGGGCAGTGTGCTGAGGCGTGTTGTCCATTGATCGAGCAGTCGGTGCAGCGTTTGGCGCTGGTTTGATTGCAGCAGTAGTTGGTAGCGATATTTTCCGGCGCGGCGTTCCATTACTGAGGGCATGGGGCCGTAGAGTTCTACCCCTTCTATGCCGATGCTCTGGGCTAGCTCACGGGCTTGATCGAGGAACTGTTCTGTGGGGATGGAGTGGTTGGCCTCTGCCCGTAGCAGTGCCATGTAGGTGTAGGGAGGCAGCGCGGTCACTTCGCGTTCACTGAGTGCTGCTTCGGCAAAGGCGTGGTAGCCCTGCTGGCAGAGCAGTTGTAGTAGTGGGTTGTCGGGGTGGTGGGTCTGGATGAGCACTATCCCCGGTTTTTCGGCGCGACCGGCACGGCCGGCCACCTGGACGATGAGCTGGGCCATGCGTTCGCTGGCGCGGAAGTCGATGCCGAATAGCCCCTGGTCGCCGTCGAGGATGCCGACGAGGGTGACGTTGGGGAAGTGGTGCCCCTTGGCGAGCATCTGGGTGCCGATGAGCAGGCGCGGGGTGCCGTCGTGGATCTCCTCCAGTTTTGCTTCGAGGCTGCCTTTAAGACGGGTGGAGTCGCGGTCGATGCGGGTGATCGGGGTGTCGGGTAGCCGCTGTTGCAGGGTCTCTTCGATCCGTTCGGTGCCGCTGCCGATGGGGCGCAGGTCGGCGCTGCCGCAGCTGGGGCACTGGTGGGCGACGGGGCGCTGGCTGCCGCAGTGGTGACAACAGAAGAGTCGTTTTTTCTGATGCAGGGTCATGTGGCTGTCGCACCGTTTGCACTCGGCGATCCAGCCGCATTCGTGGCAGATGATGGTGGGCGAAAAGCCACGGCGGTTGAGGAATAGCAGTACCTGGTTACCTGCCCCCAGGTGGCGGCGTATCTGGCCGAGCAGCTGGGCAGAGAGTTGATCCTCCATTGGCTGGCCCCGCACGTCGAGCAGCTCGACTTTGGGGGGCTTGGCGCTGCCGGCGCGCTGCGGCAGTGAGAGGTGGTGGTAACGCCCCTGACGCAGGTTGAGCAGGCTCTCGAACGAGGGTGTCGCCGAGCCGAGCACTATCGGGATGTTCTGCTGCTGCGCCCGCACCATCGCCAGATCGCGGGCCGAGTAGCGGAAGCCGGTCTGCTGTTTGAAGGAGGCGTCGTGCTCCTCGTCGACGATGATGAGGCCGGGGGTTTTCATCGGCGTGAAGATGGCGGAGCGGGTGCCGATGATGATGCGCGCGTCGCCACTGGCGGCGTAGAGCCAGGCGTTAAGGCGGTCGCGGTCGTTGAGGCCGGAGTGCAGTACGGCAATCGGCTCGTTGAAGCGGCGCTGGAAACGTTCGATCAGCTGCGGCGTCAGGGTGATCTCCGGCACCAGCACCAGTGTCTGTCTGCCGGCGGCCAGCACCTCATTGATGATGCGCAGGTAGACCTCGGTCTTGCCGCTGCCGGTGACGCCGTCGAGCAGGAAGGCGGCAAATTCGTGCTGGTGGTGCAGGACGCGGTTGATGGCTTGTTGCTGTTGGTCGTTGAGGACCACGGAATCGCCTCCCCCTTTGGCAAAGGGGGACTGAGGGGGATTTTGGGGGGCGGAGTCAGCGTCGTTAAATCCCCCCTGGCCCTTTATGCCCGCTCTTTGGGTGCCCTTTTTCAAAGGGGGGGATGGCATAGTCAGGCTGGGGATCTGCTCCAGCGTCACCCACCCCTTTTTCACCAGCGCTGCCATGGCGTCGCCCCAGTTGCGCGGGGATTTGACCGATTCAACGTGGCTGAGCTGTTCGGCGGTGAGCCCGGCAGGGGCGGCACGCAGTCGCAACATCAGTTCGGCCTGGCGTTTGGCCCGCTTTTCCAGTGGTGTGGTATCAATCTCACGGCCTTCGGGTGTGATCTTCCATAAGGAGCGGTGGCGCGCCTCGGCGGGTTCCCCTTGGCGCAGCAGGGTTGGTAGCCCCGTTGCCAGCACCTCACCCAACGGGTGGTGGTAGTAGTGGCTGGCCCAGCGCAGCAGCTTCATCTGCTCCGGGGCGAGCAGCGGGGAGCTGTCGAGTATCTCCAGGGCGGGGCGCAGTTTGGCTTCATCCACTTCACTGCTCGACGCCACCTCCAGCAGGATGCCCACCACCTGGTTGCGGCCAAACGGCAGGCGCAGGCGGATGCCCGGTTGCAGCTGGGCGGGGTTGCACTCCGGTGGCGGCAGATAGTCGAAACTGCCGTGCAGCGGCGAGGGGATGGCGACCCGTAAAATGGCTTTACCTTGAGTCATAAAGTGGCGTGGTCAGTGGTTGTGTTGCTGTTGCTGGTTAACCATTTAATTTCCCCACTTTTTTATCCCAATTTACAGCTATTGACGCTAACTTATTCATTGTTCAGCCATTTGTCACTCATACACAAAAGCTGTGGATAACTTTGTGGATGGAATGGGGTTAATGGTGCCAAGCCCCTGTCGTTGTTACAGATTTGTTAAAGTGGCGGAATCCTGCTCATGTCTTAAAATCAAATAAAAACATTGACTTAAGAGAATGCTAATGGATCCGGGCAAAAACCGTAGCGGTGGATAAAAAGATTGTACTCCTGCCCCGCCATTGTGTATAAGCGCCCAACATGGCCACTGATTTTGTAGGGCCGTTTGGCTAAAACGCTGTTTTTGTCCTAAAACGGGCGAACTACTACCAAAACTACAATTGCAACAAGAACCAACACTGGAAACTCGTTAAACCAGCGATAAAAAACGTGGCTACGGCGGTTGCGATCGTGTTTGAAATCCTTCAGCAGCTTGCCACACCAGACGTGGTAGGCGATCAGCAGTACCACCAGTGCCATCTTGGCGTGGAACCAGCCGCCCGTGCCAATCCCCAAACCGTAAGCGATGATCAGCCAGAGGCCAAAGAGCACCGTCAGCGCCGCGCCGGGGGTCATGATGCCGTGGAAGAGCTTGCGTTCCATGATCTTGAAACGCTCTTTGCTAACATCGTCATCACTCATGGCGTGGTAGACAAACAGCCGTGGCAGATAAAACAGCCCGGCAAACCAGGTGACCATGGAGATTATGTGCAGCGATTTGATCCACAACATCGTAAATTCCTCTATTTCAATAGACAAAGAGCGGGCATGTGTACCACAGCCGGGTGGCCAATGGCTACTTTAGTGGCCGGTTTAGTGGCTGGGCGCTGTGCCCGGGCGGCGATAATACTCCTCAATCCTGGCCTGGGTAAGTAGCCCTATCAGTCGTGGTGGTTTGCTGCGCGGGTTGATGACTGCAAGGCTCTCTACTTCGCTACGTTGCATCTGTTCGAGGGCCTCTTGCAGTGAACTGCGGAGGTCGATGCTGCTGCAGCTGCGGCGCTGGGCGGGAATGGCCTCCAGGTCGATGGTCTCCTGCTCGCTGGCCTTCAGGGCGCTGGCAAGGTCGGCGGCGGGCAGGGCAAAGCTGCGCCCCTTTTCTGTGGTGACCACTAGCCAGTGTGGGCGGCGGTTTAGGTATTGGTTGGCGGTGGTGTGGCTGATCTGCTGAGGTGAGGGGATGACATCGGTATCCACGGCGCGCATCACACTGGAGCGTTGAAGCGCTTGGGTGCGAAGATCCTCACGGTAGCCCAGTCCACGGTTCCGCATTAGCATGATAAACACCGACTCTTTACCAAATAACTGACCGCTGACCAGCGTCGCACCAACAATGGCCACCATGCCGGGGAAGATGACCTGTGCGTTGCTGGTCAGTTCAAGTAGGGCGATCAACGCTGCTAACGGTGCGGCTAGTGTGGCCCCCATCATGGCGACCATGCCAATGATGGCATAGAGTGCAGGGGATGATGAGGCTCCCGCAGGTACCAGCAGCGCGGCCAGTTCACCAAAGGCGGCCCCCGCACACGCCCCGATGATTAGAGTGGGGCTGATTAGGCCACCGGGTAGCCCCAATCCCAGCCCTGCGGTAGTGGCGAGGATTTTGAAGATGATGATGGCAAGTAGCAGTAGAATCCCGATCTGTCCGGCGATAGCGCCATCAACAGTGTCATAACCGATGCCCATAACGGCGGGCACGACCATGGCACAGAGTCCGACCGCACAGCCCGCCAGCGTCATGCGCATCCATATAGGGCGCTGTTTGGCAACGGATGAGAAGTACTGCAGCAGATAGATAAACAGTGCCGCCAGGGCACCGATACAGAGCCCGACGATGAGTATGTAGGGGAGTTCGTAGAGTGACTCCAGCGTCACAGGTGGCACCGTGAAGGCGGGGATGTTGCCGTAGAAGAGCCGGCTGACAGCGGTGGCGCTGACGGCGGCCAGGATTAGCGGGATGAAGCTGGCCAGGGTGTACTCCATCAAAACCACCTCCATCGCCAGAATTACCCCCGCCAGCGGTGTATTGAAGGAAGCGCCGATGGCCGCCGCCACGCCACAGGCCAGCAGGGTGCGGGTGCTGCTGTTGGGCAGGGAGAGGAAGCGCCCGAGGGTGCTGCCACTGGCGGCACCGAGATGGATGGCGGGTCCTTCACGCCCGAGGGAGTGGCCAAAGATGATGCTGATGGCCCCGCCGATGAACTGCATGATCCCATTGGGCAGGGGCAGATGACCCTGGTGATGGTCGAGCCGCTCCATGACATGCACCACGCCGACCTGACGATAACGGGCCGGGACCGCCTGAAACAGTAGCCCCACCACCAGACCACCAATGGCTGGCAGCAGGAACTGTTGCAGCAGGGTGAGGGCCTCGTAGTTTTCGGCGTTGCCAGCAGGCAGGAAGCTGGTTTGGACCGCATCCACCAATTCACGAAAGAGGATCACCATGATGGCGGCAAGAATACCGACTACGCCGCCCAGCAGCGCCATCTGGCCGGTACTCTCGAGGGACGACAGGTGTCGCTGAAGCTTGCTACGTAGCGCTTCGATGCGGTTGCCGATCCTCTCTATCATGGTGGCCTCATAGTGGTTGGTGTGGACAGGAGGGACCGGGGCAGGTACAGCGCTCCCCGGCACATTGTAGCGTGCATATCCATAAAAAATCAGCGGATTGGTCTGTCAGACGCTGACGGGGTTGCAGATGGTTTATGCTTGCAGCCCGTTTGAATGGGGCCGCTTGAGGTAGATCTGTTGTGACTGAATGGTTTTCTGAGTGGGGTTTGTGGGGGCTGTTGATCAGCGCCTTTGTCTCGTCAACGCTACTGCCGGGCGGCTCTGAGGCGCTGTTGCTGCTGTTGGCGCTGAATGGTACACATGAGCCATGGGTATTGCTGGTGGTGGCCACAGCGGGCAATAGTCTGGGAGGCATGAGTTCCTGGTTGCTGGGGCGCTGGTGGGTAGGGCGGTTTCCTTTGCGTCCGCTGGCGTCTGGCCGACAGCGGGCAGTAGAGCGGCTGCAGCGTTACGGCAGCCCGCTACTGCTACTGTCGTGGTTGCCGCTGGTGGGTGATCCGCTCTGTGTGGCGGCTGGCTGGTTAAAGATCAACCCGCTCTGGTCACTGCTGTTTATTACGCTGGGCAAGGGGGGGCGTTATGCGCTGTTGCTCTGGTTTGCGCTGGGGTAGTTCTCCTCGATATCGGGCAGTCCGCCCTTGACGACGCTGACGCCGAGGCCGCGCTGGCTGAGGATAAAGGCGGCGGCGGAGCTGCGGCGACCCGTGGGGCAGTAGCAGATGTACTCCTTGCTGCTATCGAGTGTCTGTGCGCTGCGGTGTGCCTCGTTGAGCGGGATGTTGATGGCATTGGAGAGATGGCCGCGCAGATAATCATGGGGGGCGCGCACGTCAATCCAGAGTGCCCCTGCGCTGATTTTAGTCTGGGCCTCTTTGTAGCTGACCCAGTTTTGCAGTGGCTCTTGCATTAGTTCCAGAAAGTCGCCCTTTTTGAGACGCAGCAAAATACCGTCGGTCTGCATGGAGACCGTGGCATTACGGGGTTTGTTTGAGATGAGAGCGGCCTCACCAAAGGTCGAACCTTCACAGAGATGTGCCATCTCAATGGAGTCGCCGTTCTCTTCGTCGGCTTCGATGATGCGGGTGACCAGCGCCTCTCCTTGTTCAATGACGTAGAAATAGTCTCCCTTGTCGCCCTGGCGGATCACCACCTCACCGGCACTCATGCGCATGGGTTCCATGCGTTCTAACAGCTGTTCGATATTGGCTGCAGGCAGTTTGCGGAAGTTAGGCGAGTGCTGCATCTTGCTTTTCAGGGCGCTGGTATCGATGGTGAGTACGTCATCACCACTCATAATCACCTCCTCGCTGCTGGTTTCGACACTCTGGGCCCAGGTGAGCATGGTGTCGAAGAGGTCACGATTGATGCGGATAAAGAGCACGGGGGTGATGGCGACGGCGGTGGCGCGGCGTGGACTCTGGTCCGACAGCGGGTGGCGGCTCTGGGGGGTGGCGCTGATGACGCGGGTATAGCGCCCTTCTGCGGGGCGAATTTCGACCTCACCCTCAATCAGGTATATAAGATCGTCATCGTCGTCGCCACGTTTAAACAGCGCCCGCCCGGGTGGTATGGCCTGCTCTTTGGTTTTGAGCGCCAGCTCTTCAATCTGCTCGTCCATGAGTGACGAGATTGGCGTCAGCCGCGCCAGAGTGAAGAGATCAACACTGTTGGATGTATTTACCATCGTCCATTTTCCTTAACCGCGCCCAAGCTAACCACCATTCCATGTGAGTGCAGATGAGATTGCCGGGCAAATTTTAGATTTAGTCAAATTCTCCGTATCGGTGTTGGCGAGCATGTTAAAATCCTTCGTCTATTTACATACTAGCGAAACGTTATCGGCCAGGTAAATGATGATATTAGACTCTGTGCGTCGTCTGCGCGAAATACCTTATAACTATACATCGTTCTCAGACCGGGAGATTGTAATCCGTTATCTCGGTGCGGAGATGTGGGAAACCCTGAATGAGTTGCGGAATAGTCGCCGCACCGGGCGCTCCGCCCGCATGCTCTTTGAGGTATTGGGGGATATGTGGGCCATCCAGCGCAATCCCTACATCCAGGATGATCTGCTGGAGAACCCCAAACGTTGGCAATCCCTGACCCACGCCCTCAACCATCGTCTTGACCAGATTGTACAACGCGCCGAAGGTAATGAGTTGGCGCTGCAGCTGGTACAGGCGGGTCGTGCCGCCATTGCCGAGTTTGAGGCGTGGCTGCCCGCCATGGGGGTGCAGCGCAAAAAGGCCTTTAAACGTCTGAGCAAGGTGACACGCAAGGACAATATCCAGTTTGATGGTCTGGCACGTGTCTCCCATGTGACGGATGCCACCGACTGGCGTGTGGAGTATCCGTTGGTGATCATCGCCCCGGATACAGAGGCTGAGGTAGCACCACTGGTGGCCGCCTGTATCGAACTGGGTCTGACCATTATCCCCCGTGGCGGTGGCACCGGTTATACCGGCGGTGCGGTACCGCTGCACGCAGATACCGCAATAATCAATACTGAAAAGCTGGAGGGTCTGGGGGGTGTGGTGATGCGCCGCCCCGAGGGGGTGGATTGTGAGGTCGCCACTGTGCGTGCCGAGGCGGGGGTTGTCACCCGTCGGGTCTCCACCCTGGCCTACAGCAAGGGTTTTGTCTTTGCGGTTGATCCCACTTCTCAGGATGCCTCCACCATCGGTGGCAATATCGCCATGAATGCCGGGGGTAAAAAGGCGGTGTTATGGGGTACGGCCATTGATAATCTGCTCTCCTGGCGCATGGTGATGCCCGATGGCAACTGGCTGGAGGTGGAGCGTATCAACCACAACCTCGCCAAAATCCATGATCAGGAGGAGGTGGAGTTCCGCATCAGCCGCTATCTGCCCAATGGTAATACCCCGGTGGGTGAGCCACGTACCCTAAAAATGTTGGGCAGCGCCTTCCGTAAGGCCGGATTGGGCAAGGATGTCACTGATAAATTTCTCGGCGGCCTGCCGGGGGTACAGAAGGAGGGGTGTGATGGTCTGATCACCTCCGGTGTCTTTATCCTGCATCGTGAGCCGAAATTCACTCGCACCGTCTGCCTGGAGTTTTATGGCAGTGATCTGCGTCGTGCTGTACCGGCAATTGTCGAGACCAAGGACTATCTGGACGCCCACCGCGACGTACTGCTGGCGGGGCTGGAACATCTCGATGAGCGCTACGTGCGCGCTGTGAAATACACCACCAAGTCGCCCCGCCGCGACCGCCCCAAGATGGTATTGCTGATTGATGTCGCTGGGGATATTGAAAACAGCGTCGCCGATGCCGCCTCTACCGTGGTACGGATGGCCAGCGCCCGGGGTGCCGAAGGATTTGTGGCGGTGAGCGCCGAGGCGCGCAAGCGCTTTTGGGCCGACCGCTCCCGCACCGCTGCCATTGCCGCCCATACCAATGCCTTTAAAATCAATGAAGATGTGGTGATTCCCTTGCCACGGTTGGCGGATTATAACGAGGGTATTGAGCGCATCAATATCGAATATTCTACCCTCAACAAGCTCTGCATGATCGCCGCCATCAAGGGGTATCTGGGACAGGTCACCGAGTCGCCAAAATCAAACGACTACGAGGTGAGCAGTGAGGGGGAGGCGATTTTTAGCGCCAAACGTGACGCCGCCATTGAGTATCTGGAGAAGGTTGCACGGCGCTGGCAGCAGCTGCTCGACCATATTGATGAACCGGCGGCTGATCATGTGGCGCTGCTGGATGACCCAGCACGGGAGCGTATGCAGCCCGCTGATACGCTATTGCAGCTGCTGCTGCGTCGTGACCTGCGTATCTCCTACCGCCAGGAGGTGGAGCGGCCACTGAAAGAGATATTCCTGGGGCAGGATCTGGAAAAGGTCCGGGCGCGGATTGATGAGATACATACCGAGACCCGCTCCAGTCGGCTGTTTGTCGCCACCCACATGCACGCCGGTGACGGCAACGTACACACCAATATCCCGGTCAACTCCAACGACTACGGCATGATGCAGCAGGCCGATCAGATTGTTGATCGGGTGATGGCACTGGCCATCGATCTTGGCGGGGTTATCTCCGGGGAGCACGGCATTGGCCTGACCAAGATGCGCTACATGCGTCCGGAAGATGTGCAGCGTTTTGCCGACTATAAACAGGAAGTGGACCCTCAGGGCCACTTTAACCGTGGCAAATTGATGCCCGGCTCCGGGCTTGATAACGCCTACACCCCATCACTGCGGCTGGTAGAGCAGGAGGCGCTGATCCTTGAAGAGAGCGAACTGGGTGCGCTTAATGACGACATTAAGGATTGCCTGCGCTGCGGCAAGTGCAAACCCGACTGCACCACCCACATCCCCCGTGCCGGGCTGCTCTATTCGCCACGCAACAAAATTCTGGCCACCAATCTCATTATTGAAGCGTTCCTCTACGAGGAACAGACCCGCCGTGGCATCTCCATTCGCCACTTTGATGAGATGAACGACATCGCCGACCACTGCACCGTCTGCCACAAATGTTTCAACCCCTGCCCGGTGGATATCGATTTTGGTGATGTCACCATCCGGATGCGAACCATTCTTGAGCAGCGTGGCAAAAAAACCTTCAGCATCGGCACCAAGGTGGCCATGGCCTTCCTTAATGTGACTGACCCCCGGACCATTAAAATCATGCGTAAGGGCATGATTGAGTGGGGATACGCTGGGCAACGGCTGGCCCACAAACTGGCCAAAAAGTTTCACCTGATTGGGGATAAAAAGCCCCCGGCGTCAACCACCGGCAAGATGGAGGTGAAGGCGCAGATCATCAACTTTGTGAAAAAACCGATGCCCGGCAACCTGCCGATGCAGACCATGCGCGCCATGCTCGGTGCGGAAGATGCCAAATCGGTACCGATTGTGCGTGATCCGGCCAAGGTGAATGACGACAGCGAGGCGGTTTTCTACTTCCCCGGCTGTGGCTCGGAGCGGCTCTTCAGCGAAGTCGGATTGGCAACGCTGGCAATGCTCTACCACACCGGTGCCCAGACCGTGCTGCCGCCCGGCTACCTCTGCTGCGGTTACCCGCAGATCTCGGCGGGTGATCGTGACAAGGGGCAGAAGATCACCACCGATAACCGGGTGCTGTTCCACCGTGTTGCCAATACCCTCAACTACCTCGACATCAAAACCGTGGTGGTCTCTTGCGGCACATGCATGGATCAGCTCATGAAATATGAGTTCGACAAAATCTTCCCTGGCTGCCGCCTGCTCGACATCCACGAATACCTGATGGAGAAAGGGGTAAGCCTTGAAGGGGTGGACGGGGTGCAGTACCTCTACCACGACCCATGCCATACCCCAATGAAGACCTACAACCCCAACAAAGTGGTTAACTCATTGATCGGCCAAGAGGTCACGCTCTCTGACCGCTGCTGTGGTGAGGCGGGAACGTTAGCGGTATCTCGTCCCGACATCTCCACACAGCTCCGCTTCCGCAAGCAAGAGGAGATACATATCGGTGTTGAGCAGCTGACCGGCAGCCCGGTTGCTAAACCTGGCAGCGTCAAAATGCTCACCTCCTGCCCCGCCTGCCAGCAGGGGTTGGCCCGTTACAACGAAGATACCGGTGTTGAAACCAGCTATATCGTTGTAGAAGTGGCCAATAAAATCCTGGGTGACGGTTGGCAGAAAGGGTTTGTGGAGAAGGCCCGTGATGGCGGGATTGAGCGGGTGTTGTTGTAAATATCATCAGCGGATTTTGAGGTCGCAATGATTGGAGAGGGGTGTTTGAATCTCTCCCATTTGATTTGTCGGATGGGGACAACAAGTTTGTTCCTCTAGTGCAGTGGTCGGGAAGTGTGATTGGCATGCCTGCCTGTTAACTAGTGTTCCCGTCTTTTTTAGCATGCCATCGGTCGTTGTTGTGTGTCTTGTTTGGCTGCGGGTGTCGGCCTCCAATTATTGTGAGAGTTTTGGTTGTTTTTGGCAAAATTAGAGTTTTAGTTTGCCATTAATACTTGTTTGATCTATGTTGTTGGTTGTTTTTGTCAAAACTGACAGCAAGGCTAGCTATTATGTTAATCGAATTCACGGTGACCAATTTTCGTTCCATCAGATCCACGCAAACCTTCAGTCTGGTGAAGGGGAAGGGTGATGAGCTGGAGGCGGAGAATACCTTTTCGCCCGATGCGCCAGGCACGCCTGAGCTGTTGCGCTCTGCGGCTATTTACGGCCCGAATGCGGGGGGCAAGTCAAACTTGATCAAGGCCTTGCGTACCATGCGGCAGGTGGTGGTGGAGTCTGCCGCCAAGCTGCAACCGGGGGATGCGTTGGCTGTTACCCCGTTTCGTCTGGATGCTGAGTCAGAAAGCCGCCCCACTGAGTTCGAAGTGAGTTTTGTTACTTCGGGGGTGCGTTATCAGTATGGTTTTGCTGCGACGCGCGACCGAGTGCTGGAGGAGTGGTTGCTTGCCTATCCCAAAGGGCGGCCGCAACGTTGGTTTGGTCGGATTTGGGAAGAGGGCGCTCAGAAGTATGAGTGGGAGATGGGGGCGGAGCTCAAGGGGCAGAAGCAGTTGTGGCAGGATGCAACCCGTTCCAATGCGTTGTTCCTCTCCACTGCCGCCCAACTCAACAGTGATCAGTTGAGTCCTGTGTATGATTGGTTCAAACGTACCGTACGCACCGCACAGGTGGGTGGTTGGAATAAAAACTTTTCGGCATCTTTGTGTGAAGAGGCTGGTAGCAGGACACAGGTGATGGAGTTTTTGCGGGCAGCTGATTTGGGTATTGATGATGTGCAGGTGGTGAAAGAGAAGTTTGATGTGTGCAAACTGCCTGATGAAATGGCGGAAACGATCAAACAGCAGCTTGCGGAGAAACTGGAGGGCAAAGAGATTGTTGAGGTTAAAACCCTACACCGCACCCCGGATGGTCGTACAGTGGTGTTTGAACTGGATGAAGAGTCCGATGGCACGCAGAAGCTGTTTGCCTTTGCCGGTCCCTGGCTGGATAGCCTGAAAAACGGCCATGTGCTGTTTATTGATGAGCTGCACGACAATCTTCACCCTAAGCTGGTGCGCTTTCTGGTAGAGCTGTTCCATAGCCCGGAGACCAATCCTAATAATGCCCAGCTGGTGTTTACCACCCATGAGACCTCGATCCTGAGTCAGGAGGTATTTCGTCGTGACCAGGTCTGGTTTTGTGAGAAGGATGATTCACTAGCGACAGCGTTGATCCCGCTTACCGACTTTAGCCCGCGTAAGGGACGTGAGAATCTGGAGCTGTCCTACCTAGCTGGGCGTTATGGTGCTTTGCCCTATGTGCGTAAGTTGAAGACGGTGTAACGCGCTATGGGATCTGAGAATCTCTTTCATAAACGTAAGGCCAGACAGGCGAGTGATCTGCAAAGGCGCAAGGAGCAACGTGCACCTTATGACAGGGTGTTGATCGTTTCTGAGGGTGGGAAGACCGAACCCAACTACTTCAATGAGCTGGTGGATTACTACAAACTCAATAGCGCCAATGTGGAAGTTACGGGGGATTGTGGTTCCAGTCCGACGAGCGTTGTGAGTCATGCCGATAAGCTCTATCGTGAATCCGTAGATGAAAATAACGCCTTTGATCGGGTGTTTTGTGTTTTTGATAGGGATACCCATGACGGTTATCAACCGGCGCTGGACAGGATAGCAGGTTTAAAACCTCGGTGTGTTTTTACGGCGATCACCTCTATTCCTTGCTTTGAGTATTGGCTGTTGCTCCATTTCACCTATACCGACAGGCCGTTCCATGCCGCAGGAAAAAGCAGTATCGCAGCTACTGTTCTTCAGGAGCTGAAGAAGTATTGGCCCGAGTATGAAAAGTCAGTGGCAGGGAATTTTTCTCATCGCATTGGAGAGTTGGATTTTGCCAAGGCCAATGCAGCGAGGGCATTAAAATCTGCGCAAGCAAACGGCAATGAAAATCCCTCTACTCGTGTTCATGAGTTGATTGAATATCTTCAAAGCATTAAAAAAATAGGCAAATGTATAGAAACCTAACGTCGTCCGGTGTATTGCAGAGTGTTGGATCTGGCGTGTATGAGAGTAGTATTTTGGAACTACCTTGTAACAACTTAATTGGTGGGTAGTTATCATGCCGGGCATATACCTACTATAAGGTGTATGCTCGGCTTTGTTATGCAACTTAATCCGTCTTAAAGATTAGGCAGGAAATCGATCGGGTAGGTGATACTGGTGGTTTCGGCGTTTTTGGCGCCGAAGTCGATGCGTTTGATACGCAGTGCGAGTTTACGTTCCAGGTCCGGGTCGCCCAGTTCTGAGGAGACCACGTCGCACTCTGTCACTTCGCCCGATGCGGCGATGGTGATCTTGAAGACCACTTTTCCCTGCATGGCGGGGTTCTGGCGTAGTGCCCGTTGGTAGATGCTGTACAGGGCCCCTTTGTTGGTCTCCATGGTTCTTTGTATCTCTGACTCAGAGCGGCCTCTGGTCTGGGGGGCTTCCTGTTCTGCCCGTTTTTGTGCCTGGGCGGCGGGCAGTGTGTCGAGTCGACTGACCACGGTGGCGGTTTCGTGTCCTGCCAGTGCGGTGCTGCCACCGGTATCGCGGCTGAATTTGGATGTGTCGATGCCGCCGCTGCCTCTGCTGGCCTTGGCGGTCAGGATTGAGCGGGCGGGGGCGCTGGCTTCGCTGCCGCCGCTCTGTAGCTGTTGGGCGGACTGTTGCTGGATGGCCTGCGCGGGTTCGGCTGAGCGGAGATCGGCGAGCATATCTTTCATGGCCAGGACCCCGGAGCTGGCGGCTTTTTTGCGGGCTGCGGCGATGTCTACCTGCGGCTTTTGGACCGGCGGTGCCTCAACTTCAACCACAGGTTTGGGCTCTGGCTTTGGCTCTGGTTTGGGTTCTGGCTCGACCGGTTTGGGTTTTTCAGGCTCCGGTTCGGGCTTTTTTTCCTCTTCAACCTTGGGTTTTTCTGGTTCTGGTTTGATGATGGGCTCGATTTTAGGTGGTTCGACCTTGTTCTTTTCCAGCAACATTTTGGCCAGCCGTGGCGGTACTTTTTCTGCTGAGGCACGTTCTACTTTGGGGGCGTCAACAACGAACATGAGCAGGCCAAATAGTAGCGCCACCAGCAGGGTGATGAGGGTGATGCGATGAAAACGGCGCTCGTCACCGGACGAGGCGCTCCAGGGCAGCAGGGTGATGGGCGCGTTGGTGTTAGTCGTGCTCACTTCAGTTGGCCTTTTTTGTCACTGCCAGGGAGATGTTGTTGTAGTTGGCACTGTTGCAGGTGATCATTATCTTTTTCAGGAGCCGGTACGGTATCTCTTTGTCGCCGAGGATGGTGATTTCGCGACCGCTCTCCTCTTCATTGGCAAGCGGACTGCGGCTGGCCTGGTACTCAAGCTCTTTTCTCAGCGGCTCGATCATGTTGTCGGGGCTGTTGTTGATGTCGGCAACCGTGGTGACGGCCCTGCCTTGTACCAGCAGGTCTGTTTCGTTGACCATGATGGTGAGTGTCAGTTTTGGCACCTGTTCGGCGCTGGAGGCGGGCAGCTGTATGCTCTTGGTATTAGGCTGAACATCCACATCGGACGAGTTGACGAGCAGAAAGAAGACCAGGATGGTGAAAATATCCATTAACGATGTCAGGTTGATGCCGACCACTCGTTTGGAACGCAGGTGGTGGCGCTCCATGCGCTGTGCGCGCCGCGACATCTTCATGGTTACCGCGTCCTCGTATCGTTGGTGGGGGCATCGCCCAGGGCGATATCGGGAAAGAGTTCGGCCTGGATCTTGACGCCGTTCTGCAGGGTTTCAAACAGACGGACGGTATCCATGATCTGAATCAGGTTGTCGTAGGGGACATCCGGGTCGAGCAGCAGGGTGACGGCTGTTTCGTTGGGAAAGTCGGCCTTCAGCTTTTTCAGCTGTTCTGATATCCCTTTGAGATCATATTTCCCCTCGACCAGTGCAAAGGTGTTGAGTTTGATGCCCGGCTTTTTGTTGATCACAACCTCGTCTTTGAGCAGGATCAGCTCCAGCTGTAGTGGTGGCAGGCTCTCGGGTGGGGGTGTCGCCTCGTTTTTGGCTGGCGGCAGGTTCATCTCCAGGATATTGACCTGATTGAAGACAGCCGTGATCAGCAGGAACGGCACCAGGATCACCATCAGGTTCATGAAGGTGGTGATGTCCAGCTCGGCTGGCTGCTTGTGGTGATGACGGATGCGCTTCCTCATGGCAATTAACCTGGGTTATTACCTTTGGTGATGATGTTGAGGAATTTGACGGCGGCCATCTCCAGGCTGTCGACCACTTCGGTAGTCTTGGTGGTGAGCAGCGAGTGCATCAGTAGGAGTGGAATGGCGGCCATCAGACCAAAGGCGGTGGTATTCATGGCAACCGAGATACTGGATGAGAGCAGGTCGGCCTTGAGTGAAGGGTCGGCGTTGGCTACGGCAGTAAACGCCTGTATCAGCCCCATGATGGTGCCCAGCAGTCCCAGCAGGGTGGCGATATTGGCCAGTGTGGCCAGGTAGTGGGTGCGCTGCTCCAGGCGTGGCATGACCTCCATTAACCCCTCTTCCATGGCGGTCTCTATCTCTTCACGGTGCTGATCACGGCTTTTGATGTGGGCCAGACCGTAGGAGAGCATGTTGGCAATGACTGACTTTGAGGTGCTGGCCATCTGGCTGGCCTGGGTAAAATCACCGGATTGCAACAGAGGCACCAGGTTGTCCCAGGTTTTACGGCTACCGCTTTTGGCGGCACTCAGGTAGATGTAGCGTTCAATGGCGATGGCAATGCCAAGTGCCAGAACAAGTAGAATGATGTACATGAATACGCCACCTTCATCAAAGAAGCGTACCAGGGTGGTAAAGCCGTCCATTGTTCTCTCCTCGAACCACTTGTTTGTGAATTAGATTGATCGCTTAACTGCCCATATCGACCTGCCGCCAATGATACTGTAATTTTTGTTTTTATTGTTGTTTTTGAATACGTTGCATCATTAGCTCATAGTAATGTACTTGCCGCTCAAAGATCCCAGGATCCAGTGGTGTGAGTACATCGTTGCTCAGGCTGACGGTCTGGGGCTGTTCAATATTGGGTAGCTCTTTATGTTTCCACGGCACGATGTAGAGCACTTTGGGCAGTTCGCTCTGACCAAAAACGGTCATGCCTTGAGACTGGAGCTCTACCTCCGCCTGGGTGGCGGTTGAGAGGAGCGTTAACAGGATGAGTGCAACCGCTGTCCGTATCATTGACTGGTACTCCGCTGGTTGATGTCGGCAATCCATGTGTCTACCTGTTTATCTTCACCGGATATGGTCTTGTAGCGTTGCCATAACTTCAGTGCCTCTTGTGGCTGGTTGAGGTAGAGGTCGTAGAGGATGCCGAGGTTGATCAGGAGGTTAGGGTTGTCCGGGGCGACTTTGAGTCCGGCCTGATAGCTTTGCAGCGCCTTATTAAATTCGCCCTTGTTGCGCTGGAGGATGGCCAGCTGGTTATAGACTTCGGGCATGTCCGATTTAAGGGTGAGCGCCTGGTTAAAGGCGACTTCCGCTTTACCACTCTCCCCCTGGGTGTTGTAGATCATGCCCAGGTTGGCATGGGGGCCGGCCAGTTCGGGGTGCGTCTGGGCCATGGCTAAAAACATCGTCTCTGCGGTTTTCAGATTGCCGTTTTTGTAGCTGTTGACGGCCATCATGTAGTCAGACTGGCCCTGTGTATCGAGGCTGGTGTGGGTGGTGACCACATTTTGCGGGCTGACAACAGGTTTGACCTCTGCCGGGCGCACCGCAGTGGTATTGCCACCACAGCCTGTGAGCAGCAGTGTGAGTGCAGCGCCCAGGGCGAGCAGTCTATTGTGGTGTGGGCGCGGCAATGTCATGGCGTTCCATCCTCGAGTAGCGTGCCGGCATCAGTTTTGCCAAAGCGGCGATGCTTTTGGCGCTCCATTCGTTGTAAACCCCCTCATGCAGGCGTTTGATGTTGGCTTCGTGCAGGCCGATGGCCTTCTCTTCGAAGGGGAAGGCTTGCTCTTCCAGCATCAGTTCGTACTGTTCGAGCTCTTCGCTGTTCAGGTCAGCGGGGCGTTCAGAGTCCATTAGCTTGCGGCTGAAGTCGGCATACATGTCGGCGATACGGTAGGTGGCGGCGATGGTGAATTCGGCCACGCCAATCTCGGCGGTTTTGTTGTAGGCGGCCAGAGCATGTTTCATGAGGCTATTTTTCAGCTCCATGTTTTTGCGGATGGGCTCTACCAGTTTCACTTCGGCGTAACGCTGGAAGTGCGGTTCGGCCAGTTCAAAGGTCCCCTTGGCGGCCAGATAGCGGGTACGCTGGGTACGTTCAGCGCCACCGTCCTGGTCGGCCAGATAGATCTTCTCCATCTGGGTGAAGTAGTGGTTCTCCTGTTTCTGTTTGCGGTAGACCAGGGCGCTTCTGTAGAGCGCCTCAACCGCCGGCTCAAGCGGTGTACGGAATGCCTCTGCGTAGCGCTGGAAACTGGTGGCCGCTTTTGTCAGCTCACCCGCCTCTTCGTAGAGTTCGGCCACTTTCCAGTAGGCTTCACGCTGGGCCTCGGGACTCATATCCCGGCTGATCCCCTCCAGCGCAGTTGCGGCCTCCAACGGCCGGTTCAGTTTCAGGTAGCCGATGGCGATCTTTTCGTTGGCGTCTTTCACCAATGCATGGTTAGGGAAGTTCTTCTTAAAGGTCTCCAAGGCATTGATCGCCTGCTCCCACTCGTTTACCTGAATGTAGAGCGTGGCAATATCAAACTCGGCAACCGGGCGTACCGAGGAGTGGGGTACGGAGGTGATCAGCCGCTGGAACTGTTCGATGGTACTGCGAATGATCCCCTTGGCGCGGAAGTGTTCGGCCTGTTTGTAGATGCAGGCGGCAATACGTTCATCAATATCATTTTTGAGTGGATCGTTGCTGCTGAGCAGGGCTTGCAGCTCCAGATAAAAGAGCTCGGCAACCTCATATTTCTGCTGTTCAAACTGGATGTTGGCCAGGACCATTAGGGCGGTACGTTTGGTTGACTGGTTGGAGCTGGAGTAGCGGCTCATGACACTTTCTGCCGCCTTGATGGCCTGTGAGTACTGTTTGGCCTGATAGAGTTCGTCGGCGGCACGGGCCAGCACCTCGGCAACACGGACGTCACGTGGGAAGAGGCGGGCAAAGCTGAGGGCGCTCTGGGTGATGGTGTTGTCCCAGTGCCCCCCCCCTTTGGTGGTCTGGTGTAGTTTTTCATGGGCAGTGAGTGCGGCGTAACCGGCGTCGGCGGCCTGCTCGTGGGTGCCATAGTTATAGGCGGTTTTTTCATATTCGATGGCGGCGTTCTGGTAGTCGCCGCTCTCAAAAAGGGCATCCGCCAGATGCATGTTCATTTTCGCCGATTTTTCAGACTCAGGCAGGAGACGCAGAGAGGTGCGGTACCAGAGGATGGCATTTTTGTAGTCAAACGCGGCTTTGCTGTTTTGTGCTGCGGCGTGGTAGTGGCCGGTGATGTCGCCAAGATGGAGGGCCAGTTTGTGCTGCAGCGTACTACGGAGCCCCTTGTCACTGCGGATCAGGTACTCAAAATAGTTGCTGTGTTCGTTGTTCTGCCAGCGCTCTTCAAGGGCGCCATAGTGCTCAACAAACTCTATCTTGGCGGGGATGGTCTGCTCTTTGTTGCCCAGCCGGGTGTAGATCTCGATGGCCTTGTCCTGAAACAGGATGGCGTAAGGGTGCCAGGGGGCACGATCCCAGAATGCGCTGTAGGCCTTGGCCGCTTCCAGATCAAGCTGCTGTTTCAGGTTGTGTTCGGCCAGTTTTTGATAGACCAGAAATTCGTAAACACGGGGCTGTTTGTTGGATAGATAGACGTTAAGTGCCTTGCCCCCCCCTTCGGTGGCGATGCAGAGGTTAATGGCGCGGAAGGAGTCTTCCAGCAGCTCACGGTCAGCACGTGACAGGAAGGCCAGCTCCTCCAGCTCTGTTGGCGTGAGGTTGCGATTGAGCTTGCGGTCCAGCAGTACAAAAAAGGCGTCGAGTGAGTCGACGCAGCGATCCTGTTTATATATCGCCCAGGCATATTTGAAGAGGGACTGCTCGTAGTAGGGGTTATTTTGGTTTGAGGCAATGACTTCGGCGTAGCTGGTCTCCGCCTCGCGGAAGCGCTGCTCCTGGAACAGTACTTCGGCGCGGCGGAAGCTGGCTTCGACCGCACGTGGTGAGCGGGGATAGTCACGGCTGAGTATCTGCAGTGCCTTGATCGACTTGTTGCCATCGCCGCTCTGTTCGTAGGCCCGGGCCAGCTGGTAAAGCACTTCTTCCCGATGTGGGTATTGTGGTTCGCGCTTGAGTACTTCCAGATACCATTTAATGGGTTTTTCAAAACGCTGTTCATCTATTTTCTGGCCTGTCTCCATTAACTCGCCAAGCTGTTTCATCTCGGCATCGGCCAGACGGTGCATGGCATTGACGTTGAGTGTTGAGCTGTCGTCAGTGGCAACACTCTCGTAGGCGTTAATGGCAATATTGCTGTCAACATTCAAGGTAACGTTGCGCTCGATCTCAACGGTACGTTGCGACAGACTTTCGAGGGTTGGCCCCTGTTTGGCAGTGCTGCAGCCAACCAGCAGGGTGACCAGTACCGGTAGATAAAGAGGGTGGCGACTCACTGCTTTCCGCCCCTGTTCTGAGTGGCTTGTTCGATGATCTGGGCCATGCCAAATCTGGCCTGTTGCAGGTACTGCCCCAGCTGGTTCTGATAGCTGGTAAGAATGTCGATAGCCAGCTGTTGCAGGGTGGCCAGCTGCGCCTGGATTGCCCGGTCAACATTGTCAGTCAGCTGTTGATGTTGCTGATGCAGTTCCGGTGCCGTTGAGTTGCTTCGGGTTTCGTAAGCAACAATCTCACCCTTGATGCTGGCAACGTAGTTGTTGAGCGCCAGCAGGGTGCGATAGCTTTTGAGCGCTTGTTGAAAATTGGGGCTATCCATAAACAGCGGCAGAAACACTGTTTCGGGGGTGCTGGCGGCAGGCTGCCAGCCATTGATCCAGGCAAACTCATCGCTACTGTTGCCATTGATGAGGGCCGCAAGACCGGTACTGCCAAGTGCATTTTTGGCCGCGTTCATTGCGGCGGCATCACCTTCAAAGCGGTTTAGTGCGGTCTTGTAATAGTTGATGGACTGGTTGAATGCACGGGCTTGGCCAAACGCATAGGGGATGGCGAGTGACGCCTCATATTGATAGGTGCTTTTGAGCGGGCGGCCCTCCAGCTCCAGCCAGTAGACCAGCGCTTTTTCGTGATTCTGTTCGATGGCGTAGCTCCAGCCCATTCCCAGCAGCGCCATGTTAGACAGCAGGTTATTGATGCGTACCTGCTGTAGATAGCTGCGTGCCTTGCTGGCCTTGCTGATTTTCAGCAGGGAGTAGCCAAGTGCCAGATTGGCCTGGTCTTTTAGCGCCGCCAGTTCAGGGTTTTTGCGGCTATCAATCTCGCTGAGGGTATGCAATATGGCGGCACCAAACTTATTGTTCTGCTCCCCCAGAAGCAGACCACCAAGGTTGTAGCGTTGATAAAGCGCCCACTGGCTGCCATGTTTTAGATTGCCAGGCACGGCGTCCACCGCCTCCTGAGGTTTGCCAGCGGCCAACAGCGCATGGGCCTTGATCATGGCAAAGTCGCCCTTTTGTGTATCGCTGAGCCCCTTTTTAATGTTTTGCAGTGCTACCAGTGCGCCAGCGTGGTCACCTTGCTCATGCCGTATTTTGGCGTAAGTGAGCCAGGCAACATCGCGCAGATGCTGTTTGGCACCGGCATCATTGGCGACTGCCAGATAATAACGGCTGGCCTCATCCATCACGCCGCGGCTGCGTAAGGTCTCGGCGATATAAAAACGGCTGGCATCACTTTCTGGTTCGGCGCTGCCTTTTTTGTCGGCCATTAACAGCGTGGCGACGGCCGCCAAGTCATCTCCGTCAGCGGCCAGATGGAGGGCGTGGCCAAGGGTGGTGGTTGTGGTATTGCTGTAGTCAACCTCGGCAGCATTGACAGTCAGCAGTGGTAACAGCGCGCCAAAGGCGGTGCCGATCAGCAGGGAATGGCGACTTTTCATGGCGCTACTCCGGCCTGCTGCTCAAAAAAGAGATCGGGGGTACGTTTTTGTAGTGGGTTGGCAATGGTCACCTTGAGTGTGTCATGACCGGCCCCTTTTGCCATGGTAAAGGTGGTGGCACTTCTTTCTCGGTTGGTCGTGGAGCCATTGATAACAATGGTGACTGTATGGGTGCCGGTTGTGATGGGCGCGGCGTAGATCTTTTTCATCGCCCCGCTGTTGAGTGTTTGTGCCTCTTGGGCGGTGAACATGTGCTGCACAACGGCCCGATTGTCGACGCTGATCTCCAGCTCATTGAGCAGGCGGGCAGGCAGGTTGTCGGTATTGATAAAGATGGTCAGGGTATTTGGGTTCTGCTGGAAGAGACGCTCTTCCGCAGACAACAGGTCGCGCTTGAGCGCAAGTGTGGCCTTGGTTAACTCGGAAAGGTCCAGGCGGGTATCGCTGGATTCAGCCTGTGCGGCTGTGGTGAGCCAGAGCGCCAGACTTAAAACAAAAACAAGCTGTTTTGTGACTACGGCAAACACTGAAAACCTCAATTCGGCAACAAGACCCTTGTGGGTGGCTGATGATGTAGGTGGCTGAGATGTTTGTCGGCTGCTAATACCATTCTACCGTCCCTGTATAAATTGGTAGCCACTTCCTAAAGTGGGAGAGGGCTGTCAGCCCTCTCCACCTGCTTCTGTCAGGATTACGCGGTACGTTTTTTCTCCATCATCTCATGGATGATCGGGGTGAGCATGATCTCCATGGCCATCCCCATTTTTGCCGCTGGCAGCACCAATGTATTGGGGCGTGACATCCATGAGCCATGCAACATCTGCAGGTAGGTGCGGATGTCGTGCTTTTTGGGGTGGGTGAAGCGGATAACACAGAAACTCTCGTCCGGCGTTGGAATATCACGGGCGATAAAGGGGTTTGAGGTGTCGACAATAGGGACACGCTGGAAGTTGATATCGGTCCGTGAAAACTGCGGTGCCAGATGTTTTACGTAGTCAGGCATGCGGCGCAGGATGGTATCAACTACCGCTTCGGCAGTGTAACCACGCTCTTTGTTGTCGCGATGAATCTTCTGGATCCACTCCAGGTTAACCGTGGGGACAACACCGATCAGCAGGTCAACCCACTGGGCAACATCCACATCGGCGGTAACAACACCGCCATGCAACCCTTCATAGAAGAGGATGTCGGAGCCGGGCTGAACATCTTCCCAAGGGGTGAATGTGCCGGGTTCTTGTTTGTAGGGGGTGGCCTCTTCCTGGTTGTGCAGGTATTTGCGAACCTTGCCGGAGCCGGTTTCGCCGTAGCTGCGGAACAGCTCTTCCAGCTTGTCGAAGACATTGCCTTCAGGGCCGAAGTGGCTGAGTGGGGTGCCAGCGGCCAGGGCCTTGGCAACCGCCTCTTTCATGGAGCCACGGTCGTAGCGGTGAAAGCTGTCGCCTTCAACAACAGCCGCTTTGATGCCTTCACGACGGAAGATGTGTTCCATCGCATTTTTGACGGTGGATGTGCCAGCGCCGGAAGAGCCAGTGACGGCGACAATAGGGTACTTTCTGGACATTTGTCCTCCTTAAAGTTCAAATTACAACCCTCCTGGCTCATGCCGGGGTGGTTGATTGCTAAATCCTGTATGGGTCAATATTGTCCGGAATCACCGATTTGTAGCGGTTTGTCAAACAGTTACCGCTGTAAAAAAAGGCACCGGAGTTTGTGAACGCGCCATTATACTAGTCTCCCCTAAGATTTGACCAGTCGTAGCGTGAGCTTGATAGGTAGTGCCTGCAAATGTGTGGCTGAGAAGTGGTGGGGCAGTGGAGCGAATGGCTGGGTAGGCCGTTAACAGCAGTAGGGTTGTAGTGTGTTGGTGGCGTTGCTGTGGCGGGCCTGAGGTTTTTGGAAGGATGTTTTTATGACGTTGTATTTTATGGATAAAATACCGATTATCAGGGTGCTTGGCGGGCTGATTATGTTGGCGTGGCTGGCGCTGGCCCCGGTGATGGCTGAGGAGCAGGGCATTATTGCCGAAATTCGCTTCAGCGGTAATAAACATACCCAACCGCAGATAATGTTACAGGAGATGTTGGTTAAGGCCGGGGATGTGATTGATCCGGAACGGATCGAGCGCTCACGTCAGGCGGTGATGGATTTGGGGCTGTTTAAGTCGGTAGAGGCGCTAATGATCCCCCAGGGGCGGGACGTTGTGCTTGAGATCGAGGTGAGTGAGAAGTACTACATCATCCCGGTGCCGAAGCTGGACCGCTCCGCCGATGGTGAGGTGAGTTATGGTGCCCAGTTAACGATGGACAATCTTTGGGGGCTGAACCAGAAGCTCAAGGTGGTCTACAAGGCTGAACGTGGCTGTTGCCAGAACAGCGGCACGGTGAGCACCTATTCACTTATATATGAGTATCCACGGGTGGTGGGCAGTGATTACGGTCTGGGTGTTTCGGTGAGCCATGAGGCGACGCCGGACAGTGATATTGACCTGCTGGGCAATAAGCTTTCAGAGTATCAGCGGGTGCTGGACTCAGCGGGGGTATCGGTCTCTCACTGGCTGGGTCGGGAAGGGCCCTCATCGGGCTGGAGTATCAGTGCGACCACCTTCTGGCGTCATCTGACCTTCTCCCAGCAGAGCGGTGTGCCGCTCACCACGGGCCCTGAAAAGGCGGTGGGGGTAACGCTTTCACTGGGGTATACCAAGGTGCATGATCTGCTTTACAGTCGGGAGGGGGTGGAGTTTGGTATCAGCTCCGAACAGGGGCTGGAGTGGATGGGTTCTGATGTCCCTTATAGTCGGAATCAGCTCTATTATCGCCAGTATGTGCCGGTAGGTAATACCCCCCATACCAACCTGGATCTGCAGATGCGCCTGGGGGTAACGGGCGGGGACGTGCCGATTGATGAAAACTCCTATGGGCTGGGG
>JAKFXL010000058.1 GCA_021731365.1 Gammaproteobacteria bacterium | reverse complement strand
CTCCTATGGGCTGGGGGGGAGTCGTGAGCTGAGGGGCTATGAGAAGGGGAGTATTGAGGGACGCTCCTACTTTGTTGCCAACCTGGAGTACCTACACCCACTGTTTGGCCTGCCCGCTGCCCGTGGTGTCTTTTTTATGGATATTGGTAACGCCTACCTCGACAACCGTCTGGTGGATCTGGCGGATATCGAGGCGAGTGCCGGTGTGGGGCTGCGCTACAAATTTAAATCATTTGTAAATCTACAGTTACGGATGGATCTGGCCTACGCCTTTGGGTTGTCTGAGCGTAAATTTTACATAGGCGTCAAAAATACCTTCTGAGCCTTTCCGGCTGGCTGCCGAGTTATAGTTTGGCGTAGACTGTGGCAGCGTTCTATATATGTGGAGAGGGGATATGGTGGGTGGTACAAAAGTGGCAGCGGGCATATGGGTGGTCATGGTGGCAGTACTGTTGTCCGCCTGTACATCAACACGTATTGACCGGGGAAACAGCTTGATTCAGAACGATGCTGCTGAATCGTACGCCAGTGTCTATTTTATCCGTCCCAATACCGAACATCCGCAGGGGTTTGCCGATAACCCGCTCACTATCGCAGTGAATGGCGAGCGTCTGATGCGTCTGGGCAAGGGTGAATACACCCTGGTGCGTCTGAAGGCCCGTGATATCAGCGTGACCATGAGCAACCAGACCCAGGTGCGCGGTCGCTGGGAGGTGACCGAGATGGAGCAGGTCCGAGATTTCAATCTCGAGCCGGGTCAGACCTACTTCATCCTGGCAAAGATGGTGGATGGCGAGTTTCGTGGGGTGACGTTTATCCCCGAGAGCATCAGCCTTTTCGATGTGCAACAGATCAAAACCCCTTTGCGGGCGACGGGTGCGGCAAAGGCAACCCCCATAGCCATGCGCTGACCCCTGATGTTGTCGCTATCACCCTGTGAGTTGCGTCAATGCCTTTGATTCTGCTTCTTGTTTTTTTGTTGTTACTCCTCTTTGGCCCCCAGTGGTGGGCGAAGGCTGTCTTGCGCCGCCATAGTCGGCCCCGTCCTGATTACCCTGGTACGGGGGGTGAATTTGCCCGCCATCTGCTTGATAAGTTTGAATTGCATACGGTCCGGGTGGAGGTTGCGCCACAAGGGGATCATTACGACCCACAGGCCAAGGTGGTCCGCCTGACGCCGGATAACCTGGATGGTAAATCCCTGACCGCCGTGGCGGTGGCGGCCCATGAGGTGGGGCATGCGCTCCAGGACCATCTGGGTTACGGGCCGCTGCGGTGGCGCAGCCGGTTGGTATTGCTGGCGCAACGGGCGGAGAAGATGGGGGTAGGGGTAATGATGGTATTGCCACTGGTAGCGCTGGTGACACGATCGCCTGTGGCCGGTGGCGCGACCTTTCTGGTGGGATTAATCAGTATCGCCACCATGGCGGTGGTACATCTGGTGACGTTGCCGGTGGAGCTGGACGCCAGCTTCGGCCGCGCCTTGCCATTGCTGAAGGCGGGGCGTTATATCGATGAAAAAGATGAACGGGCGGCACGGCAGATTTTGCGGGCCTGTGCCTTGACCTATCTGGCGGCATCGCTGGCGAGTCTGTTTAATGTCTGGCGCTGGTTGAGGTTGTGGCGGCGTTGAGGCGGGCATAAAAAAGCCGATGCTGTTGGATAAACAGCATCGGCAGGGTCCGCGCCCCTTTGCACGGACCGACGGGCATGTGGCAGATCAGGCTAAGGTTGCATCGCTACGTGTTTTACATTTTTCTGTGTAGCGGCGCAGGTCCAGAGCGTACCAGTCAGTGAGTTCGATGATCAGGCGCAGGCCGTTGAGATACCGCAGGACGATCTGCTGCGGTTTGCCGTTGTTATAGACCATGCCCCACACCTTAAGGAACTGGCGACTCAGGTTTACATACCAAGCGCCAATGACCGGTTCGTGATCAAGTGCCACAGCTACCTCCCCACAAGGTTTTTTATCCACACTTCGAATCGCCGCAGTTCAGGCAGGTCATGCAGCCGTCCATCTGGATCATGGCGCGGGTATTACACTTGGTGCAGAGTTGTGCGCCATCAGGAAAGTCGCCGCCGCTGCTCTCGGTGGCACGTTTGGCGAGGCTTTCGAACTGCTGCCGTTTTTCGTTGATCAGCTTCTGCTGATGCTCGTCCAGGCCATCATCCTTGATCAGGCCAATCATACGTAGATGGGACTCGATGGCGTCGCCGATCTCCGCCACCAGTGAGGGCATGAACTTGCCACCACGTTTGAAGTAGCCACCCCGTGGATCGAAGACCGAGCGCATCTCGTCCACCAGAAAGGTGACGTCGCCACCCTTGCGGAAGACGGCGGAGATGATGCGTGTCAGCGCCACGATCCACTGGAAGTGATCCATGTTTTTCGAGTTGATAAAGATCTCGAAGGGGCGGCGCAGCTCATGTTCAGTGCCGGCATTGAGGATGATGTCGTTGATGGTGACATAGAGCGAATGTTCGGAGAGCGGTGTCTTGATCTTGTAGGTTGATCCCACCAGCATCTCGGGGCGCTCAACCTTTTCGTGCATCTGAACGACATTGGATTCGGCGGGTATCTCTATCGCCTCCTCACGGGGCTGAGCTTTGTCCTCTTTTTTAACAACGCTGTAGCTGCTGATCTTTTTGGTAATCTTGTTAGCCATCATTTTGCTCCTGATTCCTGTTGACCCGGCCTTAAAACTTGCCGTAGTACCCTTCTTTAAGGGCGTCGTAGAGGTTGGCGGCGGTGTGGGTCTCGCCGTCGTACTCAACCTCCTCGTTACCTTTGAACTCAACCACAGCGCCATCTTCAAGGGTGAAGCGGTAGGTGGTATTGGCCAGATCTTCCTCTTTTACCAACACACCCTGGAACGCCTCGGGGTTGAAGCGGAAGGTGGTGCAGCCCTTCAAACCCTGCTCGTAGGCGTAGAGGTAGATGTCTTTAAAGTCTTCGTAGGCAAACTCGGTCGGCACGTTGGCTGTTTTGGAGATTGATGAGTCGATCCAGCGTTGTGCCGCTGCCTGGATATCCACATGGGCCTTGGGCTTGATGTTGTCGGCGGTGACAAAGTAGTCCGGCAGCTGGTTGCCCTGTCCTTGATTATCAGAGGGGGTATAAGGCGAGGCATTTTTGTTGATCAGCTCGCGGTAGGCCAGCAGTTCATAGGAGAAGACATCAACCTTCTCTTTGGATTTTTTGCCTTCACGAATGACATTGCGTGAATACTGGTGGGCAAAACTCGGCTCGATACCGTTGCTGGCGTTGTTGGCCAAGCTCAGCGAGATGGTGCCGGTCGGGGCGATGGAGCTGTGGTGGGTGAAACGTGCACCAACCGCTTCGAGCTGTTTGATCAGGTCGGGTTCGACCTCGGCAATACGTTGCATGTAGCGGCTGTATTTGGCGTGCAGCAGCTTGCCCTTGACCTTCTGGCCGATTTTGAAGCCATCCTGTTTCATCTCCGGGCGCTTGCGCAGCATCTCGCCGGTCACTTCAAACTCCTGCTCCATAATCGGGGCGGGTCCCTTCTCTTTGGCGAGGTCGAGCGCGGTGCGCCACCCTTCAACTGCCATCTCCCGCGTCACCTTTTCGGTGAACTGGGTCGATTCGCGGTCGCCGTATTCCATACGCAGCATGGTGGCGGTGGAGCCGAGGCCGAGGTAGCCCATGCCGTGGCGGCGTTTGCTGGTGATCTCGTCGCGCTGCTGTGGCAGTGGCAAGCCGTTGATCTCGACCACGTTGTCGAGCATGCGGGTAAAGATGGCAACCACTTTGCGGTACTCATCCCAGTCAAAACGGGCGTTGTCGGTGAATGGGTCACGGACAAATTTGGTCAGGTTGACCGAGCCAAGCAGGCAGGAGCCGTAAGGTGGTAGTGGCTGTTCGCCACAGGGGTTGGTGGCGCGGATGCTTTCGCAGAACCAGTTGTTGTTCATCTCATTGACCTTGTCGATGAGGATGAAGCCGGGTTCGGCGTAATCATAAGTGGAGGACATGATCACGTCCCAGAGGCGCTGGGCGCGGATGGTTTTGTAAATCTTGCAGGCCACCAGCCCCTCTTCGTTGGCGACGTAACGGGTCTTTTCTGGCCACTCGCGCCAGACGATTTCGGGGTTGTTCTCCAGCGCGATCTTGTCGGTCTCCACCTCTTTGGCGGTGAGCGGGAAAGAGAGCGGCCACGGGCCGTCGCTCTTGACTGCCTCCATAAACTCCTGAGTCACCAGCAGCGACAGGTTGAACTGGCGCAGACGGCCATCCTCACGTTTGGCCTTAACAAAGTCGAGTACGTCGGGGTGGCTGACATCAAAGGTTGCCATCTGCGCGCCGCGACGGCCGCCGGCAGAGGAGACGGTGAAACACATCTTGTCGTAGATATCCATAAACGACAGCGGGCCGGAGGTGTAGGCGCCGGCGCCGGAGACATAGGCCCCCTTGGGGCGCAGGGTCGAAAACTCATAACCGATGCCGCAACCCGCCTTCAGGGTCAGCCCGGCCTCGTGGACCTTGCCGAGGATGTCGTCCATGGAGTCGCCAATGGTGCCGGAGACGGTGCAGTTGATGGTGGAGGTGGCGGGTTTGTGGGCCAGCGCACCGGCGTTGGAGATGATACGGCCCGCTGGAATGGCGCCATGGCGCAGTGCCCAAAGGAATTTGTCGTACCACTCCTGACGTTTCTCGGCGGTCGTTTCAACCTCGGCGATGGCGCGGGCAACACGCTGATAGGTGGCATCGATGGTGCTGTCGATGATCGAACCGTCTTTAGCCTTGAGACGATACTTTTTGTCCCAGATATCCATGGAGGCGGCCTGGAAGGTGATTTCGGCAGTGGTGGTGGCAACAGCTTTCAAATGGACACCTTTCATGTGGTGACGTCTCCCTGGGTTGTTGTTATTTTCTTTTCTTTTCAAAGAATAGACCCTTGTGGCGGGCACTGTATTGATCCGTCCAAAACCGCATGAGACGCTGGGCATGACCACAAGATGTTGTGTGGGGTGAAATGTATGTCTGATGGCGTTGGTTGTCAATACGTGCGTCTGAAATTAAATATTATTTTGATGTAAAACAATTGGTTATATATTATTTTTTATGCGACGGCGTGATTTAATAACTCTTTGGATAGCCTGTGGATAAAGTTCTGATAACACTACATGTTGTGTTTTGTAGTTGTGCTGTTTTGTGGCTATTCAATGGTTTAGAGGAGCCATTGAAGATGGCACATGAGTGGTGATGGGAAAAACAGGGGCTTCATCTGTGGTTAATCAGAAAGTGGATAATTGCAGGAACATCGAGCAGGATAGTGTGTCCTACGGCCAGCTCCCGGTGTGTGGTTGTATGGACACGGGACGGCGTGGTTTTGATAGGTGAGTATTTTCAAGGAGGTTTTATAGTGATAAAGCAGTCTCAAGGCAGGTCCGCCTGGCCAGTGGTCGCGCTGCTGGCGGGGGCGTGGCTATTGGTCGTCTCTACGGCAGAGGCGGTATTGCCGACACAAGATAGCCAGGGCGGGATGTTGCCAACACTTGCGCCGATGCTGGATCGGGTGACCCCGGCGGTGGTGAATATTGCCACCATCGGGCGGGAGACGGTGAAGGATAACCCGCTGCTCAATGATCCGGTCTTTCGCCGTTTTTTTGGGGTGCCGGAGCAGCAGCCCCAGCAGCGTCAGACCCAGAGTCTGGGGTCAGGGGTGATTGTGGATGCCGCACGGGGTTATGTGCTGACTAATAACCATGTGATTGATAAGGCTCAGGAGATTCGTGTCACCTTGCGTGACGGTCGTACCGTTGATGCTACGCTGGTGGGGGCCGATCCGGAGGCGGATGTGGCGGTGATCCAGATCCCGGCAGAGGGGCTGACCGCATTGCCCATGGCAGACTCCAGCCAGTTGCGGGTGGGGGATTTTGTGGTGGCGATTGGTAATCCGTTTGGTCTGGGGCAGACCGTTACCTCGGGGATTGTCAGCGCCCTGGGACGTAGTGGTCTTGGCATTGAGGGGTATGAGGACTTTATTCAGACCGACGCCTCTATCAATCCCGGCAACTCCGGTGGCGCACTGGTGAACCTGCGTGGTGAGCTGGTGGGGGTGAATACCGCGATTGTCGCCCCCAGTGGCGGTAATGTGGGGATCGGTTTTGCCATTCCTACCAACATGGCGCGGGAGCTGATGTCCCAGCTGGTGGAGTATGGCGAGATTCGCCGTGGTCGCCTGGGTATCTCGGGCCAGACCTTGACACCGGAGCTGGCCAAGGCCTTTGGCCTGGAGTGGCGTGTCGGGGTGTTGATCTCCAGTGTGGAACCTGACGCCTCGGCGGCACTTGCCGGGCTGCAGGCGGGGGATGTGGTGGTGGCGGTGGGCGACCGGCCACTCAAGGATACTGCCGACCTGAAAAATGCCATTGGCCTGCTGCGGGCCGGTACGGAGATCCGTTTGGGGATCGTGCGTGCCGGTAAACCGGCCACCATTACCGTGAAAATTGAGGCGCCGGCCGCCTTCTGGTTTGAAGGGCGACTGCTTAATCCGCGCTTTGATGGGATGTTGTTTGGCCCCATTCCGGAGGACTCACCGCTCTATGGCAAGGTGGAGGGGATGCTGATTTTTGGCGTGACACCGGGCACGGCTGGCTGGAGCGCCGGTTTGAGAAAAGGGGATCTGCTGGTATCGATTAACCGTATTCCGGTGAAGAGCCGTGAGCAGATGGAGGCGGCGTTAAAACGGAGTGGGCCAGGTGTGCTGATCAACGTTAGACGTGGCAATAACGCAATGTTTGCACTGCTGCCGTAACAGGTCGCCAGTAATAAAAAAGGCCCGCAGTTGCGGGCCTTTTTTATGGTGGGACGTGAGGCGAGCTTTAACGGGCGGAGTGGCCGCTGAGTTTGACTTCAACCTTTTCGTGATCTTCCAGACCTGCATAGTATTCGCGCAGGATGGCCAGCACTTCCGGGCGTGAGAACTCGGCCGGTACTTCACCGCCTTCCGACAGCAGTTTGCGAAGTTTGGAGCCTGAGAGCAGCAGGCGATCAGACCCCTCATGTGGGCAGGTTTTCATGGAGGCCATGCCGCCACACTTGTAACAGTAGAAGGTCCAGTCGATCTTGAGTGGTTTGGTCTCCAGGGCATCGGCGGGGATTTCATCGAAGATGTGGTGGGCATCAAACGGGCCGTAGTAGTCACCAACACCGGCGTGGTCGCGACCAACAATCAGGTGTGAGCAGCCGTAGTTCTGGCGGAACAGGGCGTGCAGTAGTGCCTCACGCGGACCGGCGTAACGCATGTCGAGCGGGTAGCCGGACTGGATGACGGTATCTTTGACAAAGTGGTTTTCCACCAGGGCGTTGATCGCTTTGACACGCACGTCGGAGGGGATGTCGCCCGCTTTAAGCTTGCCTAGCAGGGAGTGGATCATGACGCCGTCGCAGATCTCGATGGCGATTTTGACCAGATATTCGTGGGAGCGGTGCAGCGGGTTGCGGGTCTGGAAGGCAACGACTGAATTCCAGCCCTTCTCTTCGAACAGCTGGCGGGTCTCGGCCGGGGTCATGTAGATATCGGCGAAATCGATGGGGAAGCGCCCCTGTGACAGGACTTTGACCGGGCCGGCCAGATTGACGTCGCCCTGATCCATGACCATCTTGACGCCGGGGTGTTCGGCATCGGTGGTTTTGAAGACCGACATGCACTCATGTTTTTTGTCGATGCTATATTTTTCGGAGATCGTCATGGTGGCGATGATGTCGCCACTTTCGCCGTCAACCAGCGCAACTTCCTGGCCCGGCTTGAGGTCAGCGGCTGTTTCGGTGGTGGTGGAGAGGGTGATCGGTATTGGCCAGAACAGGCCGTCAGCCATCTTCATGTGGTCACAGACCCCTTGCCAGTCGGCATGGGACATAAAGCCGCTCAGGGGTGTAAAGCCGCCGATACCGAGCATGATGATATCGCCCACTTCCCGTGAACTGACGGTGATCTGAGTCAGGCCCTTGGCGCGAATCAGCTCTGCCGCTAAGGCATTGCCCTCTAATAATAGAGGCTTTAACGCCCCGCCACCGTGTGGATTGACCAGCTTTGACATCTGTTTTTTCTCCTGAATGTGTTAATAATGAAAAGGTAGGTGCTATTTTTGAGGGGGTACACAGCCCCTGAGTGTCGCCGATTATAGCCGTGTCGGCCAAATTTGCCTAAATACCGGGACGTTTAAGCTCCGTTGCGCGTGGCCGATGAGTCTATCTGTACGATGAGGCGGCGCAGGGTCTGGTGGTTGTGGCGAGCTACGTATAAAAAGGGACTCTACTGAAAATGTCAGGCTCAACGGATTCAATTCAAAGGCAGCTCGCCGCGCTCAGGCAGGGGTTTGTTGAGCAGCTGCCACAGCGTCTGGCCACGCTGGGTGCGGCCCATGAGGCCTGGTGTAGCGGTGGTGCGGCAGAGTTGGAGGAGTACCACCGCCTTGCCCATAGCTTGACGGGTGCTGGCGCGACCTTCGGTTGTGAGCGCATCAGCCAATTGGCACGCCAGTTGGAACATTATTTAAAGCAGCTAAGTGATGCTGGTGGTGAGGCTGTTATGGAACAGTTTGTTACCGCAGCGCGGTTGCTGGATGAGGTGCGTACAGTGGTGAGCAACCTGGATCAGCCAGCCCTGTTGGTGACGGATGCGGTGGATGACGAGCTGTGGTTTCGTCCGGATTCCCGATTGGTCTACCTGCTGGAAAATGAAGAGACCAGCAAGAGTCACATCAGCAACCAGCTACAGGACTTTGGATATTGTATAGAACGTTTTAGTCATGGTGTTGCGTTGCAGCAGGCGGTCGCTGAGCAGCGTCCTGCTATCATTCTGGCAGATATCGTTCTGGCTGAAGGGGAGTGTGCAGGCATTGAGTCGGTTGCTGCGATTCAGCGCCAACAGACAGCGCCCCTGCCAGTGATATTTTTTTCCAACGATGCAGATTTTGATACTCGTCTGGCGGCGGTCCGGGCCAAGGGTGTTGCCTATTTTCAGCACCCGCTATCGGTCGGAAAGCTGGTGGATGTGATGGATGGCCTGGTTGAGCGCGAGACGAGCGAGCCGCTACGGGTATTGCTGGTGGATGATCAGATCGATCAGGCCAGCCACTACGCCTTGATCTTACAGCGTGCCGGGATTGTGACCACGGTGGTGACAGACTCCATGAGGGTCTTTGATGTGCTGGCGGAGTTTGCACCAGAGCTGATTTTGATGGATATGTATATGCCCAAGTGCAGCGGTGTGGAACTGGCGGCGGTGATACGCCAGCAGCCCGGTTATGTGGGCGTGCCGATTGTATTTCTTTCGTCAGAGTCTGAGCGCAACGTGCAGCTTGATGCGATGCGCAAGGGGGGGGATGACTTTCTGACCAAACCCATCAAGGCCAGCGAATTGATTCAATCAGTGACCATCTGTGCAGAACGCTATCGTACCTTGCGCTCGCTGATGAGTTGCGACAGTTTGACGGGTTTGCTAAACCATACCAGCATTATGGCAAGTCTGGATAATGAGGTGGCACGCACCTCACGCAATGGAGAGCCGCTCAGTTTTGTTATGCTCGATATCGATAATTTTAAAAAGATTAACGATAGTTACGGCCATGCTGTAGGTGACAGTGTTCTTAAGGGGCTGTCACGACTGCTGCTGCAGCGGTTGCGTAAAACCGATTTTGTTGGACGTTACGGTGGTGAAGAGTTTGCCATTATCATGCCCGAAACGCCGCTGCTGGATGCTGCTAAAGTAATGGATGAGGTGCGGCAGCTGTTCAGTGAAACGATGCACTGTACCGGTGACAAGGAGTTTTCAGCCACCTTCAGCTGTGGTGTTGCTGAGCTGTTATCGCTGACCGGTAGTGGTGAGCTGCGGGAGTTGGCGGACCAGCGCCTTTATCGTGCCAAACATGAGGGTCGTAACCGGATTATCAGTAGCGATACCTGACACTTCACTAGCCATTAGCCACCGTCCAGTTAGTGTACAATGCGCCATTCTGTGGCAACTACCTGGAGGAGTGAGCAGTGGAGCAATATCGTGGAACTACCATCCTGTCCGTACGCCGTGGCAATCAGGTTGTCATCGGTGGCGACGGCCAGGTCTCCATGGGCAATACCGTGATGAAGGGCAACGCCCGCAAGGTGCGCCGCATTTATGGTGACCGCGTAATCGCCGGTTTTGCCGGTGGCACTGCCGACGCCTTTACCCTCTTTGAACGTTTTGAAGGCAAACTTGAAAAACACTCCGGTCATCTGGTGCGCTCCGCCGTTGAGCTGGCCAAGGATTGGCGTACCGATCGCGCCCTGCGTCGCCTTGAGGCGCTGCTGATCGTCGCCGATACCAAGGCGTCGTTGATCATCACCGGTAATGGTGATGTCATCGAACAGGACAACAATCTGCTCGCCATCGGCTCCGGCGGCTCTTTCGCCCAGGCGGCCGCCACTGCGCTGCTGGAGAACAGCGACCTGGATGCCCGCGCCATTGTTGAAAAGGCGTTGAACATTGCCGCCGACATCTGTGTCTACACCAATCATAATCTGGTGATTGAAGCGCTCATCAGCGAACAGTAATTCAGAAAGGTTTAACCGCATCATGTCTGATATGACCCCCCGCGAGATCGTCCAGGAGCTGGACAAACACATCATCGGCCAGGCCGCCGCCAAGCGTGCCGTCGCCATCGCCCTGCGTAACCGCTGGCGTCGTGGTCAGGTGGATGATGTCGACCTGCGTAACGAGATCACGCCGAAAAATATTCTGATGATCGGCCCGACCGGGGTCGGCAAGACCGAGATCGCCCGCCGCCTTGCCAAGCTTGCCAATGCCCCGTTTGTGAAGGTCGAAGCGACCAAGTTCACTGAGGTCGGTTATGTCGGCCGCGATGTTGAATCGATCATCCGTGATCTTGTTGATGTTTCTATCAAGCTGACCCGTGAACAGGCCAAGAGCGAAGTGCGTTTTCGTGCCGAAGAAGCTGCTGAGGAGCGCATCCTCGACATCCTGTTACCACCACCACGGGGCAGTTTTGGCAATGAACCAGAAGAGAAAAGCTCCACTACCCGCCAGCTGTTCCGCAAAAAACTGCGTGAAGGGCAGCTCGATGATAAAGAGATAGAGGTTGAAGTGGCCGCTGCCGCCCCCAACGTCGAGATCATGGCGCCGCCGGGCATGGAGGATATGACCAGCCAGCTCCAGGGGCTGTTCCAGAACATGGGCGCGGGCAAGACGCAGCGCCGCAAGCTGCCGATCAAAGATGCCTTCAAGCTACTGATCGAAGAGGAGGCGGGGGCGCTGGTCAACGAAGAGGAGATCAAACGCAAGGCGCTCTACAACGCCGAGCAGAACGGTATCGTCTTCATCGACGAGATCGACAAGATCGCCAAACGGGCCGAATACTCCGGCGCCGATGTCAGCCGCGAAGGGGTACAGCGCGACCTGTTGCCGCTAGTGGAGGGGTGTACTGTCACCACCAAACACGGGGTTATCAAGACCGACCACATACTATTTATAGCCTCCGGCGCGTTTCATCTCGCCAAACCCTCGGACCTGGTGCCGGAGCTGCAAGGGCGGCTGCCGATCCGGGTAGAACTTGATGCACTGAAGGTGGAAGATTTTGTCCGCATCCTCACCGAGCCGGACGCCTCACTGACACAGCAGTACAGCGCCCTGCTGGCCACCGAGGGGGTCACCGTCAGCTTTGCCGCTGACGGCATCGCCCGGCTCGCCGAAGTGGCGTGGCAGGTCAACGAACGCACCGAAAATATCGGCGCCCGGCGGCTGCATACGGTGGTTGAACGGTTGCTGGAGCCGCTCTCCTATGAGGCGTCAGACAGGCCGGGCACGGTGCTGGTGGTCGATGTCGATTACGTCAACGCCCAGCTCGGCAAGTTGGTGGAGAATGATGATTTGAGCAGATACATCCTTTAGGAAGTACATTGATGAGCAAACACACCCCCACCAATATTGTGCTGCACCAGAAGACACGTCGCCTGGAGGTCAGCTTCGAAGGCGACGAGAGTTTTATGTTGCCGTGTGAATATCTGCGGGTCCACTCACCGTCGGCGGCGGTGCGTGGTCACGGCCGCGGCCAGGAGGTATTGCAGCTTGATAAGGAGGCGGTCAACATCGTCGCCATCGAGCCGGTCGGTAACTATGCGGTGAAGATCTTTTTTGATGATGGCCACAACACCGGTCTCTATGACTGGGACCTGCTCTATACATTAGGCAAACATCAGGATGAGTTGTGGCAGGATTACCTGCGCAGGCTCAAGGAAGCAGGCCATCCCCACAGTCAGTTACAGGAGTAAGTGATGAGTCAGGCTGACGATAAGACCACCCACTTCGGTTTCAAACAGGTGCCGGTGGAGGAGAAGGTGCAAAAGGTGCGCGAGGTGTTTGACTCCGTTGCCGACAAGTACGATGTGATGAACGATGTGATGTCGTTTGGTGTGCACCGTCTCTGGAAGCGTTACACCATCGAGATGACCGGCCTCAAGCCGGGGCAGCGGGCCCTTGATCTTGCCTCCGGCACCGGTGATCTGGCGGCAAAGCTGGCTGGGCTGGTGGGCAGCAGTGGTGAGGTGGTCGCCTCTGATATCAACGGTGCGATGCTGGGCAATGGCCGCGCCCGCCAGATCGACCGTGGCATCGTTGGCAATCTGCGTTATGTGCAGGCCAATGCCGAGGCGCTGCCGTTCCCCGATAACTATTTTGATTGCGTCACCATCGCCTTTGGTCTGCGTAATGTGACGGATAAGGATGCGGCGTTGCGCTCCATGCTGCGGGTACTCAAGCCGGGCGGCCGCCTGCTGGTGCTGGAGTTCTCCAAACCGGTGGCACCGGGATTGAAGCCGATCTACGACACCTATTCATTCAAGCTGCTGCCGTTCATGGGCAAGCTGATCGCCAATGATGAAGAGAGCTATCGCTACCTGGCCGAGTCGATCCGTATGCACCCCGGCCAGGATGAGTTGAAGCAGATGATGGAGTCTGCCGGTTTTGAGCGCTGTAGCTACTTCAATCTCAGCGGCGGCATTGTTGCGCTCCATCGCGGTTACAAACTTTAAAAGGTGATGACCATGCTGCCCCTGCTCGCCACTGCGGCCCTGGAGAAGGTGATCAATCAGGCGTTACGCCTTGATCCCGAGAGCCTCAAACGTATCACCACCCTGGAGGGCAAGGTGGTTGCGTTGGAGATTCAGGGGGTCGGAATCGAATTCTATCTTGTCCCTAATGCACAAGGGCTGCGTGTTCAAAGTGTTTTTGAAGGTGATCCCGATGTATCTATCCGTGGTGGTCCCTTCTCGCTGGCACGTATGGGTTTGAGTGATCACCCCGCCAGCCTCTTTGGCAAAGGGGTGGAGATGGAGGGTGATACCCATCTTGGCCGCCAGGTGCAACAGATTCTCGATGGCCTAGATATCGACTGGGAGGAGCAGGTGTCGCGACTCACAGGGGATGTGGTAGCACACCAGCTTGGCAATGTTGTGCGTGGCTTTGCTCAGTGGGGTTTGAATACGGCAGAAACCTTGGGGCGTGATTTCGCTGAGTATCTGCAAGAAGAGAGCCGCGATTTAGTGGTGAAGGCGGAGCTAACGCCGTTCCTTGATCAGGTGGATACCCTGCGTTCTGATGTTGATCGGCTGGCACAACGTATCGCCCGCCTTGGCAGTCAAGGAACCCCGGCACGATGATCAGCCCCGGCCAGCTCTGGCGTCTGCTCCACATTAACTGGATTCTGCTCAAACACGGCCTTGATGAGATCGTTCTGGCGATGCCACTGTTTCGTTCGCTCCATTTTTTGCGTTACTGCTGGCCGCCACACTGGTTTCGTAATGCTGAGGCAACCCATGGAGATCGGATACGTGGTGCGCTGGAGGAGCTGGGGCCGCTGTTTGTAAAGTTTGGTCAGATCCTCTCGACCCGCCGTGATCTGCTGCCGGATGAGATTGCCAACGAGCTGGCCAAATTACAGGACCGGGTGCCGCCATTCCCTGGCGCACTGGCGCGGCAGATTATTGAAGAGGCCTATGGTCAGCCGCTGAGCGCGGTGTTTGCGGAGTTTAATGAGACGCCGTTGGCTTCCGCCTCCATTGCCCAGGTCCATACCGCCAAGCTGCTTGATGGCACTGACGTGGTGGTGAAGGTGGTGCGCCCAGGCATCAAAAAGGTGATTCAGCGCGACGTCGGGCTGCTCTATCTGATTGCCGATCTTGCGGAGAGCTACTGGAAGGATGGTCGCCGTCTGCGCCCACGGGCGGTGGTGGCGGAGTACGAAACTACTATCCTCGATGAGCTGGACCTGATGCGCGAAGCGGCCAACGCCTCGCAGCTGCGGCGCAATTTTCAGGGGTCGGCGGATCTCTACATCCCCGAGATCTATTGGCCCCACTGTCGCCGTAATGTGATGGTGATGGAGCGTATTTATGGTACCCCGATCGGTGATACGGATGAGCTGCGGCGTCAGGGGGTGGATCTGAAACGTATCTCCGAGCGTGGCGTTGAGATCTTTTTTACCCAGGTCTTCCGCCACAACTTTTTTCATGCGGATATGCACCCCGGTAATATCTTTGCTTCGCCCGAGGGCAAGTATCTGGCCGTCGATTTTGGCATCATGGGTACGTTAAGCCCCGAAGATCAGCACTACCTGGCGGGTAACTTCCTGGCCTTTTTCAACCGCGATTACCATCGGGTTGCCGAGCTTCATGTGCAGTCCAAGTGGGTGCCGGCGGGTACCCGTATTGATGAGTTTGAGGCGGCGATCCGCAGCGTCTGCGAGCCGATCTTTGAACGGCCGCTGAAAGATATCTCCTTTGGCCATCTGCTGTTGCGGCTGTTCCAGACGGCACGCCGTTTCAATATGGAGATTCAGCCACAGCTGGTGCTGTTGCAGAAGACGCTGCTTAATATCGAAGGGTTGGGACGGCAGCTCTATCCTGATCTTGACCTCTGGCAGACTGCCAAGCCGTTTCTGGAGCGCTGGATGAGTGAGCAGGTGGGGGCACGCAGCCTCTTCAAATCACTCAAGGAGAATCTGCCGCTCTGGGCGGAGACCTTGCCACAACTGCCGGGCATGATCCACGATCTGGCTAAACGTGCCCAGCAGGGTGAGCTGGAGCTGGCCCTGCGTTCTGCGGAGCTGGAACAGTTGCGGCGCGACATCGAGCGAGGCAATCGTCGTAGTGTGGGTGCCATACTGGCCGCCGGGTTGATCGTTGCGGCGGCAGTGGTACTGGGGTTGGATGGTTATGCCCCACGGATGATAGGGGATGCACCTTTCATGACCTGGCTGCTGGGTGGGTTGGCGGTTCTGGTATTGCTGGCGTACTGGTCGCCGGAGGAGCGGCGTGATTGAGCGGCATCCCCTGCTATTTATCATGGGTCCATCAGAGGGGAGATTGCCCTATACTGGTGGGACTGTGTCTAAAATGCTTAGACATAGGGGGCGTCAGACCCTACAATTCCAAGAATTTTTAAGGGCCTATGCCCATTCTTATATCCTGATGCAGGAGAAGTCATGCGCTTTCGTTTCCCCGTTGTAATTATTGACGAAGATTTCCGTTCCGAGAATACCAGCGGGCTGGGGGTTCGAGTGTTGGCCAAGGCCATCGAGGGTGAGGGGCTGGAGGTGCTGGGGGTGACCAGCTTTGGTGATGTCTCCTCTTTTGCTCAGCAGCAGAGCCGTGCCTCGGGGTTTATTCTCTCGATTGACGATGAGGAGTTCTCCACGCCGGAAGCGGCGGAAAAGGCGGTGGCGCAGATCCGCATCTTTGTGAGTGAGATCCGTTTCCGTAACACCGATATCCCGATCTTCCTCTACGGCGAGACCCGCACTTCGCGCCATATCCCCAACGATGTGCTCAAGGAGCTACACGGCTTCATCCACATGTTTGAAGATACGCCGGAGTTTATTGCCCGCTATGTGGTGCGCGAAACCAAGTCCTATCTCGACTCACTGCCGCCACCCTTTTTCCGGGCGCTGGTCCACTATGCGGCGGATGGCTCCTACTCCTGGCACTGCCCCGGCCACTCCGGGGGGGTGGCGTTTCTGAAGAGCCCGGTGGGGCAGATGTTCCACCAGTTTTTTGGCGAGAATATGCTGCGCGCAGATGTCTGCAATGCCGTTGAAGAGCTGGGCCAGCTGCTTGACCATACCGGTCCGGTTGCCGCCAGTGAGCGCAATGCGGCACGTATCTTCGATGCCGACCACCTCTTTTTTGTCACTAACGGCACCTCCACCTCCAACAAGATCGTCTGGCACTCCACCGTGGCACCGGGTGATGTGGTGGTGGTTGACCGTAACTGCCACAAATCGATCCTGCACGCTATCACCATGACCGGCGCGATTCCTGTGTTCCTGATGCCAACCCGTAACCACTACGGCATTATCGGTCCAATTCCGCTGGAGGAGTTTCAGTGGGAGAACATCAAGAAAAAGATCGAGGCACATCCATTTGCGCGTGACGTTAAACGGCCACCACGGGTGCTCACCATCACCCAGAGTACTTACGACGGCGTGCTCTACAACGTTGAAACCATCAAGTCGATGCTCGACGGCAAGATCGATACGCTGCACTTTGATGAGGCGTGGCTGCCCCACGCCACCTTTCACGCTTTTTATAAAGATATGCACGCCATCGGTAAGGATCGGCCACGGCCTAAAAAGTCGATGCTCTTCTCCACCCAGTCCACCCACAAACTGTTGGCGGGGTTGTCGCAGGCGTCGCAGATCCTGGTACAGGATAGTGAGGAGCGTAAACTCGACCGTGATATCTTCAACGAAGCGTTCCTGATGCATATGTCCACCTCGCCCCAGTACGCCATCATCGCCTCCTGCGATATTGCTGCCGCCATGATGGAACCGCCCGGTGGCACCGCCCTGGTTGAAGAGTCGATTCTCGAAGCGCTCGACTTCCGTCGCGCCATGCGTAAGGTCGATGAGGAGTTTGGCGACTCTTGGTGGTTTAAGGTGTGGGGGCAGCAGGAGCTGGCCGAAGAGGGGATGGGTGATCGCGAAGATTGGGTGCTACGCAAAGATGAACGCTGGCACGGTTTTGGGAATCTGGCCACCGGCTTTAATATGCTTGATCCGATTAAAGCTACCATCATTACCCCCGGTCTGGCGGTGGATGGCGACTTTTCCGATACTGGTATTCCCGCCTCCATCGTCACCAAGTATCTGGCCGAGCACGGCGTTATCGTTGAAAAGACCGGCCTCTACTCCTTCTTTATCATGTTCACCATCGGCATCACCAAGGGGCGCTGGAATACCATGCTCACTGAGCTGCAACAGTTCAAGGATGATTACGACCGTAACCAGCCGCTCTGGCGTATTCTGCCCGAATTTGTCGCCAAGTATCCCCGTTACGAAAAGATGGGGCTGCGTGATCTGTGTAACGAAATTCATGGCATCTACCGCGCCAATGATGTTGCCCGCGTCACCACCGAAATGTACCTCTCGCCCATGGAGCCAGCCATGAAACCAGCCGACGCCTTTGCCAAGATGGCCCATCGTGAGATTGACCGTGTGGAGATTGATGATCTGGAAGGGCGTGTTACCAGTGTCTTGTTAACACCTTACCCGCCTGGCATTCCGCTACTCATTCCGGGTGAACGTTTCAACCAGACCATCTTGCGTTACCTGCGGTTCGCCCGTGAGTTCAATGAGAAGTTTCCTGGGTTTGAGACTGACATCCATGGTCTGGTGCGTGAAAAGAGTAATGGCTCAGTCCGCTACTACGTTGATTGCGTGCGTTAATTAACAACAGATGAAAAAAAGGGCACCTAGGTGCCCTTTTTTTGCCGTGGTTTGTATAGCGGGTGGTGCTTTAATCAATGGTCATCGTGATGGTGACGGTGGTGCTTTTTGTATTTATGCTGTTTTTTGTACTTTTTGTGGCGGTGATCATCGTCATCATCTGACTCATAGTAGTAGTTGTAGTAGCGTGGCTCTTCGCGATAGTAGACATGTTGATGTTGAACCACCGTTGGGCGCTGTTGTACCACCTGTACTGTGCGGTGGTTGCGTGTGGCGATGGCGGTGCCGGTTGCTGCACCGATGGCACTGCCAAGCACGGCACCGTCGCGTCCACCGGCCGAGTCGCCGATGGCGGCACCAAAGGCACCCCCTAACACGGCTCCAATGATGGCATCATGTCTTTCGCTGCCGGCAAAACTGGGCATTGCCAAGGCGGCGGATAGTACAAATGCTGCAATGAGTTGTTTTTTCATGATTTGTCTCCTTGTTTCACCTGCGGTGCTGTTCACCCTTACTGACAGTCTCTGCCTCTTTAAATGAACATGGGCTGAATCGATATTGGGGTGGGTACGATTACCTCTCCTCTGTATGAATAACGTTACGGCGGGGGAAAAGGTTCCATAGTGGTAAACAGGGGGGCGGGGCGAAGGTTTCCGCCCCCACCGTGGTGGAGGGCGGTTGGTGGAGTGTGTTATTGGTTTTCCCAGTTGGAGTAGAGTGAGTTGACAGCGCCGGGTAACAGCTCGACACAGAGTGCGTACTCCTCTTCATCCATCCCCTCTTCGTCTTCCTCCTCCTGGGTATGCAGCAGTGCCAGTTGGGCGATGGGGGTGAGTAGCTCTTCCTGTGCTTTGCTGATGTTGTCCCATTGGGCGCTCTGGTGGGTGACACCGAGCATGAAGCCAAAACACCACCCCTCGTAGTCCTCGAATATCTCGCCATCCTCCTCCTCTTCAATCACCAGCGGTTCAAACGGTTCGTTGGCCTGGAGTGATGTGGCAATCTCATCACGCATCTGTAGCAGCAGCTGGGTGACACGTTTGAGGTCATCGCTGCTTGCAAAGGTGGCATCACCGCAGATCTCTTCAATGATGTCTGTATCACTGCTGGGTGAGCGGGAGATGAGCTGTGCGGTGATGAAACCGTGGGCCTCATCGATGGGGAGTCGATCGTCATCATCACTCAGTAGCAGGGTATCAAGTTCTGTCAGTTCGTCGTCGGATAGGAGGGTGGGCTGTGGTGCTGGCATGGCGGCTGTTCCTGCGTGTGGATTAAGCAGCGCACTATACTCCTGCTGTCTGGTTACGGCTAACACCACCTTTGCGCTGAGGCTGGGGTATACTCTTTTTTTTCTCATCAGAGTGAAAGGTAACCCTATGATCTTTGAACCATTGCGTAAGAGCCAGCCAACTCGTGACCTGACCGAACTGCCGCCATTGGGCATGGACAGGGAGAGTATTGCGGATGATTTTCGTGGTTATTTTGGCCATACCCTGGGGCGTGACAAACACTGCATGTCGACCCACTACCCTTACAGCGCCCTGGCGCTGACACTGCGTGACCGTTTGATGGAGCGCTGGAAAAATACCCGTTACGCCTATCAGGATCAGGATTGCCGACGTGCCCACTACATGTCGCTGGAGTTTTTGATGGGGCGGGCGCTGGGTAATGCCATGCTCAACCTGGGGGTGCATGAAGAGTCCACGGCGGCGTTAATGCGTTTTGGTCTGGAGCTGGAGGAGGTGGCTGAGGCGGAGACCGATGCCGGGCTGGGCAACGGTGGGTTGGGGCGTCTGGCGGCCTGTTTTCTGGATAGCTGTGCCACGTTACAACTGCCGGTCGTGGGGTACGGCATCCGTTATGAGTACGGAATGTTCAGGCAGAAGATTGAAAAGGGGTTTCAGGTGGAGGAGCCGGACCACTGGTTACGTAATGGCAACCCCTGGGAGCTGGAGCGGCCCGAGTTTACCCAGCGCATTCATTTTGGCGGACACACTGAGTTTTACCGTGATGAGAAGGGTGAGCTGCGTAAACGTTGGGTAGAGACCAGCGATGTATTGGCGGTCCCCTATGATGTGCCGGTGCCCGGCTATCAAAATGGCACAGTGAATACACTGCGGCTCTGGAGCGCAGCGGCGACCGATGAGTTTGATCTGGATGAGTTTAACGCCGGTGGTTATACCGAGGCGGTGGCGGCCAAAAATGAGGCCGAGAATATCACCATGGTGCTCTATCCCAATGATGCCAGTGAGAACGGTAAAGAGCTGCGATTGCGGCAGCAGTACTTCCTCGCCTCTGCCAGCCTGAAGGATGTGGTGCGGCGCTGGATTCGTGACCATGGCCGTGACTTCACGGCATTTGCAGAGAAAAACTGTTTTCAGCTCAACGATACCCACCCCACCATTGCGATTGCCGAGCTGATGCGGCTGCTGATCGACTCGCAACACATGAGTTGGGATGCAGCGTGGAAGATCGTCTCCTCCACCATGGCCTATACCAACCATACGCTGTTGCCGGAGGCGCTGGAGCGCTGGCCGGTGCGGATGTTTGCAACACTGCTGCCACGGCTGCTGGAGATTATCTATGAGATCAATGCCCGCTTTCTGGGGCAGGTGGCACAGCGCTGGCCCGGTGATACCGAGCGTATGCGGCGGATGTCGATCATTGAAGAGGGGCATGAACCGCAGATTCGCATGGCCTATCTGGCGATTGTTGGCAGTTACTCCATTAATGGTGTGGCGGAGCTGCATTCACAGCTGTTGCAGGCGGGGCTGTTTAATGACTTTTATCAGTTATGGCCCGAGCGGTTTAACAACAAGACCAACGGCGTCACCCAGCGCCGCTGGATGGCGTGGTGCAATCCGGCCATGAGCCAGCTGATCAGCAAGACGATTGGAGATGGCTGGGTGACCGACCTGCAGCAGCTGGCCAAACTGGCCCCCCATGCTGAAAAAGCGCCGTTTCGTCAGCGCTGGCGCGACGTCAAACAGGCCAACAAACAGCGTCTGGCGGAGCTGGTGCTGGCCGACTGTGGTGTGACGTTTAATCCGCTCGCCATGTTTGATGTGCAGGTCAAACGGATTCATGAATACAAACGGCAGCTGCTTAACGTGTTGCATGTGATCCATCTGTACGACCGGATTAAACGGGGTGATATCGACGGCTGGACCCCCCGCTGTGTGCTGATTGGCGGCAAGGCCGCCCCCGGTTACGCCATGGCCAAACGTATTATCAAGCTGGTCAGTAACGTCGCCTTTATGGTCAACCACGATACGGATGTGGGGGACAAACTCAAGGTTGCCTACCTGCCCAACTACCGTGTCACAGCGATGGAGATTATCTGTCCGGGTACTGATCTTTCCGAGCAGATCTCGACCGCAGGTAAAGAGGCCTCCGGCACCGGTAATATGAAGTTCATGATGAATGGCGCGCTGACAATCGGTACCCTGGACGGTGCCAATATTGAGATCCGGGAAGAGGTGGGGGAGGATAACTTCTTCCTCTTTGGCCTGACGGCGGCAGAGGTTGAGGCGCAGCGCCAACAGTACGACCCTGTCAGCATCATCAATGGTGATGTCGATCTTAAGCGGGTGATGCGGCTGCTGGAGTGTGGCCACTTTAACCAGTTTGAGCCGGGGCTGTTTGACGAGATTGTCAGCGCTATCACCAGCCCCACTGACCCATGGCTGACCGCCGCCGATTTTCGCAGCTATGTTGATGCCCAGCAGCGCGCCGCCGAGGCCTATCGGGACCAGGAGCGCTGGGTGCGGATGAGTATTCTGAATAGTGCCAGCAGTGGCAAGTTCTCTACCGATCGCACCATGCTGGAGTACAACGCCGATATCTGGAAGCTCAAGCCGGTGGCACCGCAGCGGAATCAGGTGAGTGATTAGAGAATCAACATGGCCCACTACACCGCAGAGGTACTTTGGTTAAGGGAGGGGCAGAACTTTCTCGACCATCGTTACAGTAGAAAACATCTGCTCCGTTTTGACGGGGGTTTGGAGGTGCCGTGCTCCTCATCCCCTTCTGTTGTTGCCCTGCCGATGTCTGATGCATCCGCCGTGGATCCGGAGGAGGCATTTGTTGCCTCCCTCTCAAGCTGTCACATGCTGTGGTTGCTCTCTATCGCGGCTCAACAGAAATTTCGCGTGGATCGTTACTTTGATGCTGCGGTTGGTCTCATGGAGAAAGATGCGGCAGGGAAAATGGCCATTACCGTCGTCACGCTCCGGCCGGAGGTGCACTTTTCAGGGGGGCGTTTACCCACGCGGGAGCAGATTAATCAAATGCATCACGACGCCCATGAACAGTGCTTTATTGCCAACTCCGTAAAAACCGAGGTGCGTTGCGAGCCAGTGTTCTAACTCCGTGCCCATGCGGGACGGCACAAAAACGTGCGCTCCCTTAGCTGCACGTTGAGCGTTGGTTACGTTTTTTGCCAATGGAGGATGCGGTTGTTGACCGGCATCTCGTAGTTGTGGCAAAACCTCAGGCCGGCCTGAGTGGCGAGTCTGTTCAGATCATCAACATCACGTATCCCGCTCAGTGGATCGCGGGCGCGCAGAAACTGATCAAAGCGAAGGTTGCTGTCGCTGCTGTGTTGGCCAGCGTTGCTGAACGGGCCATAGAGCAGCAAAAGTCCGCCACTGGCGAGTAGTTTGCCGACCCCGGCAAACAGCGCTTCGACGTCGGACCAGTGCATGATGTGGCTGGTATTGGCGGAGAAGATCGCGTCGAACGCCAGCGTTGGCCAGGCCGACTGCTGTACATCCAGCTCAATGGGGGGCAGCACGTTGGGCAGGGCAGCATCCTCCAGCCACGCCTGTATGCCGGAGTGGTACTCCTGGCGGTCACTGGTCTGCCAGCGCAGGTGTGGCATCTGTGCGCCAAAGTAGATGGCGTGCTGACCGGTGCCGCTGCCGATCTCCAGCACGTTTTTGCTCTGTTGCAGCAGCGGCCGGATGGTGGTGAGAATAGGGTCGCGATTCTGGTCGCAGGATTCAGCATAGGGTCTGTTCATGGGTGTGCCTGTATTGTGAGGGTGGTGATACGTTAATAGTAAAGCGGCCTGAAGAGAACCGCTAATATCAAGTGTGGAGAGATGTCATGAGTTCAACCGATCTGCCCAGCCCCTATGGCGACCCTAAGGTGTTGCTAAGGCTGGCCCGTTACCGGATGCCGTTTGGTAAATATGTGAACTGGCTGTTGATCGATCTGCCCGAGCCGTACGTAGTCTGGTTTGCGGGTAAAGGGTTTCCCGCCGGGGAGTTGGGGGAGATGTTGGCTATTGTGTATGAGATTAAGGTCAATGGTCTGGAGCATCTGTTTGACCCCTTGCGTGGGCCGGATTACGCTGAGCGGCTCCATTAGAGATGGACGCCTGACTGTCTCTTCACCGATAAAATGGGGCGGTGGCGTGTTATTATTCCCGGCCCTCACACTACTCTGGACGCGCTGATGACAAACAATGAAGTATTGAAAAAATTGCGGGTCGCCCTGGCGCTCAGGGATGACGATATGTTTCCGATCTTTGGTCTGGCGGGGCAGGAGATCAATAAGGCGCAGCTCTCTGGCATGTTCAGAAAACAGGGCCACAAAAACTACATTGAGTGTACCGATGAGGCGCTGACGGCGTTTCTGGATGGCTACATCATCTACCGTCGTGGCCACAAAGACGAATCCGCCGAATCATGATTCTGGTTTCTGTCCGGGGCTGGTTCTGCGGCCCGGACGGAAATAGTTAACGTTATCGTAGTAACTCTCCTGCCGGTTATTCTCATCCCAGCCCGGCATTCCCAGGATCGGAAAAGGTCTCAAATCCCGTGGCTGTTGCAGTTCGCCATGCTCAAGCAGTGCCGCCAGCTCGCCGTCTAGCCACTGTAACTGTGCGGGTAACGGTTGCTGTAGCAGTGCTTCATCACAGGGTATCAGGATGCAGTTGGCCGTCATGCCAACGTAGGGTGTTAACCCCTTTTCATACAGCGCATGGCCAAAGGTGACACATTGCAGTCTGCTGGCAAGCTCATTGCGGCGCTGCCAGAACAGCTCTTTCCAGCGGAAATCACGAATCAGTTGCAGTAGCGACGGGTCGGATGAGATGACTACCGCCCCCCCTTCATCAAAGAGTGAGAGCATATTCTCCAGCGCTGAGCGCCGTCCCAGATCGTGGTTGGCGTCGATGCGCGCCCGCGCCTTGGGGATGTGAATGGCGTTGATCAGCGCCTTGGTGCGGGGAAAGATAAACCAGGTAAGCAGCTGAAAGAAGTCGTGCCAGTTTTCGTGGCGGGTCTGGATCTCGCCACTGAGGTAGATGCGGGGGGCGTAGTGCTCTTCAAAACTGCCGGGTTTGCCATCTTGGGGGACAATTGTCAGCGGCTCGCCCGCCAGTGTCAGGATCGGCTGTGGCAGCTGGTTGAGCAGTCTCTGGTAGTCCGCCAGGGTTGGCCAGGCGGCGTAGGTTGTAAACTGCTCGGCCCACGGTTTTAAGGGGGCGTAGAGTGGCGAGTGCTGGGCAAAATCGCCACACCAGGGGGGTGTGGTACTGTTTTTCATGGATGGCTGTTAGCACTGTCTCTGTTCATGCAGCACTGCTTGAACTTCTTACCACTGCCACAGGGGCAGGGGTCGTTGCGGCCGGTTTTGTTCTCGCGCACAAAGGGGGTGCGGGGTCCGAGTGCGGTCTGGATCGACAGTGCCAGGTCGGCGTAGCTGTCAGCGGCTGCGTCGATGGAGTCGACCACCGATTCGGCCAGTGTCTCCAGGGTCACGCCATCCTCCCCCGCCTCTTTGCAGTAGGCCTCGGCAAGTTCACGTTCGGCAAAGAAGGAGAGCACGATAAAACAGGAGCCAAGCTCTTCGTCCAGCTCATCGGGGATATAGCTGTCCCAAAGGTCTGAGAGCCAGTCGTGGCCAAGCAGAAACCCACGTGACCAGTGGGCGAGTGGGGCGTCGTCGGCAAAGTTCTCCATGGCGTCAGGGGCGGGGGTGCAGAACTCGGGCAGTGTCACCTCTTGTGCCTGTACCTGGCGGTTGGCCTCGTTGTAGATAGTCATGATGGCGTTGGTGGTGCCCTCGGCCTCAGCTAGGGAGGCGTAGTCTGGCGCGGCGCTGTTGAATATCAGGGGTAGCCACTCTGACGGTTTGATCAGCTCTGGCGAGCAGGCGACACTAAATATAAAGCCGTGCAGCTCGGCATAGTTCATGGTCCCCTCAGGGCGTGCATCGGCGGCGAGAAATTCAGCGAGTTTGAGATCCATCTTGATATCCAGTGTGCGGCAGTGTGGGTAGTCTGGTTAACGGTTGGTGGTGGTTTAGCTCTCTGCGGGCCACTGGCTACGCAGGTAGAGCACCTCGATCTTCTGGCGCGCCCAGGGGGTCTTGCGCAGGAACTTGAGGCTGGAGCTGATGCTGGGGTCGCTGGCAAAACATTTGAAGTTAAACCGCCGGTTCAGCTCTTCCCAGCCATATTTTTCCACCAGCCGGGTGACAATGGTCTCCAGCGTAATGCCATGGAGCGGATCTTGTGCAGGGGGATTAGTGGGCACGTTTTGGACCGTCCTCGCTACCCTCTTCAGCCTGTTTGACGCGGATTTTACTGCCCGCAATCTCGGCACCGTTAAGCTGTTTGATGGCCGCCTTGGCATCACCCACCTTGGGCATCTCAACAAAACCAAACCCTTTAGATTGGCCGGTCTGCTGGTCGAGGACCAATGTGCAGTATTGAACCGAACCATGGGCTTCAAACAGGAGTCGGAGTTCAGCCTGGCTAGTCGTACGGGCAAGATTGCGGATAAGCAGTTTCATGGGGGTACCCTAGTAGTAAATGGGGTAATTATAGCCCGCCTCGGGCCGAGGCATGGGATTTTCCTGGTGGCGTTTGTTGTGGCTCTATATATAGTAGTCAGGTAGTCATGCTGGAGGTGGCCATGTATCACGGCGAACGTTTGAACAGCATTACCCATCTGCTGGGGGCGATTGCTGCCGCCATCGGTTTATCTTGGCTGGTCTGGAGTGCGGTGCAGCAGGGCGATCCGTTAAAGATTGTTAGTTTTGCCCTGTATGGCGCTACCCTGCTGCTGCTCTACCTCGCCTCCACCCTCTACCACAGCGTCCGTGGCCGGAGTAAACCGCTGTTGCAGAAGCTCGACCACTGCGCCATCTACCTGCTGATTGCCGGCAGTTATACCCCGTTAACGCTGGTGACACTCAAGGGTGGTTGGGGCTGGTCACTGTTTGGTGTGATCTGGGGGTTGGCGCTGATCGGCATCATCAGCGACGCCTTCTTGCGCAATCCGCGCCGTCTTATTCCGATGGTTATCTATCTGTTGATGGGGTGGTTGATTGTGGTGGCGATCTATCCGTTGTCGCAGGCGCTGCCGACGGGGGGCATGGTCTGGCTGGTGGTGGGTGGGCTGTTCTACAGCGGTGG
>JAKFXL010000068.1 GCA_021731365.1 Gammaproteobacteria bacterium | reverse complement strand
AAGCTGCCACTGGCAGGCTGGGTTGCCAACCAGATCGATCCACATATGGAACGTATAGAAGAGAATATTGCCACGCTGGAACAGCGCATTGATGCACCACTACTGGGGCAGATACCTTACCTGACGCAGTTTGACGCCACCACCATCGCCCAACGGTTGACCCTGCCTGCTGCACAGAGCAGCCTGCGCCCAAACTGGGCGCTGTAAAAACCTCAGATCAGCGATTCACACCATACGGGGCAGGAGGTGGTGCCTCCTTAAGTATCGAAAAGACACTGTTACCGTACAGATGACTCCCATAATAGAGTCCCGTCAAGATCAGCACCAACAACCAGATTCTCAGCACAAAAACCTCTCACATCCCAGCAACTAGCACACTACCATCACCCGACATCTCCTCAGGTAAGCCTGGGGCGGTGTGTGCGGCTGGTTAAGTGGGCGGAGTTAAACGACGACAGTGCATCACCACCAATCAGCTGCCACAGATCCGCCCGGGTGCGTCTGATATTCTCCAGATTACCGGCGGTGATCACTGCGGGCACACGCAAACCATGGTAATCCACGGCCTCTCCCAAGGTAGAGAACTGAATGCCAAAGCGGCCGAGAAAACGGAGCAGCGTTGGCTCCATCACGGCATAGCAGTAGTAGACCCCATGGGTCGCACACATACGGATAAAGGCTGCAATCAGCCCAAGTGTGATGTGTGGTAACAGACGGCGGTCGAAATTTGGATGGACCTCGCGCCCATCTCCACTCACGCCATAAATCAGCCCCTCTTCAACAAGGCGGCGGCGGAACACTTTGGAGACAGAGAAACGGGAGATTTCGCCAACTTGGCTACGCGGTGCAGCGGCCAGCTGTGGGTGTGTCTTTGCCAGATCCAGCTGACAGTGGCGCTCCATGGGCAGGGGGGCATACGCGCCGCCACACTCCGGCAATATCAACCGCACTACACCGACGTAGATTCCGCTGTCGCGGTGGCAGATCAGGCTATGCACCGAGCGCCGGTCATACTCATCATACTCACGCCCATCCGGATAGGCCGCCGCATCCTCGTAACCTTTCTCTTCACAGTAGACCTGATAACGCAGCTTGTGCGCCTCATCGATCAACATCGGCGTATTGGCGCTGACAATCTCAAAGTTCTGTAAAAAAGGGGTGTTAATGTTCTGTATTGAACCATTCTGGGCAGTGCTCATAACAGACAGATTATGCATGCAACAACCCTCTGGCTAGGTATGAACTATCAGTCCAACAGGTGTATGTATCGACCATCTCAATTCAGCCCACGGCTATATGTGGTGTAGCTCAGCGGCAAAAACCCCATTTCAGATGCCGAAACAAACTCACGTGCCGCACTGCAAAAGATATGAACCACCAGACACGCGCCAGTGAACCTAATTGCCAATAAAAAAGTCGTCAACACCATTGAACTCAGTCTCCTACTGTTGGATCCGCCATGTGAGATAGGTCCCTCAATCGGATTGGAAACAGCACACCGATTGTCGCACGAAACCGGTACAGCAATTTCCGAGCCAACAATAAATTCATAATTTTTTTCAATGTGTTAGAAAAAAACGACCCGTAACCACCACAAAAAATAGCCTCAATCTGGCTCAATACGTCGCCAACTGGCAACAACATAAAAGAACCATATCGGGTAAGCCATTGCCCCAGCAGCAAAAAATCATGTCTCCGTACGGAGACATCAGTCACTGCTTGAATAGTGCGGGTGCCAGATGGTGTCTGTTCAATAATTTATAAAACTCTGTACGGTTGCGATGGGCCAACCGCGCTGCCTGTGTCACATTGCCATTGGTAATCCGCAATATCTGGGTCAGATAGTCACGCTCAAACTGCTGCCGCGCCTCGGCAAAGGGGACAATCTCAAGCACCTGACTTTTTAAACCACGCTGTACCAGTTGAGCCGGAATAATCGAGCTGGTGGCCAATACCAATGTCTGTTCCACTACGTTATAGAGCTGGCGTACATTGCCGGGCCAGGGGGCCGCAAGCAATAGCTCCATCGCATCGGGCGCAAAACCTTTGACTGTTTTTTTGCCGCCACGCTGGAGCTTATCGAGGAAATGGCTGGCCAGGAGGGGAATGTCTTCGCGGTGTTGAGCCAGTGTCGGCATCTCCAGTGCCACCACATTCAGGCGGTAATAGAGATCCTCGCGGAACTCCTCCTCTTTAACCGCCTCTTCCAAATTGCGATGGGTGGCTGAGATCACCCGCACATCAACGGTAATCGACTCCACCGAACCCACCGGGCGCACTTGGCGCTCCTGCAATACACGCAGCAGCTTCGACTGAAATGCAGGGGGCATATCGCCCACTTCATCCAGAAACAGTGTGCCGCCGTGGGCCGCCTGAAACAGCCCTTTGTGGTCCTGCATGGCACCGGTGAACGCCCCTTTACGGTGACCAAACAGCTCTGACTCCAGCAATGGCTCGGGAATGGCGCTGCAATTAACCGCAATAAAGGGCGCTTTGCTACGCGGACTGGCGTTATGGATCGCACGCGCCAGCAACTCTTTGCCTGTACCACTATCACCATAAATAAAAACGCTGGCATCACTGACGGCCACCAGACGTGCCTGGCTCAGCAGCTCTTCCATAACAGGGCTGCGAGTCACGATCTCCTGTCGCCACTCGCCCTGCTCTCCTCGCGCTGCGACATCGGGCGCACCACTCAGCGCCACCGCCTGCGCCACCAGCGCCAGCAACTCTTTACTATTAAAGGGTTTGGTCAAAAATCCAAAAACTCCACGGTTTGTGGCAGCTACCGCATCGGGAATGGTGCCGTGGGCGGTCAACATGATCACCGGCAAAGCTGGATGGCGTGCCTGAATAGCCCCAAACAGCGCTAGTCCGTCCATACCACCCATTCGCAGATCAGTCACTACCACCTGTGGCCGCGACACCGGCAGCTGCGCCAGCGCCTCTTCGGCACTGGAGGCACAGACCGCTTTGTAACCCGCTGCATCCAGTCGCATAGAGAGCAACCGTAACAGACCCGGATCGTCATCAACCAGCATTACCTTAGGAGGGTTCATTATCGTATCTCATTATCATCATGGCTAAGGGCGAGAGAACTTGGTACAGACCTCCCCCCAGTCAGTCACCGCTTTTGCAAACTTTTCTCGATAGACATAAGCGCCTCTAGCTTTTTTGCCAGGGCATCCGCACGACTACGCTCGTTTTCCAGCTGCTTGCTAACGGTGCTCACTTTGGTCTCAGCTGCGTTCAGTTTGGCCTCAGCGCTACCAATCCGGACCTCTGCCTGCCCCTGATCCTTCAACACCCCCGCCAACATCTCAGCAAACAGTAGCTGCTCCGGCGTATGGTCATTGGGGTTTTTAGCAATCCCATCAAACAGCCGCAATGCACGTTTAACATCCACCGCCTTGCCTTTGCCAAAACCCAGGGCCAGCGCTAACCGCATACGGTTGATACCGGCAGGAGACGCCGCATACAGCCGCTCACGCTCCCCCACCGCCAGCTCGGTCTGTGCCACAGTCCAACCAGACACCTGTTTATACTCTTCCAACAGGGTACGCTGGGAGGACGGGTGTAAGTTCATATTGGCACACCCGGCCAACAGTGCCAAAGCCATCACTGCCCATAGGCGCAAAAACCGACCTGACATACTCACGTCAACTCCTGCTGTAAAGGTAGGGTAACTCGCATGTGCGCCCCCGCATCATCCTGAATGGCGGCAATGGTACCACCGTGTGCCTGCACATATTCACTGGCGATGGAGAGACCCAGCCCACTCCCCTTCACATGCCCCGTGTAAGGGGCACTCCCTTGATAGAACGGTTCAAAGATTCTGCTCCGCTGTGCCTCTGCAATGCCCGGCCCCTGATCAATCACATCCAGCTGTAACTGTTTAGCCTGGGCTGTTAGCACCACGTGAATGGTTCCTCCAGGCGGCGAGAACTTAATGGCGTTGGAGAGCAGGTTATCCACCACCCCCCTCAATTTGTCACAATCCCCCATCAGGCCCACCTGCTCGAGCGCCAACTCAAAACGAATCTGTCGTGCCATCACAACAACCCGGTACTCCTCCACCAGGGTTGTCACCAACTCGTGCAGCTGCACAACCTCAAGATTGAGGATTAAACTGCCACGCTGGCTGATACTGTTGAATTTCAACAGATCCTCTATCAACCGCTGCAACTGCACACCATTCAGACACAACAGCTCTACAATCTCACGCTGCTGCGCCGTCAATGCCCCTGGTATCTCCTCACGCAACAACTCAGACCCTTCACGCAAGGTGGTCAGCGGGGTTTTCAGTTCATGGGAGAGGTGGCGCAAAAAACGCAACTTCTCCTCGTCGACTTCCAGCAAACGTCCGCGCATCCAGTCCAGCCGCTCCCCCAGCTGCTGTAAATCACGTGGCCCGCTCAGCGCCACCGGTTGGGTAAAGTCGCCCGCCCCAAGGCGGCGGATTGCCTCATCCAACCGTTGCAATGGTCGGGTAATGATCACAACAAAAAAGATCAATAACAGCAGTGCCAGCGGTACCAGTGCCGACGCCTGTATTAAAAGGGTGTGTTGTGTCTGCTGCGCCGAGTCACGATTACCCTCCACTTCCGCATCAATCAGCGCCTGGCTCTGTTCCAGTACATTTTGTGCCTTAATGGAGAGCGACATAAACAGGTTTTGCGCAAAGTGTTGCGACACCTTAACCTGCTGTTCCGCGTGCATATGGGCGTAAAACTCCGCCTCCTCCACCATCAGCTGCTCCAGCAGATGGCTTAACGGGTCGGGCAGTGGTAACTCGTCCAGCCACTTTAACGTCACCACATACTGCTGGCGATTCTCTTCATACGCCTGCAGCAGTCCATCATCCATCAATACCTGATATTGACGCACATTGCGTTCCATCTGGGTAATCTGCTCAATCAAAGCACGACTCCCCTGTGTCGCTTTTACCGCATGGGTCACCACCCGCTCGCTCTGCTCCGCCAGTCGGTCAACCGATACCACGGCGTAAAGCAGTGCCACCACCAGCGGCAAAACTGCCAGGGTGAAGCCAACCAGAATCAGTTGAACAATGGAGTTAGGGCGAAAAGGTTTCACAACACATATCAAATAGTCTCAAGGATCAGCAGCGGTGCCGCAGAATAGCGCTATTGGGCCACAACCCCCTATGCCCTGCAAATATTTGTCGGACAGGAAAAGGGGGCACGGAAACTTGGCGCTGCTGAACAGCCCGTTTTAGCGTAAAATCCCCCACCTTCTTATTATTCCAGGCCATCACCATGAAGAACTCCATCCCCAAGGTTGGTTTTGTCAGCCTCGGCTGCCCCAAGGCGCTTGTTGACTCCGAACAGATCATCACCCAGCTGCGTGCCGAGGGGTATGAGATCTCCGCCACTTACAACGATGCTGATCTGGTGGTGATCAATACCTGTGGGTTTATCGATGATGCCGTGACTGAATCGCTCGACGCCATCGGTGAGGCGCTGGCGGAGAATGGCAAGGTGATTGTCACCGGTTGCCTCGGCGCCAAGGGCAATGTGGTATTGGAGAACCACCCGCAGGTGCTGGCCGTCACCGGTCCACACGCCAAGGATGAGGTGATGCTGGCGGTGCGCAAACATCTGCCACCACAACACGACCCCTACATCAGCCTGATCCCACCACAGGGGATAAAACTGACACCCAACCACTACGCCTACCTAAAAATTTCCGAAGGATGTAACCACCGCTGCACCTTCTGCATCATCCCCTCCATGCGTGGCGATCTGGTCAGTCGCCCGATCGGCGATGTGCTGCAAGAGGCGGAAAACCTAATCAAGGCCGGTGTCAAAGAGCTACTGGTGATCTCGCAAGACACCAGCGCCTACGGTGTTGATGTGAAGTACCGCACCGGCTTCTGGAATGGCCGCCCGGTGAAGACCCGCATGACCGAGCTGGCACAAGCCCTGGGCGAGATGGGCATCTGGGTGCGCATGCACTACGTCTACCCCTACCCCCATGTCGATGAGATCATCCCACTGATGGCCGAAGGAAAAATTCTTCCCTACCTCGACGTACCGTTGCAACACGCCAGCCCGAAGATCCTCAAGGCGATGAAACGCCCCGGCAATATCGAAGGGACCATGACCCGCATCAAAAAATGGCGCGAGATCTGTCCTGACATCACCCTGCGCAGCACCTTCATCGTCGGCTTCCCCGGCGAGACCGAAGCTGATTTTGAACAGCTGCTCGAATTCATCGACGAGGCACAGCTCGATCGTGTTGGCGCCTTTGCCTACTCACCCGTCGAAGGGGCCACCGCCAACGCCCTTGCCGACCATGTGTCACCAGAGCTACAACAGGAACGCCTCGGCCGCTTTATGGAGCTACAGGCCGAAATCAGCGCTGCCAAACTGCAACAGAAGATTGGCCGCGAAGTAGAGATACTTATTGATGAGGTGGATGGCAAAGGGGCCATCGGCCGCACCAAAGCAGATGCCCCCGAAATCGATGGTCGCGCCTACCTTGAAGGGGCAACCGATCTGAAGCAGGGCGATATCGTCCGCGCCAAGGTGGTGGAATCGGGCGAGCATGATCTTTGGTGTGAACTCATCAACTAACAACCTGCCTGACAATGCCCAATACTCCACAACAATCGCAACAGTTCTTAGATGCACTCAAAGAGAGTATTGCCCAGAGCAGTCTGAGCAAACTCGTATTGAGTAAACCTTCCGGTGCAGAAGAGGGGTTAGTACGCATCGTGGTCCGGCAGGTCAGCATCAAAAATCAACCTCAGCTCTGTTTTGTCTACAGCTATAAAACCCGCGACATCACCAAAAATTTTGCACTGCCTGAAGGCATCACACTCATCAATGAACTACTGGGAAACTCATTCAGAAACGCCAATCTCTTTACCACCGGTGAAGAGCTACAAATCAATTTCAGTAAAAAGGGCAACCCACTGTTGCATCGCAGCACAAACAGACAGAACAGCGCCACCACACACACCCACGACCGCGATAAACAGCGCTATCTCGAACTCGACCGCCCGTTTCTAACAGCACTGGGAGTCACCAACGATCAGCAGCAACTGATCCCGGCGATGTCACGCAAGTGGAAACAGATCAATAAATTTATCGAACTGTTTCAACACGCCTTTGATTCATCAACATTGAAAGAAAAAGAGTCTATACAGGTGCTCGACTTTGGTTCTGGCAAAGGTTATCTCACCTTCGCACTTCACGACTTTCTCAACAACAGTCGCCACATCAACGGCCAGGTGACCGGCGTCGAGCTGCGCGCGGAGATGGTAACACTCTGCAATAACAGCGCTGCCAAGCTCCATCTTGACGGGCTGCACTTTCATCTTGGTGATGTCAGAAGTTACACCCACGATACCGTCGACGTCATGATCGCCCTGCACGCCTGCGACATCGCCACCGACCACGCCATCCACATGGGCATTCGCTCCAACGCCACCATCATCATGTGCGCCCCCTGCTGCCACAAAGAGATCCGACCCCAAATGCAGACACCGGCAGTGCTGCAACCCCTGCTGCAATACGGCGTTCACCTGGGCCAGGAGGCGGAGATGATCACCGATACCCTGCGCGCCCTGCTATTAAATGCACACGGCTACGATACCAAAGTGCTGGAGTTTGTCTCCCTGGAACATACCAGCAAAAACAAAATGATTTTGGCGATCAAACGTGAGCAGAGCCACAAAAATGATAAGACACTCGCACAAATCAGATCACTCAAGGCGTTCTATGGCATCGAAAAACAGTGTCTAGAGGGTCTGCTAACATCCGCGTAACGTCCCCATCTCTACCTCTTCAGCCGCGTTGATTGTGGCCAAATTTGTATCCCATCACTCCATCGGCATATAGATTAAATCTCGCGCACGCAGAAAACTTTATATACAGAAATCAGATCAGACGCATCTTTCCTGGCTTCATACAACGTTCAAACGCCTGAGCTACGCTTTCAACTTCGGACACTGAAATGTCAGCGATGCCAATTCGTATCCCGGGGGAGCTACGAATACGGAATACCTCACCTGCCTGAACCGCCCACCCTTGCGCAAGCATGCCCTGTACAACCTCGCTCTCACGCTGAACCGGGACCCAGACGTGAAGGCCAGAAGCACCTTGTGAGTCTATGCCCCGTTTCGCTAACGCCGCGCAAAGCGCAATCCGGCGCACCGAGTAAGCTGCCGCAGCGTCAGCTATCAGTTTACCTGTGCCCGCATCCGACCATACCCTCCACACAAGTGTCTGGAGTATATGGCTCACCCAGCGAGGCCCTAACATTTGCAGACTCGATATTCGCGCTATTGTTGTCTCGTCGCCGGCTAACACCGAGAGTCGCAGATCTGGACCTAAAAATTTTGATACTGAACGTATTACCAGCCATGGGCGCGACACAATCGAGGGGGCAGCGGAGAAGCACTCACTCCCCGAAACGGAACTCGCGTGATCATCTTCAATGAGCAATACCTGCGGGTGGCGGTCCAGGATGCGGCGTAACTCCTTCGCCCGCTCACCAGTAAAACATGCACCCGTTGGGTTCTGTGCTCGGGGAGTTAAGACCACGGCTTTTGCCCCAGCTTCAATTGCAGCTTCAACTGCACTCGGCTCGGCTCCCAACCGATCAAGACTCATTGGGACCGGCCTGAATCCTAGTGCACGCACAAGATGCAGAGCTGACACGAAGCAAGGGTCCTCCATTGCCACCAGATCTCCCGGACGCAGACGAGAGCGCAATGCGCGTTCCAGCGCGTCCATTGCGCCCGAGGTAACGGCTAACGATTTAGCAGCAATGCCATCAGCCTCAAATACCCCTTTTGCCAACGCCAGAAGCCGCCCATCGTTCTCCGCCAACTCATAGCCGGACGGAGGCATATCTAGCTTGACCAGAAATGGCCTCAAATCGGGTAACAGCCTGGAATCTACATTGCCCGAAGCCAAATCGCGCGCGCTAGCCTGAAGTGGTGCTCTGTAGGCATCGATAAATGGAGCGCCGACTACGCGCGACCCCTGCCTGCCTGAGCCGACGATTAGACCAGCGTCTCGAAGCTTGGCATAGGCAGCAGCGACCGTATTTCGATTAACGCCTAGCTGTTCAGCAAGCTCACGAACCGACGGGAGTTGCTGGTCACGCTTTACCTCCCCATCTTGGATGGCCGCCTCAATATCTCGAAATATCTTGGCAGCTGAGCGCCCACCAATAGTTAGTTTATTCATAACAATTATTCAATGTCCTAGAAGAATAACCTCAATAGGATAGGCTGATATTTTCATCTGGCCCATAAAGAACCTACATTATACATTTTAAACCTTGATAGGGCTGCGGTTACTGCCACCACAACACAAGATTAAGCGCCACTCCTCCTGCAGAACAGCATTAATTTAATTATAATCAATAAGATACAATACAGGCAAGCATAAAATGTGAAATAACCTACAACTGCTCAGCATAATAAAACGAAATAAAAAGGCCCTCCACCCCCGTCGTGAAGAAAACCTATTGGCAACAAAAATGATGAAAAACATAAGATTAATTCATGACATAAAAATATATGTCATGTGACATTAAAATAGTCTATAGTGACCATGTATTGGTAGCGCAGCTAATATTGGTACCCTCAGCTAAAGGATCAGTAGCGTAGGTAAATGCGCATGGAGCTAGACGATGAAAATTAATACAGAACTGCTTTACCTGCTCAGGGGAAAAGCTACAAAAATTGATTCGGCCGGGACTTTAAGCGGAATAAAAAAATCGCCCGTTAAAGCGCCCCTGGCTCTCGACCAGTTCGGTCTGGAGGGCGACGAGCAAGCAGACCATCGACATCACGGCGGTCCTGATAAGGCCATTCACCACTACGCCCTTGAGCACTATCACTTCTGGGAAAATTCTCTTCCCACAGACTCACCTGCACTTAAGTTCCCCGGCGCTTTTGGCGAAAATTTTTCCACACTCAATATGACAGAGGCGACAGTCTGTATCGGGGATGTACTGTCCGTCGGAACTGCGGTGATTGAAGTTTCGCAGGCAAGACAACCCTGCTGGAAACTCAACCTACGCTTCCAGTGCCGTGACATGGCACAGCGGGTTCAATCGAGTGGTTACACAGGCTGGTACTACCGAGTGCTACAACCCGGGGAAGTTTGCCCTGGCAACCAGCTGACGCTTCTTCAGCGCCCAAACCCCCATTGGACTTTATCGCGCCTACTAAAGACCCTCTATGTTGACGCACTAAATTTTGCAGAGCTAGAGCAAATCGCGCAACTGCAAGCACTTCCACTGCGGTGGCGTCAATTGGCGGAGAAACGGCTCGCCTCTGGGAAAATAGAGGACTGGAGCGCAAGGATCAGCGGCACCTGACTAAAAGCAGGTGCTTCACACATGGGAACATATCTGCCACTCATCAAGACCTCCAATCTTAGGGCTTAAAAATGCTAAATCAGGACAATCTTTTAAAGTCTGACCCTTCTGTCGCAGCAGCTCTCAGCGGAGAAAAGCGACGCCAAAGCGATTCCATAGAGTTGATCGCATCTGAAAACTTTGTATCAGCAGCAGTGCTGGAAGCACAAGGCAGCGTGCTGACCAATAAATATGCCGAGGGGTATCCTCAACGCCGCTATTACGGTGGCTGTAAGTTTGCAGATGTAGTAGAACAACTAGCGATTGATCGTGCTTGCGCACTTTTCGACGCGCCTTACGCAAATGTACAGCCGCATTCAGGCTCGCAAGCGAATCAATCAGTCTTCCTCGCACTGTTGCAACCAGGGGATTTAATCATGGGCATGGACCTGTCTGCAGGTGGACACCTAACCCATGGTTCTAGCGTCAACATTTCAGGGAAATGGTTTAAACAGGTAGCCTATACCGTCAGACCAGATGACGGAATCATTGATCTCGATCAGGTTTCTGCGCTCGCTCAACAGTATCGCCCAAAGCTCATCATTGCTGGTGGCTCTGCCTATTCCAGAATTATTGATTTCAAAGCATTCCGCGAGATTGCAGACAGCGTTGGCGCGTACCTATTGGTTGACATGGCGCACTTTGCAGGACTTGTAGCCGCCAGACAGTATCCAAATCCCGTTCATCATGCACACGTAGTCACCACAACCACACATAAAACCCTTCGGGGGCCTAGAGGCGGCTGCATCCTTACCAACGATTCGAAAATCGCCACCCTCATTGACAAGGCTGTATTTCCAGGACTTCAAGGTGGCCCGCTCATGCACGTGATAGCAGCTAAAGCAGTAGCCTTTGGGGAAGCGCTGCAACCGTCATTTCAGCAGTATATTCATAACGTCATAAAAAATGCGCAGGTGCTATCCGAGACACTTTTAAACGGCGGATTGAATATAGTGTCTGGCGGAACAGACACTCACCTTATTCTCGTCGACCTTCGACCTTTAAAGTTAACCGGAAACGTCGCAGAGACGACTCTGGAAGAGGTCGGCATCACTTGCAACAAAAATGGCATTCCGTTCGATACCGAGAAGCCTGCATTGACTTCAGGCATCAGATTGGGGTCCGCAGCATGCACTACCAAAGGATTTGGTGCGGAAGAGTTTCGAGACATCGGAAAATGGATCCTGCGCGTCCTACACTCATCATCTGACGCACAATCCAATCGTGCGTTAGTTAGTTCAGAGGTAAAAACTGAAGTACAAAATCTTTGCGCACGAATCCCCCTATACCCACAGTCTCTATCCGGTGACCGCTGGACATGCAAATGAGCATATTATCTGACGCCTTGATGGAGATCACACCACGGCCGGACATTATTTTTGTTGAGGGCAAGGGTTCCTGGCTCACAGATACTAACGGAGCCAAGTACCTCGATTTCTCGCAAGGGTGGGCAGTCAACTCCCTGGGCCACAGTCATGATGAAATTGTGCGAGCGCTCTCTGACCAAGCCGCACGCGTTATCAATACAGGCCCCGCATTCTACAACGCACCTATGCTAGAGCTTGCAACACTCATTACAAAACACAGTTGCTTCGACGAGGTTTTTTTCGCTAACTCAGGAGCGGAAGCGAATGAGGGGGCAATAAAGCTCGCTCGAAAATGGGGCGCAAAACACAAGCATGGCGCACACGAGATTATAACCATGCATAACGGTTTTCACGGGCGAACGCTTGCAACTATGTCAGCTTCTGGCAAGCCCAACTGGGAAACACTATATGAGCCCAAGGTTCCTGGATTCCCTAAAGTTCCTATAAACAATTTATCGGCAATCGAGTCGCTAATTACTGATCGCACCGTGGCGGTAATGCTGGAGCCAATACAGGGCGAGGCGGGAGTGATTCTGGCTGAAAAAGAGTACCTGCAAGGTCTTCGAAGACTCACCGAAGACAAAGAAACTCTACTGATAGTTGATGAGGTTCAATCTGGAGCAGGCCGTACAGGAGACCTCTTCTCATATGAATTTTATGGAATCGAACCCGACATTATGACGCTGGGCAAGGGGCTGGGTAGTGGCGTTCCTATATCAGCCTTATGTGCAAAACGTCGCTTCTGCGCTTTTGAACATGGAGATCAAGGCGGGACCTATAACGGTAATCCACTTGTCTCAGCAGCTGCGTGCGCAGTGCTTCGCGTGCTACTTAAACCGGGTTTTCTTCAGAGTGTTCGTGATGCTGGAGATTACCTTCAACATAAACTCAGTCAACTAATACGCACATTCGGGGCTGGCCACACAAGAGGACGAGGTTTATTGGTTGCACTTATTTTAGATGAGCCAGTGGCACAGATAATAGTGGAGCAGTGCCTGAAAAATGGCTTAATTCTAAACGCACCTAAACCCAATATCATTAGGTTCACCCCATCGTTAATTACCGATAAAAAAGAGATAGATCAGATGGCAGATATTTTGGAAGGGGTTATGAAAATGACATTTAACTCGCAGTAAGATAGAGCGCAGCACAGAGAATCAAGAACTGGATATAGATTATCCCCGGCCCTAAATAGGCACCATGTTGGCGACACGGACTGTTTTGGGGCAGGGTTTATATGATGCTCAAACCCAATGTTTGGGAGTCAGAAACGCAAGTGGTCATTCAATCAAATGGGGTAAACCATGAATACAGCAACCGTTAGCGAAATTGAAACCAACGATTCAAAATGCAGAACTTTACTTGGACGGATAGCCGACACGTGGGGGACAAGAGCTCAAGTACGACGGCCGGAATTAATGATGGACTTTAACCCTTCTATCCCGGATTTTCTAGAAAATCTTCTGCCATTCCATAACCACCCCAATTACACAAGGCTGGACGACAGACAAAAAAGTAAAATCCTCTCCTGTGGCTGGCTCGCTTATAACGAAAAAACCGTGGCCATAGAAACAGCAATCGTTACCCCATCCTGCCTTGACATACTCGAAGGACGGATACCTGGACTGAAGGATGAAGTGACGACGAAAATTGTTTGTGAAACACTAGTGGATGAAGCCTATCATCTCCTTCTGGTCAAGAACGCAAATGAAGTTTGTCGCTCACGCAGAGGACTTGAGTCAATTAACATACCCAAGTTTAACCTCGTAAAATACATGGAGAAGGAAAAATCTCTACACTCAGAACCGTGGAAGAAGGTTCTTATTCAGCTTGCCACCACAGTGGTATCCGAGATATTTGTCAGCGATTATCTTAATCTACTTTCGGATAGCCAGGAAATTCAGCCATTTAATCGGTTAACGGTTTCTGCCCATCGTCATGATGAACTGACCCATAGCAAGATATTTAAAAGTTTCACGCAACAATTCTTCCCTGCATTTAATCCGGAGCAGAAGGCATTCTTCGCACAAATCCTGCCAAAACCCGTGCTTTGGTTTGCTGATCTGGAACTCGACTTGTGGCACGACCTGTTATCCCAACTAAAAATAGAGGATGCAACGACGATCATCGAAGACTCTCGTAAACTCAATCGGGCAGCCCACAAGAGGGTCAATTACACGGAGGTAGTTGCTCTGGCCGAAGAGATAGGCATGTGTGAAAAACATGATAGCCGATTCATGTTCCCAGAGATCGAGCTTCATTAACCAGGAGAGTTACCATGAAAGCAGTTGTTATTCGACATGTAGCATTCGAGTCGCTCGGCAACATTGAGCAGCATTTGATTAACCGCAACTTCGATATCGAGATAATGAACGCGGCGCAGAACAAGGTAACCCACCTTCTCGGCAATCAACCAGATCTATTGATTATTCTTGGTGGACCTATCTCCGTCAACGACATCGAAGATTACCCATTTATCGCAGATGAACTTGAAGTGCTTAGGCAACGGCTCACTCTCGGCCTCCCGACACTAGGCATCTGTCTGGGAGGCCAGTTGATTGCAAAGGCACTGGGGGCAAGTGTGCACCAGAACAACAGCAAGGAGATTGGCTGGGGCCCCCTCACAACGATTAAGAATGTTGACTATTGCCCCGCCATAAGACACTTGTCAGCTGAAAACACCAATGTTTTGCATTGGCACGGTGAAACATTCGACATACCCGCTGGGGCAGTTCATTTGGCGTCGACAACCAAATGCAAAAATCAAGCTTTTGTATTTCAAGGGAATACGTTGGCCCTCCAGTTCCACCCTGAAGCGACGGCATCAGACTTGGAGGATTGGTTTGTCGGACATACCGCTGAAATCACGTCTACAGACGGTCTATCAGTGACACAACTTAGACGAGAGACTCGTGAAAATGCAGACACACTGAACGAAGCAGCACAGAGCTTCTGGTCAGAGTGGTTCGATTCAATTACGAGTAGTCAGAAAGCCCAAGTTGCTTACACGTAAAGAGAATTAGCCTACATGAAGCCTAGATGACCAAGAAACCTCCAGCTAAATGTATCCGTTTGGCTGGAGGGACAATAACCACCTCCCTCGAGGACAAGACAATGAAAATGAACAACCATAAAGTATGGCAATGCATTCTCTGTGACTTCCTCTACGACGAATATCTAGGGCTGCCGGAGCATGGCATAGCACCCGGCACCCGCTGGCAAGACGTACCTGATGACTGGGAATGCCCCGACTGCGGGGTCGGAAAAGCCGACTTCGAAATGCAGGAGCTACAAACAGCGATAACCGCCTAGCCGTATAGGTGGATCAATTCAGCTACGCAACAGCTTTGAAGGAGTCTTATTGATGAACGAACCAATAGTAATCATTGGCGCGGGTCAAGCGGGTGCAGAGCTTGCCCTGGCGCTACGTCGAGGCGGCTGCACTCAGCGCATTGTAATGAAAGGAGACGAACCTTACTTACCTTACCGTCGCCCCGCTCTTTCCAAAGGTTTTCTATCAGGAAAGGTGCCTGAAAGTGCCCTTTACCACACCACGGCTGAGCGGCTTGCCGATAACGACATAGAGTTCATGCCAGGCTCACGGATAGTCCACGTCGACCCGGCCCGTAAACTGATCACATCCGCTGACCAAAAAGTCCTTAGGTACAGCAAACTGGCATTTGCAACGGGCGGTAGCCCCAGACAAATAGAATGTCCTGGGGCTGATTTATCAAACATCAACTACCTTCGAACAATCGATGACGCATGTCTACTCAGAAAGACACTCACCAGCGGGACAAAGCTCGTGGTCATTGGGGGCGGATTCGTTGGCCTTGAAATCGCAGCAACCGCTAAAGAACAGGGCGCAGACATAACGGTACTGGAAGCTGGCCCGCGGGTCTTACGTCGCAGCACCTGTGCAGAGATTGCTGCATTTATCAGCGAGCAGCATCTATCTGCCGGAGTGAAAATAGCTGTCAATAAGCAGGTGCGAGCCTTTCACTCTTTAGGCACCAAGGCAGTCACAGCGGTTGAATGTGCCGATGGAACCGTTTACCCCGCGGACCTAGTGGTCGTTGGAATTGGACTCATTGCCAATGATGAACTTGCGGCGTCAGCTGGCCTCGATGTCGACCGAGGAATCATCGTGGATGAGCTGGGCCAGACGTCTGATCCGGACATTGTCGCCGTAGGTGATTGCGCAAACAGTATGAACACGTTTTGCGGATATCGTTTGAGACTAGAGTCAGTTCAAGGTGCCATGGAACAAGCACGAGTGGCGGCAATGACTATGTTAGGTAAAGGTATCGTGGCCCGCTCGATCCCGACGTTCTGGTCAGATCAGTATAATTTGAAACTGCAAATGATCGGGGTACCCACCGATGCCGATCAAATCATTACACGGAGCTATCCTAACAGAGAATCTTTTGCGGCATTTTATGTTAGAAATGGCATATTGAAAGCAGCCCACTTTATCAATGGCGCGTCAGATATCATGGCCGCTCGTAGGCTGATCATGGAAGAGATCCCCGTTTCTAATAAAGATTTGATCAACCCATCAATGCCCCTGAACTCACTGCTTACAGAAACCGCAGCCTAATCGCTATGTGAGCACCACATCCTCCACATTAAGTTTTTTAGCATTGGACGAAAGAGCGGCAACTCCTGGTCACGATATTAAACTGTGCGCTTACAGAAAATAACGCTCTGGTGGCTCGCCGTGCGAGCCATTTTCATCCTCAAAATATAGGAATATTTATTTTCATGCAGCACATACAACCTGCCGTGCCGATCAACTTGCTTTTAGCTCCCAATGACATTTCGTCCGATCAAACCCTGATCTTCCGCCTTGTCATATGCGCGCTCCGCAAGATGAATGGAGGCATATGAAAGTAAGATAGGTTCCGCTTTCGCAGTAGGCTTGGTTGTTAAGAGCTTCCTATCTCCACATCTAATGTTTTAATCTGATCAATAATACAGATTAACTTTTCGCCATTTTCCGTGAGCGAATATTCTGTTCTTGGCGGAACTTCAGCATAAGTAAATTTTTTCAATAATTTATAGTCGGTTAGTTTACGCAGCCTCTCAGATAAAACCTTTTTTGAAATCCCCTCTATATATCGCTCCATTTTTCCCGGCCGAGTGACGTTGTCTGCTACCGCCTTCAATACAGACACTGACCACTTACAGCCCACCACCTCTTCAAGCTGATTGTAGGCTAGCTGCTTTGATTTTCGTGCATTTATTTTTTTCTTTATTATCATGGTTTTACCCCAGCAAGTCCCTATGGAACCAAAAAGTACCTACTTATGGGAAAGCAAAAAAATATCTACAATTTTGTAGTGCCAGTTACATCGGCACTTATAACTTAAATTAATTTTGGAGAAAAGCAATGATAACTAAAGCATTTTTTTACCATGCTGGCTGCCCTGTATGTGTGGCAGCAGAGAGAAATGTAGCAAACTCTCTTGATCCTAAGAAATATCATGTTGAATCTGTGCATTTAGGTGAAAATAAATCTCGCATACGGGATGCCGAAGCAGCGGGAATTAGGTCTGTACCGGCCCTCGTATTGGATGGTGCTGTATTTCATATAAATTTTGGTGCGGATATAGGCGCACTAAAATAGTAGCTCATTCATAGCTTCGTTTGATTTTCGGGTATTTACCTTATTGGTAGATACCCTTTTTGTCTGTTTAACGCTAGTCATCAGGACAGCTTACAAGCTGTGCTGGATGTCGCCCCTCACCTCATCCACATAGACTTATGTTTTATTACGAAATCCCAGTCGGTCACTACCCGCTGCTGGCAGACGAAGCGCCACAACAGAGCTGATCTGACAACACAACGAACCATCCTTCTGATAAAAGCCATACTCAAACGTATGGCGTGCACGGCCATGCTCTTTCAGTGTGCTAGCAATCTGCTCTACCGCATCGCTGGGGAACTGAAATAGCAGCTGCAGATCCCCCGTTCCTGGCCGAATAAAATCAAGCGCCAGCTTCTTGGTCCATATCTCATGGGTGGGAAAGTAACTGGCACAGGCCAGCGCGGCAATAGGATCAGCTAATGCGGCCATCGCCCCCCCAAACATCGTGCCCCCTGGGTTGACGTTGTGTTCATTCATCGGCAATAACAGACGCACCTCATGCCACAGCGCATCAAACGCGACTACCTTAATCGCCAGACTTTTGAACGGCGGAAAATTTTCAAACTGGTCAACAGGGCTGTGTGACACTGTTACTCCTTCACCAACAAGGTTTTATCTACTTCGCGGCCAATACCAAACTTGGCATTGCCGACCCATCGCGAAGGCAACTGAGGAAACGCACTCACGGTAGAGACAATCAGCGCACAGCAATAGGGAATGGACTGCACCAGCAGCACAATGATCCACATCAACATATCCAGCGTTTCCGTACCATGCAGCCAGAAGAGTGCCGCCGCCAACAGCCACATCGAGGTCATTAGGATAGCCTCATCCCGCGAGTCGGCCAACGCCTTCAACAGACGTTGGCTACTGGCCAGTTTTGGTGTACGGATGAAGGGCTTATCCTTTGTTACAACACCACTCAGAATCGCCAGTGAGATAGTATGTGCCAGCGCCAACCCCGCCAATGCTGCCGCAATTGTCTGCCCCACACTGGCGTTAACACGGGAGCGGTAGAGATAGATCAGCTTTGCCAGCTTGAAACTAAAAAAGGCTAACGGCAATAACGAAAAGACCAGCTCTGGCGCATCCACTTTACTTGGCATTATCAACATCGCCAGCGACCAACAGAGTGCTGCGATGTTAAATATCAGATTCATCCCGTCAGCCAGCCATGGCAACCAACCGGCTATAAAGTGGTAACGCTGGCCGCGTGTCAGATGGCTCTCTTTTCGGCCCAGTAACTCGCCTGTATGGCGACGCAATATCTGCATAGCACCGTAGGCCCAACGGAAACGCTGTTTCTTGAAATCCGCAAAATTGTCCGGCATCACCCCACGGCCGTAACTTTTAGCGATATAGGTCGCTTCATACCCTTGTTCAAAGATACGCAGCCCAAGGTCCGCATCTTCAGTGATACACCACTCGCCCCACCCCTTCACCTCTTCCAGCGCCTGACGCCGTACCAGTGTCATGGTGCCGTGCTGAATAATGGCGTTACGCTCGTTGCGGGTGATCATGCCGATATAGAAAAAACCACGATACTCGGCATAACACATCGCCTTAAAGGCGTTGTCTGCTTCATCACGATAATCCTGTGGTGCCTGAACAATCGCAACGCTGGGACGCTGAAACTGTGGCACAAGATCCGCCATCCAGTTAGCGTCAACAATATAATCACTATCGATAACAGCAATCACCTCTGCCGCCGCATCCGTCTGTGCCAACGCAAAATTGAGCGCACCTGCTTTAAAACCAGCCAACGGACTCACATGAAAGAAGCGAAACCGTTCACCCAACGTCTCGCAGTGGCGCTGTACCGGCTGCCAGACCGCCTCATCCTTGGTATTGTTATCGATAACAATCACTTCAAAGTCAGGGTAGTTCAGCTTGGCCAAGCTATTCAGTGTCTCAATCACCATCTCAGGTGGCTCGTTGTAACAGGGGACGTGGATCGACACCAGTGGCAACTCATCATCAGGCAGCTGTGTCGGACGGGCCAGACGGGCGTGCCCACCGACCCAATGTGCTTCGGCCCACTCATGGGCCTCCGCCAACAGCACAACAATGACCCCCACCATGCCAATGAGCAGCAAAATACCCACGATGATCGTGCCAATAGTCAGGTACTGCTGGGTATAACCATAGGTGATCCAGACCGCTGTCGAGGCGGCCATGTACGCCATAATGGCCAGAAAACTACGGCCACTGTGGTTAAGTTTATGGCTATCAGCAAAGATAACAATCAGCATACTGCTGGCCATCACCGCCGATATCAGCGCCAATATCCACCAGTCGGGGGTATTCACCACCGGGGTATCAAATGCAAACTTGGGCTGGCGCTCAACATCGTATACCCCCCAGTACGCCCCGACAGCCCCTTCTGAGACCTGTTTCCAGGGTTGATCAAACGCCTCCATCACAAAATAGTCATAGTGCTGGCGCTCGGCGTAACTGAGAAAACGGCGCAGAAAAATCGCCTCATTGGCCTGACTGGCGGAGGCCTGCTGGCGAGTGCGACCATTACTCGGCCACCCCACTTCCCCAATGACAATCTGTTTACCAGGAAAGGTCTCCCGCAGCAGATTAAGGCGCTCAATAACATGGGGCACCGCCTGGTCGATATTAATTCCCTCCCAGTAGGGCAACATATGCACGGTAATAAAATCGACATGCTCCGCCAGCTCCGGGTGGCGCAGCCAGACATCCCAGGTCTCCGCCGTGCTCACTGGCACTTTCACCAGTGCCCGCGCCCGATCCAGATAGGCAATCAGATCAACCTTGGTCAGATTGGCCCGCAACAACACTTCGTTACCCACCAGAAACTGGGTGACGTTGTCATTGTTATTCACCACCTCAACCGCCCGCAAAAACTCTGGCTCGTTACGCTCGATACGATCATCAAGCCAAGCCCCCACCGTCACCTTGAGGTCATGTTTGGAAGCGAGCGCCGGGATTGCTGCCATGGTATCGGCCACCGTATAGAAACGGATCGCCTTGGCCTTGCCCTGCAACAGGGTCAAATCCTCATCAATCTCTGCAATTGAGGGGTAGATATCCCGTGACGCATCCTGATCCGCACGCATAGGGGAAAAGGCAAAACCACTGATCTTGTCCGGCCAGGCAGGCTCAGGCTCAGGCCGATTAAGCAGGGCAATCAGCGCAATCATCAATGCCGCCACGCCCATCGTAATAATCACACTAACACGTATCACCGATTAAAAACCCACTCAAAAACCAACCTGAACAGTGCAGGCCCACACCACCTCATCAAACAGCGGTGACCTATGATGCCAAAAATTCCGGCAGTATACCCCCACATGCCACCGCTAAATATAGGCCACGATAGATAACCGCGTCACAACCGCCACCTATTCATCAAAACTGAACAACCACGACCAAATAAGATCCGATGTTGATATTGATCCCCAAAGAGGCGACACTGACAACCCTATGCAAAATGCCAATCGAACCACACCCCGTACAGCCTACTGGCTTAGCTGTGTAAGCGCCATCCTTCTACTACTAACCGGCACTGCCAATGCCGGGTGTGATGCCCCGGCCTCGCCCAAAGTCAACTGGAAGGGGTGCGATAAACAGAATGTTGACCTCACCGGCGTCGATCTGAGCGGGGCCATTCTCGATAAAGTCAACTTCAACGGTGCCAACCTCAGCAAGACCAACCTGCGCGATGCCTATATCGGCGGGGCCGATCTGCGCAATGCCAACCTCAGCCACGCCATCCTTATCGACACCTATCTGGTTGCCAGCAACCTCAGCGGCACCAACCTCAGCAACGCAAATGCCAAAGGGGCAAGCCTGGAGCGGGCGCGTCTTGAAAAGAGCAATCTGCGCCAGGCCGATCTCAGCCAGGCCAATCTTTACGATGCCAAATTGCATCAGGCGGATTTAACGGGCGCAACATTGATCGAGGCCAGATTTGAGCATGCCGATCTCAGTCAAGCCAACCTCAGCAACACCAACCTGAGCAGGGCCAACCTGACACGTGCCAAACTTGAAGAGACCCTCTTTAAAGGAGCCAATCTGGAGAGCGCCAAACTCGAACGCAGTCGCATGAATGGCACCGACTTCAGCAACGCCAACCTCACCCGTGCCAGCCTTGCCGATGCCGAGGTCATCAACATCATCATCACCGGTGCCAAGCTGGACTACACTACCTGGTACGACCGCCGCCGCTGCCGCTCCGGCTCAGTGGGCGAATGCCAATAACTCATTATTAACAGGGACTGATACCATGAGCGAACTCTCACCACTACTCACCGCCCAACAAACATTCATTGACGCCATCCGCGCCGGAGCCATCGGCACCGAAAGTGTCGCCCTCGCAGAGGCACTTGGCCGTATCCTCGCCCAACCACTACAGGCGCAGGAAGACGCCCCCGCCTATCACCGTGCCATAGTCGAAGGTTTTATCGTACATGCCAGTGCCACCCAGGGCGCATCAGACGAAAACCCCATCAGCTTCAAGATCATCGGCAAGGTCCGTCCCGGCGACGCCCTCTGCCCCCACTTCACCGCGGGAGAGGCCATCGAAGTCAGCACCGGTGCCATCGTCGCCGATGGACCCATCGCCATCGTCCGGATGTGGGAAGCAAAACAAAATGGCGACAACTTCACCATCAACCGCCCTTTTCCACCCCGCTTCTTCATTGAAGATCAGGGCTGCGATATCAAAAAAGGGAGTGAGGTCATCGCCGCCGGAACGCCACTACAACCCCACCACATCGGCACACTGGCCAGCCTCGGCATCAACAGCGTCCAAGTCAGCCGCCAGCCACTGGTCACCCTGTTTGCCTCAGGCGATGAAGTGATCCCACACACCGAAACATTTCGCCCTGGCCTGATCCGCGACTGCAACACCCCAATGCTCGCCGCCGCCGTCACCGCCAGCGGTGGTCTGCCACAAAGCGCCGGCATCATGGGTGACAACTTCGACGGCTTTGTCGGTGCAGTAAAAAAGGCATTAGCAACAGCCGACATGGTCATCATCGCCGGTGGCACCGCCATCGGCGGCCGCGACTTCATCTCCGACCTGATCCGGGAACTGGGTGAACTGGTAGTTGATGGCGTACCAATGAAATCAGGCCGTCCGCTGATCATGGGCATAGCCAACGGCAAACCCATCGTCTGTGTAGCAGGCCATCCACCCGAAGCACTGCGCGGCTTCCGCCTGTTTGGCGCACCGGCGATTACCAAATTGACCGGACAACATGGCGAGCTGCCAACAGAGTAATCAAGCCTCAGCCCTATAAAAAAGGCACCCGCCTATCCAGCGAGTGCCTTTTTTAATCCATCAAAATCACACTCTACTCAACCAAATTGCGCCAAACAGGCAATGCCACTCTTTTGTTACTCGATGATGGAAGCCGCTTCCCCCCTCTCACACGAAGCAGATAACCAAGCCAGGCGCTAACGCAGTAATACAGTCAAAACCAGTACCGCAGCATTAGCCATGCTAATCAAAAGCAGTGGGGTTGATGCAATCGCCAATAGCGGCAGTGTGTCATTCATTTATATAACTCCCGTATAAAGTAGTGAATGAACACACTCTATATCGGGAATATTTCATTTTAATGAAGCCAGATGCAGAACCTCAACCTTTACTGAAAACCACACAACCACCATTCCCACTAAAAATTTTCTACCGTCCGTATTCATGACATGAAAAACACTAAGCAGCTCAATCGTGCAATCAAACAAGTCTGCGTAAACGGCTCACAACAAACATCCTCAACAACGCCTTCAATGAGCTAGAACCATTTTCAACAATCAATTTATTAAAGTTTTTTAATATAAAAAGATCTGCCAAAAAAGCTCAATCTCATATAAATAATAAAAACCATTAAATTAGTCACTTGAACAGCGGCCATGACTGAGCGAATATGCCGCTGTCATAAAACTGTAATAATACCCATTAAAAAAGCATTAAAACACACATTAGGAGTTGGTCTCGATATGGATATCAATCACTCAACAGAAATATGGCTTAATGTTTATTTAACTATGTTTGCTGGTCTCGGCTTGTTTTTTGTTGGGATCAACCTGCTAAGCGAGCATCTAAAAAGCTATGGCAAACCTTACGTCAGAAAAATAGTGCACACCCTGGCAAGTACCGACATACGCGCCATCTTCAATGGTGCATTAGCCGGTGCCGTCACCAACAGTGGAAAAGCGGTCACATTCAGCCTGATAGGAATAGTCTCGTCAGGATTAATCAGCTCAAGAAAATCCCTGCCACTCATCATTGGTGCCAGCTTCGGCTCCGCACTTCTTGTGCTCTGGGTATCAATAGATTTCAAACTCGTTGACATGATCATGCTGGGCATCGCTGGCCTCTATTTTCAATTTGGCCAGAAAACATCATCCAAAGCAAAATTCATTGGCGGTGTATTATTAGGATTAGGGCTAATATTTTTCGGCCTAGAGCTGCTAAAAACAGGCGCATCAACGTTCAAACAAGATGCCGCATTTATGAGCTTCATTGGCTCCACACACAACTACTGGATAATATCGCTGCTCCTTGGCACAGCCGCAGCCTTTGTTACCCAGTCCGGCTCCACCATCGCCATTATTGCAATATCATTTTTTGATACCGGCCTGTTAAGTTTTGAACAGGCGATAATGTTTATCTATGGCACCAACATCGGATCGAGCATTAGCACCGCACTACTCGGACTGGGGGTACAAGGCACCTCTAGACAGCTGGTAATATTCCATGCCCTGATAAAAATCACAGGAGCACTCATACTGGTACCACTGCTTTACATCGAATTTTACGGCGGCGTCCCGCTAATGAAAAAACTGGCCAGTTTTTTTGCCCTCAACCAAGGTGCACAAATAGGCGTCATATACGTCTTATACGAAGTTGTATCCGGGGCAATATTATGGGCTGTGATCAATCCGGTCAGTCGTACCCTTGCCCGCCTATGGCCACCCACACACGAAGAGTCACTCTCACAACTGAAATATATCAATCAGATCAACTTCAATGACATCAACAGCGCCTCAATCCTCATTGAACAAGAACAGGCACGTCTGTTACAACGTGCCCCACGCTTTTTTGATCACCTGAGGCAAGAGATTGCCAGCAACGACAAAATTGACCCTAAAATACTTTACGAAGCCAACCGCTCAATCCATAAAGAAATTGAGCGCCAGATATCTGAGTGTGCAAAACTTAATCTATCTGTCAAACAGAGTGAATGTTTATTACATCGACATAGCATCCAGATATGGATCTCTTCACTTGATAAAAATCTATATGAATTAATGGACGTATTAAAAAAGGCACAACACCAGAACCTATCGCAACTTTACACCAATGAGATCATCTCAACACTGGACGAGATCATGGGCACAGCCTGCCAAAGTGTAGCGTCAGAAGATCCGATTAGCATCAGCCAACTTATTGAAATGACGGAAAGGCCCGACGCAACCATCAACCAATTCAAACCTAAACATTTAGCGTCGGATGAAAAAATAGATACCCTGACAAAAAAAACCTTGCTGGGAATGGCATTCTACTACGAACGTATCATCTGGATAACCAACAAACTTGCCCATGCATTAGCCTCTGACCAGGAGGAGACCATAGAAAATTTATTGCCTGAATATAATTCCAGTGAAATAGATACTAGTCTAGAGAGACTTATGCCAACAACAGCTTATATCAATGAGGCATCCTCATAAAATAAACCACAGGACACCTCTAATAACTCTCTGATCTCCTGTAAAATACTCGAACAGCTCTGGCCCGGTGATAAACATGCAAGCGAATTTCTTTGATTTAGACAATAGGCATCAAAAGTTAAACTAGCGTGATACTCTGATATGGCTTGGCCAGATCATTCACTGGAAAGAATTTAGAAAACCCTTCGATGTTGTCATGATGTTCAAGGCATTGGTACTACAACACCTCTACAATCTCGGCGACGATGAGATTGAATTCCAGATACGTGACCGCTATAGCTTTTGTCGATTCCTCAAGCTCAGCCCCGAAAATAGAGTGTCCGATGCCCAAAACGCTTCGCGGGGCAGGCTCTGCCAAGACCCTTTGGTTATTACAAGAGCATCTAACCCAACAAGATCTCGTTAAAGCATTGTTCAACGATTTTGACAAACAGCTGGAAGAGAAAGCGTGGGTTCAACCAATAAGTGCATAACTTGAACGAAGTATAAAAAATGGCCAGCCATCTGTAGGCTGATCGTTTTTTCCTCGGCAAGAGATGCGACGATAAACACCTACAAACAACTGACCTATCAACAAAGATGCCTGATTTATGTGCTAAAGAAAATCAATATGAGTCAACAATATATTGCAGACATCTTTAACCGCTCCGGCAACGGTTTAAATTTCGGCCCCGTCACATGAGACGAGATAGATTCCCCCCACCCTTTTCTCAATGTTCCACCACTCGGAATATAGAGACCACGCTCTTTTTCATCTTTATAGATAAACGTGCCTGTGATGATCTCCATCGGGTAGTGTTTGGGGGCGCTCTCTGTGGCCAACCAGTCAAAGGTAGTATTGTTTTTACTCATGGTGTGGCTGCAACCTGTTAGAACAGACATAACCGCCGTGATTGCCAGCCGATAAACCTGTTTGAACATCATTCCCATGACGTATATTCCGGGCGACTTTGCATTCCACGGTTAATATCTAACCGATAGGCTATCCAGCGTTGATAGAATAAAGCAACTACAAAATCTACCAATCTGCACTCACAAATTTTTTCAGTTCAATCGACTCTTTATCGTTGTATACCCGTATCTTGATCTGCGACCGAGGCATGCGGGGTTCAAAATTAAGGTATACCTTTTGGCCATTGGCACCGAGCTTTTCAAAGGCGGCCATGGTTTCAAATTCATCAAACTTGACCTCGAATATCACTTTTCTCTCGTTAATAGGCGCTTTGAGTACTATTTTACGCGGTACTGGACGCGGTTTATTCACAACACCTTTGTCGTTCCAAAACCACTCGCGTTCAGTCTCACCGTTCACAAAATTAACAGTGACATAATCTGTCTGATTAATAGCACCATTGGGCAACCACTCGTAGCGGTTTCGATAACGGGACCAGAGATCAAAGGGAACACCGTCCCGTTTTAAGGAGTCCAGCTCGGCGGGTGTGAGCACATCTTCCATTACCTCCCTGACATAGTCATCACTATCCTGTTTGTCCTTAAAAGGGAGTGCAAAGGCGGCACCGGGATCCAGGTTTACTTTTTCGGCCTGGCCAAAAAAGACCTCGATGTAGC
>JAKFXL010000024.1 GCA_021731365.1 Gammaproteobacteria bacterium | reverse complement strand
ACGCTGACCCGGCCCCGGCCACCCGCCCAGTGGAGCCTGTGGGTCCGCCGCTTGTGGGCATCTACCCCATTGGCGTTGGCAGCGAGTGTCGTCCAACTGGTTCCGGCAGCCACACCGTAGAACAACGGCTGAGCCGTCCCTCCTGGGTCGTGCCTGCCACACTGCGGGCGGCACAACCCAGCCTGCCAGACGTAATGCTGCCCGGTCCCAAAAACCCGCTGGGCAATTATGCCCTCATGCTCAATACCCCCGGTTTTATGATCCACGGCACCAACAGTAACAACAACATCGGCACAACACTGAGCCGTGGCTGCATCAGCATGTATGCAGAGGATATTGAGCTGTTGATCAACCAGGTCACCACCGGCACCACGGTCCGTTTTGTTAACCAGCCCCTGAAACACGGCTACAAAAACGGTGCCCTCTACCTGGAGTTTCATAAACCGGCCAACAGTGAGGGGGAGCTAAACCTGGCCGCGTTTGTTAACTGGATGAGCACCATCAGCAGAACCCCCATGGAGACCTCCGACTGGCAACGGGCGCGCCAGGTGGCCGAAGGCTCCCGTGGTCTGGCCATGCCGGTGATGCAGATCAAATCAAAACCGCGCCCGGATCGTGGCCTCTGGTTGCAGCTCGGCCAGTTTAAAACCTCCAGATCCGCCCACGCACTGATTAAAAAAATCGAGGTCATGGGCGTGCCGCTGATCACCCACGACTGCCATAGTGGCAAACCCTGCAAGGTGATGGCCGGCCCCTTTAAGGATCGGGAGTATGTTGATGAGCTGCTCAAAAAGATCAAATGGGTAGTTGGCGTGAAAGGCAGCATTATCCCCTATCAGGAAGAGGATGATTTTCAGCTGCCCCTGCTCAAGCCAAACTGACCCGCCGACCATTTAACCAAAGCCCCCAATCTGCCCCACAATTCATACCGATATGAGACAAGTCACCCACGATAGACGATAATGCCGCCCACGGTTATACACCCCAGAGGCAGTCCAGAGGCAGCATGGAACAGGCGACAAAAACGGCAAAAAGTGGTTGGCGCTGGATCCCCTCGCTCTACTTTGGCCAGGGCATCCCCTATGTTGTGGTGATGATGCTGGCCGTCGTCATGTATAAAAAGATGGGGCTATCCAATACTGACATCGCCCTCTATACCAGCTGGCTCTACCTGCCGTGGGTGATCAAACCGCTCTGGTCACCGTTTGTGGAGATGTTCCGTACCAAACGTTTCTGGATCATCAGCATGCAGCTGCTCATCGGTGCCGCACTGGCTTTGGTGGCGCTCACACTGCCCACATCCAACTTCTTTCAGATCACCCTCGCCCTCTTCTGGCTGATGGCCTTCAGCTCCGCCACCCACGACATCGCCGCCGATGGTTTTTACATGCTCGCGCTCAAAGAGCATCAACAGGCCGCCTTTGTCGGCGTGCGCAGCACCTTCTATCGTCTCGCCATGATTGCCGGGCAGGGGGGGCTGGTCTACATCGCCGGCCATTTTGAAAAGACCACTGGCGATGTCACACAGGCGTGGTCGATTGTCTTCTTCATATTGGCGGCGATGTTCCTGTCACTCTTCATCTATCACAAGTTTGTATTGCCCGTCCCTGCCAGCGACCACGCCACCACCGACAATACGCGGCCCATGCAGCAATTCTATTCGGTCTTTATAAAATTCCTACAGAAAAAAGAGATCCTCTCCATTCTCGCCTTCCTGCTGCTGTTCCGGTTTGCCGAGGCGCAACTCGTCAAACTCGCCGCACCGTTTTTACTCGACGGGCGTGACAGCGGCGGACTAGGGTTAACAACCCAGGCACTGGGCATGGCCTACGGTACCGTGGGGGTTATTGCACTCACCCTCGGCGGCCTGCTGGGCGGGTACACCATCTTTCGTTACGGCCTTAAACAGATGCTCTGGTTCATGGTGGCGGCAGTAAACATCCCCAACATCGTTTACGTCTATCTGGCGCTCACCATGCCAACCGACCTCACCATCATCTCCAGCGCTATTGCCATCGAACAGTTTGGTTACGGCTTTGGTTTCACCGCCTACATGATGTTTATGATCATGGTTGCCGACGGCGAACACAAAACCGCCCACTACGCCCTCTGCACCGGCTTCATGGCGCTCGGCATGATGTTGCCCGGCATGGCCAGCGGCTGGATTCAGGAGCAGCTCGGTTATACCAACTTCTTCATCTGGATCTGCATCGCTACCCTCCCCTCATTCATCGCCGCCAGCTTTATCAAAATAAAACCCGGATTTGGTAAACGACAGGAGTAATTGAAACATGCACCTCTTCACCTACGGCTCCCTCATGTTCCCCCAAGTCTGGACCACTGTCGTGCGCGGTGAATACAAAAAACAACCCGCACGACTCCACGGCCATCAACGCCGCAGCATCAAAGGTGAAACTTATCCCGCCGCCATCGCCGCATCCGCAACCGATTTCATCGACGGCCAGCTCTACATGAACATCAACGATGAAGACATGCAGCGCCTCGACACCTTTGAAGGTAATGATTATGAAAAAATCGAAGCCCCCGTAACCCTGGCTGATAACAAAATAGTGACGGCAGAGGTCTACCTCTACTGCCATCATGAAAGGCTGGCAGCACAGGATTGGGATGTGCAGTGGTTTGAGCGCGAGGGAATTACATTATTTCTGACGCAATATGGTGGTTTTGGAAGATAGACCGTGCCAGAAAATGGCTCGATTGAGTGCCCGCATGGGAAATATTTTCACCACAATGGCACCACTACAGCCAGCTTCTCAAATAGACATGCATACCCAAAAAGCTTTAACATCATTTATCAAAATGGAAACCAGTGCTCAAGGAGATTTAAATGGGAGCAATCTATACAATCAAGAATAATATTATTGGCCTCATTGTCCGGGGCAAACAAAACGACAAACACATCCCAAATAAAATAGAACAACACGCGGACTGTATTTTGCCTGACGGTGAACCGGTGGGATTCTATGGTACAGATGGCGATGCCTCGAGTGGATCTAGCGGCTCGGGCTCGGTTGCATCATGGCAGAATGGCCCCTCGCTCTCACTGAACAATTCGGGCATTAACATGAAGGGGATGGTGGCTTACCACGATGATCTCTTAAAGATGCGCCCCATGTATGTAGATATCACCCTTGCCAAAAAATACAATGTCAAATCCACCGTGCTGTTACTGGAGGTAACCAAATCACAAGCGGACTTATTTGTTCAATACTGGAAAAATATTAAGCTTAATCCTGATGCGTTTAATATACTTGGCGGCAACTGCTCGACACATGCATCGGAGGCTTTTGTGGCAGCTAAAGTTGTCGCTTCCGGTATTCCAGGCTTGGACACCCCCAACAACTTATACAACCAGTTAAAATCAAAATACTCCGCAAAAATGAAGGTTTATAGTGGCTATGTTGCCGCAAAAAAGTCAGGTAGCAATAAATATGCTCTGGTTATCGAATAACACCATTAACTCGCGCGCAGCCAGCACTTACAGCTTTATCGCATTCATGTTTATAGGAGGGTGTGCAATGTCCGCAGATATCGAACTGAATTGGGAATGGCCCGCACAGCGTGCTGTCAAAGATAAAATACTTGTTCAAATCAAGAGCATAGAAAAGCCAAGCTCTGGCTTATTTGGAATAAAAAAATCACCATCACTGATTGCCAACTTACCCGATCCTTACACTATAAGCGGCACAGTAATCAATACTGATACAAAATTGCATGGGGAAAACGTAAAAATCACCATGCCCAAACTGGAAATTGAAAACGTTAAAGAAGGTTCGTACGCAATGCTAGGCATGATTGGCAACACTACTTGTATTTGCATTGTTTCGGTAGATAGTAAAGATACAGATTTAAATAGCATCAGCTGTCCGTAATCGACATGCAGTAGTCGCGACTTGATCGGACAGTTAGCGATCTTTCGGAAGCGACTGTCAGGTCACAAAGTGACATAGATCAAAACAACTCCATCTGCGGCTTCTCTTTCCCTGGTTTGATGAAGTGATTTATCTCCAACTCCGCCATACCTTCAAACTCAAGCCGCTTCATGGCGCGTTGATAACGTTGCCGTAGCAGGTCGGCAAAGATCCCTTCACCTTTCATGCGTGTGCCAAATTCTGCCTGATACTCTTTGCCGCTACGGCAGTCGCGGATTCTGTTCATTACATGTTCGGCCTTGAGTGGTTGGTGTTCGTGTAGCCACCGCTGGAACAGTTCTTTCAGTTCATGGGGCAGGCGTAGCAGTACGTAACCACAGGTACGTGCGTCGGCGTGGCGTGCCTGTTCCATGATGGTTTCGAGTTCGCTGTCGGTGAGCACGGGGATCAGTGGGGCGATGAGCACTGATACGGGGATGCCGGCGGCGCTGAGTTTTTGCACGGTTTCTAAGCGCCGTTGTGGTGCGGCGGCGCGTGGTTCTAAGCGACGGCTTAGGTCGCGGTTGAGTGTGGTGATGGAGAGCGCGACGCTGACAAGATTCTGTTGCGCCATTTCGGCGAGGATGTCGATGTCGCGTTCGATCATGGCTGATTTGGTGACGATGGTGACGGGGTGTCGTGTCTCTTGCAGCACTTCGAGTATCTGGCGTGTTAGACCCACTCTGCGTTCTACCGGTTGATAGGCGTCGGTGTTGATGCCGAGGGCGATGGGTTGCGGTTGATAGTTGCGTTTGCCCAGCTCTTCACGCAAGAGCGTGGCGGCGTCGGGTTTGTAAAAGAGTTTGGTTTCAAAGTCTAGCCCCGGCGATAGTCCGAGGTAGGCGTGGGTGGGGCGGGCGAAGCAGTAGACGCAGCCGTGTTCACAGCCACGGTAGGGGTTGATGGAACGGTCAAACGGAATGTCGGGCGACTGGTTGTAGCTGATCACCGTTTTGGCGCTGTCGATGGTGAGGGTGGTGCGGATCGGTTCGAGCGGTTGGTCGAGGCTGTCCCAGCCGTCGTCAATCAGTTCGCGCTGTGTTGATTCAAAGCGGTTGTCGGGATTGCTGATGGCACCGCGTCCGTGCAGCGGGTGGGGCAGTTGTTTGCTCATGGTGGCATATCCCTCTGGAGTGGCCAGCCATTGTATCAGCCCGGCCAGAGCCTCTGCTTGAATATTGCTGTATATATACCCAGTGCAATAAACCAGCAGAGGGCGGCAGACCAGGTGTCGTGGGAGATAAAATGGGCGCCCCGCACCTCCTGGCCAAAGGCGAAGATCCCGCCCATGCCAAGGCCGATGGCCAGCCCCAGCTTGGCCAACCGGGTATTGCGCTTAAGAAAGAGGAAGTAGAGCCCCAGCAGGGCAAAGCCGCCGGAGGAGTGGCCACCGGGGAAACATTGGGTGGCGGGCAGATGGTTAGGCCGATCCTCAAACAGCAGGATGTAGGGCCGGTCGCCGCCATAGATATCCAACTCCCAGGGGCAGTCGGTATTACTGATTTTTTTACCCATGCTGACGATCAAGGGGGCAAAGATCAGTACCAGCGCCATGTAGGCGGCGGGACGGCGGTACTCTTTCAGGCGTGGGCGAAGATAGGCCAATGTCAGCACCCCTACGTTGATCAGGAATAGCAGCACAATCAGGCGGCGACCATATTCGTGGATCAGCTGGGATGCCCACCAGCTATCTTTGTACGGCCACTGCTGGCTGGCAAAATCATAAAAGTGGTTGGCAAGGCTGACATCAAGCGTTGTGGTTTCAAACACAACCACGGCAACAATAAACAGCAGGGCGGGGATCAGGCCATGGGCAGTCCAGAATCGTGACACAGGCACTCTCTTTAACATCCGTTGAGGGGGTGAGTATGAAACGGGGCGCGGACCGCCCGCTGGGCTACTCGTCTGCCAGTTTGATCTTGCTGGTATCAATCTGCACAGGGGCGACCGGTTTGTGTTCCATGATGGTGATGCCCGCCTCGGCGATAGTGAGGTTGGTATCGATATCAACCTCTGGAATGGGCAGGTAGTCCATCACATCCTCCCCGACACTGGCCAGGCTGATGCGGCTGGTATCTATGTCGGGGGCAACGGCGGCGGGGGTCTGGTCAAGCGTCTGGCCTGCCTGATCTACCTGTAGCCGACTGGTATCGATCACCGCTGCCGCAACGGGGGCGTGTTCCATGATGGTGATGCCGGCGTCGGCCATGGAGATGGCACTGGTATCAATATTGAGGGGGGCAGGGGCGGGCGTGGTATCGATATCGCTCCCGGTGGCGGCCAGTGAGGCGTTTTGCAGCGCGGCTGATGGAGCTACCGGTGGGACTATCGGTACAGTGGCTGCCATCAGTTTGGCCATCAGCCCCGCCTGGAGCAACGCCGCCTGGTATTTGCGTGCGGTCTCCAGATCCAGTTCCCGTTTAACGGCAAACGGTTTGCCGCTGAACATCGGTTCGATCTTGTCAACACTGGTCTTAAAAAGCTGAGCGATCCGTGACTTAGCCTCGGCAGCTGTGACGCCCTCTGCCAGGCTACCATCCACAATCACCTGTATGTTCTCTTCACTCATCTCTCGGCCTCCCCTGGATACACCATTAAATCATCGGCCCGTTGTGCCGGTTTTGCCAGTCCGTTCAGGGGCCATCAGACACACTCTGCCAGATCCACACAACGGGCATGGCGCAGGCGCTCTGTCAGTATGGCCACCTCCACCGGTTTGCTGAACAGGAATCCCTGCCCGGCATCACACCCCAGCGTGGTCAAAAAGTCGAGCTGGGCACGGGTCTCTATGCCTTCGGCCAACGCCTGTAAACCAAGACTATGGGCCAGATCAACCACGGAGCGGGTGATGGTGGCGTCATGGTGGTTTTCAGTCACGGACTGAATAAAGGTGCGGTCTATCTTTAATGTATCGATAGGGAAGCTGGAGAGGTAGGCGAGGGATGAGTAACCCGTACCAAAGTCGTCCACTGAGATATGGACCCCCATGTCGCGAACACGACGCAAGATTCTGCTGGCCTGGGGGGCATCGCGCATCAGGATCGATTCGGTAATCTCAATCTCAAGATAGCGGGCGCAGTTGTGATTGTCTTCCAGCACCCTGGCAAGGGTATGAATAAAATCCTCCTTCTCAAACTGGTGGGCGGAGACATTAATCGCCACTTTAGGCGGGGTTATGCCCTCATCAAGCCAACGGTTAATCTGGGCACAGGCGGTGAGTAACGCCCATTCACCCACCTGATTAATCAGACCACACTCTTCCAGCAGTGGAATAAATTCGTTGGGGGCGATTAACCCCTGTTCAGGGTGTTGCCAGCGAATCAGCGCCTCAACGCTGTTAATGCGCCAACTGCTAAAACAGACCTTGGGCTGATAGTGCAGTACAAATTCATGATGATCGAGGGCATGCAGCAGATCCGCCTCCATTCGCACCCGTTTGCTGCGATTGGCGCTGACTTCGGCCTGATAAAACTGAAAGTGGTTACGCTGTTGTGACTTGGCGTGAAACATCGCGGCTTCGGCATGTTTGATCAGGGTGGCGGCGTCCTGGCCATCGGCGGGGTAACAGCTAATCCCAATGCTGGCGGTGATATAAAGCTCCCGCTTATTCATTTTGAAGGGCCGTGCCAGGGCATCCAGAATGTTGACCGCTATCACCGCCAGATTATCGGAGCAGGTAAACGCGGTGACCGTCATACCAAATTTGTCACCCCCTAACCGAGCTGCGGTATCACCATCACCCAGACTATGCTGCAACCGACGGGCAAACTTCTGGAGCAGCCTGTCGCCCACGGCCGGACCGTAGGTATCGTTGATATTTTTGAACTGGTCGATGTTGATCGAGAGGATGGCAAACTGGCGGGCAGTACGTTTATTGTTTGAAACCAGTTGGCGGGTGCGGTCAATAAACAGGGCGCGATTGGGCAGATTGGTGAGTGAGTCATAACAGGCAAGGTACTGAATCTGTTTCTGAAAACGTTTCCGTTCGCTGATGTCGCTGAGCAGCCCCACATAGTGGCTGGTCTCATCCTGATCATTCTTGATGGCACTTAAACTGACCCACATTGGGAAGATCTCGCCATTTTTACGACGATAGACCATCTCGCCGTTCCAGAAACCGTGCTCCTGTAACTCATGGCAGATCTGCACATAAAAGCTGCGCCGTTTTCTGTTGGCCGTCAGCAGGTAGGGAAAACTGTCATTCACCTCATGCAAGGCATAACCCGTCATACGGCTAAAGGTCTGGTTGATACTGAGCGCTGTCCCTTCATCATCGGTAATCAACACCGCTTCGGTGCTGTTTTCAAACGCCTTGGCATGTAACCAAGTCTGCTCTTCCGCCTTCTCTTTTGCGTGTCGGTGCTGGATGTTATCAAGCACCAGCGCCAGCGATGAGGCAAAGTTACAGACCAACTGCTGATCAATATCGTTAAAAGAGGACTGATCCTGCTTGTTACAGAGGTAGATGTGACCAAACAATCCACTGCTACTGATGATCGGCACCACCAGCAGCGATGTCACCGCCGGGGCGTCAGCAACAATATTATGTGCCGTGCTAAACGTCATCGTGCTGTCAAAACTGGCTGGCTCAACGGCAGTGGACATACTCTGCAACAGTGTCGGGGTGAACAACATCGCACCGTTGTCATAGGTGCCACTGATACCATAGGTGATCAGCTCATCCGCCACTGCATCCCGCGTCATCACAATCGCGCCATAGCGGGCGTTGACCAATAGCGAGAGCGCGGAGATTCCGTCGCCAAGCAGTACCTCCCGAGCCGTCGCCATGGATAGCGCCTGGATCAGGGTATTGGTAGCCTGCAATAGCTGGTTAAGCTGATCCAGGGAGCACATGTTACGGCATGAATCATTCGAAGCTGTCATTCGCAACCACTTCAGGGGGGATTAAGTGCTGCTTAAACTAGCAGTAAAATCGATGAAATTCAATTTGTTGATCTGTTTAACAAATTATTTTTTTGTTAAACACGATCAGCCACAATAATCGCCCGTCGTGGTGCCGGATACCCTTCACAGGTGCGACTCAGATCATCGGGCATCAAAAACTGCTGCAGCGATTCAAACTGCATCCAGCCACTACTGCGCTGCTCTTCAATGGAAGTGACGCTGATGTCCACCGTGCGGATGTTTTTAAAACCACACCGTCTCAACCATAACTCCAGCGTTGCGGGTGAGGGGATAAACCAGACGTTGCGCATCTTGGCATAACGCCCCTCTGGCATCAGCGTCTCGCCCAGAGGGCCATCGATCACCAGGGTCTCCAGCACCAGCTCACCCCCTGGACGCAGTGCCGCGTGCAGCTCCAGCAGATGGTCAAGCGGTGAGCGGCGATGGTACAGCACCCCCATTGAGAAGAGTGTATCGAACCCTTCAAGCCGGGGCGGCAGATCTTCAATGCCCAGAGGCAGGACGTAGACCCCTTCCCCCTGCTCACCCAGAAAATGGCGCACAGCAAAATATTGCATCACATAGAGCAGTGTGGGATCGATACCGATCACCAGCGCCGCCCCCATGCCGGCCATGCGCCAGCAGTGGTAACCGCTGCCACACCCCACATCCAGCACCGTGCGCCCCGTTAATGGCGCGATATGGTTTTTGAGCCGCTCCCACTTCCAGTCGGAACGCCATTCAGTATCGATATGGATACCATGGATAAAAAATGGCCCTTTGCGCCACGGGTGTAGCTGGCGTAACGCCTGCTCCAAGGCCGAGGTATCTTCGTTACTATTACGACTGGTGACCGTCACACTATCAATCAGATCAATAGTTTCGGCGCTCAACAGCGGCAGTGACTGTAATGCCGCCAACCATTTTTCATAATCGCCATGCCGGTGACTGTTCAGGCGCTGCTCAATCATCGCCGGCAGGGTGTCGCCCCACGCCTCCAGCACCGTGCCGCTTAACCGTGGGTAGAGTGAGCTGTAGTCGATCATTTAACTGCCAGCAGTGAAACAAAGTTAAAACATTGAAACCACTGCTGCTGATGGCTAAAACCAGCGGCAGTCAGGCGTGTCTGATGCTGCTCAAGGCTTTCTGGGATCAAGACTCGTTCCAGAGCGGTACGTTTCTGGCTGATCTCCATCTCGCTATAACCGTTGGCCCGCTTAAAGCTGAGATGCAGATCGTTTTGCAGCGCCTGCTCTTGCGGGTTTTCAAAGATGATCTTCTCTGACAGTAGCAGCACCCCGCCTGGTACCAACCCCTTGTAGATGTTACTCAACAGCGCCAGACGATCCTCCGGCGATAGAAATTGCAGTGTGAAGTTAAGCACCACCACCGATGCGTTCTCTATCACCTGCTGACAAATGTCGGCACAGACCACATCCACCGCCACAGGGGAGAGCTCCTCGGCGATATTGTTGCGACACCGTTCCACCATTGCCATTGAGTTATCAACCGCAATAATGCGGCAGTCGTGGTGTGGCAGGCGGCGACCCATCGCCAGCGTGGCGGCACCCAGGGATGAACCCAGGTCGTAGAGGAGGGTATTGGGCTGGGCGTACTGCTCCGCCAGCAGACCAATCAGCGTGATCAGGGTGCCGTATCCCGGTACGGAGCGGCGGATCATGTCGGGAAAAACCCGCGCCACATCCTCATTAAATTCAAAATCGACCAGGTGATCGTGACGATTGGCGTAGAGGGTATCTTCCGGCACAGGCTTCATAGCGGGCAGTCTAACAATGGTTTAGAGTGGCGCTATGATACACCATGAACCCCAGAGTGATGGTCGATGCAGCTGATCGATAGCCACTGCCATATTGATGTGAGCGAGTTTGATGACGACCGCGCTACGATTTTGCAACGTTGCCGCCAAGCCGGTATTACCGGGCTGGTGGTGCCGGGGGTGGATAGGGAGCGCTGGCCGGGGCTGATCGCCCTCTGTCGTGCTGAGGTTGGACTCCATCCCGCCCTGGGGCTGCACCCCATATATATAGAGCAGCACGGCACGGGGGCGGTAACGTGGCTGGAACAGCAGCTTGCCACCACCCCAGAGGTGATCGCCATCGGTGAGATCGGCCTCGATTTTTTTATGACCGAACTGGATCGTTCACACCAGCAGGCGCTGTTTGAGGCCCAGCTTACCATCGCCCGTGACGCTAACCTGCCGGTGATCCTGCATATCCGTAAAGCACATGATCAGGTGCTCAGTACGCTGCGGCGGATACCGGTGAAAGGCGGTATCGCCCACGCCTTTAACGGCAGTGTGGAACAGGCGCACCGTTTTATCGAACTCGGTTTTAAGCTGGGCTTTGGTGGCACCCTAACCTACCCAGGGGCCAACAAGATCCACCGTCTGGCGCGTGAGTTGCCGTTAGCGGCCATCGTGCTGGAGAGCGATGCCCCCGATATGGTCGGTGCCGCCCACCGTGGCCAGCGTAACAGTCCCGAGTACCTGCCGGAACATCTGGCCGCCCTTGCAGCGCTCAGAGATGAGGCCATCACCGACGTGGCCAGACAGACAACCCGCAATACCCGGCAAGTGCTGGGGCTAACCCCATCAGAGTTATAAACTACCATGTTGAAATATCGTGTTATTCCCGTCACCCGTTACCAGCAGAACTGCTCACTGGTCTGGTGCAGCAATACCCACAGCGCGGTGCTGATTGATGCTGGCGGCGACATCGAACAGCTGCAACTGGCGGTGAAGGAGGAGGGGGTCACACTGGAAAAACTACTGCTCACCCATGGCCATCTCGACCATGTGGGGGGTGCACACACCATCGCCGAACAGCTCAATATCCCAATCATTGGCCCCCATCAGGCAGACCGGTTCTGGTTCGAACGGCTCGCCGATCAGGCCAAAATGTTTGGTTTTGCCCACATCGAGCCCTTTATGCCAAACCAGTGGTTGATAGAGGGCGAACAGATCAGCGTCGGTAATGAGCTATTTGATGTACTGCACTGCCCCGGCCATACCCCCGGCCATATCGTCTTTTACAATGCCGCCAGTCAGACCGCCTTTGTTGGCGATGTGCTGTTTCAGAACTCTGTTGGTCGCAGCGACTTCCCCATGGGCAACCATGCGGACTTGATTAGCAGCATCAAAGAGAAACTACTGCCACTGGGGGATGAGATTCGCTTCATTCCCGGCCACGGCCCCAGCTCAACCTTTGGTGAAGAGCGCAGGAACAACCCCTATCTGGTCTGAAGGTTCATTGATCTATAGCTGGGAGAGTGACTACCCCTCCATAAAGGAGGGGTATACGGTGTGATTTACTTAGCCTTACTGACTTTCGCCTTCTCAATCAACAGTGGATAGATATAACCCGCACCAAAATCACGATCAACTGCCACTTCACCCGTCAGGCTGACCATATCGCCCAACGCCGCGCTATCCTGTGTTGTGATCGTCAGGTCATTGCTGCCCTCTTTGCCCGTACCATCAGTGATATGCAGGAAGTTTTTCCCCATAATCCCCTCATTCACCTTCACCACTTTGCCCTTCACCTGAACCTGCTTGCCAGCCAGCTTGGCTTTTTGAGCGTAAACCTGCTCAATGGTCAATGTATCCGCAGCCCACAGTGATGTGGAGGCAAACGCCAACAAAATAGTAGTAGAAACGGCAAGGATATTACGACGCATAGTTAGACTCTCCAGTAAAAAACACCTTGTAACATGTTTACAGCCGCAGGTGCAAAACCTGCTACCACGAAACTACGATAACCAGTGGCGGGCCAACAATAACTCCAGACAAAACCGGCATACAGCACAAACAGCCGTGACAAATACCCACCATTGGCTTTAATGTTGCCACATCAAGATAACAACCCACGGGCCGATAGTCGAACATGCAATATAGCAGTGTCATGGCTGTCTATCACCTGACACGTCAACAACCGACACACCTGTTAGAGGTCCAAAGAGATGGGTCACCGTTACCGGTTGGGACTCCAGGGCAAAACCACACTGGTATTAAGCGGGTTAATATTTTCTGCCCTCTTCATCATCAGCTTTGCCAGCTACTGGCAATCACAAGCTGTCGCCGAGCGCAAAGTTGTTGCACTTGAACGAAGCAAGCTGTTGCTACTTAAACATGAGATAGAAGGCTCATTAAACAACTACCACCGCAACCTGCTGGCACTGCATGATGTGCCCTCCATCCATGGCTACATTCGTACCCGCGCCAATGGCGGCATTGATCCTGAAAACGGCAATACCCTGCAACAGTGGCACAACCGCCTGGTCACAACGTTCAGGGCCTTTTTAGCCAACTACCCGGAATATCAGCAGATCAGGCTTATTGACAAAAACGGCAATGAATTGGTCAGAGTTCAAATAAACTCCGGCAATAAAATAGAGGTCGTTGCGGACACTGCACTGCAAAATAAAGCTGACACCCCCTATGTTAAAGAGACGCTGAAACTAAAGGCCGGTGACGCCTACTATTCAGACGTCAGCCTCAATCGGGAACATGGTGTTATTCAGTTACCCCACCTGCCCGTCATACGGCTGGCAAGCCCCGTACACAACGCCGAGGGCGAAGCGGTTGCCATTATTGTCATGAACATCGCCACACAACAGCTGTTCAGTGGCATTCACTCAGATATCAACGGCGTAGAACGGAATATCGTCGACGAAAAAGGCTACTACCTCAAACATGCTGATCAATCAAAGACCTTTGGATTAGATCTAAATATTAACTATCAATTTCAAACTGTTGAACCCGCACTGGCCGACATCGCCATCCATCGAGATGATTTTATGCGCCGCGATGATACCGAACGTGAGTTGGATGGCTTTCAGAAGATCTATTTTTCACCCCAAGACCGTAGCCGTTACTGGCTAATCACCCTTCACGTCCCAGAAAGCGTGGTGTTTGCAGATATCACTGCGGCACTCAACCGGATGTTACTCATCAGTCTGCTGATCGGTTTAATGATGGCGCTACTTATCGTCTGGTTTGTATCAAAAAAAATAGTGACGCCCATCGTCAATCTGGCCGCTGCAACAACAAAGTTACAGGCAGGAGATTTAACCGTACGTGTGGATGCCACATCAGTACACAATGAATTCCGTACCCTCTATACAGCAATCAACTCCTTTGCCAACAATCAGCAACAGGCAACCACACAACTGGAAAACAGGGTCACTGCACAGACAAAACGGCTGGCCGCTGTTATTGATAATGTAGTGGATGGCATCATCACCATTAGCGAACAGGGTGTGATTGAATCCTTTAATCCAGCGGCCAAACGGATCTTTGGTTATAACGATGCTGAAGTTATTGGCCAGAATGTAAAGATGTTGATGCCGGAGCCTTATCACAGCGAACATGACGGCTATCTAAAACACCACATCACCACCGGCGAGAAAAAGGTGATTGGCATTGGCCGCGAAGTGACCGGCCAGCGCAAGGATGGCTCAACATTCCCGATGGAGCTGGCCGTCAGCGAAGTGGTGATCGACAACATCCGCTATTTTGTCGGCATCACCCGTGACATTACCGAACGCAAACAGACCGAACAGATGCAGAAAGAGTTTATCTCCACTGTCAGCCATGAGCTGCGAACACCGCTCACCTCCATCCGTGGTTCTTTGGGACTCATACTGGGCGGCGTCACCGGAGAACTGTCAGACAAGACCCGCGCTCTGCTGACCATCGCCAACAATAACAGCGAACGATTAATTCATCTGATCAACGACATTCTCGATTTAGACAAAATCAGCGCAGGTAAAATGCAGTTCAAAAACAGAGTTGTCAATTTAGTTGCTGTGGTCACACAGGCCATCGATTCAAACAAAGGGTATGGCGATCAATTTGGCGTCACTTTCCATTTAACCACTGATCCTGACGAGATAATCATCGTCCGCATCGATGAAAAACGGATGGCTCAGGTAATGTCAAACCTGTTCTCCAATGCAGCCAAATATTCACCAAAAAATGGGCGGGTAAAGATATCCCTTCAGACAAAAGAGAACCATGTTTGCATTAGCGTACATGATAATGGAAAGGGCATTCCCGAAGAGTTTAAGTCAAGAATTTTTAATAAATTCGCCCAAGCTGACAGCTCGGACACCCGCCAGAAAGGAGGCACAGGACTCGGCCTGAATATCACCAAAGCGATTATCGAAAACATGGGGGGCAACATCAGTTTTGAGAGCGCCGCAGGGCAAGGCACCACTTTTCATATTGAACTGCCACTATGGGACAATAAATTTAAACCCGCCATCCCCAACAGCGGTGAACATAAACAGGTTTTTGCACCCAATACACCACTAATTCTAATCGTTGAAGATGATCAGGATGTCTCAAAACTACTTAGCATGATGGTTGAAAAAGAGGGCTACCGCTATCATCAGGCCTTCAGCTATCCAGAGGCCGTCGCACAGATAAAAAACCACCACTATGATGCCATCACATTAGATTTGATGATCCCTGGCGGCAGTGGCCTCACACTGCTACAGGAGCTACGTGAGAATGAAGCGACCCATAATCTGCCCATTATTGTCATCTCCGCTAAAGCCAAAGAAGGTCAATTAGAAGTCGAAGAGACTGCGTTTAGCATGGTGGACTGGATCGAAAAACCGATCGATGAAAAAAGGTTACTGGAATCGATCCACTCAAACATATCCCGGACAAAAACAGAGAACAAACGAATTTTACACGTCGAAGATGACGTCGACATTGCGATCATCATTGACACTTTATTAAATGATGAGTACCAGATCGTCCACGCGACAACACTGCAACAGGCAAAAGAACGGATGGGCCAGGAGAACTTTGATCTTGTGCTGCTCGACATTGGATTACCCGATGGCTCCGGGCTTGATCTTTTACCTCTGGTTAACACCCTGGGACATCAAACCCCTGTCATCATTTTTTCAGCACAGGATGCCCCTCCCGCCATCGCATCACAGGTGCGGAGCGTACTCATCAAATCACAGACGGACAATAAAAAGCTTATGCAGCAGATCAAATCTGCCATTACGAATGAGGCACCATAATTCTATTCAGAGCCCATCCCACCCCTTTGGGGAGGGATGGGGTAAAAGGGAGACGTTCCTAAGGCAGGTTCGGCGCACGGGCAAAACACAACGAACCACTCAAGGCAAACTCATTCCGCGCAGTACATAAATTGATGGTGCCCGTCGCTTGTCCAGTACCAGTCACCCCCGTAAAGATACCCGTCCCGCCCACGATATTGATGGTCTCCACGACCGGCAGTGAGCAACCATCACCAGGCCCCATGACCACGCCGTGATCATTCTTGGTGAAAATTGTATTGTCGACATTCAGCATCATGTGATGATCAAGATAGCTGTTTCCCGCACCGTCAGAAGAGGTGATGGTACCGACCGTGGAGAGCGCGATAGGTACCCCTTTCAGACGCACCTTTACCACGCCGTGCTGATTCACGGGATTAATGGAAATGGTACTGATCTTCCCCGTTATCGGCAGACAGATCTGTGCGGCATATGTTGTCGAACTCAATACCAATATTGCTCCAGCGCACAGACCCATAACTCCATTTTTTACAGACATAATAGTTTTACCCATGCAAGAGGCGACAACATTGCCGCAGCAGGTACGCTACTCGTGCGAAATGGAAGAGTCAAACTGGGGTGGTATCGTTAAATTTTTTAATGACGTTGGACTTTTGGCATAAGCCCTACTACCCTCTTTGTACAACGTTGGTTTACATCATAGAAAGGGATGGCTATGGGTGATACAAATAACAACGGACAAGTACGCTACTCCGCCAATCAACCCCAGCATTGTCGACAGAGACTGCTTGCTCTGGCAGCGACATGCATAGTCGCGCTGTTGAGCGTTGGCAACGTGCCAACCGCCCACGCCCTTACCGAAAACGACTACAACAGCTTAATCAATACAGAAGCAAACTGGCTCCATCAATTACAGTTCAAAAATTCAGCCTATACATCGTATGGGGCATTGCCCGAGAGCAGCTGCTCGGAACAGTTCAGCGAAGGAACCTACTGCCACATAGAGCCCTATTGGGCGAGCCTAGCGGCGCTTGGTCTGCTGGAGTCAAATAGCGCTGTCCATACCGCCGCCGTCAGAAACTTCATCGAGTGGTACTTCAACCACATCAACTGGCCTGCGGATTACAACGGCGTGCCGGGCACAATATATAACCACTGGATCGCTGCCAATGGCGCTAACGAAAAAATCGATTGCCGAGATCCGAACAACGTCAGCCAGATTGTGGCGTGTATTGATACAAATGGCGATGGCCGCCCTGATCGAACTGCGAGCAGCAAACCTCAATACGACTCCACAGATGCCACCGCCGCAACGTTCTTGTCAGTGATCCTTAAATATTGTCAAAAAACCGCAGCCACCAACGGTTGCGCTTTTCTGAATGACAGCGCGATCTACAGTGGTACAGAGACCAAAGCGCAGCATTACCAGTACCTGATCAACTTGATTGCAAGCGCCGTCATTGCCACAAAACAGACAGACGGCCTGGCTTGGGCAACGCCCGATTACCCCGTGAAGTACCTTATGGACAACGCCGAAGTGTATGCCGGTTTGCGGGACGCCTCCCTGCTCTATCGAGACTTTGTTACCGAGTTACCCGCCTATGCAAATAATGAAAATATTTACCTTAACCATGCAAAGAGCGTGGCTCAGGGAGTGGAGGCAGGGCTGTGGCGCAATGACCACAATTGGGACCCTAACAGATACTATTACTACAGCGCCAAGTTTGCTGACAACAACCGTGCGCCAACAAGCTGGACCAATTTATATCCTGATGCCGCAGCACAGTTGTGGCCTGCATGGACGGGGTTGGCGTTTGATCATGCGGTAAAACCGAGTGGTGAAGAGTACCGCGCGTCGTACTTGTATAACCATTTTAATAACAACCACGCCGGATGGAAAACCCTGAGCGACCCACAACAGATTGAAGGTGCCTTAACGTGGCCACATAGCGGTGTTGCCATGGGAATTGCGACCATTCGTGACTACAACCACTTCCCAATGGATCGCATAGCCCTTAAAAATGATATTGATAGCTACCTAACCAGTGCCAACAGTCGTTACATTGCCAGCGGCCATCGCTATCCCTGGATCAGTGCCGATGCAGGCAATCTAATGCGCGTAGCGCGCAGCAGCATTGTCTCCGATGCGTTGCTGGCAGAGTGGAAATTTAATAATGACGGCACCGACAGCGCACTGGCGGGCCATACCGCCACGCTCTACAACGGTGCAGGTTATACAACTGATGCCCATGGGGGTGGTTATGCCGTGAACTTTGATGGCGTAAACGACTATGTCAATTTAGGCACATTTAATAATCTGCCCAACAAATTCTCAATCACAATGTGGGTCAAGCCTGATAGCTCAGCGACAAACAGCCAAACGCTGATGGCCAACTCCAATACGGGGGCCAAAACCAATGGATGGCGTCTCTACATTAAGAATACGGGCACTACCAGCAGACAGATTGTGCTCGAAACTGGTAATGGTACAAACACCAACAGCGCCAATAGCAACGTTAATGTCGTCGTGCCGGGAGCGTGGCAACCGGTGGCGATAGTGATCGATCGGAGCGGTGGCAGTGCCGAGCTTTACTGGAATGGCAAGCGTGTCACCAATGACAATACAATCCTAGCCAACTTCAAAAACAGCAGTAGTACATTGCGTCTTGGAAGCACACTGAATAATCTCGGATTTCTTAAAGGAAAAATAGATAACGTGCGACTTTATGGCGTTGCGCTTACGCCAACGGAGGTTGCTGCGCTTGCCAGTCAGTAACCTCATCAACCTCGGATTGGGTCCTGGCGTGCTTTGTGCGCCAAGACCCTAAACGAAGGATTAAACCTCTACCCATCACAAATACGGCGGCAGATGTCTGTTTACTCAAGTAGTAATAATAATCCGCACCGCATCCAATCGTGGACTCGCCGCCTCCAGCACCAGATCCAGTGTCTTCCACTGTTCGGCGAAGAACTGGATCTCTTCGTCACGCACGTTGGGATTCACTTTACGCAGTGCTTCGAGGCGATTGATTTCGCGCTCCAGGGTTTGACGGGTCTGCTGGTGGGCGCTGCCGAGCAGTTCGGGTGCCTGTTGGCGGGCGAGTTTGTCGGCGCTGACGATCATGTTGCGCAGTGGTTCGGCGTAGGCACGGATAATCTTGCCGGCGGTGGCTTTGTCGACCTTGGCGCTGCCTTCGCGGATCAATTCGCTGCTAAGCAGATGGCTCTGGTCTTTACCACTCTGATCGATGACGACACGAATGGTGGTGGGCGGCAGATAGCGGCTGAGATTGAGTTCGCTGCTGGCGCTGCTTTCCAGCACATAGATCCCTTCAAGCAGCAGATTGCCGGCCTTAAAACCACGCGCCTTGAGGGTGGTGATGGTGCTGTTGCCCAGTTCGTTGGTGAGCACCATCTCCATCGCGCCGCGCACCATTGGGTGTTCCCAGGTGATGTAGTGCATATCTTCATTGGCGAGTGCGGTGGCGCGGTCGCAGGTGATCACCATGCCCTCTTCGTGCAGACCGGGAAAGGCATGTTGCATCCTTTCGCCCTGGCTGATCAGGAAACTCTGTTCGCCATGCTCCTCCATGTCGACGCCGTAGCAGTCGTAGAGGTGTTCGAGGTAGTCGGCCAGGTCGTTATTTTCATCCTCGGCCAGCGCCAGTGCCTTGAGATTGTTGGCGATGAGCGGGCGGCAGGAGTTGTATTCCAGCAGCCGGTCGCGACCGCGTTGCAGGCGGTCATTCATCTCATTGTAGAGCTGCTGGGTGGTGGCGATGAGTGCCATCAGCTCTTCCGGCTTGGTCTCCAGTTGGTGCAACGCCTCGAGCAGTGTGGCGCGCACCTGCACAAAGACGCTGTGACCGGCCGGGCAAGTATGTTCAAAGGCACTTAAGCCCTGGTGGTACCACTGCTGCATGATCTCCTGGGCGCTGTTTTCCAGATAGGGGACGTGCAGCTGGATGGTTTCAGTCTGGCCGATGCGGTCGAGGCGACCGATGCGCTGCTCCAGCAGATCAGGGTTGAGTGGCAGGTCAAACAGCACCAGATGGTGGGCGAACTGAAAGTTGCGCCCCTCGCTGCCGATCTCGGAGCAGATCAGCACCTGGGTGCCAAAATCCTGGTCGGCAAAGTAGGCGGCGGCGCGGTCGCGCTCGATGATGCTCATCTCCTCATGGAAGACGGCGGCGTGGATGCCGGTCTTGATCATCAGTGTCTCAGAGAGATCCATGGCGGTGTCGGCGCTGGCGGTGATCACCAGTACCTTGGCAGGGCGCAGCTGTTTGAGCAGGTCGCCGAGCCACTTTACCCGTGGGTCGATCTCGGTCCAGCGCGGGGTGTTGTCGCTGGCCGCCTGGTATAGAAGTTCGGGGCTGAGCAGCAGCTGCGGTTCGCCAATGGCGCTGCCCTGAAAGGCGCGCAGGCAATCGCCGTACTGCTGCGGCAGTGGCAGGGCGTAGGTGTGCAGCTGACGACCGGGAAACCCCTTGATGGCGGAACGGGTATTGCGGAACAGCACACGGCCGGTGCCGTGGCGATCAAGCAGATGCTCGACCAGGGCGCGGCGGGCGTCGCCCTGATGTTGTTCGCTAGCGTTAGAATCACTGAGCTTTAACAACAGCTCAGCATTGTCGCCCTCGCTGAAGGTGGACTCAAGAATGGCGTGGGCGGCGGCGCTGATGGGCTGATCGCCAAGCAGCTCTTCCACCGCCTGGGCGATAGGCTCGTAGTGTTTTTCCTCTTCGACAAAGGTCTCGAAGTCGGGAAAGCGGTTGGGATCAAGCAGGCGCAGGCGGGCGAAGTGGCCGGCCTTGCCCAGCTGTTCCGGCGTGGCGGTGAGCAGCAGCACCCCTTTAATCTGGGCGGCGAGTCTTTCGATCAGTTCGTACTCCAGACTCGGCTCCTCCTCCGACCACTGCAAGTGGTGCGCCTCATCCACAACCAGCAGATCCCAGCCAGCGGTCTGCAGCTGCTTGTAACGCTTGGGGTCGCTGCTGAGAAAGTCCAGACTACAGAGCGCCAGCTGTTCACTCTCGAAGGGGTTTTCGTCAGCGTCGTCGATGGCGTGGCAGCGATCTTCGTTGAAGATGCTGAAGTGCAGGTTGAAGCGCCGCAGCATCTCCACCAGCCACTGGTGTACCAGACTCTCTGGCACCACAATCAGCACCCGCTGCGCCAGTTCGCTGAGCAGCTGCTGGTGAATGATCATGCCCGCCTCGATGGTCTTGCCCAACCCCACCTCATCGGCCAGCAGCACCCGTGGTGCATAACGGCCCGCCACTTCGTGGGCGATGTAGAGCTGATGGGGGATCAGGCTGGTGCGCACGCCGGTGAGGCCACGCAGTTCAGAGTGGCCGAGGCGGTTGGCGTATTGCAGGGTGCGGCAGCGCAATTCGAAACGTTTGTTGGCATCTATCTGGCCACTGAGCAGACGTTCGCTGGGTCGGTTGAGCTGGATGAAGCTGTCGAGATGGCCTTCGGCCAGCTCCGCCGCGCTGCCATCGTCACGTTTACCAAAGTAGGTGATCAGACCATTATCTTCACGCACCGATTCGATACGCAGTTGCCACCCTTCGTGGCTCAGGACGCTGTCGCCCAGCGCAAACAGGGCGCGCCGCAGTGGCGCCGTGGCTGTGGCATAGAGACGGGTTTCACCTGTGGCAAGAAATACTACCGTCACAGTACGTTGATCACTTGAGAGGACTGTACCCAGCCCCATCTGTAGTTCAGCGTCACTGATCCAGCGCTGACCGGGGAGATAATTTTGCATCGCGCACGACTCCATACCGCAGATTGCGTGGGGGCCACATGGTAGTGGATTTAGCCTGAAAAATCTTGGCGGATTACCGAAATGGCCCGCAATCGGTTCTCTGTTTACCCATGAAGCAGCTCAAAATAGAAGCTAGCACCCTTTCCCTCCTCCGATTCAAACCCAATGGTGCCGTGCATCTGCTCAATCAACTCTTTGCTAATAGCCAATCCCAGCCCGGTCCCCCCCAGCTGGCGCGAATCGGAAGAGTCGGCCTGGGAGAACTTCTGGAAGATACGTTCACGAAATTCCGCCGGAATCCCCTTACCCTGATCTGCAACCGTCACCCGCACCCGTTTCTCATCCACCCTCACAGCAATGTTCACAACACCGCCGGGCGGTGAAAATTTGGCCGCGTTAGAGAGCAGGTTTGCCAATACCTGATGCAACCTGTCGCCATCCACATTTACATTAAGTTCACCACTGCACTCACTCAGCTCAAAACGGACCTGATACTGATCACCATAGGCGCTGTTTTGCACCAGTGCCTGCTCCAGTAGTGGCAATAACGGCTGGTGCTCCATATCAAAACGGAGTTTGCCTGCCGCAAGTTTATCTATATCAAGCAGGTCATTGATAAGCGCCGTCAGCCCTTGGCTGTTTTTGTAGGCGATATCCAGCAGCTCTCTGACTTTATCAGAGACCTCACCCACCGCACCGCCTGTAATCAACCCCAGCGCGCCACTGATGGAGGTGAGCGGGGTACGCAGCTCATGGCTGACGGTGGAGACAAACTCACTTTTAACCCGTTCGGCATTTCTACGCGCGCTAATGTCACGCGCCATGCCCACATACCCCACCAGCGCACCATTAGCATCACGTACCGCCGATACCGTGAGGATGACAGGGATCCGCGCACCGTTTTTAGCACAGTAGGTCCATTCGCGGGTCTCTGAACCCTCGGTAAGCACATTGGTAACAAACACCTCAAACCCTGGTTCAATCTTGCGCTGCAGCGTCTGGCTCAACTCTGCCGCACGCGCCACCACCTCCGCACCATCATGAAAAAGACCGGGGGTCTGTTTGCCCACCAGCTCAGCGGATGTATATCCCAATAGCTGTTCAGCGGCCGGATTAAAGCTGGTCACCACCCCGTTGACGGTTGTCGAGATGATGGCAATGGCGGCGCTGTCAAACAGTGTTTTTTGAAAAATTGATAACCGTGTGAGTTTATCGTTCAGCTGCTGCTCACGTTTCAAGGCGCTGCGCAGCTCCAGTTGCCGCACCACCTGTCGGCCCAACGTTGCCAATATATCCCGCTGCTGTTCACTCAGGGTATGGGGCACCATATCGATAACGCAGAGTGTGCCGACCCCGTGACCATCCGGAGTAACCAGCGGCGCACCGGCATAAAAACGGATGCCGGGCTGGCCACTGACCAGTGGGTTGTCCTGAAAACGGGGATCATTTAGCGCGTTCGAGATCTCAAACAGATCATTCTCATAAATCGCATGGCCGCAAAAAGAGATGTCACGGGGTGTCTCCAGCGCATCCAGTCCTACCCGGCTCTTAAACCACTGCCGATCGGCATCCACTAGTGAGATAAGGGCTATGGGCGTGCCACATAGCTGTGCAGCCAGACGTGTAACGTCATCAAATTCAGCTTCCGCCGCAGTATCAAGCACTTCATATCGACGCAGAGCAGCCAGTCGTTCATCTTCCCCGGCCTTAATAGGTGCTGGAGTCATCTTGTATATGCTCTGTTAACTGGGGCGATCCCCGTTTAATGGCTGTTCCCACTAACAACCAGATCCTCTGTGGTGACTAAGCTGCCCTAAGTTCTACAAGGCTATATCGTCAGTTCAACCACAAGCTAAACCGCTAACATGTTGAGGGACTTTATTATTGTGCCATGTTCGATATTACGGTCGCTGTTGAATTTGCGTCAATGTCTGGCGAAACAGGGCACTATGACTCCCCCCCAGTGCAACGGCACGCTCTGCCGCAGCCTCTGCCTCTTGCCAGCGCTGCTGTTCAGCCAGGGCCTGGGCTAGATTGTTAAACGCCACTGCCGCCGCTGGGTGGCGCAAGGTGGCCATACGAAATGCCGCTTCGGCCCCACTCAGATCATGAAGGGCATACAGGCTGTTGCCCAGCCCCATCGCCACACCTAAACTCTGCGGCCAGCGCGCCAGCGCCTGTTCATAGGCGACTGCAACCTCGGGCCACTTTTGCAGCCTCTCCATCACCAATAACGCCTCCAGATAAGGCAGCTCCTCCGCCGTCTGTGGCAATCTGTTGGGCGCTGATACCACCACCCCCCAATAACCACCCCGACGCCAGGTATGTTCAAAGGTATTTAAGGGGGTGATACGGCGTGCGTCAGCACCAGAGCGCAAAATAACGTGGCCCTGATCCAGATCAAACCCCACCACCACAGCGTAGTGCCAGAAGGGGAAGATGGATAAACCCAGATTTTGCAGTACCAACACCGGGTTTCCTGCCGTCACCTCCGTCATAAGCGCCGTCAGCTCTGGTTGCAGGGGGTAGGGGATGCGACCATGACGACGGCTCGACGCCAACAGCTCAAATTGCAACGAGCCTTTACGTTTAGGCAGATAGACTTGTGGCACCAACTCGTCAGGGGTGATCGTTACACCGCTCTCGGTCAGCACCGTGGCCAACGCCGCTGGCCCACACTGATACTCCTCTTGAGGAAAGAAGGGTACCTCGGTCAGTTCCACGGATCGTGGCAGCGGGGACGTGGAGTTCAACAACTGGCGCGTCTGCGGGGTTGCGCACCCCGTCAGCAATACCATAAACAGCAGCAACGAAAAAATGCCCGAACGCTGTCGGGCACTTTTATTAACCACCATCAGACCAACAGTCACGCTACTTTAGGGATGCATCGAACCCTTTTTAGTGAAGGGGAAAACGCTGGTCAGCCCCAGCAGATCCGTAACCAGCAGCACGATAAAGATAAACAGCAACGCCCCCACAACACCGCTACCTGCTGGCATCTGGTCGAGCTGTTGGGCCAACTGCTGGGCCTCACTGTCGCTCAGCGCATCAACACGCGCCTGCACCAGCGCCGGATCAACACCCATCTGGCTCAGCTGGCTCTTAACCTCATCACGATTAAGCGCTTCATGTATACGGCTGATATCCTGCTGTGTCTGAAGTGACTGCACCACCTCAGCAGTACTGACCATGGCGGCGTTAGCCATCGGCATCTGCAGGCTCAGAGCGATCATTCCCGCAGTAACGACCAGACTGACAGGCTTGGTAATCCGGCGAAACAGTTCCATGGCAAGGTTCCTTATGTTGTTAAATAGATGTTGTGTAAAATGGGACGCAGACTATATCGGCCCCCCACCACTGGCGGTGAGCGTAATGTATCACCCTAAGCGTTATTTGTACTAAAGCTTTGATGTAGGATAAGTCCCCCACTCAACCGATGTTAAAGGATACTGTTGTGGATACTCTACTCACCCCCCATGAAGCACGTGTGATTGGCTGCCTGATTGAAAAGGAGGCGACTACACCCGAGCAATATCCCCTCTCGCTCAACGCCCTCACCAACGCCTGTAACCAGAAGAGCAACCGCGAACCGGTGCTTGATCTGGATGAGGTTACGGTACAGGAGACACTCGACGGCCTGGTGAAAAAACATCTGGTCAGTGAAAAATCGGGCTTTGGCAGCCGTGTGGTCAAATATCAGCACCGCTTTTTCAACAGCGAATTTGGCGGCCGCCACTTTTCAGCACAAGAGCTGGGCATCACCTGCATCCTGCTCCTGCGCGGCCCACAGACCCCTGGTGAAATCCGCACCCGTAGCCAGCGCCTCTGCCAGTTTAAAGAGGTCAGTGAGGTTGAAGCAGCATTACAACATATGATGGACCGTGACGATGGCCCTTACGTCACACGTCTGCCACGGGAACCGGGCAAACGTGAATCACGCTACGCCCACCTCTTTTGTGGTGAAGTGGAAGCAACCACCCACAGCACCAATGTGAACGTCAGGAGCGAAGTAAATGAAGACGATGCCCGCATCGCCCAGCTGGAGCAGTGGGTGATGGAACTGTTTGTCGAGGTCAACCAACTCAAACAACAGCTCAACAACATTCACCAGAAGACACCATGAGCCTGGCCGACGACAACCTGCCTATCCTCTATCAGGATGAAGCGCTGGTCGCTGTCAACAAACCCGCCGGTCTATTGGTACACCGAAGTAATATAGATCGCCATGAAACCCGCTTTGCCATTCAGCTGGTACGCAACCAGATTGGCCGACACGTCTACCCGCTGCACCGACTTGATAAACCCACGGCCGGGGTATTGCTGTTTGCCCTCAGCCCTGACATTGCACGTCGCATGATGGAACAGTTCATCAACCACACCGTACACAAACGTTATCTCGCCGTGGTCCGTGGCTACAGTGAAGAGGCTGCTGTGATCGACTATCCACTAAAAGAAGAGCTGGACAAGATGAGTGACGGCAAAGCAGAGCAGAACAAACCGGCACAAGCGGCGGTGACCGAGTATCACCGTCTTGCCACCGTCGAGCTTCCCTATGCTGTGGGGCGTTACGATACCGCACGCTACTCACTGCTGCGGCTCACGCCACGTACGGGACGTAAGCATCAGCTACGTCGCCACATGAAACATATCTTCCACCCCATCGTTGGTGATACCAGCCATGGCGATGGCAAACAGAACGATTTTTTTCGGCAGCAATTTAACTGTCACCGGCTCCTGCTTGCCGCCACAGAGCTGGAGATTGTCCATCCCATCACAAGCCAGCAACTGTTGATTCAAGCACCGCTCGATGCCAGCTATCAGCAGATCATTAACCACTTTGGCTGGGGATCAGGGCGATGAACTGGCTTGTCTACATCATCCACTGCAGCGACAACACACTCTACACCGGCATTACCAACAATCTCGAACGACGTATTAAACAACACACCACACAACGTGGAGCCAAATATTTTCGTGGCCGCCAGCCAGAGTCCGTGGTTTATATTGAAAATGGCCACGATCGCAGCAGCGCCAGCAGGCGTGAAGCTGCCATTAAAAAATTGAGTCGCAATGAAAAACAGCAGCTCATCATATCAAACATCAAAACCCTATCCAGTCACTGCCAAAACAGGTTAAGCCATACCACAACTGTGGCATAATTTATGCCCTCGGATTATCACACCTTATGCCTTATGTGCTAAGGTTATTCCATAGTGATAACAGACATGCTGTATTCACTGTGAGTGTGTATACAGCACCAATGCCTGCATACGCGCCTCATCAATACAGAGCGATCTGCCACACCACGCCCCATTACAATACTTTATTATCAATATAAAAACCCACATGAAGGTGACTCTATGAATGATAAATTCGAACAGATAATGGACCTATCTGTAAACTACCTGACAAGCTACGGCATCAACGTAGTAGGTGCCATGATCACCCTGATCGTCGGTTACATAATTGCAGGTTGGTTATCCCGTATTACGGATCGAGCTGTTGGAAAGTCTGACAAAATAGATCCCGCATTCCATCAAATACCTGGAAAAATTGTCCGCATCATTATCCTGGTATTCACCTTAATTGCCGTATTAAACCGCTTTGGTGTTGAGACCACCAGCCTCATTGCCGTACTAGGTGCCGCTGGACTTGCTATCGGCCTGGCGCTACAGGGAACACTCAGCAATGTTGCCGCCGGTGTCATGCTTCTCGTGTTCCGTCCATTCACGGTGGGGGATGCCGTTAAACTCAACGGTGATGTTTACATCATTGACTCACTCGGGTTTTTTCTCTGTAAAGGTCATCTACCCGATGGGCCAAAAGTTTTCCTGCCCAACTCAAAAATATGGGGCCATACCATCATCAACCTCTCAGTCACCGACAAGGATATTCGTCGGATCGATGAAGGTTATGGCATCGCCTATGGCGACAACATCGACACAGCACTGACCATCCTTAAGCAGATTGCTGCAGATGAACCACGCATATTGGCTGAGCCTGCACCGCTCATCAAGGTGGAACAACTGGGTGATAGCTCCGTCAACATACTGTTCCGTGTCTGGACAATACGTGAAGACTGGTGGGCGACCAAACTAGACCTCATTCAACGCTGCAAAGAGGGGCTGGAGGCAGGCGGTTGCAGCATCCCCTTCCCTCAACGTGACGTTTATATCCACCAAATAGATAACAACAACATTAAATAGATCGTAGTATCAACGCAAATAAAAAAGGAGCCCACTTATTATGGTGCTCCTTTTTTATGTTATATCGCCATCAAACAACAATACCCAGG
>JAKFXL010000045.1 GCA_021731365.1 Gammaproteobacteria bacterium | reverse complement strand
GGATAGCGCCGCACTCTCACACCAGCTCAACAACGCCCCCGTCATCTTCGCCAATGACCTGGTCGCCAGCGGCACCGCCGCCATCACCTCCACACCCCAACAGCGCATCAGCCTCAACACCCCACCCCATAACCCCATCAACCCCCAGCAACATATCGCCGTCATTGCCGCCGGTACCGGGCTGGGCGAAGCGCTCTTCTACTTCGATGGCCAGCGCCACCAACCCATGCCCACCGAAGGGGGCCACGGCTCCTTTGCCCCCAACAACCCCGTAGAAGATCAACTGCTCATCTACATGCGCCAACAGACCGGCGGCCACGTCAGCTACGAACGCATCCTCTCCGGCAAAGGGTTTGTATACCTCTACCATTTTGCCCGCGACAGTGGCCTGGCCAGCGAAAACCCAACCGTCGCCGCAGAACTCGCCAACGCCAACGACCCCAGCGTCACCATCACCCAACACGGCTGCGCCGGCAGCGACCCACTCTGCATCACCGTCTGCCAACTCTTCGCCCGCCTCTACGGTGCAGAGGCCGGCAACCTCGCGCTCAAATCCCTACCCTTTGGCGGACTCTTTATCGCCGGGGCCATCGCCGGACACATTCTGCCCTTCATGCAGAACGAATTTATGAACGGCTTCCTCGACAAAGGCCGATTCACAGAACTACTACGCCAGATACCCGTCTGGATCACCAGCGAGCCAACACTGGCCCTGCAAGGCGCGGCACAACTCGCCGCTGAACTAAGCTGCGTGGCGCATAAAAATGGCTGACACATCAACCTCTAACAAAAAAACCAAAAATCATGCTGCAATTTTATCTCTCTAAAACCCTGGTGGGTGACCTGCACAACCACCTTGCCGAACCGCAAACCACGCTCCCCGGCGCAATGCAGTGGTACGGCCACCGGGTAACGGTACAGAGGCGCAAATGTGTATTGATGATGGAGCTGCAGAGCCGCTACTGCATCGTGTTTGCCGGCCTGACCAAGCCCGATTTTGAAAATTTCACCGAGCTGTTTGTCGAGCGTTTATGGCGCGAAGCCGTCTCCATCTGCCAGCTCGATGATGACCAATCGGGACGACTGGCGCTGCTGGCCCGGCTGGTCAGCGAGCAAACGCATTACCAGACAGGCTCAGACCGCAGCGTCCAGGCCCACCTACGTCAGGCAACGGATGATCTCTATTACATAACCAATCAAGCCGGACGCCTACCGGACAGCGCCGAAGAGCAGTTCGGTTGCGGCGTAAAGATCAACCAGATGCTACGCAAATGTAAAGGTGACAAAGATTACTTTGTGCCGCTGAAATTGTTTCGCTCTTTCTGGCTCAACATGATGGAGTTTGATCAGCAGCGGCAAGCTGAAAAAGAGCGCGAACTACCGGATAATGTAGTGCCGTTTCGCCGCCGCTAGAGGCTAATTTGATCATCTGCATTACGCGCCAGTTGTAGCCCATCAACCTGTTTAAACAGATAGAACAGACCGGAAAACTGACCATGACCACCACACCGCCCCCAGGCATCGCGCTTTACAACACCGAAGATGGTCAGGTTCATCTGGATATTCGTTTGCAGGATGAAAACCTCTGGCTCAGCCAGCGCCAACTGGCGGATCTATTCGAACGCTCAGTCAAAACCATCAACGAACACCTGCAAAACATCTATGAAGAGGGAGAACTAACCCCAGAGACAACTATCCGGAAATTCCGGATAGTTCAGCCTGAAGGCACGCGGGACGTGGAAAGGCTGGTAGACCACTACAATCTGGATGCGGTTCTTGCCGTCGGTTACCGGGTGCGCTCCAACCGTGGCACCCAGTTCCGCCAATGGGCAACTGGCACCCTCAAAGAGTATCTGGTCAAAGGTTTTGTCATGGATGACCAGCGCCTCAAAGAGGGGCGCAACCTCGGCACCGACTACTTCGACGAGCTGCTCGAGCGCATCCGCGACATCCGCGCCTCAGAGCGTCGGTTCTACCAAAAGATCACCGACATCTACGCCACCGCAGTGGACTACAACCCCAAGGCCCCGGTCAGCCAGGAATTCTTCATCACCGTGCAAAACAAACTGCACTGGGCCATCCATGGTCATACCGCTGCCGAACTAATCAAACAGCGCGCCGATGCCAACCAACCCAACATGGGGCTGCAATCCTGGAAATCTGGCCGCGTCAGCAAACAAGATGTCATCATCGCCAAGAACTACCTCAACCACGAAGAGCTAACCAGTCTCAACCGCATCGTCACCATGTACCTAGACTTTGCCGAAGATCAGGCCAATCGTCGTAAAGAGATGACCATGCAGCAGTGGGCCACCCGCCTCGACGCCTTTCTCGAATTCAATGATCGAGACGTCCTCACCAATACCGGCAAGGTATCAAAAGCCGTGGCAGAAAAACTGGCGCTGGAACAGTACGAAAAATTCGTCGAGCTCCGCCGACAAGCGCTGGATCAGGAAAAAAGCGATTTTGATCGCTTCATCGAACAGGCCAAACAACTAGAAAAGAAGCAGGAGTAACAGCAGGCTTGGTCAAATTTTGAATGGCACCTACACACCCGTACATCCTGGTCCACTGATTATGCTTCTGCCACCTGTTTGAGGGGTGATCGTTATCTGGGAGCTGATGCGCTCCTTGAGTCCGGTGACGTGTGAAATCACCCCGATCAATTTGCCATTCTGTTGCAGACCCGAGAGTGTCTCCAGTGCGGTTTCCAGCGCCTCTTCATCCAGAGTGCCAAAGCCCTCATCCAGAAACAGTGAGTCAACGCGGACGTTTTTGCTGGCCATGTGTGACAGCCCCAATGCCAGGGAGAGACTGACGATAAAACTTTCTCCGCCTGAAAGGTTCTTGGTGGAACGCGTCTCACCTGCCTGGTAATTGTCGATGACGTTAAGCTCCAGTGGTTGTGTCTCATCGCGGATGAGCAGATAGCGATCGGTCATTTTATGGAGCTGTCGATTGGCATGACCAACCATCATTTCAAACGTCAATCCTTGGGCGAAATTGCGATATTTTTTGCCATCAGCCGAACCGATAAGTTCATGCAGCAGATCCCATCGTGAACACTCACGCCGCTGTGCTTCGATAGCATTGGTTCGCTCTTGCTGAGTGAGTTTCAGATTTTCGTTATCGGTCAGCTTCTGACGAATGGCGCCAACCTCTTGTTGAAGCACTTTGTGACTATCTATAAGTGTCGTCCGCTCTAACTCTATCTCCTCGCGTGGCTGCTCTGTCAGCCGCTTCTCTCTTTCGATTTCTAACTGGCTGGTTTTATCTCGCGCCTTTGATTCTAGCTCGGTCTGCTGCTTACTTAATTGCTGAGAGTTCTGCATCAGTGTATTGCGGTCATCCTCCGGCAAACAGGCAGCCACATAACTCGCCTCATCGACAAAACCAAACAGCCCCAGTCGAACCTGAAATTCCGCCTCACCATCCATTATTTGGTGGTTTCGCCCAGCGATTGATGTTTCCAGCGCCGCAAGCCGGTCTGTTAACTTGCTGTGAGTCAGAGTGGCCAGATTAAGCGCCTGTCGGGCGCTATCGAGTTGTTTTTCGGCAGATTCAACAACGGCCTGACTCCGTGCCTCCTCATCATCAGGATTTTTATCGCCAAATAACTCAATACGCTGATGGCTCAAGTGGTCACACTCTTGCTGCAGAGCGCCAAGTTGTTCCTGAAGCTTATTAATCTCGGCAGTCGTGGTTTTAAGCAGTACTGCCTGATTTGATGTTTTTATCACCATGGCAGAAATAGCGCTCTCAAGCACCAGCTTCTCTTTATTGCGTGCAAGCCACTGATCGCGGCGTGCAGTCAGTTCAGCCTGAACCGTCTGTAATTTATCCACGGATAGCGCTTGAACGCCATATACCAAGATCTCCTGCTGCGCCAACTGATGAGCTGCCTGGAACAGCACATCATGTTCTAGCGATTCCGCGCTTAATCGCTTGACGGTCTCGATAGCTGTTTGGCGTTTATGATCCGCGCTCTGCGTCTCATATGCCAAAACCGACACCAAACCATCCTGGTTTTCGACCGCGTCACGGGCGTTATTTATCTCATTTTCAAACCGATCAGCGGTGGCCACCACACCTGCAGCACGATTGAGATCATGCTCACACGTCTGTTGCAGCGGCAACAGAACTTCGGAGAGGTTGTCATCAACGCTATCTAGTGATAACGCCGCGCGACCTTCTGAGATCAACGCCTCTGTTGTTGCAATCTCATTGGCATAGTCAGACATGCGCAGAGCCGCCTGTTCCAGGTCCTTATCTAGTTCGGTCTGATTAATTCTTAAATTAACAACATCACTGCGGCTCGCTTTAAGAGCCTCTCGTGCCGTGCTTAGCTCCACCATCGTCTCATCTGCCTGGGGAATGTTACCTTCAGCAAATGGATGCTCTTTTGCCCCGCACAGCGGGCACGCGTCACCTTCACTCAGTTGTTGCCTAGCCTGCTCATAACTCTGAATCTTTTTATGCAGTGAGAAATTTGTTTCAAGCAGCCCCACCTCACGTTCGTGTGCCGCTTGTTTTAACAGTTGGATGTCGAGTTGTTCTGCTACTTTCACACAGTTAACCGTCAATGCATCATGGCGATTGCAGAGCGCAAGCAAGCTTGATTTTGATTTTTGGAGGGAGATGAACGCTTTGCTCACTGCTTCAAGTTTCGATTTCTGCTCATTCAATGCCAGCAGAGTGCTGCGCCATTCTGGCAACGCCCGTCCATCGAGACTATTTTTAAGCTCAAGCTGTTTTTGAGAAAGTTTGCCCTGAATGAGATCAAGCTCACCTCGTTGGGCTGTGAGTTTTACTGACTGTTCACTCCAAATTCTTGTGGCTTCTGCCAGCTGGCTCTCGGCCACCTTGATATCATCGACTTTGGTTTTCTGTTGCTGATTAAGCCTCTTGAGCAGATCAAAGCGGCTACTAATGCCCGCCAACTGTTCAACCAGTCGCTCATCGCCCTTGGTTTCATCCAGCCGCTGTAGCAGATCAGAAAGAGTTTTATTATTGCAGCTGAGTTCACGATTCGCTTCATCATGCTTGGCACCCACTGTTTCAAGTGTGCTCTGCAGCATACTTATTGAATCTGCCACCGACTTGATGGGCTGGTTTTTTTCTCGCAACTTGAGATCCAGTTCACGCACGTTGCGAATAATAAGCGCCGCCGCTTTTTGTTCACTTTTACGCTCTTCAAGCTGCGTGGTAGCCAGTCTGAGTTGCACTTCATCACGGCTTACGGCCAACGTCTTTTCAGGAAGCAGCTCTAAACAATCAATCTTATTTTTCTGATCCGCCGCCTGTTCACGACGTAGCGCGCTAAGCCCGGCATATTCACTGGCCAGCTCCAACGCTCTGTTTGCACGTTGAAGTTTTTCATTTTCTGGCTGAAAAAGATCAAAACGCTGCTGCCACTCACGCTGTTCCTGCTCAACCTGCAGCAACGTATGCTCTAGTGTGTTGATACCATCCAGCCACGCAAGTGCCTGAGTGGTTTGCGCGACGCCCTGATTCAGCGCTGCCTCCTGAGTCAGTTTATCCGTCATGCTGGCGCTTAAATGCTGTTCGTCCTCTGCGCTCAGCAGTATCATGCCATTCAATTCGGCCAGCAGTGTTTCGAGTCTGCTGCGCTCCTTGGCGCGTGATTCATGCACACGCATAGAGATTCGGCTGTAGATCTCTGTACCGGTAATCTGCTCTAAAATGGGCGCGCGTTTATCCGCATCTGCTTTTAAAAAGGCATCAAAGCCACCTTGCGCCAAAAGCATTGAGCGAGTGAATCGCTCAAAGTCCATGCCGGTGACTTCAATAATTTGCTCAGCAACACCACGGATTTTCGTCTCAACAATGTGGCCAGTATCCGCATTGGCAATCTCATGCTTAGGTGATTGAAGCTCACCGTCCGGCTTTTTACGTGAGCGATGCTGGCTCCAGTGGCAGCGGAATCGTCCGGCCTGAGTCTCAAAACTCACCTCGGCAAAACATTCACCAGTCTGGCGCGACATTATTTCGTTCACACCTTTGGTCACTCTGTTCAGCCGTGGGGTACGGCCATACAGCGCCAGACAGATCGCATCGAGGATGGTTGTTTTTCCTGCACCGGTCGGCCCGACAATTGCAAATATTCCGTCTGAAACAAATGTGGGATGAGTGAGATCAATCGTCCACTCACCCACTAATGAGTTCAAATTTTTAAAACGTACCTGCAATATGCGCATCGATAATCTTCCTATTCCGCCCGAAGATCATCATCGTAAAGTGAGACCAGAGCCTCCTGATAGGCTCGCAACAACTCAGGGCGTTGCTCCTCCGACACCTCATGCAGCGCTAAACAGCGGGCAAATACATCATTTACATCCAGATCATCGAGCGTCTCGTCATCATCAATCTGATTCAGCACCCGGTCGATAATCCGCTTGTTCTTCACTCGCAGAATCTCCAGCTTAGAACCGACAATCGCCGTATTCAAACGCGCCTGCAGATCCCCCATCACCTCCTCACCCTCATAGATCACCTCAAGCCAGGTGCCTGACTCCACTGCAGAGAGTTCAAGGATGCGGGCGGCAATTTCATCCCATGAACCCTGCAGCCGTTCCAGTTTCTGGAAAATAGGCACACCCACAAGCCTCACCTTGGCCTCATGGCTAGCATCAGCGAACTCCACCATACAAACACTCTTTGCCTGTTTGGCCTCACCAAACCCCATCGGCAAAGGGGAGCCGCTATAACGCATCAGCTCAGAACCGCCCACCTTTTGTGGCACATGCAAATGGCCCAGAGCGAGATAATCAATCGCCGCAGGAAAGATACCCGCTGTGACATGGGCAAGTGAACCCACGTACAGCTCCCGCAACCCTTCACCTTCCGCCGTCTGTCCACCCGCTGTAAACAGATGGCCCATCGCCACAATCGGCAGCGACACACCCAGTGCTTCACGCCGCTGCTCAGCCAGCGCCACCACCTCGGCATAATGGTTGCGAATGCCATCAATCAACTTGCGCTCTTTATCCTCGATACTCTCACCCACCTCCACCAGCCGAATGTCACGATCCCGCAGATAGGGCACGGCGCAGACAATCAACTCGGCGACGCCCAAGGCATTGCTCAGCACCAGCACTTCATCTTCACAACGCTCCGTCATCGCCCCCATCACATGCACATCCAGCGCACGCAACAACGCCTGAGGCGCATTTAAAAAGGTAGGTGAGTCATGATTACCGCCAATCACCACCACATGGCGACAACACGACGCCGCAACACGCTGCAAGAAATGATAATAGAGCGCCTGAGCACGATTGCTCGGTGTACTGGTATCAAAGATATCACCTGCAATCAGCAAGACATCAACCTGCTCCTGGATGGTGGTATCCACCATCCAATCCAAAAAAGCAGCAAACTCCTCGTAGCGTTTACGCCCGTAAAGCATGCGGCCAATGTGCCAGTCAGAAGTGTGGAGGATTTTCATACAGTAATCTCTTCAAGTATGACCAACTAACTCACGCGAGCTGCAATGAGATAGAACTTTATATAAAACCATGGGGAAGCTTAATCATCAAAGGTTAGATAGTCTCCCCGATAACCCTGAATTTCGTTTTACTTCATCCGGCTACTTACAACAGATCACGATGACCGTCTATTGCGAATCCCCTCTTTACGAGACTCGACAGATTTGCGCCATGTTTCCAGCACTTCAATATCGACACGCAGTTCATCTGGATGCGGTGTGGGCAAATGCGCGCCGAGTGCTGGATCGTGAGCGAATTTAGAACTCTTTGTCATTTCCGCATTGATCACTGCATAGTCTAGATCTTCGACCACAACTTCGCGGAGACGCTGTGTAGACACGCCCTCTCCGAAGCGTGTGACTACTCCGTGAAGGAGTACTTCCTCGACACCACGCTCCCAAGCAAGCCGCAAATGGTAGTAAGTATCTCGTGTAAGTCGTGTTGCTTCATCTACATCTCCCTCTTTATGAGCTTTGGCAACCGCCTCATGCATTTTTCGGAGGGATACTATACGCTTGGATGTCACCATGGCATCAAAAGGCAAACGGTCAGTTTGTACACCAAATCCTGCTGGAGCCTTTCGGATACATTGTGGTAACAATTCGATCCCAGCAGAATTCGCTTCTTGCTGGAGAATGCAAAGGAAATAGATGTCGTGAGTTAGGACAATTACTTGCCTTTGTTTGGCCTCTTCGGCCAAACGCCTCGCAACATGCCAACGGCGGTGATGATCTAGAGAAGAAACGGGATCATCGAAGACAATGGCCCCGCGTTGTTTTCCAAGCTTCACTTCTGCAAGAAACGAAGCAATCGCAATTGCACGTTGCTCACCCTCACTGAGGATGTCTTTGGCCGTTGCATTCCCCTGGATCTCTAACACCAATTTGAAGCGTGTCTTACCCTTAGGTGATTCGGGTTTCATCACCACTTTCAGTTCATGTACATTGAGTTTTTCTAGCTCGTTATTTAGAGCATCAGCAACTTCTTTTGTCGCCATAGTTTTAGATAGCGCAGTGGACTTGTTAGATATTGCTGTTGTAGCAGCCGCATCAAAACAAATCTTTAATTTTCCAATCAATACGAATTTAGCTATGGTGTCCAATGCTACATCTTTTAAATCGAAGAGCCTTATTCGTGCATCCAGTTCAGCTTTCTCACTGATCAATACTGCTTTGGCTTTCTCATCCATAGAATCTTCAAGAACTTTGGCTTCAGAGATAAATTGAGTTTTTGCAACATCTAAAGCTTCACGGGGATCGTGTGGCAATATAGGGATATAGTCCCAATCATTATCAGGTTTCGATGCTTCCAGAATCGCCGATCTCCGATCGATTAAGGTTTTTTGGAGGTTGGCACAGTCGTCGGACAGTTTCTTATCCACATCTTCAAGCTCCATTGCCAAAGCCTCATCAATTAAAAGATCCAGATTGGCTTGTTTTATGGCCTGATAAGCCTCTACAGCTAATTGACGAGCGGCTTTTTCAGCTTTCTCAGCTGCTTGCTGGTAAAAAACTTCGAACGCCTCAAGTCTTTCATCTCCATCAAGTTCTAGGGGTTTCTGGCAAAGTGGGCAGGCCGACTCTGGCCCAAAGTGTGGGAAAGTCTTTCCGGGGTGTGACTCCACGGTAAAGGCACGCGCTGCGTCAAAAAGCGCTTTCCATGCTTCTCCTCCCGTGCCAGGTAGAAGCCCCGGTGTTTCTTTAAAATTCTGGGCCGCAAGGTTAGCCGCTTGCTTTGCAACTTTCGATTTCTCAATGAGAGACTTTAGATTGGCAACACTGCTGTCGTCGACCAAGTCAATCGCCGTGCCAATGCGAGTGGTAAGGCTTGCAAAACGTGTTGCTCGAAGCTTGAGCGTCTGTGCCTTCTGTTTTGGGTCTGTTTCAGCGAGAGCCTTGTTGATCGTCACCAACCTCTCTTGATCAGCTTCGGTCAATGTCGCCAGCGCTTCAACATCCTGTGGTTTAGTTTTTTCTGAAAGCAAAACGAGAAGCTTGCCAACCTGCGTTTGCGTTTTGCCCAATGCGGAAAAAATTTCGATATTCGGCTTGCTGTCAGCTTGCTCCTTCGTTGCCATGGCCCGCAGCTTAGTACAAACATTCACGAGTCCTGCGAGGATGTCGAGGCCATCGGGTACGTAAGCGAAATCGCCTTGGTTGTCGACGTATGCGCGCGCACAATGCGAATCGAAGATGGCAATCGAGGATAACTGTTCGGGCGACGCCTTCCCGGATGTCCATTCGACTTCGATAGGCAGTCCATCCACAATGAGCTCAAAGGCGGCTTGCGGAAGGCTGACCTTACTTTGAACTATGTGAGCATTGGGGTGGATGGGCTCACGCTGGTCACGTGCACGACATGCCTTCTTGAATACTCGCGAGTAGCCCGACTTGCCAGAGCCGTTCTCGCCGTAGATAACACTCAGACCGTTTGGATTAATTGGAAGCCGCTGACATTCTGCCAGTGCATTCACGTTGCGTAGATTCTTAATTGCTACGAGTTGCACTAGACGATTAACCTCCTGAGGGGCCGCGAGTTGAGCGGCTGCGAGTTTAGTCGATACTCTGTCTTTAGTATCAGGTATACGGTGCGCGGATTTAAGCAGCGCATACATATCATCGTAGTCCTGAACGGAGAGATCAGAACTCGTGTAGAGCCTAGCTATAGCATCTTGTTGCCACGCTGGAAGGCTTTGGGACCACTTCAAAATTTCTTGAAGAATTGTCATTAATTATGATTCCTATTGATAGCGGCGGTTTCAATAGCCAAGTAGTGCCCCCACGGTATCGGTGTAATTTGCGCAACAGGCTGTTTCGCAATTTGGCTGGATAACGTTTGCGCATCGGAATTACCCTCGGACCAAAACAGATGCCACTGTCGTATCAGTTCGAGATTTCTTTTAGAGAATCCTTTCATGTCAGGAAATTCGGCCATAAGATCCTGGCTTAGCTGCTTTAGAAAGTCATCCCCCCATGTGGCACCCTGCTGTTTTTTGACGATTTCACCCCCAAACTCCCAATATAAAGTTCAACAGGCTCTGCTTTACGACGACAGCCGCCTTGAGCTGGGATTGGCAGACTTTAGCTTTCAGCTCAGCCAACCAGTGCTTATAGTCTAGTGAATAGGTGAGATTAGTTTTATCTTTCATGATTAAACCTGCTGCAATACATCCATAAACCTTGCTTTTGCATCTTCAGTCACTCGCCTAATTCCAATCATCCAGACCATTGCCGTAACTCGGTCATCCACCGATTCACTTTTAAGAGCCACACTCTTAGCCAATGCCCTCAACTCCTGCATCGCTATCTCATCCACCGGTCGACTACTATTTTCTGAATAACGAAACGCTGGCCATTCACTGGTATCACTCTCCTCTGGCCAAAAGAACTCCCCAACCTCTTCGGTGGTGCTGGGGTATTGCGCTTCTGCCAACAGATAAACGCGGTCGCGGATGCGTTTGCCAGTACGTGCCCAGCCGTGGGCGCGGGCGATGCGTTTGGCGAGCACATCTTCACGCACCGGGCCTTCGGTGTTGATGACGTAGGCGATCATGGTGTTTAGTGTTGCATCGAAAAAGGCTTCGGGATTGATGGCCGTTACCACGGTGGCAGGATCGGCTTTATGGAACAGGCTTTGCCCTAACATGTTGGTGCTCCACTGATTACGCGGCAATAATTCAATCGTCTGCTCATAATAGGCAACCGACTCACCATCGCTCATCAGCACCAAGGAGAGTTGCACAACCTCAGACTCATTCAACCGTCCCAGTAATGCACCATCTAACTGGAGACCCCTATCAGATATATTAAGCTTTTGTCCGGAAGCAATTGTATCGACATGCCAGCTTTTAATTTTTATGAAGGGAGGAGAAGAGGAGAGCGTCAACGTCAGTTCATGACGATCCCGGTCACTGTTATTAACCACTGCCAACTCTAATAACACAGGCACGGAGTTTTGGTAGAACGCCAGATTAAATTTCGGCATAAATACAGCGTTGATACCAATTTTTTTGGCTACTACAGGCACATCATTAGCAATATCTAATATATCTGTTGATTCCATCGCCCCCCCCATCACACTAATATTCTTCTTCACCTATAGCACATGACTGATAGGTACCCTAGTTTTTTCGCCAAACCCCCTATCTTAAACAACCAACTGATGACTTCATGGTGCAAACCATGAAACCATAGCTATTCTATTCCAGCCCATTTGCATACTCAGGTAAAGGCCTGGGTAACAAAGTCACCACGATTCGGAAATACAAATCCACTGGTATGGCATAGCTGACGTCTTTTAAAATGGGGGGATCATTAAGGAGGGGGAGCTTTACAATCATCGCCATTTTTAGTCTCACTCGGACTGGCGGTACGTTTAATGAAATTGACCAAGTCGAGAAGAAAGGTATTTTCGGTCACCTAGGTCGACATGAAAACACCTAGCTCCATCTCCGGTTTAACCATGCGAGCCCACTGCCTGTCTTGGCCTTGGCAGGGAAAGTTTTGACATGGTCCTAAAACCTTTGCCTGCCACTGCCCTTCGCCGTATTTGGTAATTATCGCCTCTCAGAAAGAGTTGAAGCCGACACACTGGTTATTACCAGTGCCCAAAATCAGAGAAATCGTCAGCGTGCGGGTGAGGAATTAAACTATAAAGCGATGTTTTAGAAGGGGATAATTGGTGCGCCCGAAGGGATTCGAACCCCTGGCCTCTGCCTCCGGAGGGCAGCGCTCTATCCAGCTGAGCTACGGGCGCATATATAACAAGAGTGCTAGTACGGACATACCGGCAGGTAATTCGACCAGAAATCCGACAGCCGCAGAGAATACAGTTATTCCCATGTTGAGTCTATGGAGAAGCTGTTTTTTTCAACCTTGCGGCAATTCATCTACTGGCAGTATAGTATATAAAATTAATCACAGCTCGCCAAAATGCACAATATACACATATAAATCAGTTGGTTATTAAATTTAGGCTGCCGCATCTACTGCTGCACTACACGTGCGCCGATACAGACGCAATGGGACGCCAGAGTACACGTTTCATACCTGTTACCCGCAACACGGTAGTGTGAGTAAAGCTCAGCGACACCTTAGAGGGTTTATGTCAAAACAAACAGACATTATCACAGCAACCACGCCCGCCACCAAAGCAGCTCTATTTTCCCTACTGCTATTTATCGCACTTATATCAAACAAGGGATCTTACGCTGCAAACGAACCACCGTTCAATGTTGGGATAGTGCCGCAGTTCGAAATTCGACAAACCCACGATATCTGGACACCTATACTGGCCGAGTTAAAAAAACGCACAGGCTATACCTTTAAATTAAGCGGCTCTGCATCCATACCCGACTTTGAGAAACAGTTTTCTGACGGCGTTTTCGACTTTGCATATATGAACCCGTACCATATTCTCGTTGCCAACAATAAACAGCGCTACGTGCCACTGGTTCGCGATGTGGGCAATGAACTACGCGGTATTCTGGTTGTTAAAAAAGGGGCATCCCGCAACATAAGCGCGCTGGAAGGAAAAACCATTGCATTTCCGGCACCTAACGCACTGGGGGCATCTTTGATGATCAGGGATGCCTTGAACAACCAGTTTAAACTTAACTATCAGGCTATATATGTTAAGTCACACAACTCGGTATACCTGAATGTATTGTTAGGACTGGCTGCTGCAGGGGGTGGGATAGAAAACACACTAGAACAACAACCCGACGATATCCGTAATAATCTTGACATTATATACAGGACTAAACATTTTCCCTCTCATCCCTTTGTATCACATCCGCGTGTTCCTATAGCGATACAAAACAGCGTGCAACAAGCATTTCTGGATCTTTCCAACACCCCTGCTGGCAAAGCCGCGTTAAGTAAAATTCCTTTCAAACAAATAGGTCGTGCTAATTATCGCGATTACAAACCAATCACCGATCTTAATTTAGAACAGCTCAGCAGCCAGGAGCAATAATGGGTTTACGTACAAAACTATTTCTTCCCGCAATTTTAGGATTTATAGTCATAGCTAGCGCAATACATTTTTTCTGGGTACCAAAATATCTCACGAATCAATATGAACACTTTATCCAGGACCAGATTAAACTGTTATCAACCTTAGAGCCTGAGATTGCCAACTCTATTGTCAATGGTGATTTAGCTGCGCTACATCTGTCTCTAAACAAACAGTTAGAACTGAACAGTCCAGAATGGCTCGCCATCAGCATCTATAATACGGATAATCAGCGTCTTTTCCCCATGGATTCCGTCACCCGCTTTTCTGGCAGCCATGTCTATTCACACATACATCCAATTACATTTGGAAAGTATATTGTCGCCACATTGCATCTGGATATGGATGGACACCCGCAATATGACATGAATTTATCTAATATCCATAGGCTCGAGATACTGGCATTAGTTATCTTTGGTTTAATGGGAACAGCCACTATCATTTGGCACAATATCGTTTTCAGGAGACCACTGGCACGGCTCGAAAACGCTGCTACCCGACTCAGTGAGGGGGACTTTTCAGCCCCCCTCCCCAAACAAAGCAACGATGAAATTGGCAATTTATCTCGATCTTTTGAGCGTATGCGGACATCATTAAAAACATCACAAGCAGATCTGTGCACAGCACTGCTTGAGTCTCAAACAAATGCTGACAAATATCGACTCGAGGTTAAATTCAGAGAAGCACTCTACGAACTACAGGAAATCTCACTCTCATCATCCAATAGACAGGAGTTGCTGGACAATATATTACAAAAAATAATTTCACTTGGATTCTTATCCATAAAGAAAAAAGGATTTATCTTTTTAACCACTGACAATGCCAATACATTTCAGATCGCTTCAAAATTCAATCCCGACATCACCTCAGAGCCACCACCCAAACGAATCAATTTCGACAAAAAAATCGATGCCCAATACTCCATTACTTTTGAAGAAAAAAAGAATCATCACCAGTGCGACCTGGCAATACGGTTTGGTACAAAAATGATAGGGATAATGCGCCTTTATTTATCTCATGGCAGCCAGGAAAACAAAATAGAAATCGATTTTTTATGCTCATCAGCAGATATTCTGGCCAGTGCCATCAACTGGATAGACCATGAAGACGCCCTGTATATTAAAAACATAGAGCTGACAAAAGCAAAATATGATGCCGAAAGTTCAAATCGCGCCAAAAGTGATTTCCTTGCCACCATGAGCCATGAACTCCGCACACCATTAAATGGTGTGTTAGGCATGGCACAATTACTTAATATGACACCACTAAATGAAGAACAACAAAAATATGTATTAACAATGATCAGTTCTGGCAACAGCCTTGTCACCATTATTGATGACATTCTCGATCTTGCAAAAATTGAATCTGGAAAATTGGTAATGGAAGTGATCCCCTTTGATCTATACCGCATCACTTACGATGTAGTACAACTGCTCATGCCCCATGCAGATAAAAAAGGGATACAGATAAATTTTCATTATGCCATCGATTGCAATACCTTTTTTTACGGTGATCCAGGACGCATTCGGCAGATACTCATCAATTTAATATCCAATGCCATAAAATTTACCCATCACGGCTATGTCTCCATCAATATCTCCTGCACACCTGACTCAGACCATATCTCAACGATACGCGTCGCCATCACTGATAGTGGCATAGGAATTCCAGCAGATACTCAAAAACGTCTCTTCGAGTCATTTACCCAGGCAGATACGTCCACCACACGAAAATATGGCGGCACCGGACTGGGACTCGCAATCTGTAAACAACTAGTCGAATTAATGGGCGGAGCCATTGGTGTCAATAGCACCCCCGATGAAGGTTCTACCTTTTGGTTTCGTGTTAATTTTCAAAAACACACAACGACAGATCTTTCAACTTCTCACACAAACAACAATAGTGGCACTACCGAAATCAGTGCAACGCCAAAACTACAAGGCACTATTCTTGTCGTCGAGGACAACGATATCAACCAGGGATTGCTGAGCTCAATGCTAGAAAAGCTAGAACTCTCCTATGAAATAGCTAACAATGGCAGTGCTGCTGTTGAGTTATGGAGAAGCGGCAAGTTTGATCTGATTCTCATGAATTGTCAGATGCCGATAATGGATGGATTTGAAGCAACGCAATTAATACGAAAAGAAGAGAAAGAGCATCACATACCTATTATTGCACTCACGGTAGATACAACCACCGAGGAAAAAGTCCAAACACAAATAACCGGGATGAATGACCATCTGGCCAAGCCATTTCAACTGAAACAACTGATATCAATTCTTGAACGCTGGCTACCTAAAAGACACTAACCATACAGGCCGATAATTCACAATCCAAGATGACTATACCTATCACTCTTTATTACCGCTTAACATACCACGCAAATTGGCAATATGTGCATTTCCACGCTGCTTGCTCTCTTCCGGGTTAACTTTCTGCCCCACGCCACGCCACTCTAAATCATCCGCTGGCAACTCACCCAGGAACCGTGATGGCTCCGTTGCCAGCAACTCTCCTGCACGTTTTCGCCGCGCACAAAGTGTAAAGGTAAGCGTACGTTGTGCGCGGGTAATTCCAACATAAGCAAGACGACGCTCTTCCTCAATATTGCCACTCTCAATGCTGGCACGGTGAGGCAGAATCTCCTCTTCCATGCCAACCAAAAAGACATGAGGAAATTCCAACCCTTTAGCCGCGTGCAACGTCATGAGCGATACACAATCACCCACTTCACCATTATCATTACGATCAAGCATATCCATTAGGCTTATATGATTAACCAGTTCTCCAAGCGTTTTTTCTTCCTGGCTATTTTCATGCATACGTTGCATCCAGGCGATCAACTCCCATATATTAGCCATCCGCTTTTCAGCCTGTTTGCTATCTTTGCTGCTATCGTTAAGCCACGCTTCGTAATGTGTTTCAGTCACAATATCTTTAATCACGGCAATGGGATTGCCACGTTGTGCACGGTCACCAATATCGACAAGCCATTGTGTAAAGTGGCGAATACGTTGCACCGCTTTTTCATTAAGGTGCTGTTCCAATCCCATCTCAAAACTGGCAGCAAACAGACTATGGCCGCGCTGACTGGCGTAATTACCAAGTTTCTCCAAAGTGGTTGGGCCAATCTCCCGGCGTGGTGTATTAACGATACGTAAAAAAGCAGCATCATCATCCGGGTTGACCAGTAGTCGCAAATAGGCCATCAGATCCTTGACTTCTGCATGGCTAAAAAAAGAGGTCCCACCACTTAAATGGTATGCAATCCTCTGCTCACGCAGTGTCTTCTCAAACAGTCGTGACTGATGATTGCCACGGTAAAGAATGGCGTAATCACGCAGCTCTGTGCGATGCTGGAATTTGTGGGAGATCAACTCCGATATCACCTGCTCTGCCTCACCCTCTTCCCGCTGAACGGTAATCACTTTAATTGAGTCACCATAGCCCAGCTCACTCCATAGCTTTTTATTTTCAAAAACATGTGAGTTATTACCGATCAGTGCATTGGCTGCTTTCAGGATCCGACCGGTAGACCGATAGTTCTGTTCGAGTTTAATCACTGCCAGACTTGGAAAATCCTGCTGCAGTAACAACATGTTTTCAGGCTGTGCGCCGCGCCAGGCATAAATCGACTGGTCATCATCACCTACCACTGTAAAGGCCGCACGAACACCGGCAAGATTTTTAATCAACTGATATTGGCTAGAGTTAGTATCCTGATATTCATCAACCAATAAATAACGAATCTGATTCTGCCAACGCTCCAACACTTCTTTATCATCTTGAAAAAGTCGTGCGGGCAGTAATATAAGGTCATCAAAATCGACTGCATTATATGCTTTGAGTGCTTGCTGATAACGGACATAGAGCTGAGCGGTGGCGATCAGCGCGGCATCATCACCAGCATCAAGCAACGACTCATCGGGGGTGATTAACGCACTTTTCCAACGTGATATCTGACGCTGCATCTGTTCAACCAGACCGCCATCATCACCAAAATCACGGCGCAACAGCTCTTTAATCAGGGAGATAGAGTCTTGTGAATCAAAGATCGAAAAATTTGGTTTGTAACCAAGTGTCTTTAACTCTTTACGAATAATATTCAAACCTAACGTATGAAAGGTGGAGACTTGCAGACCATGCGCCTCTTTTCCCTTAAGCAACTCCCCAACACGGTGTTTCATCTCACGTGCCGCTTTATTGGTAAAGGTAACGGCGGCGATATTACGTGGCGACATGCCACACTCTTGTATGAGATATGCAATTTTACGGGTAATAACACGTGTTTTACCACTGCCAGCCCCCGCCAGCACGAGACAGGGGCCATCAAGATGCCGTACTGCTTGCAATTGACGAGGGTTCATTTGTGACGACATGGAAAAAATCTACCTATAAACAACGAGAGTCAGCGACTAAAAAGCATAAGGGGGAATTGTAGCCCATAACACCCTGTATGGGCATGGCGAGGTGAGCTTACTCCGGAATGAAGCGACCACCATGGTTTCGGTACCACGCTTCAAAATGCACCGCGTTCGCAGGGCGACTGACAAAATAGCCTTGAATCAAATCGCAACCAAGCTCCCTGAGCGCTACCCAGGTCGCCATGTCTTCAACACCCTCAGCCACGACTCGTAACCCTAGGTTATGAGCCAATTCAATCGTAGAGCGGACAATAGTCGCATCATCCTTATTGTTCAGCATGGTGCGTATAAAACTTTGGTCAATTTTTAACTCATGCACAGGCAGCTGTCGTAAATAGGCTAGCGAAGAGTAGCCTGTACCATAGTCGTCAATCGACACCCCCAATCCCTGATCATGGAGCTGATTGAGTATACCAAGCGCCCGTTCTGGCTGCCGCATCATCATGCCTTCTGTGACCTCAAGGGTAATGTTTTTTGCAGGCACCTGATTATCCGCCATCACGTTTCTAATGGTATTAGAGAGTGATGGGTCCAACAGATTACGGGCAGACAGGTTGATAGCCACATTAATATCTATCCCCACTTCAAGCCAATGGTGGCACTGTTTAACTGCCTGACGTAATACCAATTCAGTCAACGGATAGATCAATCCTGTCTGCTCCGCCAGTGGAATAAATTCGGCCGGCCCAACCCACTGACTTTCGTTGCCTAATGGCCAACGCACCAACGCCTCCACACTCTCAACAACACCCGTTGCACTATTTACTTTAGGTTGATAGTGGACCACCAACTGTTCATTTTTAATCGCCTGACGCAGATCAGCAATCAGCTGTAAACGACGGATACTAAACGGATGGTTTGTATCCTGATAAACCATTTGATTCAAAAGCTCTGCCTTGGCATGCTGCAACGCCATATCAGCACGACGCATCAGCAGGCTCGGTTCATCACCATGAGCGGGATAAAGCGCAGCCCCCACACTGATGTCAATATCTATTGAAATATCGCCAACATCAATAGGTACCTGGGACAACAATAGTAACTTATCGATTAATGGATGCACCTTCTCCTCATCCTGCAGCGGTAACAACAGTACAAAAATCCCGCCCCCCAGATGGCCGACTACATCAGACTGGCGTAAACCGCTAACCACTCTTACTGCCACCTGTTTAATCAGCGCATCGCCAACATCGTATCCTAAAACATCATCAATCTCTTTAATACGATTAACTTCCAATACCAATACTGCAAACACACCCTCATTACGAGCTGACTGTTTAATCCACTGGCCCAGCCGATCACAAAGCAGCGCACGATTGGGCAATCCTGTCTGTTCGTCATAAAGTACTTTTCGCTCTAACTCAGCGGTATAACGTTGACGTTCAGTAATATCCTGAATAATTGCCATAAAAAGCGCAGGTGTAACATCGCGACAATATTGCAACCTCACTTCCACAGGGTAATGGCTGCCATCTTTACGTTGATGCACCGATTCAAATACCATTTGCTCAATTAAACCATTGCGCAGTCGGGTAACAGTTTCGTCAAACTCATGAGCAGAGACGCCCGATGCTATATCAAGTGGTGTCTTATTTTTCATCTCCGCTAAACTGTAACCCAAGTTTCTCAATGCACCCTCGCTGACTTCAACAAATGCCAGTGTCTCACCATGAAACAGATAAATTTCATTCCATGAGTATTTCAATAACGAGCCTAGTTTTGCTGCCTGCAACTCAGCGCCACGCGCCTCAGTGATATCCTGAACCACAGCCTGCACAGTCTCACATCGATGATCAACCGTGCAAATACGTGCCGCAACCAGACTCACCCATACCTCTACGCCATTGGCAGTCACCAACCGATGTAAAAGATCCTCTCCACCCTGCTCATCAATAACAGTGTTTATATACTCTTTGAATATCTGTCTCTCATCAGGATGAACATAAACAATTAGCGCATCAAGTGTCGTAGGGGCCTGTGCTGGATCAATCTCCAATAACAGGCAAAACTCAGCCGAGCAGTTAAACGTTTGTGTCGTTAAATTCAACTCCCAGCCACTCAGACGGGCAAGATGCTGTGCGTTAACCAGCGAGACCTCCTTCCCGTATAACGCCTCAATACTACGATTAAGGCGTCGCTCAAAACGCCCCAATACATCATACAAAAACAGCGATACCAAGCCCCATATCAGTATGGTTATCGTCCCTATTAATATCATCGAGTGTGTTGAAATGACGATAAGGTCAGTAACGTCTTTGATAATCACAACGCGGCCTAAAGATCGACCACGCACATCCGTCAATGGCAATACACCAAATAGATGTGTGTCCTGATGTGAGGCGTGCACATGGGTATCCCGGTGACCTTGGGAAACAGACAGGGCCTTTAGCAAATAAACAGGAAATGTTTCATTATTAAACTGGTATATGACTGTATCTGGTATTGTCCCACGAACCACTGTAGCACCAGGAAAAGCGGTTAAATCACCACTCACCAGCAAACCCTCATCAATCAGCAGATATAAATCCACACCAAATGTGCTAATAACATCATTATAAATATCACCTATCTCTTCACCCAATTCCACATAACCCACCACCTCGCCACTATCAACAACAGGCTGAACGACTCTCAAAAATAGCGTGCCCAATGTATCCAACTCAACACCTGCGGCCACACTCTCTATATTCATCGCACGTTTTAAAGTAGCACGTTCAATTAGATCACCATGCCTGTCAGGCTGATGCAGGCGCAACAAACTCACCCCTGTCGGCGTCAGAAAGCTAAAGCGGGTGATGTGCCCTGCCTTATCATATACTCTGTAACGCTCATGGAGCAGGGCCAAAAGTGCTGAACGGTTATCTGTTTTTAAGTACTGAACCACCATCGGATTGCTGATTATCTCATCCGTCAACACCTCCAGTTTTTTGGTGCGGGCAGCAATATTCGCCTTATGGTAGGCCTCCACTGATGCCATCGTCAGCTGTTTCAAGGCGCTCAGTTTCTGCTGCTGCTCATTTTGATAAATAGCCACAAAAATTGACGCCACCCACAAGAATACCAAGGTCAGCGGAATCAAAATTTTGTTTCGCAAATGAAAACTCATGTAGCAACACAATCGATATCTTGCCGGATTAACACCGAGACATGCGATTCAACCCCCGTTAAATCTACCCATAGTAGGTTTATAACGGCTGTTACCAAGCATTGGTTTAGAAGGAAAAAACAGATGGAAGATAAAGCGGCCCTCAGGGATCCTCAGGGCCGGGATATTTGTACTTTAGGCAGAAACACCCACAGGTTTGCTGCCATTCAGGTATTCAGTCAGTGTCACGGTAGGCACTTTATTTTTATCCACCATTTTGAACATCTCACACCGCTCACACGCAATCATTTTTGGCTGTGCGCCAGCCGCAGCCTTACCAATGGGGCGGTTCCGCAGATTGGCACAATTATAGATGCTCATGTAAGCACGCTGCGGTTCGCAGAAAAAAATACGGTTCTTGTCCATACTGTTATCCTCTTGAATGATTCGTGGGCATACCGACCAGATTATCGCCAACAGTCATAGCCGATAATCACAACTTCAAAACCGCAAGACTGATGTACGAAGATATATGGCAAAACAGCAAATAACTGGAATAGTCACCCTGCCAACGTCAATACCATTGTCTGAAATCCGAGTTTCACAACACCTTTCCTCCAAAACACACAGCTAAGGGGAGAGTTTTAGACAGGCCGACATTCTACCATTTTTAGCCCGCCCCATCAAATTAAGGCACTGCTCTATCAATTAATTCCCCTCCAAAAGCAAAGGGGATTCTGCCATAAAAAATTGGCTACTCAGGCGAATAACCCAGGTTTGGTGCCAACCAATACTCAACCTCTTTCAGGCTCATGCCTATACGTTTGGCATAATTTTCCACCTGGTCGCGATTGATCTTACCAACGGCAAAGTAATTTGAGTCTGGGTGGCCGTAGTAAACGCCACTGACAGCGGCAGTGGGCACCATCGCTTTCGACTCTGTCAGCCAGATGCCGGTATTTTCTTTTACCTTCATCAACGCCCATATCAGATCTTTTTCGGTGTGATCAGGGCAGGCAGGGTAACCGGCAGCGGGACGAATGCCCGGGTACTCTTCACGCGTTAGCTTTTCGACAGTGGCTGGGTTTGGCCGGGTGATGTCGCTCTTATGGCTACAACCGTTGTGCTGATCACACTTCTCATACCCCCAAAATTCCTGGCGCACTCGCAAATGCATCAACTCGGCAAACGCCTCGGCCAGACGGTCCGCAAGTGCCTTGAGCATGATGGCGCTGTAGTCATCATGATTTTTTTCAAACTCGGCAATGCGTGCATCAATGCCACCACCGGTAGTGACGGCAAAGGCACCGATGTAGTCATTCACACCACTCTCTTTCGGGGCGATAAAATCACTAAGACAGCGGTTCGGTTTGCCCGCTGGCTTTGGTTGCTGTTGGCGTAGATTATGGAAGGTGGTGAGCAGGCCGTGGCGTGACTCATCACTGTAGACCTCAATATCATCACCAATACTGTTCGCCGGATACAAACCAATCACAGCGTTCGCCTGCAACCACTTCTCTTTAATAATCTGCCGCAACATTGCCTGGGCATCGGCAAACAGTTTTGTTGCCTCTTCACCCTTCTCTGCATCATCAAAAATCTTTGGATAAGAGCCGCGCAACTCCCAGCTGTGGAAGAAGGGCGTCCAGTCGATGTAGGGGGCAATCTCCGCCAGCGAATAATCTTCAAACACCTTGGTGCCGATAAAGGTGGGCACAGTGGGTTGATAACCGGCCCAATCAATTTTGATTTTGTTGGCGCGCGCCTGCTCGAGGGTGAGCCACTGCGTGTCGCGCTGACGCGATGCAAAGTCGTGACGCACCCGGTCATAATCTTCTTTGAGATCGGCAACAAATTTGCCACGCAGTTCCGGCGAGATCAAACTCTGCGCCACACCCACCGCACGTGATGCGTCCTTCACCCAGACAATCGGCTGATCGTAGTGCGGATCGATCTTCACCGCTGTGTGTGCCTTGGATGTAGTGGCGCCACCAATCATCACCGGCTTGGTAAATCCGAGACGCTGCAACTCTTTGGCGATGTGAGTCATCTCTTCCAGCGAGGGTGTGATCAAACCCGACAACCCGATCACATCAACGTCATGTTTTAGTGCCTCTTCAAGAATTTTGGCCGTGGGCACCATCACGCCAATGTCGAACACCTCAAAGTTGTTGCACTGCAATACCACGCCCACAATATTTTTGCCGATATCGTGTACGTCACCCTTCACCGTCGCCATCAAGATCTTGCCATTGCTCTGGCTCGATTCACCTTCGGCCTTGGCCGCTTCAATGAAGGGGATCAGATGGGCGACGGCCTTTTTCATCACCCGTGCCGATTTAACCACCTGCGGCAAAAACATCTTGCCCGCGCCAAACAGATCACCGACGGTATTCATGCCATCCATCAACGGCCCTTCGATCACCTGGATCGGCCGTTCAAAGGTGAGGCGCGCCTCTTCGGTATCTTCTACCACGTAGCTATCAACACCCTTCACCATGGCGTATTCAATCCGTTTACCGACCGGCCAGCTGCGCCACTCCAGATCTTCCTTGCGTTCGATCTGCGCGCCGCCTTTATATTTATCGGCAATCTCCAACAGCCGATCAGTGGAGTCAGCGCGACGGTTGAGCACCACATCCTCAACCCGTTCACGCAGCTCGGCAGGCAGGTCGTCATAGACTGCCAACTGCGAGGCGTTGACGATGCCCATGTCCATGCCCGCCTTGATGGCGTGGTAGAGGAAAACGGAGTGAATCGCCTCGCGCACCGGGTTATTACCACGGAACGAAAACGAGACGTTGGAGACGCCGCCACTCACTTTTGCATGGGGCAGGTTCTGTTTGATCCAGTGTGTCGCCTCAATAAAATCGACGGCGTAGTTGTTGTGCTCTTCAATACCGGTGGCCACGGCAAAAATGTTTGGATCGAAGATAATATCTTCGGGCGGAAAGCCGACTTCGTTTACCAAAATGTCGTAGGAGTTTTTGCAGATCTCGGTCTTGCGCGCAAAGGTATCGGCCTGGCCCTGTTCATCAAAGGCCATCACCACGGCGGCGGCACCATATTTGCGAATCAGCTTGGCGTGGTAAATGAATTGCTCTTTGCCCTCCTTCATCGAGATGGAGTTGACGATGCTCTTGCCCTGGATGCACTTCAGGCCCGCCTCGATGATCTCCCACTTGGAGGAGTCAACCATCACCGGCACCTTGCAGATGTCCGGCTCAGAGGCGATGAGATTGAGATAGCGAACCATAGCGGCCTTGCCGTCGAGCATCGCCTCATCCATGTTGATGTCGATGATCTGTGCGCCGTTCTCCACCTGTTCGCGGCAGACGTCGAGCGCCTTGTCGAACTCGCCTTCAAGGATCAACCGTTTGAAGACGGCCGAGCCGGTGACGTTGGCACGTTCGCCGACATTCACAAACAGCGAGTCTGCCCGGATGTTAAACGGCTCCAGCCCCGACAGGCGGCACTCAACCGGAATCGCCGGAATCTGGCGCGGCGCGAACCCTTTGACCGCCTCGGCAATCGCCTTGATGAAGGCGGGTGACGTGCCGCAGCAGCCGCCGATGATGTTGAGAAAACCACTGGCAGCCCACTCCTTGATGTGGCCCGCCATGTTCTCGGGCGTATCGTCATAACCGGTCGGCGCCAATGGATTGGGCAGACCGGCGTTGGGATGGGCGCTGACATAGCAGTTGGCGACACGCGACAACTCCTCCACATACTGGCGCAACTCTTCCGCACCTAACGCACAGTTCAGGCCGATCGAAATAGGATTGGCATGGGCCAGTGAGTTGTAGAACGCTTCCGTGACCTGCCCGGTCAAGGTACGGCCCGAGGCGTCGGTGATGGTGCCGGAGATCATGATCGGCAGCTCCATACCGCGCTCTTCGAAGACCGACTTCACCGCAAAGATCGCCGCCTTGGCGTTGAGGGTATCAAAGATGGTTTCGATCAAAATAACGTCAGCGCCGCCGTCGATCAGACCACGGGTGGCGTCAGAGTAGTCCGCGACCAGTTCGTCAAAGGTGATTTTGCGGGCGGCGGGGTCGTTCACGTCGGGCGAGATGGAGCAGGTTTTGTCCGTCGGACCCAGTACCCCAGCCACAAAGCGTGGTTTATCCGGGGTGGCATAGGCGTCACACGCCTCCCGCGCCACACGGGCACCGGCAACGTTCATCTCGTAATTGAGTGCACCCATGCCAAAGGCGTTGAGGGTGGTGGCGTTGGCACCGAAGGTATTGGTCTCGATAATGTCAGCGCCTGCCTCCAGGTATTCGCTGTGGATCGTCTTGATCACCTCCGGCCGGGTCATCACCAACAGATCATTATTACCCTTCAGGTCACTGGGCCAATCGGCAAAGCGCTCACCACGATAGTCCGCCTCAGTCAGCGAATAACGCTGGATCATGGTGCCCATAGCGCCATCAAGAATAAGAATACGTTGCTGGAGTAACTCTGCGAATTTTGACATCGGTGACCGCCACACTCTATATATATGCAAAAAGGCGGTTATTTTAGCACGACTAGCCCAATAATCCGGTACGCAACCCATCCAGAATGAACTGCATCGCCAGCGCGGCCAACAGCAGTCCCATCAAACGGCTGATGACATTCGCCCCAGTCTCCCCCAGGCGATGAGACAGCGCGGCGGCAAACAGCAGGCAGACCAACGTCAGCGCCATTACCAGCACAATAATCAATCCCAATCCAACCACATCCGTCACACCATCGGCCCGGGCCGACATCAACAGCACCGTGGTGATAGCCCCCGGCCCGGCAATCAGCGGAAAAGCGAGAGGGAAGACGGAGAGATCCGCCTTCTGCTCCGCCTCCAGCTGCTCCCGCGAGGTGGTGCTGCGCAGCCCCGACTGGCGCACCACCACCATGTCGATGGCAAGCAGAAAGAGCAGTACGCCGCCCGCAATACGAAAGGCCGGCAGTGTGATGCCCAGCAACCTCAGTAACGCATCGCCAAACACCAGGAAGACCAACAGAATGGTACCCGCCAGCAGCGTGGCGATGATCGCCATACGCCGCCGCGCGGGTATGGTGTGGGACCGGCTCAGGGCAGCAAAGATTGCCGCCACCCCAATCGGGTCAATGACGATAAACAGCACAGCAAAGGCGTTAAGTAAGGTCTCCATACAGTAGGGTTGTCGGGCTATCCGGGGGATAAGTCAAGCACGTGTGCCCATAAAACCAGCCCCGCCTACTGCTTACAGCTCCTGCATATAATCCATGTAGTCGAGATAATAGATCAGGGTAATCCGCAACTCCTCCACCCGCTGCAACACCAAACGACAGTGATCACACTCAAGCGTCCCTTTATTAAGGCGGCTGATGTAGTTCACCACCACATCCTGCAGCGCCTCACGGCTGGGCCACTGTGCTGAAAAATCACTTTTAAACTGCTTGCAGAGCTTTCCTTGCAGCGCCTTCTTGCCGTAATAGTTCATCTGCTCACCGCAGCCATCGGCCAAATCGGTTAACACCGCCAGGTTTTTGATCAAATCCGTGATCTTCTGCTCCTCTGTCGCACTCTCCTGGCCATAACCCGCCATCGACACCAATGCCAGCACCGCAAACAGCATGACCTGAATCTGCTTCATATACCCTCAACCTCCCATTATCAACTCGCCATACATAGGCATAGAGTGAAACAGCTGCACAACAGTCCTTTAACCCATCTGGACTCAACATGCCCCTGTCATAAACTCCATAACCCCAGAAGACTAATCACCACCAGCACACCACCCACTACCCGCTTGAAAAGACGATCGTTTTTCATAATCAGGTCGTGCACCCTCAAACCGATCACATGGCCCACCGCCGCCGCCGGCAACAATAGCAACGCCGTCTGCCAGTGTAATGCCACCCCCAACAGCGCAAACGTGGACATCTTAATGCCCACCAGCACAAACCAGAGCACAAACAGTGTGTTACGCAGCTGAGCAATGGAGACATTACGCATAAACACCGCCACCATCAGCGGCGCACCCGTCAACGACGTACCCGCCACATAGCCACCCACCACCAACAGCAACTTATCGACCCACCCCTTATTACTATTAATGGCAACATCCAGCAGCCACATCAGGGCGTAGAGCAGCGACACCGAATAGATAAAGATCAGCAGCCACTGGTTGGGCAGCGTGATCAGACCAAACACCCCCACCAGCGCCGCCGGAATAATCCAGAGGGCCGACTGCTTCAGGTAACGCCAGTCAATATTGTGCAACCGGGTACGCAACGTCAGCGCCGAAAAAAACAGCAGATGGGCACCAATCACCGGCAACCAGAAGATCGGCTGATCATAAATAAAGAGCATCAACGGCAACCCCAACGCCGCCCCACCAAACCCCAGGCCACTGCGGACAAAGCCGGTCCAGACAAACAGCAGCAGCGTCAGGCCAATCTGAATGGCTGAAAAATTAAATAACAGACTCTCCATCAACATCACATCCACACAACATCAAAGGGAACCAAATATACCCGAAACTAGGCCGACACACAGATACACCCTATACTCGCCCCAACCCAAAACGAGCCACATCATGACCCCAGTCGACCTCATCGGCACCGCTGCCGGCACACTCACCACCCTCGCCTTCATCCCCCAAGTGGTCAAAACCTGGCGCTCCGGCTCGGCCGAAGATATCTCCCTGGCGATGTTCCTACTCTTCACCAGCGGCGTACTGCTGTGGCTGCTCTACGGCATTGCACTCGGGGCACTGCCGATCATCATCGCCAACAGCATCACCCTGCTACTGGCACTGGTCATCGTGGTGATGAAGGTGCGTTATATGGTGATGCAGAGACGGCGGCTGGCTGAGGTTGATAGACGGGTGTTGTGATGGTGTATTGTTGCTGAGTTGATCCGCGTGGGCACAAAAGGCGTGCCCACCCTACTTGGCTGGTTTCAAGCTAACAAAGGTTGCCACGCCTAATAAAATGAGCAACAAAAATAAAATAACAACAAAATCAACGCCTCCATACTCTGTACTAAAACGAACCACAAACACGTAAGAGATAACCGCGTACATAGCTGCCCCCAAGCTAACAGCAGGTGCTAAACGAGAGCCGAGCGCAACCAAACAACCTGCAATAACGAGCAACAGAGATAAAATCAAAAACATAATAAGCGGGATGCGTTTGGAGTTCAGCCATTCATCTGGCGTGAGTGAGTTGCCCGGCACAAGGCCTGCGGCTAACCCTGCACGATATTCAGGCAACGCATCTGAAAGCGAGATAAACGTAACTACAAAAAAAATACCCAACAGAAAGCCGATGACCACGAGTGCCATACCAATAAATCTACCACGCATCATCATCTCCAAAAAAAGCCACATAAAAACGTCGAAATTTAAAAACCCATTAATCCTATTTCTGCTTAATCCTTCATATAAAAAAGCGCCCACCACAGGACAATGCAGGTGGGCGCTTTATCTACACCTTAACTAATAAATGCTACGCGCCAACTCCATAAAACTGTCAATTGACTGTTTATTTTTCAAAGCTCGTAGGTGCGATTAGCGCAGCGTAATCGGACGCATATCAATCACCACCAATGGCCATTGCGGGATCACCACGCCAATCCAAAGAGTAGATGTCCCGCTTGACGTAACGGTGAGGAAACAGGCAACGGTTTTGACTCAAAAAGGCAGCTCGCCCGATCCACCTACTACCGGCTTGCGCGGTCGCCCGGATTGCCCTGGCGACGCGCACCTGCCAATCATCTCCGCTACCTGCGCCGCAAAACGTTCATTACCCAGCGCAAAATTGCCATTGGTCGCCCGACGAATCTCATCCACCATGCCCGGCTCCAGTTCATAACGAAACAACTCGCGGTAAGCCGCTTGCCGGGAATCAGCATCACCACCCAGCGTTGTATACAGCGGATGCGGCCGAACCAGACGCTCCACTTCACCCTGCGCATTGGCGCGGTAACTTGACCAACGATATTCAGCGGGATGCTCCACCATATTGGCCCGCACCGGATTTAACTCGATATAACGCTGGCAACCCAACAAGTAAGCCTCCTCCTGAACCGGACACGAACGGAAACGCCCCTCCCACAACGTCCCGCTACGTCGATAAACGCGATTCACATACTGCACATAACGCTGTCCCAGAGATTTCATCAACCCACTGCAAGCATCCGTGCGGTCAGATGAAAGCAACAGATGTACATGATTGGTCATCAAAACATAAGCATGAATCCGGCAATCCGTTTTACCGGCATACTCCGCCAGCCAATCGAGATAGCGCCGATAATCCTCATCGGCAAAAAAGCAGGGCTGGCGGTTATTGCCACGCTGGATGAGATGGGTGGGGACATTCGGCAACGTAATGCGGGCGCGGCGTGGCATAAAGGACTCCGGCGGGTTGAGGATGGATAAGGCAGAGTAGCAGAACTTATTAAACCGTGGTCTGTCCCCAATGATGTTCACTTAGCCGTTCGTGGTGAGCTTGTCGAACCACCAGCCACCCATCCAGAGTCCTTCGACAGGCTCAGGACGAACGGAGATTCGCTAAATGAACAGCATTGGGTCTGTCCCGAATGGCACTTACTTAAGCCATAGCAGCGCATGAAAAGCCACTAACCTATTGAAGAAATAAGAAGGCTGGCGAGATGATAAGCTGATTGTTACCACACAATTCGCAACCATCTGGAGTCGCCAGCCATGCCTCATCCTA